>MWYZ01000064.1 GCA_002050365.1 Acidobacteria bacterium 28-1
ACAGACATTGAAACTCTTCATCAGTCAAACCGGTGGCGGCAAGAAACTCTTTCGGCTTTTCTTTTAACTCCGCATATTTTAACATTTACATAGATTAACCGATTTTACTTATTTCCAATAATGTCTACTAAATTGTTTGGCAAATCGTCCGGTTTTTCATCCGCGATTTTGTCGGAAACTTTCTTGCTAATCTGCGGCGCAAGCGTTTCCGTCGAATCTTTTGCGACTTCAATTTTCTCGCTCGAAATTTGCAGCCAAACGCCCAGAGAAAAAACTGCAAACGCCGCACAAGCCGCAAATGCGAAAGCTAACCGAAAAAACTTGCGCGGAGTTTTCCTTTCAAAAGGAATAATTTTCGCCGGCAATGCGGGCGGGGCGGTTTCTTTGTAACGAAACATCCGCAGCGCGTTTTCCAATCTCTGAATTTCGGGGTCTGCGCCCGTTTTGTCCCACAGATAATCTTCTTTCATCTTTCTACTCCACGATGCCGAGCTTTTGCCACAAAAGTTTCATTCCGCGATTTAGATTCACGCGCACCGATTCGGGTGCTAATCCTGTTCGTTCAGCGATTTCCTGTCCCGTCATTCCTTCGACTAGTCGCAAAACCAGAGTTTCCTTATAAGTTTCTGGCAAAGCGCGAATCGCCTTCAAAATCTCACGCGCTTCCGTTTGCGAATCGTCTTTACCTCTTAAATCTTCCGGTAATACTTCGGTCGGTTTAGCCTGACGATAAAACTCAACCGCCCGATTTCTCGCAATCATCGCCAGCCACGCGCCCACCGCATTTTTATCACGAAGCGTATGGAGATTTTTATAAGCCGCCAGAAAAACTTCCTGCACAATATCAGCCGCTTCATCACGCGGAACACGCGCCAGAACGATGCCGTGAACAAGCGGCGCGAAAATTTTATAGATTTCATTAAATGCTTCTTCATCGCCTTCGCCCACCCGCTCGACAAGTCGCGCTTCCGCTTTGACCTTTTCCGTGGCGGGCGCTGGAGTAGCCGCTACGTTCGTAAATAAAAATAAATTGCCGGTCATTTCGCTTTCAGGCATCTTTTTGAAACGGATGAGTGACGATAAATATGGAAAGAGTATAGTTCATCACTCAGCCGTCTTGAAATTGGCTTTTAATAGGTTGCCGCTAATATAGACGAGTTAGAACGGAAAGTGTTAACGAAAATTTGTGAAACTTTTTGTTTGCGGAGATTTTATTTTCTCTTTGCTTTTTATATTTGCTAAAATTTGAATATGAATAATAACTATGTAGAAAAAAGAGACGAAGGCTTTTGGATTGCGGGTAAAAGAATTTCGCTTGATTCGATAGTTTATGCTTTTCGGCGGGGACAGTCGCCTGAGAGCATTCGACGCTCGTTTCCGCTTTTAACTTTGGAAGAAATTTACGGCGCGATTGCTTTTTATTTAGCTCATCAAGCAGAGATTGATTCGTATTTGATTCAAGAAGAAAAGGAATTTGAAAGTATGCGCGGGCAATCGAATGATGCCGATTGGCAAGCGAAAATGAATAAAGCACGCCAAGATTTACTCACGCCGCAAGTATGAAACCGAAATTTCAAGCCGATGCCGATTTGAATGAAGACATCGCAGGCGGGCGTTTTGCGCCGAATACCTGAAATTGATTTTCAAACCGCAACCGAAGCCGGACTCGAAGGCTTACGCGACGAGAATGTTTTGAAAATTGCCGCAAGCGAAAAGAGAATTTTAATTACTCACGACCGCAAAACTATACCGAAACATTTTGCCGAATTTATTCGACAAGAAAAGTGTTGGGGCGTTTTCATCGTTTCTAAAAAACTTGAAATCAGCCTCGCCATAGATGAAATAATTTTGATTTGGGCGGCTTCGGAAGCGGAGGAATACATAAATTCGATTCGTCAACTGCCAATCTAAAGGCATCTATAATTTACTGGTACGAAACAAAATAAAAGTTTTCGCGTAATATGAGGAAAATTCATTCCCCGAATAGAAAAACCGAAAAGAGGAGTTTAGTAAAATGAGAGAATTGTTTTATGTTCTAGGATTATTTATCGTAATTGTCATCGGCAATTGCGTTATTGTTGCCCAAACCGATATGAAACCACCTGTTCCGAAAAAGGAAACCAAAGTTACAAAAATTCACGGCTACGAGTTGAAAGACGATTATTTCTGGCTGCGGGATAAGAAAAATCCCGAAGTTATCAAATATCTCGAAGCCGAAAACGCTTATACGGAAAGCTATATGAAACCGCATCAGGCATTCGCGGATAATCTTTACAAAGAAATGCTCGGACGCATTAAGCAGACGGATTTGAGCGTTCCTTACAAACTTGGCGATTACTGGTATTACTCGAAAACCGAAACGGGAAAGCAGTATCCGATGTTTTACCGCTCGAAAAAGCAGAATGGCGATGACGAACAACTTCTGCTCGACCAGAACGAGTTGGCGAAAGGTTTTAAGTTTTATGCAATCGGTTCGTTTGACGTGAGCGACGACGGTAATCTATTGGCGTTTTCTTCAGATTCGACGGGTTATCGGCAATACACTTTGCAGATTAAAGATTTGCGAACGGGGAAAATGTTGCCGGATAAAATCGAGCGCGTAACTTCAGTCGAATGGGCGAACGACAACAAAACTTTGTTTTTTGTTACCGAAGACGACGTGACCAAACGCTCTGATAAATTCTGGAAACACACGCTCGGCTCAAATGACAATACGCTTGTTTATGAAGAAAAGGACGAACTCTTCGGTCTTGGAGTTGAACGTTCGCGCGATAAGAAAATGATGTTTCTTTCTTCGCACGCCGCCACAATGCGCGAGTATCGCTATTTGCCAGCCGACCGTCCCGACGGCAAATGGAAAATCGTTTTGCCGCGCGAGAAAGACCACGAATACGCGGTTGACCACTACAACGGCGAATTTTATATTACGACCAACCGAAACGCCGAAAACTTTCGCGTCGTCCGCGCTCCCGTTGCCGACCCGAGCGAAAAGAATTGGACGGATTTTGTTCCGCATAATCCGGCGATAAAAGTTGATGACATTGATTTTTTCAAAGATTACGCGGTTGTTTCTGAAGTCGAAAACGGCTTGGAATATCTTAAGGTGATGGATTTGAAAACGCGCCGCGCGGCGGCTCGCATCGCTACGCCCGAATCGGTTTATACAACGAGTTTGGCAACCAATCCTGAATTCGACACGCCAGTTATCCGGTTTAATTACGCTTCGATGATTACGCCGAACTCGACTTACGAATACGATTTCAAAACCCGGACGAGCAAAATTATCAAACAGCAGGAAATTCCGAGCGGTTACGAAAAAGCCGGATACGAAACAACGAGAATCTGGGCGACGGCGCGGGACGGCGTGAAAGTTCCCGTGTCAATCGTGATGAAAAAGGGGACTAAACTCGACGGCAAATCGCCGATGCTGCTCTATGCTTACGGGTCTTACGGTTATTCGACGACACCGAGTTTTTCGACGGCGCGCCTTAGTCTTGTTGACCGCGGCATGATTTATGCGATTGCGCATATTCGCGGCGGTTCTGAACTCGGCGAAAAATGGCGACAGCAAGGTCGGATGTTTCAGAAATTAAATACGTTCAACGATTTTGTTGATTCGGCTGATTATTTAATCAAAAACAAATACACTTCGGCTGACCGTTTAGTGATTCAAGGCGGAAGCGCGGGCGGTCTGCTGGTCGGCGCAGTGACGAATATGCGCCCTGATTTATTCAAAGCGGTTATCGCGCAAGTTCCGTTTGTTGACGTGATGAACACGATGCTCGATGCTTCTTTGCCTCTAACGACGGGCGAATATATCGAATGGGGAAATCCGAACGAGAAGGAAGCCTTTGATTATATGATTAAGTATTCGCCGTATGATAACGTCAAAGCGCAGAAGTATCCGAATATGTTAATCGAAACTTCCTTGAATGACAGCCAAGTGCCGTTTTGGGAAGGCGCGAAGTTTGCCGCGAAAATCCGCGAGATGAAAACTGGCGACAGTATGATTCTGCTCAAAACAAATATGGGCGCGGGACACGGAGGCTCTTCAGGACGTTATGACAAGCTAAAAGAAGTCGCTTTCGACTACGCTTATGCTCTAAGCCAAGTTGGGATTACAAAGTAAAAAGTAAAAAGGCAGAAGGCAAAAGTAAAAGCTGTAAAAGTTGAAACGGTTGAAATGAAAATCAACTTTTGTACAAAAGTTTTCACTTTTGCCTTTTGCTTTTGTCGTTAAATTGCAATTTTAAAAGTCTTGTTGACAGAAATTAGAGCAACCGGTAATTAACCGGCAACACTGAAACGCGCTTTCGCACCGAGTGGAAATTGACTTTCGTAAGCATTAGCGAGATTCAGCAAAACCGCTTCCGACCAATGCTTACCGACGAGCTGCAAGCCAATCGGCAAACCTTCCGAAGATAAACCGCACGGCACGGAAATTCCCGGAATGCCCGCCAAATTTGCCGAAACCGTGTAGATGTCGCTCAGATACATCGCTAACGGATCATCGGTTTTTTCACCGATTTTAAAGGCGACGGACGGAGCCGTCGGCGTTAAAACCGCATCGCAACGGTCGAAAGCATTAAGAAAATCCTGTTTCAAAAGTGTGCGGACTTTCTGTGCTTTGGCATAATAAGCATCATAATAGCCCGAAGATAAAACGTAAGTTCCGAGCATAATCCGGCGTTTGACTTCTGCGCCGAAACCTTCTTCGCGGGTTTTCATATACATCTCGCGCAATCGGTGAGCGTTTTCGGCGCGAAAACCGTAACGCACGCCGTCGAATCTGGCTAAATTCGATGAGGCTTCCGCCGTTGCGATAATGTAATAAACCGCGATTGAATATTTTGAGTTCGGCAAATCTATATCAATAATCTCCGCGCCCAAACTACGATAATTTTCAATTGATTGTTCAACCGCATTTCTCACTTCATTATCCAAACCTTCGCCGAACAGCGCACGCGGAACGCCGATTCGCTTGCCTTTAATATCCTTTCCGATTTCATCGGCGTAATTCGGAACTTCTACGGCAGCCGTCGTTGAGTCGTTCGCGTCGCGTCCCGCAACCGTTTGCAAAACTTCCGCAGCGTCTTTTGAAGTTTGCCCGAAGATTCCGATTTGGTCTAATGAAGAAGCGAACGCCACCAGTCCGAAGCGCGAGATTCTGCCGTAAGTTGGTTTGAGTCCGACAATTCCGCAAAACGAAGCCGGTTGACGAACCGAGCCGCCGGTTTCCGAACCCAAAGCGGCGCGAACCACGCCCGAAGCCACCGCAACCGCCGAACCGCCCGAACTTCCGCCCGGAACTCTGGTCGTATCCCAAGGATTTTTGGCTGTGCCGAAAGCCGAATTTTCGTTCGACGAACCCATTGCAAACTCATCCATATTCGTTTTGCCAACGATGACCGCGCCCGCTTTTAATAATTTATCAACCGCCGTCGCATTATATTGCGGACGGTAATTTCCTAAAATCCGCGAACCGCAGGAAGTCTGCGAAAACTTTGTGCAGATGTTATCTTTGACGGCAATTGCAAAGCCTTTCAATGGCGATTCATCAGAACTTTTCTCTAATTCTTCGGCGCGATTTAAGGCGTATTCGCGCTCAATCTTGAGAAACGAATTCAATGTTTCGTTTAACTTTTCAGCGTTATCCAATGATTTTTTGATATTCGATTTAATTTCGCTCATTAATTTTCCACTTTATCTATCAGCCATCTACCATTCCGCTTGACGGTTTCAACTTTGATTTCGCGCTGCTCACTGCGCGCGTCGTCTTTCCAGAACAGTACGACTTGAAAAACAACTTTATTTTCACTTCCCACGCTGCACTCGCCGACGCGAAACGCCTTTGGATAATCGTCCGTCGCCGTAAAATAATCTTTTGAGCTTTCAGCTTGCGCGGCTAAATTCTGCTTTAATTCGTCGGTCAAGAACCGTTCGCTCTTCTGCAAATTTTCCTTTGACAATTTCATATCGCTGCCGAAATGAAAAGAGTAAAATTCTCTGACCGTCTGCCTGGCTTCGGTGCATTCGGGCTTTTCGAGATTTGGAATACTACAAGAAATGGAAAACGGAAAATGGAAAATGCAAAATACAAATGCGAAAATTTTCCGCCAACTGACTAACGCATCGCGCCACTGAACATTGACCACTGTTTTCATAAAACTTTCGGGACTTGAAAATGCCCCGCAACCGCCGACGGCGCTTGGTCGAGCGCCTTCTCTTGTCCGAGCGATTCGTGCGGAACATCCGCGCGGCGCGTTTCGGTTAGTTCGCCTTCTTTGGTCAAACCGCCGAGCATCGGTTCGACGCTTGAAGTGTCGAGTTCGTTTAACTGCTCGACATAAGCGACAATGTTCGCCATCTGCGGCGTGTAGAGCGCAACTTCTTCCTCCGTTATTTCGAGATGCGCGAGCTTGGCGATTTTTTTAACGTCCATTACGATTTTAGTCCTTCAAAATAATCTTCAAACGAATCTTCAATGTTTCTTGCGCCGTGAAACACATGGTAGATTTCCACGCCGTTTTCAGTCGGAAAATAATAAATCACATATTTTTGTAGGGAAAACTTCGCAAACCGATAATGTAATCGTGTTCAGTGCGTCCGAGCATCGGATTGTTGGCGAGCAAGTGAAATTTCTCGGTGAGTTCGTTAATCGTCCGGCTTGCCGATTCGAAATTAAATTCGGCGCGAGCTTCCCTGATTACTTCTTCCGCCAGCTCTTCAGCCGAATTATAAGTTCGGTATTGCCCATTTCGCATTTGCTCGACACCTTTCATCACCTCGCGGCGCAATTCTTCTTTCCGCCATCGTTGGAGTTCGTCCCGTTCACGCAGAAGCCGCAAACCTTCGCGGAGAACTTCGCCCGGCGAATTGTATAAGCCTGATTGAATTTTTTCATTGATAAAACTTTCGAGTTCGGGTGTTAGCGTGATATTCATTTCTTTACCTCCAATGCGAGTGTAGCAAAACAGCAATTGGTGTCAATCTTTCTTATTTTTAAGCCGATTCTTTCGCGCCAGACAACTGCCCGCCGCCAGCAGAAATTGATAACGCAGGTTGTCGTCTTTAATCGCGTCCGCCGAATGACGCAGTTTCGGTGTAATTTCTTCGAGGGCGATTTCTCTCTGCTGTTCGTCGGTCATCAAATTTTTGCGATGTTTGGCGCGTTCCGCTTCAACCGTGTCTTCGTCCACGCGGAATTCGATAAATGTAACAATCGCTTGTCCAAGCGCGGAATTGAGTTTGAAAATCATCTGTCCGCTCAAAGTTTCGAGATGTCGTTTCCATATTTTATCGGCGACGGCGATGATTAAATGTTTATTAAAAAGACGAAACGGAACAGTGTGGTCTGACAAACTTTCGCCCGCAACGCGCCGCCACGCCGCAAAAGCGACGGCTTCGCGGATTTCCTCCGTGTCCTCAAATTCCTTTTCCTTGAGCAGGTTTGGCAGTGCGCGAAAAAGTTCGTCCATTGGTCATTTAACAATTATCATTTATCATTCAACAAGTAATAAATGATAGATGTTCAATGAAAAATGTTCAATGATAAATCTTCCAAAGTTAATTTTAGCGTCAGCGAGTCCGCGCCGCGCGGAGATATTAACGGCGGTCGGCTGGAAATTTGAAAAGCACGCGGCGGAGGTTGATGAAACCGAATTGCCGAATGAAAAACCTGCCGATTATGTGCAGAGATTAGCCGGAGAAAAAGCCGCCGCCGTTGCTGAAAAATACAAAAATCAGTTGGTTTTGGGCGCGGACACGATTGTCGTCATCGAAAACCAAATCGTCGGGAAACCAAAAGATTTGGCAGACGCGCGGAAAATGCTGCGAATGCTTTCGGGAAATTGGCACGAAGTCTTGACCGGCGTAGCGATTGTTAAAGACAAGGAAATTTTTATTGGATTGCAGAGAACGCGAGTCAAATTTGCCGAACTCATCGAAGCGGAAATTGAGTTTTTAATCGAACAAGGCGAGCCGCTCGACAAAGCCGGCGCGTATGCCGTTCAAGCCCAAGCTGCGCTTTTTATCAAACAAATCAAAGGCGATTATTGGAATGTCGTCGGTTTGCCGGTCAGTTTGGTTTACGAATTAGTCGCTCGTGAGAAATCGCAAAGACAAACGCAAAGAAAAACAGGATAAGCATTTAATTTGCTCATCCTGTCTATTTAGTTTAACCCTAAACTTATAATAATTTTTCAATCGCCTGTGAAATCGGCACGGAAATATCGCTTTTCGGGTCAATGCCGCTGAATGCTTCGGTTGCCGGTTTGCCGTCTTTGCCCAAGATGATAAACGAAGGTATCTGGTCAACACCGTATTTTTTCAGCGTTTGCGAGCCGTCTGAATCGCGCAGGACGGGAACGTTTAATTTATTGCGCGTGGCAAAACTGCTGAGCTCATCGTCGCTGGCGTAATTTTTCGATTTCGCAGAAGACGAATCAGTCGCCACAAAATAAACTACCACATCGCGTCCCGCAAATTTTTTAGCGATTTTATTGGTAAAAATTACTTGGTCTTTCGATAATGGAAGCCAGCTTGCGCCAATTGCCAAAACGACAATTTTCCCCCTTTGATTTTGCACGTCAACTTTTCCGCCGTCGAGCGCGGTCAAACTCTGCGCCGAAACCGCAAATGAAAATACGAATATAAAACTTAAAACCGTCAATAATGACTTAATGTTTTTCATATATTTGGCGAATTACTTAAATTTTGTAATTCGTTAATTTAGATGCAACTTTGCTGCCAATTACTGCTTTGGGCGGGAATTTTACTTGGTTCGGGTGATAACCGTATTGTCAATCAACCGCGTCGTTCCGAAACGCACGGCAACCGCAATCAAAACGGCATCTACACCGATTTTTTCGACCGGCTCGAGCGTTTCGTTATCAACGACCGCGACGTAATCAATCTGAGCGAGCGATTCGGTTTCAATCTTTTCACGCACGATTTCCGCGAGCCTTTGGGCATTTCGTTCGCCTTCTTTAGCGGCTAATTTTGCTTTGCGCAGCGCCTGAAAAATAATCGAAGCCCTTTGTCTTTCATCGGAACTTAAATGAGCGTTGCGCGAGGACATCGCCAAACCCGATTCTTCACGAACGGTTTTCACGACGACAATTTCCGTGTCAAAACCTAAATCCTGCGTTAATCGTTTGATAACGGCGACTTGCTGCGCGTCTTTTTGACCGAAAAATGCAAAGTCGGGGCGAATCGTGTTGAAAAGAATCGTTACAACGGTTGCTACGCCGCGAAAATGTCCGGGACGCGATGCGCCTTCTAAATTTTCAGTCAAATTTTCAACGTAGACAAAAGTCGAAAAATTTTCACCGTAAATTTCCTGTGTTTCAGGCGCGAAAATATAATCTACTTGATATTCGGTCAAAAGGGCTGCATCGTTCGTTAAATCTCTCGGATATTTATTGAGGTCTTTTGGGTCATTAAATTGTGCGGGATTAACAAAAATCGAAACGATTACGATGTCGCACATCTGTCTGGCTTCTTCGACAAGTCTTAAATGACCTTCGTGAAGTGCGCCCATCGTCGGCACAAACCCAACGGTTTTATTCTCGCGCCGCAATTTGCGCGTCAGCGATGCCATTCTCGCCCGGCGGTTGATTATTTCCATAGATTAAGAAACTTTTGACTTTATGTTTTCAGTATCAACATCTTTTGGCATTGCATAAGATTCCTTATCACTTGGATAATTGCCGCTTTTTACATCTTCCATCCAATTTTGAACGGCTTCGGTCATCACTTCGCGGATGTTCGCGTATTGGCGCACAAAGCGCGGCAGTCTGCCGAAAGATAAGCCGACTAAATCGTGCAAAACCAGAACTTGAATATCGCAATTTGTGCCTGCGCCGATGCCGACCGTCGAGATTCTCAATTCTTTACTTATAATTTCAGCAATCTCGCGCGGAACGAGTTCCAAAACTATCGCAAACGCGCCCGCATCTTCGAGCATTTTAGCGTCTTCAAGCAGCCGCTGTGCGGTATCGGCGGTTTTTCCCTGCACGGCGTAACCGCCGAGTTTGTGAACTGATTGCGGCGTTAATCCGATGTGCGCCATCACGGGAATTTCTTCGTCAACCAATCTTTTTACCAAATCGACGCGGTTGCGTCCGCCTTCGAGTTTAACGGCTTCCGCGCCGCCGTCTTTCATCAAAACCAGAGCGTTTCGGACGGTTGTATTTTCGCCTGTGTGATAACTTCCGTAAGGCATATCGGCGACGAGCAGAGCGCGGCTCGAACCACGTTTGACAGCCTTTAAAGCGGAAAGAATCTCTTCTATCGTTACGGGAATCGTATTGCCGTAACCGTGAATGACATTTCCCATGCTATCGCCGACGAGAATTATTTCCACGCCTGCTTCGTCCACGATTCGCGCCGTCGGATAATCGTAAGCGGTCAAGCAAACGAGTTTTTCGCCTTTTTCTTTCGCCGCACGAAGAGCGGGAACATATACTTTTTCGGGTTTGTCGGGTTGTAGATATGCCATGTTTTCTAATGCAAAATTAAACGTGTAAAATGCAAGATTTGTTTGAAAATAAAAGCGATTATTACAGGTTAAAATTGAATGTCAAATAATTCTACACGTTCAATTTTTAATTTAATTACGGTCGCCAGCGTTTTACTTTTGAATCATCTTTTACCGTTTGAAGAAGTTCTTGAACGGTTTTATTTAAAATCGGATGAACCAGATGCGGAGCAATCTCCGCTAAGGGAACTAAAACAAATTTGCGTTCGTGCAGGCGCGGATGCGGCACGGTTAAAAATTCCGTGTCGCATTTGAAATCACCGTAAAGAAGTAAATCGAGGTCAACTGTGCGCGGCTTTTGCAGATTTTTATCACGGCGACCGAGCAGGTACTCAATCCGCAGCATACGCGCCATCATTTGCGAAGCCGAAACACTTTTTATTCGGATTTCTGCAACCATATTTAAATACGGCGAATGATTTTCCGCCGCTTCAATTCCGAAAGGTGCGGTTTCATAAATAGCGGAAAGTTTGCAAACGGTGAAACTCGCTTCCATCAAGCCGCGCACGGCGACTAGCAGATTGCCCGCTCTGTCGCCTAAATTTGAGCCAAGTCCGACGTAAGTTGTAATGACTTCCGCTTCCACTATTTGCAAATTGTTTTGATATTGAAATTAAAAGAACTCGATAAGTTTGCGAAAAAAAACTTGAAAGCGCAAATAAAATTTCTCGTTTTAATCGTTCTTTTACTTTTTTATCTATAAATGTTTCAATTAAAGAAGTTGATAATCTGAATTCCAGTAATGTGTTTTTCATAGGAAACACATTCGGGCGGTTTATAAAAAGCGTGTGCCGCCCTGACATAAATTAACACGCCGAATGCGAAATGCCACGCAAAAAATTTCGGTATAGCCAGCGTTCTGAACCTTCAACGGAGCGTTCTTTCCAAGAATATATTCAAAACCAGCCTGCGCCGCAAACGACGCGGACAGAGCTTTTACGCCTTATTCGCGGCGGCGAAGACACCTACCTCGAACTCAAAGTCAAACTTTCCAATTCGGAGAAAATCGCCAAAGGAATCGTCGCGCTTGCCAACACCGACGGCGGCACGATGATTTTCGGCGTAACCGACCAACTGCGAATTGAAGGCGTACGAAACCCGGAGGAAGTGCAGGCGGAACTCGTGCGAATTTGCCGCGAAGAAATTTATCCGCCGATCCTTCCGCTTCTTGACTGCATTTCTTATGACAACGGCAGGAACGTCGTGGTTTTGGATGTCGAAGGAAAACGTCGTCCTTATCGAACGCGCGACGGCAGATTTTATTTGCGCGTCGGAGCGGAAAAGCGCGAGATTTCCCGCGCGGAATTATCCGATTGGTTAAACGAGATTCGTCCGCTCAATTATGAAAATATTCCGCTTCAGCACGCCGATGAAACGGATTTCGATGACGGACTGCTGTGGACTTTCGCCCACGCTTTCGATGACGATGTGCTGGGCAGAAACGTCTATCAAACCGATGAGTTTTTGAAAAAAGATTTGCTAATGGCAATCGGCAGCGCAGACGAATTTATGCCGACGGTTGCCGCCGTTTTGTTGTTTGGAAAAAACGAACGAGTCGCCGAACTGCTTCCGCATTCCAAAATTACGATGCATCGTTACGCTGGCGAAAACGGCAATGCGCAACTCGTCGAAACAAGCGAACTCGGCGGAAATCTTTTGTTTTTATACGACTCTGTTCTGCGTTTTATCGAGCGTTACTGCGATTTATTGAAAGACAAACCGCGCAAAAAATCTGCGGTGCAGACAAATTCAATCGTGCAGGCACGCGGTAATTATCATTTATTTTCCATTCGTGAAGCGGTTGCCAACACGCTCGTTCATCGTGACTTGGCTTTGCGCGAGATTCCGACCAGAATTTTAATTTACGATAACGCGATTGAAATTATCAATCCGCGCCGCACGAATGGTTTTGTGCCGCCCGCCTCGCGTGCGATTCGCTACGGCATTACGCAGCGGCTCAATCCGCAACTCGCTTCGATCTTTTCAAAAAGAGAATACGGAACGAATATTCCGAAGGGCGGCTTGCCGATGATTTTGCGAACGTCCAAATATTTCTCCGACAAGCGCGTGGAAGTTTATACGTCGAATGATGAGTTTAAGCTGAAAATTTACGGTGTGTGAAAGGGAAGAAGAACATCAACAAGGAACAATTTTTTCCATTCTCATTTCAATCGTTTCAGGACTAAAATCTTGTCCGTTAGACCAACTTATCGTACCGTATTCCAATTTAGCTCGTTTGAAATAATTATAGTCTTTAAGCTCCGTAAAAATGCCTTTTTCGAGATACGGCTTGACGCAAAAAATTCCTGTCTTGCCGTTTGAAAGACTTATTCTGATTTTGTAATCCGAAAGTATTTCAAATTCGGTAACGTCTGGATACATAAAACATTTATCTTAATGGGTCAATCTTAAACGGCAAATTACCTTCTACGGTAAGCGACCAATTTGCTATCAACTCATCTCTGTGAATTTCAACCCAAGCCTGAACTAACTTCAGTTGGCGGTTCGGAAAATCTCCAGCTAAAATGTCGCCTGTTTCGATGGCGATTGATGCGTTAAATTCTGCATACCGAACGTGTATATGTGGAAGTTTGTGTTTATCATTATCGAAGAAGAAAATTTGGACAATAATTCCATAAAACATCGAAATGACAGGCATTTTATTTTTCCTTTATATCCGCTTTCGGTGTCGTATAAAACGGACGGTGTTGAATCACGTAGCCTTTTTCCTCGTACACTCCGTCGCCGTCAATGTCAACTTTTACGTCGAGGATATATTTCTTACCCGGTTCGCGTTTTTCGTTCGCGTCATAAGCGATGCTGTATTGGCTTCGCATCAAATTATTTATTGATTGAATAACCGTCGGAATTTCGCCTGGAAAAGTTACAGAGAAATGCGCTCCGCCTGATTCTTTAGCAAAAGTGTTCATCGCATTATCCGCTTGCAGAAAGGTCATTCTGCCGGGCGTTCCGTCAATGCCGTCGGTTGCCGGCAATTGGTGATCATACATTTTAAGGAATAATTTACCGGTGCTGATGATGTAAATCGGAACGCCGGAATTTTGAATAACTTTGCGAATTTCGCCGTAATTTATTCTACTGAACGTATCAATGCCGGAAGCGACAAGAATAATAGCGCGGCGCGGCGCTTTAACGTCAATCATTCCACTGTATTGGGAAGTGCGCTCTTTCGAGTTTTCCAAAACAACCGAATCGCCTTTCCCGCCGACCAGAGAAAATTTCAGCGCGTCGAATAAATTGCTTTCACGAAACGCTGGATTGTTTCGCAGCAGTAAATCAACAGTTTGGCGCAAGCGGGCTGGGTCATTTGTAAAATCTGTAATCGGAGTCGGGCGAATATCGAAAGCAATTACTGAAGCGTAATCATTCGGCGGTTTAATAAATTTAGTAAGAAAATAAGCAACCGGGCGAATGACCTCTAACGTTCCCGATTCCTGTCCGCGGCTTCCATACAAACCGAAAATTTCCGACCATTTACTGAATTCGACAACTAATGAAACGGTTATCGGTGCTTCGGGCGTAGCAAAATTTGTGATGTCCTGTTTCACGCCGTTTTCAAAGACGGCAAAGTTTTCCTTTTTCAGTCCGGTAATAATTTGCCCGCTTTTTTTGTTGTAGACTACCGCATCAACATTGACGATGTTAGTTTTGATTTTCAAAACTTCATCATCAACAACCGCATTTTTTTCCTCTTCTTCTAATTTGCGTCGTTCTTCTTCGGCTTTGAGTTCGGCTTCGGTTTTTGGGACGGGACGTTGATTTTTCTTCCCGCCGCTTTTCGGCGTTTCGCCTTTTTGCGGACGCGATTGCGCGATTGCAATTGAATTAAAAACGAATAAGCCGACAATTAGCAAAACGAGTAATTTTGAAAAATGATGCGATAAAGCGGTTTGCATAAATTATTTCCTTCTTAAATTTTAACTCTTTGATACAAATTGTCGGCTTTTAGTTGGAACAAATCAAGGGAAAAAGTGAAAAGGTGAAAAAGACAGATGCTGACCTGCCATCGAACTTTTTCGCTTTTTCACTTTTTCACTTTAGTAACCGATTTCAGGGTCAATCTCAATTTTCACGTCGAATGCGCCGGAGTTATCGTCCAAGTTCCCATCATTAACTCCTAAAAATAATGCACCGTCCTGCGCGGCGATGAATTCGCGCGAGTCGCCGATAAAAATGAAATTGTTGTTGTTGTCGCCGATGACGGCAATCAGTCCGCCGGTTGCTTCTTTCGCCATTAATTTTTTTTCATCGGTAAGAGAAGCGTTTCCGCTCGCCGTCGAGTAGCGTCCGCCGCCCAAAGAAATGCGACCCGTGCCGCTGATTCTGATTTTTTGACCTTTTCGCGCGACCCAACCCGAATTCGTCCAGCCGTTTGCCGTGTTATCTGCCAAAACTTTCACGCCGATTTCTATCGGTTTCGGAGTTTGCACTTTTGTATCTGTATTAATCTTCGGCGCAGAAGTCGGTGGATCGGTAGTCTTCGGAGCAGTTTGTCCAACGGTTATAACGGTTGAATTTTTATCGGTGTTAGATGAAGTATCGTTAGATGTTTTGGCGTTTGCCGTCGGCGTAGAATCAGAATCGAACGCGATTGATTCGACTTCACTCGCGGAAAAATTTAATTGCCGTTGGCGCGTTCCGTCGCCGACTAAGACGACGAATTTCCCGTCGCCGAAACTAACGATTTTACCTTTGATAATACTCCCGTCTTTCAGGCGAATCGTATCGCCAAAAGCAAAAACGGTCATTGTCAAAGCCATACACAAAGCGCATATTACGCGAAAAAACTTGGATTTAAACAACATATTTCCTCCATACGATTTTTATTTTTCGGGAGTTTATAACAAATAAAAGCTGGTTCTAGACTGACATTTTGGGTCGAAGAACCGTCGGGGCAATCGGGCATCCGCAACAAAAAGTAGATGCCTAATTAAATAAAAAGGATTGCAGAAATTTGCAAGTAACGAATACGAGCCGAATTATACACAAATTTCTTAAAGTTGTGAATTAGTTTTTTTATTGTAGGTGTTGAAAACAAATTTGGATTTTAGATTTTAGAAAGTCTTGCAAAAACATAAAGACCAAATTCAATTACAAGACTTCTGAAATAGAGTTAAGAAAATTCACAAATTAGCTCAGAAATTATTTAGCAATGCTCTGCGAAAACTCAGCGTCTCGGAGGTAAAAAAATTCTAATTTGGTAATTTAAAGTGTTTGATATTGCATAGGAACATCAAACACTCTCCAAAAGTTATGAGTGAAATTAAATTAAACATTCGGCGCGGAACAGCCGAAGATGCCGAGATGCTCGCGCCGTTAGCCGTGAAAGTTTTTAACGATACGTTCGCCAATAATCCATTAAATAAGCCGGATGATATGCGAGCTTATATCACGGAATTTCTGAGCGTCGAGGCTTTCGGTAAAGATTTAGCGGACGAAAATTCGATATTTTTTATTGCTGAAACTGAAAATAAAATAATCGGCTACGCGAAACTTATCGAACATTCAACTGAAGATTGTGTGTCGGGCGAAAATCCGATTGAGTTAAATAAACTGTATATTATGCACGAATTTCACGGAAAAGGCATCGCCCGAGTTTTGATGGAAAAATGTTTTGCTGAAGCCGAAAGTAAAAATTATCAAACGATGTGGCTCGGCGTTTGGGAATTTAATTTTCGGGCGCAGAAATTTTACGAAAAACTCGGATTCAGACAAGTCGGCAATCACATTTTCCAACTCGGTTCTGACCCGCAGACTGATTGGATAATGGAAAGGAAATTATAACTATTATGAATAAAAATAAGTCTAAACTGTAAATTTTGGTATCGTACGTAAACAAAAATAGAAGTGTGGTCTAACAAAAAAAGGCTTTGCTCGATTTAGAGCAAAGCCTTTTCAACTTGAAAAAGTTAATTCAAAAAAGAGTCATTATTCGCTTAGCGAACGTAAGCATTGGGAACGGCTTGGTCGCCTGAGGCGCCGAATGCCACACCTGTGAACCCAGTTTGACTTCTTTGTAGATACCACGCTCCATCACGGAAAACTGCTAAGTCTGCTTTCCCGTCACCGTCATAATCTGCCGGTGCTGGCACATCCGTCGAGATGCCAAACTGGATTTCTGCAAAACCTGCCGCCGAACGATTCAAATACCACGTGCCGTTCGATGATCGAAACACCGCCACATCCGCTTTTCCGTCGCCGTCGTAATCTGCTGGCACAGGTTTGTCTGCCGCTTCGCCAAACTGAATTCCGATGAACCCTTGACTGCTTCTCAAGATATACCAACTGCCGTCTCGATAAACAGCATAATCTGCCAGTCCGTCGCCGTCGTAATCTGCCACCACGGGTCGGTCGCCGCTTTGTCCGAACTGCACAAAACTGAATTTATTGCTCAGTAAGTTCAGCACATACCAAGTGCCATTCGATGGACGGAAGACAGCCAGTTCCGCTCGTCCGTCGCCGTCAAAATCAGCCGGCTGCGGAATATCATCGGCAGTGCCAAAATTAACGCCGGTGAAGCCTGCCATTGAACGATTCAGATACCACGTGCCTGAACGATAAACAGCGACATCGGTTTTGCCGTCGCCGTCATAATCGGCAGGCACGATTCTATCGCCCGCTTGACCGAAAGCGATACCGGTAAAACCATTCGTTGATTGGTCAATATACCAACCGCCGTTGGATGGTCGAAACACTGAAACATCTGCTTTCCCGTCGCCGTCAAAATCGAACAATGCACGGTTGGGAGCAGTGGAAATGGAAATGGTAAAATTTGCACCTGATATATCGAAGAAAATGTTATCAACTGCTTCGACTTTGATGCGGGCTTGAGAGGTGTTGACATTCGGAACAGTTATTGTTTCCGTTCCATCATTCGGTGTTGATGCTGAAAGTACAATCGGGAAAGTATTACCGCCGTCGGTTGAAAGCGAGATTTTTACATTTGCCGCGTTGATGTTCGCGTTAGTTGTATTAGCAACGTCCCAAGTGACCGTTTGCGATGAATTACCTGTCCACAAAACGCTCGTATTCGGCGAGGTGACGACAAAAGGTCCGCTCGAAGCGTCAATATTAACGACTGCTGGAGCCGTTCTGACGCCGCCGCCGTCCACGCGATTGTCGCGCACAATTACCTGAAAAATCATTGTGCGCGTAATGGTTGGAAGAGTTTCTCCGGTTAAACGTCCGCCGGTTGTATTGGGCGGGACATTTGCGTTGTTCAGGATGTATTGCAAGCTAGGAAAAGTACGCGTAGGATTATCACTAGGCAAATACGGGCGAAATATCGGTCGTTCCATACCGTCGCCATCCGAGTTCGGCACGGTTGTCGCCCCCGCGCCAAGGTCATATTCTTGCCAATCATAAGTCAGCAAATCACCATCTGAATCGGTTGCCGTTGCTTTCAGAGAAAACGGTGTTAGCTTCGGAATGACAAAACCCGTCTCGGCAGTAACTGTCGGAGGCGTATTTCCAGTTGCAATTGATACGGCGCAGCTGTTGCCGACAGAACCGGTAGTGAACGCAACGATTTCTTCAATGCTTTTCACATGGAAAGTATCAATGCTGTTACCTGCCAAATTTTGACTACCGCAGATTCCGGCGTAACCCATAATTGTAACGCCGCTTCCCGGTTCATATGCAGCTAAGCTTGAACGTTGTCCGCCGCAACTTCCGTTGCTGACATTAAATGTATGATTTCCACCGAATTGATGCCCCATTTCGTGGGCGACGTAATCAATTGCAAATGGGTCGCCGACTGGATTTGGAAGCCCTGTTACGCCACGCGCTTTGCCTGAACCACACGGACCGCGAAGTTGTGCTATACCGCCGCCGCCCGTGCTGAAAACATGCCCAATATCGTAGCCATCCACACCGATTACAGTATTAAGATTGCTTTGATTCTGACCGAGCATCGTAGATCCATTTCCATTAGTATAAGGGTCAGTTGCCGGGTCTGTATAAATAATTGAATCTTCGTTTGCTACCAATATCATCCGAATCGCCACCTCGCGTTCATAAACACCGTTCACGCGGTTCATAATGAGAACTATTTGTGATAATGCTCTAGCTCTGGCTTGCGCGTCGGTATCCTCAGCTTGACGGAAAACATTTGTATATTCGGCGGTTGCCGCCACTGCCAGCCGATAAGTTCGCAGGTTAGTTCCGGAAACTACAGTTGGCGAATCGGGCAGGAAATTGAGATAAGAAGGAAATTCATCAGCATCATTCCTAACATTACAGCTGAATTCTCCTGTTCTTTCGACATCGGTTTTGAGATAGCTGATGTAGTTGCGCGTATCACCGACCGCATATGGGTCAACATAGATTGTGCCGGAACTGGAAATAATCATCGAATGAAAGCCATTCGGCGTAAAATCGAATCGTGCCGTCGCCGTCGGGTCGTCAATTCCTTGCCCGCGATAAGTTTTAATTTCCGGAAACTTTGCCGCCAAAGCCGGCTCGAAAATCGGAGATTCTTCTAACAAGAAACGGGCGAGTCTGCCGTCCGGCATCGGAAGGGTAATAATCGGCGAATTGCCTCCGGCAGCCTCGGTAAACTCCATCGGAGCTTTCCTAAGCAAACCTTGAAGCGCAGTTTTATCAACCGTAAATGTGCGATAAGCATTCGGAATAACAAGACGCTCAGGCAGTCTTTGTTGCAAAGCTGAATCGTCAACTTCCTGCCATAATTTATCGGGTAATGCCTGATTTTTTTGTCCGAAGGCAAAAACCACATTGATAGAAAAAATGAAAAGTAACAAGAAAACCAACCGTTTCATACAAATCTCCTAACTAAATTTTTATATTTTTTAAAGTAGTAAAGTAGAGCGAACCCCACATCAGTAAAACAAATTTTGAGCGAAAAATAAAATAAAAATAGCCAACCGGCAACAAATTCGATTAATTTACAGACGAATGGCAAAAAGTCAACCAAAATGTGAAAATGAAGGTGAGATGTTAAGTTAAGCCTAAAAACGCTAATCTTCTTCTCATTCCCTAACGAATAAAAACTTACATTAGACATTATTGGAAATAATATATTTCTTCAAAGTTCGTTAAATCAATTGTTTGAAGTGGCTGGCGGAAGGTTACTCGCAAATTGTGTAACCCACACGCGATTTCCATCACCACATCTGAAATCTTC
>MWYZ01000050.1 GCA_002050365.1 Acidobacteria bacterium 28-1
ACAAAGAGAAGGAAATCGAGAAGTTGCAAGGAAACTTGTTCGATGAGGATAAAGGCTAGCCAGTAACGGCGCACCTTCTAGGGCAAACAAAAATCAAGCCACCGCCTCTGGCGGTGGTAATTTGACTCTTGTAGAAGACACCGTTCAGAGCGAAACAAAGCGTTGGGTTTTAGTCGCGCCTAAGGGAGCGGAAGAGTGTTGTTTATTGCTGGCGAAAGGAGTCGGCGAAGAACAAAGAAGCCGAATAGGAAACCAGACGGGCGGGCGAGTTTTTCTGTTCTTAAAAACCGATGACTTTTGGAGAGATTATAAAAATATGCAACTCCAAGGCATAACTTTTGTCAGAGAACCGAAAAACGAGGAATACGGAACGGTCGCCGTTTTCGAAGATTTATACGGCAATCTTTGGGATTTGGTTGAGTTCAAAAAAAGAAACGAGAGAAGTATGTTATTGCCGTAATTTTTTGATTGTTTAAGATTCCAAAAAATTTCGTTTATTCGATTGTAAAATTAAAAATTAGAATTTCCGCTGTTTTAGCCGCTTTAAGTTTGGCTTGACGCGCCGTTTGTTCAGCTGCCGAGCGAAGAAGCGGATGACCGGAAATTGCCTTCGCCGAAACAACGCAGCCTTTTTCGTCAACTTTGACATGTACATTCACTGCACCGTCTGCGCTATTAAAAACTACTCTTCGCTTTTGGCGCGAACATCTTTGGTTTTTACCTCTTCCGGCAAGTTATATTTGCCGTGCTTTAGAAACCCGATGTGTGATGGATTCCAATAGCGAAAAAACGCTTTGCCGTAGATATATTTTTCGGGAACTAAACCCCAAAGGCGTGAATCGGAAGAATTGTCGCGGTTGTCGCCCATCACAAAATAATAATGTTCATCAACTTTTTTCGGCTCATAACTCGGCAAAGATTGATTGTATTCCGAATCGAGATAAGGTTCGTTTAACTCTTGATTATTAATTAAAATTTTTCCGTCGCGCACTTCGACCATTTCGCCCGGCAAACCGATAACGCGTTTGACATAGCTTTTTTCCGGGTCTTTCGGATACCAAAAAACAATAACGTCGCCGCGCTCGATGTGCCCCCAACTGACGCTTTGAAATTTGTAGTAAACTAATTTATTAACCAGCAAACGCTCGCCATCGTGAAGTTCAGGCAGCATCGAAGTTCCTTCGACGACGACCGGCTGCGCGACAAAAACGCCGAGCAGAATAAAGACTGCAAT
The DNA here is from genome assembly GCA_002050365.1 of Acidobacteria bacterium 28-1. Classification (GTDB taxonomy): domain Bacteria; phylum Acidobacteriota; class Blastocatellia; order Pyrinomonadales; family Pyrinomonadaceae. The sequence continues at coordinate 1,235 of MWYZ01000050.1, forward strand.
AATAAGAAAAATGTCACGGAGAAGTTTCAGACTTTCAGACCAAAGTCCTTGCCGTGATTCCGTTCTTAAACGATAAACTTCTATGTCGCGGTCATCTTTCGACGCGTACGAACCGAAATCGAATTGGTTTTTTCTTTTAAAATCGAACATAATTTAACGAATTTGATGTATCATCTGAGGTTCTGAGTTGGAGAAATTTCTCCGTGCCAAGTTTAAAATTATCTGTAATTTAGATGAATGTCAAAAAATTTAATTGGAGTTTGACGAATTGAACGAAAAAATCCGCGAGCTTTTTCCCGCCGCCAAGAAATACGCATATTTAAACAGCGCAGCGGTTGCGCCTCTGCCGACGATTGCCATCGAAGCCGTAAGTCGGCAGCTTCGAGATGTTAGTGAAAACGGCTCGGCTAATTTTTCCGATTGGATTGCGACCAAAAATCGGGCGCGTGAGACGGTTGCCAAAATGCTCCGAGTCAAGCCTGAGCAAATCGCGTTTATGCGGAATACGTCAGATGGTTTTGCGACGGTTGCAAACGGTTTGAAATGGAAAAAAGGCGATAATATCGTAACTTTTGCAAAGGAATTTCCCGCCAATTTTTACGCTTGGCGGCGCGTCAGAGATGTGTTCGGCGTGGAACTTCGCCTGTGTCCCGAAAGCAACGGGCGGGTTGATTTAGACGAATTTATTAATTTGATTGATGAAAATACGCGGCTCGTTTCAATCAGCGCGGTGCAATACGGTTCAGGATTTCGCACTGACTTAGAACAAATCGGCGAAGCGGCAAGAAAAGTTGACGCGTTGTTTGCAGTTGATATTATCCAAGCGTTCGGCGCAGCGCCGCTGGATTTGGAAGCTCAAAAAATCGACATCGCGGCGGGCGCGAGCCACAAATGGCTGTGTTCGCCCGAAGGCTGCGGAATTCTTTTTCTTTCTAACCGGGCGAGGGAAAGAATCGAGCCGACTCTTGTCGGATGGATTAGCGTCGCCAATGCTTGGAATTTTGAAGATTATGAGCAGGATTTTAAGCCGAACGCGCTGGCGTGGGAAACAGGCACGGGAACGGCTTCGCTTTTTTACGGACTTGAGCAAAGCGCAAAACTTTTGTTTGACACAGGCGCGGAACGAATCGAAAGTTATCTTGAAGAATTAACTGACTATCTGTGCGAACTGCTGGCGGGGAAAAATTATGAAATTGTCAGTTCACGCGCGAACGGGGAAAAGTCGCAAATCGTCTGCATCAAAAATAACGACGGTTTGACTCCTGTTGATATAGCCAATCATCTACAAAAAGAAAATATTATCGTTTCGCCGCGCGGCGACCGCGTTCGCATCGCGCCGCATTTTTTTAATAATCGAGCAGATATTGAGCGGTTGGCTGAAAATCTGCCGTAAAGGAACGCCAGCATCGAGGCTTTCAATGAACGCTTCAAACGTTCAAAACTATTAGGCGTACTTTACTAAATTGCTGTTGCAATCTTTGCCATCAAGATGACGGCGTTCCTTTATAAACGCGTAAAACTTCCGCCACGCTCCACGCTTGAGCGACGCAGCCGCGCGGGTTGTGAGTCGCGTCGGCATCAAAAATCTCGGAGATTTGTCCGCATCCGGCTTCGCTCAGATGGTTTTTAAAACCGCCTAAAATTTCATTGACGCGGATTTCCGTCGTTTCATTTTTGCCGTGAACTCGCCGATAAGCATCAACAAATGCGCCGATAAGCCACGCCCAAACCGTTCCTTGGTGATAAGCCGTATCGCGCTCAAAAGGATTGCCGATGTAAACAGGACGATAATTTTTATCCTTTGGCGAAAGCGAACGCAAACCAAACGGCGTAAGTAATTCCGCTTCGACTTTTTCGACGACTCGCCGCGCTTTGTCCGCATCGTCTAAAATTGCGTGCGGCAAACTGACGGCGAAAATCTGATTCGGGCGAACCGAATCGTCTTTGTTTTCCCCGTCAATCACATCGAACAAACACTCTTCCGCGTCGTTCCAAAAAATTTTATTGAAACTCGTCCGTGCTTGCTGCGCCAGTTCGAGATATTTTTTCTCATCTTTCCAATCGCCGAAGGTGCCGGCAAAATCCGCCATAATACACAAAGCGTTATACCAAAGTGCCTGAATCTCGACGGCTTTGCCCGTGCGCGGCGTAACCACAAGGTCGCCGATTTTCGCGTCCATCCAAGTTAATTGAACACTCGCGTCTCCCGCGTAAAGTAAGCCGTCTGTGCCAACTCGAATTTGGTAACGAGTTCCGCGTAGATGCCGGACGATTATATCAACGAGTTTTTCATAGAGATTTTTGCGAACAAATTTATAATCTTCAGTCTTTTCGACGTAAGCGCGAATCGCTTCAAAATACCAGAGCGTTGCGTCAACCGTGTTGTATTCCGCACTGTCGCCCGCATCGGGAAAACGATTCGGCAGCATTCCTTCAGAGATATGTTGGGAAAATTCCAGAAGAATTTGTTTGGCGATTTCTGCACGGTTCGTCGCCAGAGTCAAACCATTCAAAGCAATCATCGTGTCGCGTCCCCAATCGGAAAACCACGGATAACCGGCGATAATCGTTTTCCCGGCGCCGCGTGAAACGACGAATTGGTCGGCGGCTAAAACGAGTTGTTTTGTAAAATCGTCTTCGGCATTTGCGTCTTTGATTAACATTTCGCGCCGTTCGATTTCCTTTTTCTCAAAAGTTTCCGCGTCAGTGTAATTTTGCTTCTCAGTCGAAGCAATGACGATTGCCGTCTCAGACAAATCAAATTTCAGAGCGAACGGCTGAAACAAATCTTCCGAAAAATCGAAACCGCGCTCTTTTTCAATCGCATATTCAAAATTCCGATACCATACATTCGTGTTTTCAATCGAAGAAGCATTGTGAGCAAAATAAAGCGGCGGCATTTCGCTATATGGTTTTACCGAAACAAGATTTTCCGAGGCTTCATAATGCAAATCAAAATCAGAATTTTCGTGCTGCAAATGGTGATAATCGGAAAAGGACAAGAGTGGTTTTAATTCTAACTGAATCCTGAATCCTGAATCCTGAATCCTGAATTTAACGACCGTCGCGTTCGAGCCGTGAACCATAAAAACCGATTTTTTAATTTCGATGCCTTCAATCTCAAACGTCCAAATCGGAAACGGCGCAAGGCGAAAGTTTTTCAAGTATTTATAACCTTCCGGATAAACCGCATTTGGAAATTGATTTGTGGAAAGTTCATACGGCTTATCGTTAATCGTAATGGTTTCCTCAAATTTAGAAAGCATCGTTACGCGCCCAAGCGGTGGACGCGTCGCAGCGGTCAGCAATCCGTGATAACGCCGCGTGTTCGCACCCGAAACTGTTGAAGAAGCGAAACCGCCAATGCCGTTCGTCTCCAACCACTCGCGCGTTGTCACCGCTTCAAAATTTGTACAAATGTCCGAGTCAAAGTTAATCATTGCTTTTGTAAATTCCTTTTGTTTAGGTTATTCCAAATCGTAACTCACGCCGACTTTATTGAAAAGTTATGATAACGAACGGATTCATAACTAAAGCAAAAAACTGGCGTTATGATTGCTAGTTTGACTGAGCAAAATTCAAACGTCCTTTGCGAGATTGGTTATTTTCCGGCTTGAACTGACTTTTTAAAAGTTTAAATTTTTTCTTTTTTGGCGAATCTGTTATAGTTGATATTACGAATTACAAATTCATAACACGGCAAAATAATTATTTAAACGACAGGAGTTTTCAATGCGAAAGAATTTGTTATTAACGGTTGGATCACTAATTTTAACGACATTATTTTTAAACGATGCTCAGGCGCAATCGGCAACGGCGACCTTGAGCGGCACGGTTACGGATGAACAAGGCGCTGTTGTGTCCGGCGCGAGCGTAACGATAACCGACAACGCAAAAGCATTTGATATGCAGCGATGCCAAACAGATTGCGGCGAAGCCGATTGGGAAAGTTTCTGGGGCGCAATCACACTCGGGGTTTAATAAATGAATCCGAAACGACTTGATAAAACGAATTACAAAGATAAGAATTTTAATCAAGGGGAAACTTAATTATGAGCCGTTGGAGCGGACGCTGGGAAAATTATTGAGAACTTGCCTTGACGGGCGGTCCGCCCGTGCGCGGGACGAAGTTGACGGCGTGGCGCGTGCCGCCGCTTTGGAAAAACCTGCAAGCGGGCGAAGCGTCTGCGCCAGGAAACTCGAAAGTTTTGGCGAATCAGAGGCATCTGCTCGAAGCGACGCGGGCGACGCTCGATATGGTTTTCGCGGATGTGCGCGAAGGCTTGCGCGAAACCGTCGGCGTTGACTGTGAGTTGGTCGTGAATGAACTTTGCTCGGTCGCGCTCAAACTGCCGGAAGGAACGGACACCGAAACCGTCGCCCGCGCGATTGATTTGGAAAACATCGAAGCATGGCTCGATGAAAATAATAATGTGAACATTGCCGTCAACCCTTGGTATTCGACCAAGGACGTTGACCAGACGGTTCTTTCGGCAGTAAAGGTCATTCACGTTTTGCTCGGTATTCACGCTTCCGATGCAGAAGCATTGCAGCCGAAAACTTTCGGACAAAAATTGGTGGCATCAATTGCGGAGATTATGCAAATTCAAACGAGCGTGGAGAAAAAGAGAAATTGAAATTTAGGCAATCATAAGTTAATTTATGCACATTCCCGACGGCTATCTCAGTCCTGTAACCTGCGCGGTGCTTTACGCCGCCGCCGCGCCGTTTTGGGCGATTGCGCTTCGCCGTGTCAAGCGGCTTTTGAACACGAAATTAGTTCCTTTGTTATCGCTGTTCGCCGCATTTTCGTTTGTCATAATGATGTTCAATATTCCCTTGCCGGGCGGCACTACCGGACACGCTGTCGGAGTCGGGATTGCGACGATTGTTCTTGGACCGTGGGGTTCGATGCTGGCGATTTCCGTCGCGCTCCTTATTCAAGCGTTGTTTTTCGGCGACGGCGGCATCACGGCTTTCGGCGCGAATTGTTTTAATATGGCGATTGTCGGCTCACTCGTGGCGAACGCTGTTTATCGAACAATCGGAAGAGGCGCGGCAATTACTTCGACGCGCCGCGTGGTTGCGGCTTCGCTGGCAGGTTACGCGGCAATCAACGCGGCGGCGTTTTGCGCGAGCATCGAATTCGGCATTCAGCCGCTTCTTTTTCACGACGCGAGCGGCGCACCGCTTTATGCGCCGTATCCTTTGAGCATCGCAGTTCCGGCAATGATGATTGGACACTTAACTTTCGCCGGACTCGCCGAATTGATTACGGCGGGCGGCGTGGTCGCTTACTTGCAACGCTCCGATTCGTCGCTCTTGAAATTGACCGCGCCGGACGCACCTGACGAAAATTCGATTGAGAAATCCGGCTGGCGCGTCACGCGCCCGTTGTGGATAGGACTCGCCGCGCTAATGATTTTAACGCCGCTTGGATTGCTTGCCGCCGGAACTGCTTGGGGCGAATGGAGCGCGGAAGATTTTAACGACCCAGCCGGACGCGAACAAATTGCCAATGCTTCACGTAATCAATCACCACCCGACGCGCCGCCCGAAGGTTTAGTGAGACTTTCGAGCGTCTGGACTGCGCCGATACCCGACTACGCACCGCCGTTTATGAACAGCGCGGAGTTCGGCTACATAATGTCGGCGATGTTCGGCACTGGATTGATTATCGCTGTGTTTCTTTTGGGCGGCTGGATTGCCGGATTGATAAATCGCGGAAGCAAAAACGCGCCGCCCGAAACAGGAAACAATTAAGGTGAATCCTGTTTCAAATCACAAACTAAAATCAACGCCGACGCGCAAAAAACGTCGCGGAAGTTTTATCGAGCGAACGCTCTCAACATTGATTCGCAAAACCGAACGCGCACTTTTTGCCGAAGAACTCGCGCGAAAAGAGGGCTTTCTTCAAAAACTCGACCCGCGCGTAAAAATCATCGGACTGTTGGCTTTAATTTTGGACGCGACGCTGGCTCGTAATTTTTTCACGATTATCTTTATTTTTGCAATCGCCGTTTTGCTTGCTATTGTGTCGCACGTTCCGCTTCGCACGCTGGCGGTCAGAACTTGGCTGAGTGTTTTAACTTTTACGGGAACGATTGCTTTGCCGGTAATTTTTATTACGCCGGGCGACGCACTTTTTCGCTTGCCGCTATTGGGTTGGACGATTACCGCGCAAGGCGTGACGAGCGCGCTTTATTTGCTGCTTCGGGTTGAAACAACCGTTACGCTTTCGCTGCTGCTCGTGCTTTGCACGCTTTGGACGCACGTTTTGAAAGGTTTGCGCGTCTTGGGCGTTCCGGTCGTTTTCGTCGTAATTTTGGGAATGACCTATCGCTATATTTTCGTGATGCTGGAAACGGCGCGGAATATGTTCGAGGCGCGGCAGAGCCGCCTCATCGGTTCGCTCGACGCTCGGGAAAGCAGACGCATTGCCGCTGCGAGCATCGGCGTTTTGCTGACCAAAAGTTTTTATCTCAACACGGAAGTTTTTATGGCGATGCAGTCGCGCGGTTTTCGCGGCGAAGTTTATACGCTTGACGATTTTATGATGCGCGGACGAGATTGGCTGGCACTCGCCGCTTTTTTGTTGCTGGCACTCGCCGGATTTTGGTTTGGACGGCAGGATTCGCTGCAATCGTTTGTAAATTTGCATTTTTAGATTTGGAGATTTGTGTCAGATATTATTTTCGACGTTCAAAATGTAACCTTCCGTTACGATGAATTGACGGCTTTGGATGATTTATCGCTTTCGATAAAGCAGAATCAGCGCATCGCGGTTTTAGGCGCGAACGGTTCGGGCAAATCAACATTTCTGCGCCTGCTCGACGGTTTATATTTTCCCGACAAGGGAACTGTTTCGGCTTTTGATGAACCTTTGACGGAAGAATCTTTTCAAAACGAAGAATACGCGTTTCGATTTCGGCGGCGCGTCGCGCTCGTTTTCCAAAATCCCGACGTTCAGCTTTTTAATCCGACGGTTTTCGACGAAGTTGCTTTCGGACCGCTTCAGCTTCGTTGGGAAAAAGACGAAATTCGGCGGCGCGTTACCGAAACTTTGGAAACGCTGGAGATTGCCCACTTAAAAGACCGTTCGCCACATCGTCTTTCGGGCGGCGAGAAAAAGCGCGTCGCGCTCGCGTCCGTTTTAATACTCGACCCGCAAGTTCTTCTGATGGACGAGCCGACCGCCGCGCTCGACCCGAAAAGTCGCGGTCAAGTCGTTGATTTTCTGATTAATTGGGGCGGAACTGCGAAAACCGTGATTACGGCGACGCACGATCTGGACATTATTGAAGACATCGCCGATTTCTGTTTTGTTTTTCAAAACGGGCGCGTCGCGGGCTTTGGCACGCCCGCACAGATTTTGAATGACCAAAATTTACTTGAAAGCACGAATCTGATTCACGCTCATCGCCACGCGCACGCAAACGGCAAAATCCATTCGCACTCGCATCGGCATCGCTTTCACGACCACGACCACGACCACGAGTGATATAAGCGCGAAGGAATTTTTCAAAATTATTAGGATATAAGTTTCTACGGAGAGAAACTTAAAGAGATTTAATAAATTACACCAAAGATTGGTAGCAAATTACTGCGCCGACACAAGCGATGACAAATGCGCTGAAAACGGGCAAGGCTTTGACTATTCGATTGTCGCTCAAAGATGGATTGTCGAGAAACTTACCGACATAAAGAAATGTCAATCCGACTGCCGTTAAAGTCGCGGCTAAGCCGAAACTGAAAACCAACGTCAAAACGATTCCGTAACCAATACGGTTGAGTGAAATCGCCGACAGCATTAAAACCAACGCCGACGGACATGGAAGTAATCCTCCCGAAATTCCCAACGCCAGCAAATTGCGCCAAGTAACTCGTTTCGGCGGCAGATGTGAATGCGTCGAACCGCCGTGTGTATGCGTAATGTTTTCCGGCAAATTATCGTGTTCGTGCAAATCTTTGGCAGGTTGATGTTCGCTCGATTCGTAACCCAAAATCGAAAATAAACGATTTTTGAAAAGCGTCAAACCGATAAAAAATACCAGCAAGCCGGAAAAGAAATTTAAGAAAGGCATCAATCGTTCGGGCAAAATGTAATTTGAGGCAAACAGCGTCAGGAGTCCAAGCGCGAAAACACCGAGCGTGTGCGTGATGGTAACGGTTGCGCCGAGAAATAAAGCGTGTTTCGGCGTTCCCTTTGAGCCGACGAGATATGCGCCGACGACCGCCTTGCCGTGTCCGGGCGAGAGCGCGTGCAATGCGCCCAAACCGAAGGCGACGAGCAATCCGAATAAAATTATCGTCGGCGTAATTTCGGGTACAGCGATTAGCTCGGCGAATTTATCTTTTTCGACGGGCGTCGAGACATGTCCGTCGCGGTTTTGCAAAATTTTCGAGTTCGGCGGAATCGTACTTGAGGTGAACGAAAATCCCGCCGTTCTCTCGGTCAGGGGTGATGACAAAGTTTCTTGTGGGTATGATTTTAATTCGTCGGTGATGCCGCTTCCCTTAGCGGTGCTGTCGAAAATATTTATTCCTGAAACGCGCCCGACGACGATTTCATTCCAACCGATTCGTTCTAAATTATTTTTATTTTCAAACCGCAGCTTTTGTATTTCATTTGCCGGATTTGGTAAGTCGCCGGCTAAATCCCATTCGATACGAAGTGTCGGCAGGTTGCCCGAACCCGTCGGCAAACTGATGTTTTTTGCGATCGGACGAAGCTCTATTGATTGTTCGCCAATCGTCAGCAAAAGATTTGCAAAGTAACCGGGCGAAATTTTCTCAACGTAATTGTTAAGTTCTGTTTCGGAAAGTTCACCATCTTTGTTCGTGTCTATTGTTTGCGATTCCTGAAAAGTCGGTATTTCCGCCATATCAAGAACGGCGCGTAATTTTACCTGCGATTTTCCGACTTCAATCCGCGCGTATTGATTAACGCTGAAATTTCCCAACGGATGCGCCATTATTGAAACGGCACTGGCGAAAATAAGAAACGTGATTGATAGATAAAAGTTTCTTCGCATTTTATTACAATTCTTGTAACGCCGATTTCGCATTTTCCGCTTGCAGTAAGTCAAACGACGGATTCGTCTTCAAAGCCTTTTGAAGAAATTGCGCGGCTTCCTTTTTATTGCCCAAATTTTTTTCAATCATTCCCGCGTGATAGAAGATTCGCGCATCTTTTGTTTTCAAGCGCATCGCTTCTTGAATAATATTTTTCGCCTCTTGGAAATTTCCTTTTTTATACAAACACCAAGCGTAAATATCCGCCGTGAAAATATCTTTTCGCGCCGCGTGTTCCTTTTCGGCGATCACCAAAGCCTCGTCGAGTTTTACGTCTTGGTCAGCCCACAAAAGCGCGAGCCGCCGCATATCCGTATTGCCGAATTTTTGTTCGATAAATTCGACTAAATCATACTGTGCTTTGGATTTTTCCGCGTTGCCGGTTTTGGCATAAAGGTCGCCAAGCGCGATAACGGTTTCGGTCGTCGGAACGCGGTCTTGCGCCTGTGTATAAAATTTGATGGCGTTTTCGTAATCGTTTTGCGCGGCACGGGCGCGTCCTTTACCTTCTAAACCGTAATGATAGTTCGGAAAAATTTCGAGCGCGGAATCGTATTGTTTTTCGGCTTCGACATATTTTCCGGCATTCAGATACTCGTTGCCCAAATGAACAAGACACCAGCTTTGTGCTTCTTTGTCTAGCGGGTCGGTGATTCGCGCCGCAAAACTCATCGCTTCAATCGCCCCTTTGCTGTCGCCGTGTAGAGAACGCAAATGTGAAACGCGAGCGTAAGATTCCATATTCGGTCGCAAATCAACCATCGTTTGTGCGGCTTCGACTGCTTTCTCGTAATTGCCGAGTTCGACATTCGCGTCAGTCAAAACTCCGTAAATAAATGGGTCGTTTGGATTGGTTTTTTGCAACTCAGTGCCGAGTTCTAGGGCGTCTTGAAAACGATGAAATGTTAGATGCAAAGATGCTTTAAGTTTAAGTGCGTTTAAATTGTTGGGTTCGATTTCAAGAGAACGATTGAGAGCAGTTTCAGCTTTCGAGTTTAAGCTGAAATCGCCGGTTTCACGCGCCGATTTGATATATGCAATGGCAAGATTGTTGTAGTTGCCGGCAACATTAGGCATTTTTTCAATCGACGCTTGCGCCTTTTGAATTCGTGCGTCGGTTGATGTCGTATTTTCCGAAACAAGGTTTGGCGAAGCAATGGCTACCGTCGGCTTCTGCTCAACACACGCCGAATTTGCCAACGCGACAAAAGCCAGACACAAACTGAAAAATATAAAGTTTCGCGTTTTCATTTCCATTTCCTTAAATGAAATTTTGTCTAGGAATTAAAAGGGTTTTGTAATTTTGAGTTCCGTCTTCAGACGGTTTTTAACGCCGAATAAATACGGAACTCAAAATAATTGGTACTAAACGATTAATGTTTTCGGAAATAGTTTCCGAAATTTCGGAGCAGAACCTAAATTCTGCCCCGAAAAGTTTTCACACTACTTATTTTTATAGTTAGTCAAAAAACCGTTTGCATCAACGATAGGCGGTTGATTTCCGTTAGTTTCCGGTGCGCTGAGTTGAGCAGCCGGGAAGTTTGCTGGACGCGGTGTGTTACCCTGATTCGGCGTTTGGAGATATGGGAAACGCGTCAAGAAACCTTCAAAGTTTGCAGCTACGCCGTCGCCGATCGAATTATTCGGCGCAACGTTAAATGCCGGAGTAAACGGAGTTCCGCCTAAAACAGCGCGAATATCAATGTCCACGACATCGTCTGTTACGCGGCGTCCGTTCGGGAAACCTGCCGGATCACCACCAAGCAAGCCCAACCGACTAAAGGCGGAAGTACCATTAGTAGGCGCAATTGCCACGTTCAAACGCATATATTCGTGCGGCTGACCGTCCGAAAGAAACGTCGTGAAAGTCGGCGCGCCCGGTACTGCGCCAGCCGGTATGCCGGTAGCAAAAATCGCTACCAAGTCATTACGCGGGGCGGGCGGTATGTTGATGTTGATATTGTTAAAAGAGCTAAGAGCAGCCTTGATAAGTTTCGGAAGCTCCGGGTCAAGAATAGACGGTGCAGCAACCGCATCACCGACCGGTGAAAGCGCGTTGAAAGCGTCTTTTAACCCCAAAGGAATGACAAGTTCATTAACGAGCGGATTGCCGAGACGGGAAATTTGTCGCCAAGGTCCTGACGTACTTCTTGTGTTATCTGCATTGATAACCTGCGTCCCGCGACGGCTGGCAGTTGCAAACACACCGATAACGGCGCCCGGAGCGGTCGAACTCGCCGGAATAGTACGTGTGCTAGTCAAGTTCTGAATTGGAACTTCAACGGCAAGCGTGTTGACATTAAAGCTGCGCAAGCTGTCAACGCCGCCGGATGCGGCGAGTGAGCGAAGATTGAAAAGGTCGAAAACGCCACCGACATCAATGAAAAAGCTTTCATCGCGTTGTCCGGCGAAAAACCTAACACCACTTGGCGTAGTGTGAACTCCCCGCCGACCTAAGTTCTCTTCATAATTCGGCGTCACGCGCGGTCCGATATTCGACGGCGGCATGCGAACTCCGGTACCGAGCAACTGTCCGTTAGGACCCGTGGCACTGTTAATAACGCGCAACGTGTAGTCTTGCGGCATATTGTAGTCAGGATCTCTTTCATTCATAATCACACCGTCTTGATTGAGAGTATTCATCCCAAACACGGTGCTTGGTCTGACTATCTGCGTTGTGAATTGGAATTGATAAGTTATATCTTCCAAACCGTCGCCGGTGTTGTCAACTTTAATTTCGTACATCACCGAATCGTCAAAGCGGAAAAACTGCGGACCGCCCGACGGGTCTTGAAACGGAATATAGTTAGCAATCAATGTCACGAAACCTTCACGCCCCGGTTCCGTACTACGAAAAGCATAAACGTCCGTGTTATCGGCATATCTGTCCATGCTGATAAGAGGAGCTTCCGCGTGGCTCGACGCCATAATCGGTAAGCTCATTAAGTTAAGAATCAGTAGAGCAATTATTCCGAATTGCACTAATGAAAAAAGTTTGTTTTTTCTAGTCGATTTCATATTTTTTCTCCTTAAGTACTAACAAGTGTTGTAATTGAATACTAATAAGTGTTGTAATTACCCACCGGGTAATCTTCACTTGTACCAAATTGTTGCGCGATAAACGTTTGATTTGGGCTTTGCAAAATGAAGTAAAGACCGCGCCCCGGTTCAAAAGTGGCAATATCGGTTCTGCCATCGCCGTTATAATCGGCTTGGACGGTAAATTGTCCTTTTGAACCAAATCTAACCACTGATACAGAATTATCCGAACTACGGATAATGTTCCAAACAAGTTGCGAACCTGGACGCACCACAGCAACGTCCGTTTTATCGTCGCCATCATAATCGCCCGGAACTACTAAATCTTCACCCATACCGAATTGGACGCTACGGAATCCACCAGTACTTTGTTGGATAAAGAAGGTGGCTGGCTCTCCGGGTGCGCCGCGTTTAACGGCAATATCCGTTTTTCCGTCACCGTCATAATCGCCTGGCGCGACCCTATCACTGCTAAACCCGAAGTTCAAACCAAAGAAACTATTGTTTGAACTTCTCAGCACATACCAAATCATTGCTCCTTCGCTTCGGCGGACAACCGCTAAATCTGTCCGTCGGTCGCCGTCATAATCCTGCGCGACCGGTTGGTCGGTGCTGGCTCCGAATTGTACAGCGCGAAACATATTATTTGAACTTTGTAGAATAAACCAAGTTCCGCTAGACGGTCGGAAAACCGCAATGTCGGCGCGGCTGTCACCGTCATAATCACCGGGTTGGAAAATATCCGAACCGCCGATGCCGAATTGTAAGCCAAGGAAAGTGGTGTTATTGGCGGAACTGCGCGAAATGAACACCGTGCTGATAAAAATACGGTAATTGACATAATCAGCACGAGAATCGCCATCAAAATCAAGCGCGTTGAGTTGGCGTGTGGGTTCGGCAACACTGTCCGCCAATCCGCTAAAAGTGGGCGCGCTGCTGGGTGCTTTGCTGTTAAAGCGGGCTAATTGATTACCAGTCGTTTCGCCATACAAAGTTGCGGCTTTAACGCTAGCAGAGCTAATCAGGGTTAACAAAACTAACAGGCAGGCAATCCCAATCCACCGAGTGTGGATGACTTTTTGAAACATAACTAACTCCCCATGAAAAATAAAAAAAAATAACTTTCGGTGCTTGCATTGCGAAAAACGCAAATTTAAATATCTAAATTAACATTATCAGAAAATCCTGAAAATTGCAGAATTCTTTTTGGAGAAAACTCATTCTGCAAGGTTCTAAAAATATCTTCGTCATTAAACTTCTTTCGCTACGCAATTGAAATTAGATTCAAAAAAAATAAAAGAAACCTAAGAAGGTAAAAGTTTAACGAATACTTCGAACCTGGTGACTATGTTACTTGGCAAAACGAAAAGAAGTTCATTCTCGCTCTGCCTGATAAAAAATAGGTATGTGTCAAACTTTTCGGAACATAGCTTAACATAACCTATCAGTCGTGCTTAATATAATTACTAGCTCAGTGAAAAAGGCACACTCTACGCTAAATACCAAAAATACCACTACTCTCGTAAAATATGCAAAGAGTTTACCCTACGTTTAACTATTCGCAAGCTTTTTCAAAACGGATTCAGGTTGATTGATTATTTTTATAAAATTTTTGTGGAATCTCTGATAAGTGCGAATTTTGGTTACGTTTGCTATTGTTAATTTTTAACGTATTATCGCTATTTTTATTGAAACCAAACGATTAGATATGAACTCGAACTTAATCAGAAATTTTTCCATCATCGCGCATATTGACCACGGCAAATCAACGCTCGCCGACCGCATTCTCCAACTGACCGGCGCCGTGAGCGAACGGGATATGGAAGAGCAGCTTTTAGACGATATGGACTTAGAACGCGAACGCGGCATTACCATCAAATCTCACGCCGTCCGCTTGGACTACAAAGCAAAAGACGGTCAAAATTACGTTTTAAATTTAATTGACACGCCCGGTCACGTTGATTTTTCCTACGAAGTTTCGCGCTCGCTCTCGGCTTGCGAAGGCGCGTTGCTGATTGTTGACGCTTCGCAAGGCGTTGAAGCGCAAACGCTGGCGAACACTTATTTGGCAATCGAAAACGATTTGGAATTGATTCCCGTTCTCAACAAAATTGATTTGCCGTCCGCCGAACCCGACCGAATTAAAGAACAAATCGAAAACATCATCGGTTTAGACACGAGCGACGCGGTTTTGACTTCGGCGAAAACCGGCATCGGTATTGAGGAAGTTTTAGAAGCGATTGTCAAACGAGTTCCCGCGCCGAAAGGCGATAAAGACGCGCCGCTCAAAGCTTTGATTTTCGATTCGTGGTATGACTCGTATCGCGGCGTGATTGTTCTTTTCCGCATCATCGAAGGCACGATAAATAAAGGCACAAAAATTCGATTTTTCAACACGGGACGCGAATATCTGGTTGAAACCCTTGGCGTAAATCGTCCGCGCCCGACACCGATTGATAAATTGAGCGTCGGCGAAGTCGGATTTCTTACCGCTTCGATCAAAACCGTCGCCGACGTGCAAATCGGCGACACAATCACCGAAGCCGCCCGACCGGTTGCCGAACCTTTTCCCGGTTTTCAAGAAGTTAAACCGATGGTTTTCGCCGGACTTTACCCAACCGACAACGCGCAATACGAAGAACTGCGCGACGCGATGGACAAACTGCGGCTCAATGACGCTTCGTTTTTCTACGAACCTGAATCTTCAACTGCGCTCGGTTTCGGTTTCCGATGCGGATTTCTCGGACTTCTTCATATGGAAATTGTGCAGGAAAGATTGGAAAGAGAATTTGATTTAGATTTGATAACGACCGCGCCCGGCGTGCGTTACCGCGTAACGACGACCGACGGCACAACGGCTGAGATTGATTCGCCGTCGAAAATGCCGGACACCGGCAGAATCACAAAAATCGAAGAGCCGTTCATCGAAGCGACGATTTTAACCAACGACACTTTTCTCGGCGGAATCTTGCCGCTCCTGGAAGAAAAGCGCGGCGTCCAGAAAAAATTTGAGTTCGTTACGTCAAACCGTGTGATGCTCGTCTATGAATTGCCGCTCAACGAAATCGTGCTTGATTTTTACGACCGTCTGAAATCGGTTTCTAAAGGTTACGCTTCGCTCGACTATCATCTTTCGGGTTACCGGGAAAGCGATCTAGTAAAACTCGATGTTCTGGTTTCGGGCGAACCGGTTGACGCGCTCTCCTTGATTCTGCACCGCGCGACCGCCGCCGCCAAAGGCAGATTAGTTACGGCGAAAATGAAAGAACTTATTCCGCGCCAAATGTTTGAAGTCCCGATTCAAGCCGCCATTGGCGCCAAAGTCATCGCCCGCGAAACCGTCAAAGCGATGGGCAAAAACGTCACGGCAAAATGCTACGGCGGCGACATTTCCAGAAAGCGCAAACTGCTCGAAAAACAAAAAGAAGGCAAAAAGCGAATGAAGAAAGTCGGGCGCGTCGAGATTCCGCAGGAAGCGTTTCTGGCAGTTTTGAAGGTCAATGAAAGTTAAATTTTTTTGAATAAACTTGAATTTAAGTCCTGAAAAGTGTTAACTGTAAGGAGTTTTTGTAATCGAAAAAATCTCAAATATTTCTATGAATATCACTTATCGGCTAGGCGAATTATTCTGCGGACCCGGCGGCATCGCGCTCGGCGCGAAATGGGCTTCAACAATCAGCAATCCGACCGACCGCCGCATCACTCACGCTTGGGCGACTGATTACGACAAAGACACCTGCAAAACTTACAGCCGGAATATCTGCGGCGCGGAAAATTCAAAATCCGTCATCCACGATGATATTCGCAAACTCAAAATCGAACGCCTCGAAAAGATTTCCGCGATTGACGCGCTCGCTTTCGGTTTCCCGTGCAACGACTTCAGCGTTGTCGGCGAGCAGAAAGGAATAGACGGCGTTTTCGGTCCTTTGTATCAATACGGCATCAACGTCTTAAAGCACTTTCAGCCGCAATGGTTTTTAGCGGAAAACGTCGGCGGTCTGCGAAACTCGAACGACGGTCAGGCTTTTCAAAATATTTTGCGTGATATGTCGCAAGCCGGTTACGACGTTGTGCCGCATCTCTACAAATTTGAAAAATACGGCGTGCCGCAGGCGCGTCATCGAATTATTATCGTCGGAATGAGAAAAGATTTGAGCGTGAAATTCAAAGTTCCGTCGCCGCTTCCTTTTGCCGACGCTGACGTTTCCTGCCGCAATGCAATCGAAAATCCGCCGATTTCGGCGGACGCGGAAAACAACGAATTAACGAATCAATCGGAAACGGTCGTCAAAAGATTGAAACACATCAAGCCAGGCGAAAACGCTTTCACCGCCGATTTGCCCGAAGATTTACAGCTAAATGTCAAAGGCGCAAAAATCAGTCAAATTTATAAGCGGCTCGAACCGACAAAACCCGCATATACAATTACAGGTTCGGGCGGCGGCGGCACTCATGTTTATCATTGGAAGGAAGACCGCGCCTTGACGAATCGGGAACGCGCAAGACTTCAAACTTTCCCTGATGATTTTGTATTCTGCGGTTCAAAGGAAAACCAAAGAAAACAAATCGGAATGGCTTTGCGTCCTTGATTTTATGCCTGATAATAAACACGAAAATTTACGAGATACTAAACTTAATCGGTTATGGAATGGCTAAATTTAATCAGGCTTTCGTGAATGAATTTGGTTTCAAAACTAAAACGGATTTTTACGAATATACTATTCGATGCGGCATTGCGGAAACTGTCGGAACTGTAAAAAACAGGCAAGATTTATTTGACCCGTTTTTCGATAACGGCAGAAAAGGCTGGTGGCAAAAGGGCGACGCTTACATTCACCGCAAAAAGTTCATTGATTCTTTGTTTAGCGATTACGACGTAAAAAGCTATGCCGACATCGTAAAACTTTACCTTACCAAAAATTTTCAAATTCACGACTTTAAGCCAGCCGAAGCCAGCCCGATAATTAAAAGCAAATTCAAGCAGTTGCAATTAACCGGACAAGAAGCGGAACTTTATTTTATAAATCACTTCCGCGAAATTGAAGTTTTCAAAGACGGTTCGCTCGAAGACGCTCGCTTATTCGGCGACGGTTACGATTTTCAAATTCAAATCCAAAAAAAATTTCTTTTAGCTGAAATTAAGGGGCTGCGCTCCGCCCACGGAAGCATCAGACTAACAGAAAAGGAATTTGCCTGTGCCGACGAATACAAAGACGATTACGGAATCGTCATTGTCAGCAATCTGGAAAGCCTGCCAAAAATGACGACGATTTTCAGTCCAACTGAAAAGCTGGCTTTGAAAAAGAAAACGGTCATTCGACAGCAAATTTCTTATCATTCAAAATCGCTGACTTGGTAGTCGCGCGATAAATAAATCTTTAGCTGACGATAGGAGCGAACGTATGATTTCAGTTTCAAGACCTGTGAACGGAATTTCGATAAACGGCGACGAATTTTTGCTTGACGAAAATAATGAAGTAATTTTATTTCCCGACAAAATGGCGGCACTTGATTGGCTTCACGAATGCGGCGTTACTGATGAGGAAGTTGAAGGATTCAATTTCAATAACGAAGATGAAGATGGCGAAGAAGATTTTGCGGACTGACTTTATAAGGTAATTTAATTGAAGCCTGAGTGCAATTAAGTTCTTTGACAACAGCTAGTTAGTAATTTAGTTCGAGGCATCAGGAGTTAATCATTGAAAATGATTAAACTTCGGATTGATGTCAATTGAAAATTGTTCCGATTCTC
>MWYZ01000002.1 GCA_002050365.1 Acidobacteria bacterium 28-1
ATTGCCTGAAACTCTTCATCAGTAATTCCGGTGGCAGCAAGAAATTCTCGCGGCTTTTCCTTTAATTCAAGATATTGTAACATTTACACAGTTTATCTTATTTTGTTTATTTCAAATAATGTCTATTCAAAATCACGTCAACTACCGATAGTAATGTCATTGTAGCCTGTTTTGATTCGACTTCACCTTCTGCCCAAATTTCCTCAGTTTCACGTTCTGCTATAAATTGAAAGTTCCATTTCCCTGATTCCTTCACGGATATATCATACCTGTAATTTCCATCCATAAATTTGCATTGGACTTTTTTTCTTACAAACTTTAATAAGAGATTCTGCCCAAGCAATTGATAACCTTTACCTGTAACGGTGTGGTTATGTATAAGTTGAATAGTTTTACCGTCATTTTCCAACTTGAAAGTCAGTTTACTCCAAGCCGGAAGATTAACTGCTTTCCCACCCGACAAAATCTTACTTGCCCTTGATTCAAGCGGCTTAATTAGGTCTTCGAGTTTGGTCAGTTCAAAGTCGGGAAACACCATCTTGTTGCCGAGCGTGTCGGCGACGACTTTAATGCTTGTATTCGTTGGAATCGGAATTTTGCCGACTCGTTTGTTTAACGCCGTTGCTGATTTTGACGAGTTCTTGCAATAACTTTGCGCTGCGCCTGGTCGCGCTCAAGACTTTGAACGTCGCCCCGAATTTGTTTTTCAAATAACAAAAGCAAGAAATCAATCCTGCTTTGCTTTATTTTATACTGGTTTTCGCAAACCGTATTTGTCTAAGTATGGTTGAAGTAAATTCCAGTTTACATCTTGATTAAGGTCAAAAGAATCTTTATCTTCTTTCAAATTTTTTCCTGTGATGATTCTACATAATCCTTTGTAACATTCTTTCTGCACATAAGGTTCATTATCTTGAACTAATGCCAAAAGCAATTCCTTATTAATTTGATTTTCATATTTTTTACCCTCAATAAAATCTACACAAAATTTTGCTAATCCTCTGGCAGCATCATGCCTGACTACATAATCGGTATCACTATGTAGTATCTTAATTGCTTTATCAACATATTTCTCATGTCCTAAACTAGCCAAAAGAAGTGAAACAGCATCCTCTCTTAAAATAGATTCTCTATGTTCAAACCATTGTTCCAAAACTGGAACTACTACTTTTCCATATCCGTCAGATAGTAATTTCGTTGCAGATGAACTTCTTTCAACAGGATTAGCATTTTCATCTGCTAAAATAATTTCATCTTGCGGTGTTGATTTTACTCGCTTCATTTTGTCTCCAGAAAGTTTTCGACTCGCCGTTTCATTTCTTTCAGGGCATCAATATCTTTCGATAATTTTGAATAATCTGCTGTTCCCTTTGATGTTTTTTGAAGTTCTTTGGCAGACCTTTCAATTGTATTTCCTAAAGAATTTACAGCATTTTCGACTTCTCCCAAATGGTCAAATGTGTAGCCGCTTCCACTTTGTCTAACTTCTTTGCCGAATTTATCTCTTAACGCACCAACCAAATCATCTTGCGTCAAATGGTCTTTTATGCTGTTTTTGGCTCTTAATAGAGCCGTTCTCGTATCTTGTAAAAGATTACTATTTGAAATCAACTTTTCGAGGCGAGCCATCAATTCGGTTCGTGCAACATTCAAAGTAACAAGCTGTTCTTTGGCTTTCGCCAAACCTTCTTTCGATAAACTTTGCCGCAACGCCTTCAATCCCGATTGAGCAACTTCTGACAACCCGCTTTCGGCAACCTCTTTAATAGCTTTAGTTCCCGCCGTCGAACCGTTTTTCAACATCGTCAAACTTTCGTCGCTCGACTTCATCATTTTCACGATGTCTTCGAGTTTGGTCAGTTCAATGTCGGGAAACACCATTTTATTTCCCATCGTGTCGGCGACGACTTTAACACTGGCGTTTGTCGGAATAGGAATCTTGCCGACCGTTTGCTTAACGCTGTTGCTGATTTTGACGAGTTCTTGCAATAACTTTGCGCTGCGCCTGGTCGCGCTCAAGGCTTTGAACGTCATCCCGAATTTGCTTTTCAAATAACAAAAGCAAGAAATCAATCCTGCTTTGCTTTATTTTATACTGGTTTTTGCAGACCGTATTTGTCTAAGTATGGTAAAAGCAAATCCCAATCTACATCACGATTACGGTCAAATTCGTTTTCGTCGGAACGCTCGCGCTTCCCTTTAATCAATTTGTATAAACCTTTATAGCTATCTCGCTGGACAAATCCATCTTCATCATTGAGCAGAGAAATCAACAATTCTTTGATTATCTGCTCTTCATATTTCTTACCTTCAACATACTCCTTTGAAAAATCCGATAAAGCCAAAGAAGCGTATTTTCTTACGCTCCAATTATCATCGTTATGAAGCATTTGAATGGCTTTTTCAACATATTTTTGATGACCAAATCCAGAGAGAATCATCCAAATAGCTTCAGCACGCAAGAGAAAATGAGAATGATTCAACCATTTTTCCAAAACCGGAAAAATTTCCTGTCCAAATCCATCAGATGCCAAAACTGTTGCGGCACTTACTCTGTCGGCGGGTGATGTGCTTTCGTCTCTCAATATAATTTCATCGTACTGTGTTGATTTAACCCTTTTCATTTTATTTCCAAAAATATGTTAATTCTCCTCGTCATCTCTTTGACGGCATCTATCTCCTGAGAAAGGCGATTATATTCTTGTGAACCTTGAGTCGTGCGTTTCAGCTCTTTTACGAGAACATCCTTGGCATTGTTAAGAGAAGTAAGTCCTTGATTAACCTCTTTAGCGTGTTGATATATATATCCGTCGCCGCTTCTTCTCACATCTTTACCAAATATATCACGCAGCGCACCAACTAAATCATCCTGTTTCAAGTTTTTCAAAAGGCTGTTTTTTGACCGACTTAAAAACTCTTTAGTATCAGGCAATAAATTACCGTGTTTAATTAAATTATCAAGACGAGCTAACAGTTCGGTTCGCGCAACGCTCAATGTAACAAGCTGTTCTTTGGCTTTTGCCAAACCTTCTTTCGACAATGTTCCGCGCAATGCTTTCAAGCCTGATTGGGCTGTCTCCGACAATCCGCTTTCGGCAACCTCTTTGATAGCCTTAGTTCCTGCCGTCGAACCGTTCTTGAGCATCGTCAAACCTTCGTCGCTCGATTTCATCATTTTCACGATGTCTTCGAGTTTCGTTAGTTCAAAGTCGGGAAACACCATCTTATTTCCCAAAGTGTCGGTTAGAACCTTGACGCCGGCGTTTGTCGGAATAGGAACTTTGCCGACTGTTTCCTTGATTTCTTTGCCTAACTTAACCGTTTCCTGCAATATCTCCGCGCCGATTTTCGACGCGCTCAGGGCTTTGAAAACTACGGCGACGCTTTTGCCGAGCGCGGCTTCGACGGCGATTCTGCCAACAATATTGCCTAAATGCTCAGCTGCGTCGCCGATTGGCATTTCCGCCAAGCCTTTAACGCCCGCTTTGGCTAAATCGGAAAAAAGTTTGGCGCGCTCATCCGGCTCCATTTGCGCCAGTTTCAACCCGACGTTGCCGATTGTCTTCGCTGCTTCATATAAACCTTTGACGGTTTCGATTGGACTCGAAACCATATTCCAGTTGTCTTTGAGGTCTGCCCAAGCGCCTTCGACTACACCTTTGGCGAAACGGTTGTGCGCCAGCCCGTCAATTGTCTTTTGCGCCGCGTCGAGTTCGGCGTTGACCTTTTCCTGCACGCCGATGTAAGCGTGATGGAGTTTCAGTAGATTTTCGACGGAAATATCAAATTCGATTTTGCCATTCTCGTTTTTCGGTTCAAGATTTTCGACTTTGATGCCGCGATTTTTGGCGATGGAAACCAGTTCTTCGCGCGAATCGGCAAGCAGGCGGTCGCCGTAACGCTCGCGCACGTAAAGCCGTAAAGCGCGTTCGGTGTCAACTTGTCCGCCGTCTTCGGGCGCGTTCAAAACGACGTGTTTCAAATCGCGCAGTTTTGACGGCGTGCCGAAAATCGAGGACGGGGTAATCTGCGCTTTTTCATATAAATCACGCATTTTCCATCTTTCGTATTGTTCGGCGGTAATATCGCGTTTGCCGCCGCGCTGTTCAGCGGCGGTCAGCGTTCTGCCTTGCGTCGAAGTGTCGTAAATTTTGCCGGCGTGAAGTTTGCCGCCGTTTTTCCGGTAAGACGCTTGCAGTCCGTGCAAAGCGTTGATTTCTTGCGGGTTTAGTTGGTACTTAATGTATTCGCCTTTGATATCAGACGATTTGACGCTCAAGCCGTCGTCTTTTGAAGGGTCATCCTTGATGGTTGCGAATCTTACTCCGGTCAAAAATTTTTCGACAAATTGTTTTTGTTCGTCCGTCCCGTCAAGTCCGGCTTGGCTGGCGGCTTCGAGCAAAAATCTTTTGTGCAGCTCGCGCGGGTCTTCACCGACAATGGTTTTGATGGAAATCTTCGGTTCAACCGGAAAGGATTGAGGTTTTTGAAGTGTTTTATTTCCGCCGGCATTATTTTTAATCGCGGCTGAATTTTGATTATAGAAATTCGCTGTTTCAAGTTGAAATAGCGAATTATTCACATTAAGTTTATTCGACACCGTTCATATTTTCCACAAAAATCATTGAATTATCTCTGAGCGTTGTAAATTATCTTACTAAACAGCTTACTTGAATTTCCCCTGTCGTGCATCATTAAACGGCACTCTTTCGGGCAGATAAAATTCTTCAAAGCCATGCGACACGAGCGATCTGCCTTCGCGGAAATAATGCGTCACGGCATCGCGTCCGGCGTGGGCGAACGGATTCAGCCAGCTTCACAGACCGAAAGCCTGCGGCACGCCGTCGTTGCGGTTCACGTAATGAACGTATTGCGGACCGTCGGGAAAACGCCGCGATGCGCCGCCAAAGGTTTCGACTTTGATATTGCTCATCAAGCGTTCCGCGTCCTGACGCGACATTCCGTCTTCAGCCATCAGCCGATTTTTGACATCGGTTAAAGCGCGGCTCGTGATAATCGCGCCTTGACTGTGCGCCAGCAAGTGCGGGCTGCGTCCGGCGCGAAGTTCGTTGTAAACGGTGTCGGCGAGCGTATCAACCGCCGGATTATTGCCGACATCGAGCTTATCGCCGAGACTTTGCAGAATATCGGCGGCGGAGCTTTCTGTGGCGTTGTGAACGCCGACGACGCGCGAGCCGCTGGCATCGGCAATTGCCTGCAAACTGCTGACTTGTCCGCCGACATCGGTGCGGATGCCGTTGACGTAAATCAAAGTTTCGTTATTCGTCACGCCGTTTCGCGGCGTAACGGCGGGAACATTGCTCAAAGGCGTATTCGGCGGAAAAGTTCGTCCGCCTGCGCCGACCAGATGTCCGTCGAATTGTTTGTCGGGCGGCGGCGGCGGCGTTCGCCGGTTCAGAAAGCTCAGAGGATGCAACGCGGTCGAAATTCCCGTGCGCGAAGCGTAAAGCGAACTTAAGCTCTCGCCCGATTGACGCAAAAACGACTGCGCTGCGTGAGTTTCCTGCTGCACTTCGTTTTTGATTTTGCCCGGAAGCGATTCGACTAAATGCAAAGACTCATTAACTTTATGACGCAAATTTGAAAACGCGCGATTTATTCCCAAGCTCATTTTTATCTCCTTTTTTCCAAGAAAGTTTTCTTATCTAATATTATCGGCGGAAATTGCAAAATGTTTCCCGATTATTTTTAGTTTTGTAAAATTTTTGTATCAAATGAGGAAACTTTTTCAAAAATTTACCGATAATATAAATAGATGAATGAAGAACCTGAAATTGTGGATTCGACAAATATGGAAATTCTCAGCGAGTTTTCAGTCGAGTATGATGAAGAAGAAATTGCATCGCCGAGTTCGACAAATATTAAAAAATGCTTTATCAAAGCGTTCGACGGTTGGGTTGTCTTTGCCACTAATTCCAAAGGTTTGGATGAAGCAATTGGAAATGTCGCCTTTGAACGCGGCAGTTTCAAACAGTTGAGTCAGGAATTGGAAGCGGTTCTGTCGGGAAAATTGTATGAAGAAAAAATAGACGCTCTGACTTTTCAAAACGGAAAAGACGAAATGATTATCAGCGCGACCAGCAACTTGCCGCTCAATCAATTTGCCTGGGTGAATAGGGTGAATATCTCTAATTTGCGGCACATAGAATTAGACGACATTGAATACGGCGAAATGAGCCTTCCCGTCAAAGCGGCGCGACAACTGCATCAGGAAATGAAACGGTTAATTGCCGAAGAAAAAATATAAATCAGGAGAACTGTTATGGCACCGAAAATTGAACAAAATCAAACGAACCGGACACATTATCACGATAATCCGACACCTAAAAACACTGTCGAACCGCCTGTAATTTCCAAACCGCCGACAGACGATGGTGCTAACTCCAAACGGTCTGATTTCACAGCCTATGGTAATCAGCAGAAAGACCGGCTCGAAAGGCTCTTCGGCGCAGGTTCGGCGGGCGTTTCATCAATGCGCGACGTGCGTCTTGCCGCCGCGACCAAAAAAGCGAATTGGGCTTTTGCGAGAACTTATCAAAATGAACTTAAAACTCTCGGCAATCCGACTTTAAGCCCGAGTCCGCCGAAAAATTTGATTGAAGTCAGCCGTCGCGCCGAAACCGCTTACCGCGCCGAACTCGCTAAAGAAGGCTTTACGCCTTTGGACGTGCGCGGTACAAGCGTTGTCAAAACCGCCGATTTTCTACGCTCTGAAGCCAGTAGACGGGGCGATTTTACAACATCTTCGCCTTTGGAAATAAGACAGCGACTCGCTTCGGGCGAGCAGCCGAAATACTTTGTTCGCGTGATGGAAAAAAGTCGTCTGTCGGCGACCGATGCGCATCTTTCAAACCCGAATAGTCCGCACGTTTGGCTGGCGACCCCGGAAGAAATCGCCGGAGCGAAACTCGACGGCTTTGAAACTATGAAACGAGTCGGATTCAGCGATCAATACATCGGCGAATTGAAAGCTGCGGGCAAAACATCGTCGGATTTTGTTTTGGTTGTGACTGAAGCTAGAGGCGTTGGCAATCAAAAAGTTCCGACTTGGGACACGGTTCTTAATACGGCGAAAACTCATCCCGATTTCCTACAGTTTCAGAGAAAAGCCAACGACCCGGATTTTATGCAAAAAGTTAAATCGCCGGATTATAGAGCGCATTTTGAAGAAATGAATAGACTTAAGCTGACCGATGTGCAATATGCCAGAACGCTGCCGAAAGATGAACGGGGAGCATTTTTGTTCCGCGACAAAATGAACAGAAAACTCGGTGTCAACGAATTTTTCACTGGTGACGGCAGAACGGCGAGAACGGATGGGCAGAATCAGGGTTACGGCGTCAGAGAAATTTTGGGCGGCAATGACCAAGTTTCTTCGATGCAGCGAAACACTTTTGTCGAATTAAGCGAAACCGGCAAGACGAATTTAAAGATTACGAATAATACACCGACGATTGCCGATAATCCGCTTCGTCTGCGCGGCGAAATGAAAATCGGCGGTTTGGCGGGCGGTACATTTTCAGCAGCGACGAGTTTGCCAGAGGTTTTCAACCAAGCGCAGCGCGGCGATTACGCCGGCGCGGCAACAACCTTTGCCGTGAACACTGGCGGCGGCGCAACTCTCGGCGCGTTGAGTTCCGGCGGCGAAAGAATTGTCGGGCGCACGGTCGAAAACGCTTTGAGTCGTTCAAATCTAGCAAATAGGGGTTTGGAAAGCCTTTACACGAACGGCGCGGCGCGGAATGTCGTCAGTCGTCTGGCGCAAACCGAAGCATCGACTTTGACATCGCAGACTTTTAACACAACTGTGCGCACGGTTGCCGGTCGTGTCGGCGGCGCGGGTGTTATCGGCGGCGTGGTCAATGGCGCGTTTTCGGCATATGACCAAATCGGCGCGTTTAATCGCGGTGAGGTTACCGGTTCGCAGGCAATCGGCACGGTTGTCGGCGAAGCCTCTGTTGGCGTCGGCGCGGGTTTGGCGGGCGCGGCGGCGGGCGCGGCAATCGGCAGTGTTATTCCCGGCGCTGGAACGATTGTCGGCGGCGTTATTGGTTTCGGCGTCGGAATGGCGGCAGGTTATTTTGCCGATAAAGGATTGCGCGGTTTGGGCGTTGACAAAGCGATTGCCAAGGGCGTAACTGCAACGATTGACGCGGGTTCACGGCTTGCCGGAGCAGTCCAGAGACGCGGCAGTCAAGCCGTGCAAGCCGGACGACAATTTGTCAGCCAGCAAATCACGCAAGCCAAAGCCGTTTATCGTTCGGCTTCGAGCGCGGTTAAATCCGCCAGAGCGTTTGTCGGGCAAAAGCTCGATAACGCCAGACAGCGAGTCAGCAACGCGACACGCGCGGCGGTCAATTACGTTTCGCAGGTCAAGGACAGAGCCGTACAGGCGGTGAGAAATACGGCTTCGCAGGCGATTAATCAAGTGCGTTCGACGGTCAGCAATGTTGCCAATCAAGTCAGCTCGACGGTCAATAACATTGCCGATCAAGCGCGTTCAACCGTTTCTAATGCCGTCAATAACGTGGTGGGCGGTGCGGTCAATAACTTGAAATCGGTCTTCGGCTGGTAAATTGGCTTCTATTTTCGATTCGGGCTCATTTGAAGAATACGATGCGGTGTAAAGTTTAACAAACGTCGCCGCATTGTGTTTTACCTAAAAGGCTGACAATGTTAATTTGAATTTGAGAGGAAACAGAAAGTGAAATTTACCGCTAACAAATGGAAATCGGTGTTGCCCGACGGCTGGGTTGACCGTTCGATGATAACGCTTGTCGGCGCGACGGGCGCGGCTGGCATCGCGGCGAATATCGTCGTTACGCGCGAAGAAATTGACGGTCAAACGAGCATCGAAGATTACGCCGAAACGCAAAAACAGTTGATGACGAAGGAAATTGAGCGAGTCGAAATTTTAGACGAACGCGCGACAACCGTGAACAAGGCGCCGGCTTTTCAGCGTTTGCAAAGATTTCAGATTGAAGATTTATACATTCAGCAGGCGCAAACTTTTATTTTAGGCAGCGGCAGCGTTTTTGTGATTACCGGAACGGCGGCAATCGAAGATTTTGATAAAATTATAAACGCGGTCAGAGAATTTACTGAAAGTTTTCAATTAACAAACGGTTAAATTTCGATTATAATTTTCCGGGTCGTCAATAAATCGTAAGGTAGGAAAAAAATGTCGGTCAAGAAAACAAGTTCACCATTGAGCAGCGGCGCCGAAGCCCTCGACCCGCTTGGCGCGAATGAAAAACTCCGCGGCGGAAAGATTGATAAAAGTTTTGAAGCGACGCTTGCTGAAGTCGCCGGAGAAATCGAGCAAGCCGGAGATTCCGCGCAGACTGATAGTCCTACGCGCAGTGCTTTTGCACAAATTGCCGCCGGCTCAAATCTCGATTCATCGGAAGGCGCACTTTCCGCCGTGCGCGAATCGGCGCATTTTTTAGTCAAATCAAAGCTTAAAGACAATCTGCGCGAATCGGCGCACGGCAGAAAAATAAGCGATCAATTGAGCGATTATATTGCCAAAGACCCGTTCTTACACCGCAAAATTTTAAGCGTCCTGCAAAGGCTGAAATAGCTTTCAAGAAATAAAATATTTCAAAAAACTTTCCAAAGCGCGATGCCGAGCAGCGACACGGCTAAAACATCGAACTAAATCCGATAACGAATCAGGTTAATTGTTGTTGTCCTGATTACGGATATAGAGAATTACATTCCTGTTTTAGGCTTTGATGGACTCCCCCCTTTTTACGACATTGGGAACTCAAAAACAAGTTGCTTTCCTTCACTATTATTTTGGCTCTAATTGGTCGAGAGCCATCCAGCCCCACTCCTTTTTGAATGTATATTTTTGTTTACCATTTTCAACTACTGGTTTACCATTCTTGAAGAATTTATCTTTAATTACGACATAACCGTAGACAAATCTCATCTTTCCCACAGGTTTTTCATTGAGGTTATCCATTTCTTTCGGAAGGTAAAGATCAATATCTACGGTTGCGCTTTTAAGCGAGGTCGGCGCGCGATGAAAAACTATCGGTTTCGGTTGACCAAACTTATCCTTTTCGTCAACCTTAAACGTATCGTAATTCACGCCCGCCGCATTAAATCCCAAATTGACCACATTGCCGTCGCGCCTTAAATAATCATCCGCGGCAAGACTGCCCTTGCCGCTTAAAGGAATTCCCGGTTTAACTTTGTAGGAAACAAAATCACGTTTGTCGGAAACAAAATCACGGTTTACCATAACACCGTATTTGGGTTTTCCGTCTTTACCCGTCAGATCTTCTGGAGGAACATTTTTTACTTCATATTCTTTATAAGCAGCGTAGGCGCCGTGCGTTTTGGAAACTGGGTGCGTCCGGAAACTTCGGATGTCTTTTGCCGTAAATTTTGGATCGTTGCCGTTTTTTATATCTGACGCTTTAATCCAACTTGCAGCCTTGTATTCTTTGCCGGAGTTTTTGTCCACGATTGTCGCCAAAGCGTTATAATGCTTTTCGCCATTAATTTTTTTTGCGCGCGCGTGGGTCAATGTAACATCAACATTCTTACCAGGTTTAACTGTAATAGTTCCTCTTTCCACTCCGTTGCCGTCTACAAATGAATGTATTCCTTCTTTGAGGGGAAAAAAAGTTGTCCTATCTTTGGGTTTAATTGTTCCTTCTTTGTTGTTAACTGCTTTGTAACCGGGCTTACCACCTATAGCAGGTTCCGGACGACCGGCAAAAGACGGCATAATATCCCACTTACTCAGCCCGGTATGCCTTTGCTTCAGAGGAACATACGTTACTTTATCTCCGCTCGACTTTGTTTTGGAAGCCATTAAAGCATTTAACTTTGTTTGGAGTTCCAGCTTCAGGATATTTGCGTGAAGACTATTTTTGAGCGTCGTCTGCTCTGGAGGCTTCGCGTTTCCTTTGTATGGCGCAGACGGCTGCGGCTGAACTTTTAACGTCCTGTTTTCTTTTTCGGTTTTTGGCGGTTGAACTATATTACGGTCAAACTTATGTGCTGCGCCGGAATGAATTTTTACCATTGAAGTCTCCTCTAAAATTAAATTATTAAACTCGGGCTAAATAGTGCTGGTTTAAAAACGGTTTCAATATATAGCTTTAAGTTATCTTTTATATTATCGGCAACTTTCGTTAAAAGTTTCCTGCTTTTTTCACGTCGTGTTTAATAACTCCGACAGCTTGCTTCAAATTAAATCGTGGCTGCTATAATTGAATAATATGAAAGGACTGGTAATTTTCTATTTTTCGATTACCTTAGTATAAGAAACTTTTGAAACAATTAAGTATAAGAAACTTTTGAAACAATTACAAACCAGCTTTTATAATCATCAAAAACAACTATTTTCCTGCAATCCAAAATAACACACTACCAAAGAATTTAAGTTTGCAACAAAAGAGCGAATGCCCGCCAAGACATTCGCCATAATTTTTGCGCTGCGGATAATTTTTCTACGGTCGGCGACCGACATCGAAGCGTCTTCGAACTCCGTCAAATTTACCGTCGGCAAGGTCTGCCACCCAACGCTTAATCACGGACGGGTCGGCATTAATGTGGATGTGCGCTCCGCGTGAATTTCCGCTATTACCCTGACCGCCGAGTTTTTGTCCGTAAGCGACGCTTTCGCCGCGCCGGACATTGATTGATTGCAGATGATTGACCGACATAATTTGTCCGGTGCGCGTATCTTTGACCACGACTTTCTTGCCGTAGCCGTCATTTTCATCGCCCGCAAATAAAACCTTGCCTCTAAGCGGCGACGGAATTGCTTGATCGAAATTGCTTTGTCCGGGTCGTGTCAAAACAATGTCACGTTTTTGCAGGTTGTGATTTAATTTGACGTTTCTCGAAACATAATTCGTCCATTGGCTGTTTGGACCATGATGCGTTTGTAAATCTTCATAACCGTCGGCTTGCCGCGCCGGTCGGTCGCCGGTGCTGTAGATATTCCAGCGTTTATATTCGGGAGCATTTCCATTAGTGGGCGGTTTTGGCGGTTGATTCGGTTGATTTGGTTGACTGCGGCGCGGCGAAGCATTTCTCAGTGCTTTGAATGTCTTCGGTCCGAAAACTCCGTCGTCATCTAATCCGTGTTGAGATTGAAAACGCTTGAGCGCGGCATCGGTTTTGGGACCGAAAATTCCGCGTCCGGTATTAACCTGAGCGCGTGTCATATATCCGAGACGGACGAGTTTGTCCTGTATGTGACGAACGATTCTGCCCTTTGCGCCCTCTTTAATGTCGCCGGAGAGAATCTGATTCATTGTCCCGCGCGTGGTCGGTCCAAATTGTCCGCTCGGTTTGATACCGATGCTCCTTTGAAAATTTTTAACGGCGGCTTCGGTGCGCGGTCCGAAGATTCCGGGACCGGTTTTTTTCTGCGCTTTAGTCATCAATCCGAGACGAATCAGTTTATCTTGCAGAGCTTCGACTGAACGTCCGTGCTGACCTCTTTTTAACGCGTCGGGTGAAGTATTATTCGGTTTTGTCGGTGCAGGGTTTGTCGGAGCGGGTTTCGGCGGCTGAGTGCCTTGATAACGGCGCAGTGATTTGGAATAAACATCGCGTAAATCGTTTATACTCTTAGCACCTTGTCCGCCGTAGTAACTTCCGCCTTTAGCTGTCGGCAAACTCGCCCATTCGGGTGCCCCTTTGTGAATCGCGCCGCTAAAATCTCCTCTTAAAAGTGGTTCAATCATACCGCGCCGCTGCATCAATTTAATAGCGGCAAGGTCCTGCGAGCGCGGCGAAAAATCTTTCATTCCCAAACCTTTCCAGGTGCTGTAAAGAAATTGATACCTGCCCGCCGCCGAGCTTGGCGGCTGTCCGTTCGCCCAACGCACCGCCAGATTCGGATGATGCCGAAAATCATTGACGACGACGTTTCTTTTTCCGACTTTGCTGCGGTCATACGGAGCATTTCGGTCGCTCGGTCCGAGAACCGTTCCGAAAACTACTCTTCCGTAATTTTTTCCCGTTCCTTCGGCGAATCCGATAGTATCGAGCATTGCTCTGACACGTGGATCTTTTAAAAGTTCTTGCGGTGAAGAGTTTGCGCTCAGCCTGTTTGCTCCGCCGATGCCGAGATTTTCTTTATTATTCAGGGATTGTCGAATGTAGCTCGAACGGTCGTAGACGAGCTTTAACTGGTAAGCGTTCGGATTACCGGAATGAACGTCTGGATTTTTATTATTGATGGTTCTGCCCAGTAATTTGTCTAAATTATAAACGTCGAAATTTTTATTTCGATAGCTGAATCTATCTACGCTGGTTTCGCTGATTTTTGACATTGAAATTGCTCCGAATAATTTGGATTGAAAAACTCTTATCTATAATTATCGGCGCAATTTTGAAAATGTTTCCTGTTTTTTTCGTTGGAAGCGGATTTTTTACTTGGCGGCTCGATGTTCGCCTTTCTGGAAACTGTAAATCTCGCGCGTAGGTTTCATTCTGACTAACTTTTGTCGCTCTTTCAGCAAATCCTCCGATTGCGGCGAAACAGGATAGTTTTGTATATTTTAGGGAGTTGGGGTTTTCTTTCCTTCAATCTCTTCTATTTTTTTTTGCTCTCTTTACCCTTTCCACATTGCTGGTTCCAATTCGACTGATTTTCTAAATAAATCAATTGCCCTTGCTTATTACTAATATATGCGTAGCACTTCTCAATCTACGCTTCAGGTAAATCAACTAATCGTCTTGATTTATCACAACTAATTGCATTCATTGACTTTGATTTCATTCCTCTAAAATTATTTCCAAATGTAGTATTCACCCCAATTATAATTCTCGGGAATCAGCTTTCCCTTGTTTGGCAACGCATCTTCGTAACCACAAGCGGCGGTCGCTGGATAGCCTTGTGACCAAAGGTATTCAAGCAGTTTTGCGGTAAAAGCAACGGCATTTTCTTCGCCCAGTTCTTTGTTCGGCTCGACTTCTATTAAATAACGGTAATATAAAAAACCGTCTTCGTTGTCTTTCCGCATTTGCTCGTCAAATTCATCATTTTTCAATACGCTGAATTCGCCTACGGAAGTTTCTACATTATTCCATTTATCCGGCAAGGAGTTGAACAATTGACTTAAAGCAAAAGTTAGCTTTTCTATTTCAGCATCAGCATCAGTATAAATCGCACCGCCGAAATCTATTTCACTCATTATCAAATTCTCCTTCATTTCAATGGAATCCACGGACCTTGGTCAAACGCTCCGCCTTTTCGGATAACCGAAATGTCAACGTCTGGAAAACCGAATTCTTTTTGAATATCTTTGCCAAGAGTTCTTAGCCCCAATTGTCTTCTGTGAATTTTACCTGTTTCGATTGCGTGCAGCATTGTTTTTTCTGCTGCGCTTCCACTTCCAGGTTTCACGTCTTTAAATACTTCTTTAATTATTTGATTAAATTTTTCCGGCGAAACCCGAATTGCAACATCAATGTCGGAAGTCGCTTTGGCATCGCCGACCGCACGGCTGCCGTGAATCCTGATGTCCGTTCCGTATTGACTTGCCTTCGATTCGCGTATAGTTTGAGAAAATTTAGCAAACCGGGCTTCAATCAATCCCTGCGGCATTTCTAAAGCAGCGGTTTTCGGCAAACCGCCGATAGTTTTCAGCGATTGCGGCGCGGCAGTTGATTTTCCAAAAATAGCCCGTTTAAGTAAAAATAAGTCAATCGCCGTTGCGCCCAAATCTTCGCCGATGTTTCCTTCTCGTTTGTATTTCTCCGTCTGATATTCAAACGGGCGCGGCAAATTTATTTCCGGTATCGAAGGCAGCTTTGTGCCCGTCAAGTTTTCAACCGATTCGCTCATCGTCGGCATCGTCGGCGCGGGCTCTCCGGTGATTTGTTCAGCGATTTTTCCGCTGAGCCATTTCGCCGTCGAAGAACCGGGCATTATCTCGCCTTTATCAATTTGCTGCAAAAGGTCGCGCGGCGTGTTCAAGATTCGCTCCGCCGCGCGAAACGGCACGTTGCCGCCTAACCTGAGCGGGTCAAGCAGCATTTGATTGGTTTTGCTTTGATCTTCTTCCTGATGCGCGTCCGATTGTTTGGCTTGGTATTCCTGATACTGCAATACGGCTTGTCCGGCGCGTTTCGCATATTCGATTGTTGCTTGGTCAGTTGGGATGAACATCGCGCCCGGCTGATTATCTATTCCTTGTAATTTATCCAGTCCGTCACTGCCGTGATTGACCGCGCCGTGTGATTCGATAGCAGTGACTGCCATTTGTATTACTGCATCGGTCAGCATCGCGTAGCCGGCTTGTTTGAATATCGCCCGATCCTTTGCCATATTGTAATCTGCTAAAGTCATTTCTCCGGCGGGCTTTTTCGTGTCCAGCATCACGCTTACTTTCTTTTTGGCAAGATTTTCGGCATCGAATGGCTGTTGTTCAAGAACTGCTCGATAAAAATCACCGACCGTTTTTTGTGTTTCCTCGTCGCCTGCTCTTTTAATCAAAAGGTGTAATTATAAGAGCATAGCCTTTATGTTTTTGTGCAATTCTTGCTAACCGAATTATTTCATCTACATGTGAGATTTGTTTAGCCATTAAGTCTGTCTTTATAGACTCAAGTTCTGCTATCAATTCGGGCGTATCCTCTGATAAAACGATTTCATGGTCATAATTGCTGATTTCAGACAAAATGTTATAAGCCGGATTATCTGTATATTTTAGCAAATATTCACGATTGTCGTGTTCACCAATCTTTTCAATTACTTGATTCCTTTCATTTTCAAGAGTAATTGTAATCATTTTATTAATGTTGGTCCGAAGTTCTTATTTCCGGGAAAGACATTCATTAAATTTCCGGATTCATCTGTAATGATAGTGATAATAGAAGTTTGATGTCCGCCTTTTTGTAAAGGCGTGCGTCCGACTGTTTTTCCAACGTCAACTTGCCGGAAATAGTTGCCACTTTCAGCATCCTTTACGGCGGAGGCTTTAATTACGTCCTTTCGTTGCAATAATGCTTCAACTTCTGCTTGTGGAATCGTGAATTGTGACTTGTTGGTTGGATTGCCGCTTCCGCCGTGTCGTCGCCAAGCATAATTTATTCCCGAACCTGCCTTGCCGTCACCTTTGCGGACATTGATGCGATGGTCGCCGCGTACTTCAAAAACATTGTCGCCTTTTTGTGATTCAGTGATTAATTTCCCGCCTGAATTACTCGGAACTATCGGCTCGCTGGAGTTGAAAATTCTCCGATTGCCGAAAGTAAATTTATTCAACACATTTCCGGCAGGCGCGAACGGCGGATTGGTCGGCGGTTTGAAGATATCGTCCAAATTATTAACTGCATCTCTGACTCTGTTTGGTGCGCTCAAAGCGTTGTTTGCAAAGACTCGTCCACCCGGTGAAAATGGTGCTGATGCAACTCCCATTGTGCCGCCGACGATTCTCGTGCCTCTTTCCAGACTGCTCATTTCTCTGTTTGGATTGAGCGGGTCTGTGCCGCTTGCGCCAACTCCCAAGTTATATCCGCCGACCTGCACGCCGAGCAACGCTCCAATCCGTGAATTCAACAATGGCTTGCCGGTCATTATACCGACTTGCAGCGTCGTTGCGCCTTCGCCTATTGCGTTGAGCGACACGTCGCCGTATCTTTTCTGCTGCCAATACTCGCTGCGGTCGCCGATGGTCGAGCGCGGCAGTTCGGGAATGTAGCTTGTGCCGAAAATATTCTTTTCAAAGGCGCGCGTCGGCTCGGTCAATCCGTTGATATTGTTGACCACGGCGTTATACGGCTTTTCGATAAACCCGCCGAGAGCTTCAGGCGCGTAATTGTTTATCCGTTCCTGATTGGCATCCGATTGCTTGGCTTGGTATTGCTGATACTGCAAAACGGCTTGTCCTGCCCGCCGCGCATATTCGATGTTCTGTTTGCCAACCGTAATCGGCATCTCGTTTCCGCTTCTTTGTTGATTCGCTTTCAATCCGTCGAGACTGCCTTGCAGATTGTAATAGCTTTAATACAATTTCGCCTCAATCAGGGCTTTGTCCGCTTGCTTGATTTCTTTGTTCGTCAGTTCCAACCCGTCCATCGCTTTGTTATAAACCGCTCGACGAAACGCTAGATTATAATCTTCCCGAGTTGTTTCCTGCGATGGTTTCCCAACCTTCATCGGTAGTCGAACTTTATCCGTATTTTGGTCATTGACGGCTATAGGCTGTTGGCGGAGAACTTCATTCAGAAAATCACCGACCGTTTTTTGTGTTTCGTCGCCTGCTCCTTTAACGGCGGCGGTGTCGCTCGTTAATGTTTGTCGAGCAATAAACTGCCCGGTGATATGATTTAGCGCCGTGTTCGCTTCACCTTTGGTAACGGGCGGCGAAAACAGCAATGCTTTCAGATTGCCGTTCTCGGTTTGATTGTCGTGGGAAGCTGCCGGAAAGATTTATTCGTGAGAAAATTGTTGATGCCGTTTGCCATAGTTACTCCTTAAAAACAAAATAATTTACTGTATAAGTTGTCGGCAATTTTTAGAAAAAGTTTCCTGTTTTTTTTCGTTGAACGCGGATTTTTTATTTAGCGACTCGATATTCGCCTTTCCGGAAACTGTAAATCTCGCTTGTCGGTTTCATTCTGACTAACTTATGTCGCTCTTTCGGCAAATCTCCGGTTTCGGCGGAACAGGATAGTTTTGTACATTTTATGGATTCGGGTTTTTCTTTCCTCCAATCTCTTCTATTTTTTTGCTCTCTTTACCCTCTCCACATTGCCCGGTTTCAATGCGATTGATTTTCTAAATAAAGTGATTGCCCTTTCACGATTACCAAATATCCGCGCAGCACTTCCTAATCTACGCTTTCAAGTAAATCAACGAATTGTCTTGACTTATCCCAACTGATTACATTTATTAGCTTTGATTTCATTGCCTCTAAAATTATTTCCAAATGTAGTATTCATTCCAACTATGATTCTCAGGAATTAGCTTTCCCTTGTTTGGCAGCGCATCTTCGTAGGCACAAGCGGCGGTCGCCGGGTAATCTTCTGACCAAAGGTATCTAAGAATTTTCGAGACAAAAGCAACAGCATTTTCTTCGCCTAGTTCTTTGTTCGGCTCGACTTCTATTAAATAACGGTAGTATAAAAAACCGTCTTCACCGTCTCTCCGCATCTGCTCATCAAATTCGTCGTTTTTATCTACACAAATGTATCCTTCTGCGTTTTCAACATACAAACCTTTCACAGACGCATTTAATAAACTAGCGAGATTGGCTATTAGCTCTTCTAGCTCAACGGTTGCATCAGTGTAAAGACTACATCCTAATTTATCTTCTTCCATCGCTTGTTTTTCTGAGGTAATTATTTCAATGGAATCCAAGGACCTTTATCGAATGCACCACCTTGTTTAACGTTTAACCACTGAAATATCAACCTTTGGAAAGCCGAACTTATCGGCTAGTTGTTTTCCTAAGTCGCTTAACTCTAAATCTGAAGCCTGAGTGCAATTCATAGCTTTATTCTCCAACGCGCATTTTCAATGTGTTCTTTGACATCAGCCGGATTCTTTTTCCTGCGGTAATTATTCAGCCAACAGACTTGATACGCCCAAACGGTTG
>MWYZ01000065.1 GCA_002050365.1 Acidobacteria bacterium 28-1
GAGAATCGGAACAATTTTCAATTGACATCAATCCGAAGTTTAATCATTTTCAATGATTAACTCCTGATGCCTCGAACTAAATTACTAACTAGCTGTTGTCAAAGAACTTAATTGCACTCAGGCTTCATTTACATAAGAGCCTTTCTCCCGCAATTCTTCTTCAAGGACGCGATTTGTCTGCGCGTGAAATTCTTCAAACGACTGTTTGCAATCACAATCCGGGTCCGAACACGATTCAAGTTTTTGCCCGACATCGTAAAGTGCGCGGTCAAGTTCAAGCGCGTGTTCGGGAAATCGCGTCCGAATTTTTCTCATCACGCGGGCAAATCTCGCCAAATTTCTTATTTTTTCGCTGATTTCTTTTTTCACTTCTTCGCCTCCTCCTTTTTACCGTTTTCTCGTCCGACATTTTTTTCGAGCAAATAAACAATATGACCTTGCCGGCTGCGCCGCTCCGCTTCGGCTTCCGCGACAAGTTTTTCGTTTAGCTCTTGCGGCAGGCGCAGAGTGAAATAAATTTCTTCGGATTTTGTTTCTGAATTCAAATTTTTTACCGTTCAATAATTGGCTTGGTATCGAAGCGATACTAGAATACTAAATTAAAGTTGGTATTCTGTCAATACGAAAATAGTATGCAAAAAACTTGTATTCGTGGTAGTATTATTCTGGTATTGTTTCAGTATTATTTTTTAATATTGGACGGGTGAAAAATGGATAGTGAAAAAGTGCGGTCAATCCGCTTGCCGGAATATGTTTGGGACGCTTTAGATGATGACGCAGCGCGTTGCCGTCGCAGTTCGCAAAAACATCTCGAAGCATTGCTTTTAACTTTTTACGATATGCAGGATGTAGAAATAAACAAACAAACCCTGCAAATGGTTGGCGAACTTCTGCCGAAAGGAAAAACGAAAATTCCGGTGATTGAAACGGTAATGGAAAACGAAAACCAGAAAAAGAAAAGGAGCGCGTAAAATGATGAAACTCACAAAATTTCTTCCACTTCTCCCGCGTTCGGGCAAAACGATTCTCGCGGCGACGGTCGGTATTTCCGCAGGCGACGCGACGGAAATTTCGGCAGAACTTGAAAGAATTGATTTTAACGAGGAATTGACGCATGGGCGCGACGATGTTTTTTTAACTCACGCCAACGGCGATTCGATGGAAGCCGAAATTTTTCACGGCGATTGGTTGATTATCAATCGCGGGCTTCAACCAAACGCGGGCGATATTGTCGTGGCGCGAGTCGGCGCAGATTACACGGTGAAAATTTATTCGCCCTGTCGAAATGGTTTGCGTCTGGTTGCGTCGAACGAAAAATACGCTACACGCTTTGTCAATAAAAAAGAAGATTGCGAAATCTTCGGCGTTGTTATGCACGTCGTCCATCGGCTCAAAAAAATTTGACATTTTCATTTCACAGATAGGAAATTGTTTCAGTTATGGCAGTCAAGAAAATTTTCTCGAACAAAGCAAAAGCTGGTTGGAAGTTCGACGCGAAGCGAAATAAATTCTGGTCGTATGGCTACGATATTTATTTAGAAAGCGGCAAGCGAAAGCGTGAAAGCGGATTCGGCACAAAAGAATTAGCGCAGGGCGCGGCGGCGCGAATCAAATTGTCGGAGAAAAATCGAAAATTTGATTTAGTTGATTATCGAAAATTCCCGACTTGCGCGGAATTATTTCAAAAGAGAATCGAAAATACGAGCGAACGCGGAGAGCAGTTGCGCTCGAAAAGAGTTTTGCAGACGATTCTTGATTTACTCGGCGCGAAAGGTTTGGTGGATTTGCGACTCAATGAATTGACGACCGCGCATATCAACCTTTACACGGAA
The DNA here is from genome assembly GCA_002050365.1 of Acidobacteria bacterium 28-1. Classification (GTDB taxonomy): domain Bacteria; phylum Acidobacteriota; class Blastocatellia; order Pyrinomonadales; family Pyrinomonadaceae. The sequence goes on from MWYZ01000065.1 coordinate 1,833, forward strand.
AAACGCCAAAAGGAAAAGGTCAAAGACGAAACAATCAACCGCGACTTGCGAGTCGTCCGCGCGGCGCTCAATCAAGCGAAAACTTTCTTTTCCGATCTGGAAAATTTCACGCCGCCGAAGATTCGATTTTTGAAAGTTAAAAAAACGCGCCGCGAAAGAATCGTGCAATCATTTGAAGCGAAGGCGATTTTATTTTATCTGTTCAAGGCGCAACTGCCCGGCGAATCAGAAAAACTCTTTCTGTCGCGCCGTCGCGCCGGTTTACTCTTTTTACTTTCGGCTGTAACGGGTGCGCGTCCGGGCGAATTGGTCGCGCTCAAAGAATCGGACATTCTGGAAGATTTGAAAGTTTTACGAATTACGGGCAAAAAGACGCGATTCAAAACAGCAAAAACCGTGCGCTATTTTCCATTGATTGAAACCGTGCGTCAGGTTCTGACCGAAGCTGTGGCAATCAAAGCGGACGGATTTATTTTCACGAACAACGGAACCCTAACCATACATATTATGCCCATATTAAAGCGGCTTGCGCGTCTGCTGGTATCGTTTACGGGCGCAAGATTATCGGCGGCTTGATTCCCTACGATTTAAGGCACACGGCAACGACTTTAATAATGCAGTCGGGAACGGATTTTGAAACGGTCTCGTCAATCACCGGACAATCGCGCCATACGCTCTGGCATTACACACACGCCAGCACCGATTCAATCAACCGCGCCGTTTCCGTATTGGAAAATTTCGCTGGACAATGTTTGGAAAATAAAACCGATGGACTCGGTTTGGACAAAAAAGAAAAGCGCAAACTGCTAAAGTCTGCGCCTTCAGTTAAATGAAAATATAATTGAATGCCCTCGGTAGGATTCGAACCTACAGCCAACAGATTATGAGTCTGCTGCTCTAACCGTTGAGCTACAAGGGCAGAACTCTTTTAGTTTAGTGGAAAGTTTTTTTTCTCGCAAATCTGTCTCGCCTCTTTTCTGTCGACTCATTGAGAGAATTTTTCCGTTCGGCGCGACGAGAAAAATCGAAAGAAATGTGAGAGATTTAATGGAAATGGTCAATATATTTTTAAATCTGAAAACTAATCCGATTTTATATTTACCTTTTCAGCTTGAACAATTTTACAAAAAGAAGGCGACTTGAAATCAAACATAGAATCAAGCCGCAATTTTTATAATTTGTCAAAGCCAAACCTTACACGCCCGGCATTGCTCTTTTTAAAGGCTTAAGTAAAATAAACAAAACTATTGACATCACTATAGCCATCGCACCAAGCACGATGAAAAAACTGGATTGATACCAGATGCTCCAGTAAATCCCAATCATCGTCAGTTTATTACCGATTGCCGTCGCCACAAACCAACCGCCCATCAGCAGTCCGCGCATCCGAATCGGCGCGACTTTCGAGACGAGCGACAAGCCCATCGGCGACAACATCAGTTCGCCCAAAGAAATAACCGCATACGCCAGAATCAGCCAAAACGGTGAAACCTGGAATAAATAACTGCGCTGTAGAAAAGCGTCTCGATATTGCGTGCCTGCTCCAGGAGCGACGCCATTGACAACGTCTATAAAATGCTGTTCGCCGGAAATTTTCTGCTTGGTGGTTTCATCTTCTTTAACGGAAAATTTTACGTCGTTGATTAGATTTTTACCGTCGGCATCTTTAGCGACAAGGATTTTGTCGAGAACGTCTTGCGGAACGCCGTCGGCTTTCAAATTACCGGCAACTCTTTCATTGATTCTGAACGAACCGCCGGCAAGTTGTTCAGAAGTCGGTTTTTGTCCTTCGCCCTGAGTTGCGGCAAAATATAGAATAAAAAATGAAAGTCCGGTCAACATCATTCCAATCGCCATTTTTGTCGGCGTGGAAGGCTCAAGCCCGCGTTTGGCAAGCAATCCCCAAAACCAAACCAGCGGAAACGTCAGCGCGATAATCCAAAACGGATTGATTGAATTCGAGATTGTTCCCGAAACATTCCAAGCCGTATTGTCATCCGCCCAGTAAGTCAGCGTCGAGCCATTTTGGTGGAAAACCATCCAGAAAACGATGACGATGGCGAAAATCACAATCAAAGCCAAAACGCGCTTCCAATCCGGCACGGCATTCATCCGGTCTTGGCGAGCATTGTTTGCCATTGTCTGTTCGGATTCGTTTTGATGACTGACACCGTGCGGCGGCGCGTCAACGGCAGTCGCGGCGGAATCGGCGGATTGTAGAGTTTCGTTATTACTTAAAGAATTCAAAACGGCAGGATTTTCGACTAAATTTTTGAAATACCAGAGAATTCCGACCGAAATCAACATTCCGAAAGCGGCGACGGCAAAAGCGGCGTGAAAACCAAAATAAGCCTTAACGATTTCCATCACAATCGGCGCGGTCATCGCCCCGACGTTAATGCCCATATAGAAAATATTATAAGCGCGGTCTTTCAGAGGGCTTCCCTCGGGATAAAGATTACCGACCATCGTCGAAACATTCGGTTTGAAAAATCCGTTGCCGATAACCAAACAAGTCAGCGCGGCATAAACCGCCCACAGCGCGGGAATCGAAAGTAAGCCGTGACCAATCATAAAGAACACGCCGCCAATCATCACGGCTTTGCGATAGCCGGTGATTTTATCGGCAATCAAACCGCCGATAAGCGGGCTGGCATAAACGAACATCAAATAATTCGCGTAAAGCGAAGTCGCCTGCGTCGCCGTCCAGCCGAAGCCTTGCGCCGGGTCGCGTAAATAAAGCGTAAAGAGCGCGAGCATCGAATAAAAACTAAACCGCTCCCACATTTCTGTTCCAAACAACACATAAAGACCTTTCGGATGTTTACTTTCACCGGCAATCGCACCTGTGTTATCCATCGCGCCGATGTCATCTATCGTTCCTACATTTGCACTCATAAAATTTATTTCCTTTTATAACTTTGAATTTTGGAAAGAGTTGGGCAAAATGTGAAATACTGTTAATTAAAGCAAACAGTTTCTAAAGACACGCTTTCGCTTGGGTGATACGTTCTGTCTTTAAGGCTATTTCCTAACCCTAGTTTTAAAATTACTTGCGCCGAATTTATATCACGATGAACGGACGAACCGCAAACCTTACATTGATGTTGGCGCACCGACAAATCTTTTTTGACCGTTTCACCGCAGACGCACGTTTGCGATGTGCCGTTTGGATTTATTTTTACCAATTGTCTGCCAGCATTTTCAGCTTTGTAGGTCAACTTTTGTAAAAAAGAATTCCAAGCAACGTCATAAATTTGTTTAGCGAGAAAACCTTTAGTCATTCCGATGAGATTCAGATCTTCAATTACAATAAAGTCGAAGTTTCGGACAAGCCAAGCCGAAACCCTATGCCCGAAATTGTTTCTCTGGTTTTTTATCTTTTGATGAATCCGGCGAAGATGCAACACGGCTTTACGCTGCCGGTTACTAGCTTTTTTCCTTCGCGCAATGCTTCTTTGAACAATTCTCAACTTCTTTTGAGATGATTCATAAAATTTGAAATTGGCAATTGTGCTGCCGTTGCTCAAGGTCAAAAAGTTCTCGATTCCTGCGTCAGCACCAATTTGTTTCCCCGTTTTTGGTAACGGTTGCTTTTCATCTTCAACGGCAAAAATCACAAACCAATCTTTTACCTCACGTTTGCTTGTGCAAGTTTTAATCTTTCCGATTATTTGACGATGAAGCCTTACTTTCACTTTACCTATTTTAGAAAGACGTAGATTATTTCCCGTAAGATTGAATGCACCTTTCATCTGCGGAAAGGTAAAGCTGTCGAAAAAACTTTTTCCTTTAAATCTGGGAAACTCCGCTTTTTTACCGTTCTTGACACGACGAAAAAAATCATCGAAAGTTTTAGATAATCTACGAAGGGTGGATTGTAATACTTGAGCAGATACTCCGGCGACATCTTCTCTGACCAATTTGATTTCAGGAAGCTGCGCCGCTTGAGAATAATAATTAACTGAAATCTTATTAAGTTTCCACGCATCACGCCTTTCTTGAAGGGCAGAGTTGTAAAGTTCCCGACAAACATCAAGCCACTCGAGAAATTCATTCTCAATACGCTTAGATGGTTTTAATTTAAACTTGTAAGATTTCATCAAATATATTCTAAACAAGTAATTCGTTCAAATGAAGAGGTATCTATCCATTAACCAAAGGCTATCAATTCCCTTTGGCATTTTATACCAGATTATTCAAGTAAAATAAATGTTAATTTTGGATAATGATAAAAGAAATGAAGAAGTTGCTGGGTTTTGCAAGTTTGATTTTATTATTTTCATTCGTCGAAACGAACGCGCAGACGAGAAAATCGGTCGGTGCGGCGGAAGTCAACGGAACTTTTCGCTCGTATTTTAGCAGTAAATTCAAAGGCAGTTATAACGAAGTTAAAATTCTGACTCTCGGCGGCGGAAAACTGCGCGTCGCTTTCGATTTGACTTATCCGTTTATTGGCGGCACGGGCGGAGTGATGGCGAATGTCGGCGCAGCCGACGGCACGGCGATTATCGAAGGCGACACGGCGATTTTTTTTTCCTGACGAAAACGGACAATGCTGTATCACAATAAAATTCGTCAAACGCGGCATAATCGAAGTTATTCAGTCAGGCGTAGACAGTGAATGTGGTTTCGACTTTAGCATCAACGCTGACGAAACTTTAAAAGGACGAGCAGTGCCAAACCGAAATTTTAACTTTTGCCGGTTTTTTCGGATGAACAAAACAAAATTTAAACACTCTATGAATAAACGAAGTGAGGTATTGATAAAATGCTTTCTATTTTTGGTTTGGTTGCTGTATTCATCGCAACCTATTATGTTTATAAAACTGCAAAAGATACTGAACGTAATGCGGTCGGTTGGGCTTTCTTGACTTTTGCCGTCGGTTTCGGGATACAAATCATACTTCCCCTATTAATTGGAATTGTTATTACAATTGTAATGTCGGCTTCTGGAAGTTCAATTGCGGAGATTCAAAACTCTGTTTAAAACATAGCGAGGATTATTGGCATACCCTGCTTAATTTTCAGTATTATCGGAATTTGGCTCATAATGCGTCACGTTGTTAAAATTCCTGAAAGTGAAACTTTTACATCACCACCGCCGCCGCCACCGACTTTCGACGAAAAATAATTTTAATTTCCGTCAAATTTGTCGCGCGAAATAATGACTTGATAATTTCACGATTTGGCAGATTTCGATTCATTTTGTGTTCGATTTTTTTATGTTAAAATAAGACTAATTTTTAAGATTATGCCAATCGTAAAATGTCCATCCTGTCATCGTGAAGTTGAGTATACGGGTAATGAATTCCGCCCGTTTTGCTCGGAACGCTGTAAATTAATAGATTTCGGCGCGTGGGCGGATGAAGAGTTCCGCCTGCCAACGCAGGAAACAGAATTGAGCGAAGAAGATATAGATGAAGTCGAAAAAGCCTTGAGCAAAAAGGAAAGTTAAAATATGGAAATAGCGGCGATAGTTTTTGTGATTTTTTTGATTGTGGTCGCGGCAATCAGTTTTTTCGTTTTAAAGAAAGCCGTTAAAATGGCGTTTCGCGCGGCGATTGTGGCGCTGATTTTGATGATTGCTGTAGTCGGCGGCGTGTCCTTGTGGTGGTTCGGCGCGAGCCGAACTTCTGATAAGCCGCCGGTTAACATCAAAAAATCTCGTTGAAATTTCCTAAATGCTTCGCCACCTCAAACGTTTTTTTTCACGTTATAAAAATCTTTCGGGCAATGTTTTCGCCCTCAGTCTCGTCAGCCTTTTAAATGATACTTCGAGCGATATAATTTACCCGCTGCTGCCCGCTTTTCTCGCCTTAACATTGGGCGCGTCGCCGTTTGCGATTGGGTTGATTGAAGGTTTCGCCGAATCGGTCGCCGCATTTCTCAAACTTTTTTCCGGCTATCTGAGCGATAAATTCGAACGAAGAAAACTTCCCGTTTTTCTCGGCTACGCGTTGGCGAGCATCGTGCGCCCGCTACTCGCTTTTGTCGGAAGCTGGCAGCAAGTTCTGTTCGTGCGTGTCGCCGACCGCGCCGGCAAAGGCATTCGCGGTGCGCCGCGCGATGCGATTATCGCCGCAAGTGTGCCGGAAGAAAAGCGCGGTTTGGCATTCGGATTCAATCGCGCCGCCGACCACCTAGGCGCGGTTATCGGTCCGATTGTCGCCTTTATTTTGCTTTCTTATTTTGCTGCTGATACGAATAGTCCAACCGCACGAGAATATCAACAAGTTTTTCTGTTCGCTTCAGTTCCCGTCGTCATCGGATTATTTGTCATCGTCTTTTTCGTCAAAGAAACGCCGAAAGAAATTTCCACCGTCATTGAACAACCAAAAATCAAACTCTCCTTAAAAGAATTCGACGGCAATTTCAAACGCTTTCTAATCGTCGTCGCCATTTTTACGCTCTCGAATTCTACCGACGCTTTTCTACTTCTCCGCGCCGAACAAACTGGCATCGCGCCCGCCGTTTTGCCGCTTTTATGGATGGGTTTGCATCTAAGTAAAGTTTTCAGTTCTTTAATCTTCGGTGATTTATCAGACAGAATCGGGCGCAAAACTTTAATTTTTTCAGGCTGGATTTTATACGCGCTCGTTTACGCGGGCTTTGCTTTCGTTAGCCTAGCGTGGCAAACGTGGGCTTTGTTTTTGATTTACGGCGTTTATTTTGGTTTGACCGAAGGCGCGGAAAAGGCACTGGTTGCAGATTTAGTCCCAAAAGGAAAACGCGGCACGGCTTACGGATTTTACAATTTAGCTTTCAGCATTACGGTTTTTCCCGCTTCGATTATCTTCGGCGCAATCTGGACGACGTTCGGCGCGGAAGCTGCGTTTTTGACTAGCGCGGTGATTTCCGTTTGCGCGGCGTTTCTTCTTCTAACAATTCAGATAAGAAAACCTTTGGTTTCATAAGTTTAAAAAAGCTGTGTGATTTCCAAATATGTCAGAACCCCCCGCATTTTGTGCTTTACACCGTTATAAGAAAACGGTCTGACAAACCATTTCGACACTTCCTGCTCGGCTCTGGCGCGATTTTTTTTATCTTTGTCATCGGCAACCGCTTCGACAACCTTACCGTTTTCATCAATGACGACTTTGACTTGAACTCTAACCAATTTGGGCGATAACTCAAGATTGCTTCTGGTTAAAGTTTTGCCTACCAGTTTGAGTCTTTTCCTAAAATTCTCATCTTCAGTCCTAAAAGATTGGACAATCTGAGAAGCGTAAGCAACCGCATCTTTCGAGCGCAACTGAAAATTAAAATTGTTGAATTTAGCTTCTTCTTTCTTCTGCGTAATTTCTTCGAGTTTTTTAATAACGTCAGCCGATTCTTTGTCCTGAAAACCGGTAAATAAAATCGAGGCGTAAGAACGCAGAGCATTCATCAACTCCGGATAATTTTTACCGCCTTTTTTTTCGGTTGTTTGAATATATCTTTCGTAAAAAGGCAAGGCTTTCTCAAAATTTACATACCGCAGATAAAAGTCGCCCGTTTGCAGAACAACGGAAAGCGTTTTGTCGTTATCATTTCCTCTGACTTGCTCGTTTAATAACAAAGATTCAGTTAATAATTTTTCAGCTTCATCAATTCTTCCGCGCGCACTCTCTATTGAAGGCTTCGTTGTCGGATTATATTTCTGCACCAACATCGCTAACTCGCTTTTGACATCCGCAGTTTGGGCGCTCTGCGCTCTGCCGCCTGTTTCATTTAATTGCAAGGCTTGCCGCAGAAGTGTTTCCAGTTCGGAAGCGATTTGAGAAATTTTTTCATACAGTTCAAATTTATCTCGAGCAATCAGATTTTTATTTTCGGCTTTGTTCTGCAATTCGATGATGTAGTCCTCCTTCATCCGCGCCGCGTTAATTAATGAATTAGCGTAGGAAAGCGTATCCTGGAACTGATTTGCTTTTTCTAACTCAATAACTTGCTCCGCTGCTTCAATCGCTTTTTCAAATTTTCCTTGCCGATACAGCATTAAGGCTTTCTCAGTTAAAGCCTTTTTTGTTTCTTGCGAAAATGCCGGATTGTAAAGCAATAGAATTGCCAGTGCAAAAATCGTCAAATTTTTCAACATAATCATCTCCTTATCTTTCAGAAATGCTACCTCATTTTTTTCTCTTTCTGAAATTTTTTGACCACCATCTCGCGCCGCATTTTCGGCAGATGGTCAATAAAAAGTTTGCCATTGCAGTGGTCGGTTTCGTGCTGGAAAGCGCGGGCGGCATAACCCGTCGCTTCACGCTCGAACCATTCGCCTTTCGCGTCTCGAGCGCGTAAAGTTGCCTTCTCTGCACGGACGACAACGGCGGGAACTTTGCCGAGCGACAAACAGCCTTCTTGTCCGCTCTGTTCGCCTGTCGTAGAAATGATTTCCGGATTTGCCGCGACAAGTTTCACGCCTTCGCAGTCCATTACGAAAAGCTGTAATCCCAAACCGATTTGCTGCGCCGCCAAGCCGACACCTTCCGCGTCATACATCGTTTCAAACATATCCGCGCATAAACTCTCTAATTCCTCATCGAAAACAGTTACGGGTTTGCCGACTTCAGCGAGAATCTTTTCCGGATATTCGGTAATTTTTCTAATCGCCATATTCTTTAGAGTGAGCAGAAGGCAGTGGCAGTAGTTAGTTTCAAATTTCAGTTTGCAAGTTTTGCGCCTCGAACCTGACTGGCTACTGCCACTGCCTTCTGATATTATCGTGGAATATATCCGTCCCGCGCTTCGCGCCGCCAGCCGCGTTTGGTGAAAAAGCCTTTTTCCTCGCGTCCCAAACATTCCCAACAGACGACTTTTTCTTCATTAGTTGGGCTGACAAAAATATTGTAATGCTCCATCTCGCGGTCGCATTCCGAACATCTGACCGGCGGTTTTTCCATTGCGTCCATATTGCAAACTCCTCTTATTTCAACTGATAAACTTTATATATTTCCGTTTAAGATAATAGGATAAGAATAAACCGCGCGGCTGACTTTGGCGAGTTGCCGCGTAATTGATTTTTTGGAAGCGGTTCAACATTTTTATTGTGATTTAATTTGAAAATCTCAAAAAATTGTAGTCTGAAATTATTTTAATTAATAGATTTGCTTTTTGTGTAGCATCTATAAAATCTTTAAAATGTTCTAATCCTTCTTAGGCGAGTTAAATTTTGACCAAATGAACCATTTATTTTTGCCGATTTTGATTTTGTTCTGCTTTATTCAAGCGTTTTCCCAAGAAGTTGGGCAAGGAGTTTTGCGCGGAAAAGTAATTGATGCAGTCGGTTTGCCGATTGAGAAAGCGAGCGTCAAAATCGTTTCAGATTCGGGCAAAATTTCCCTTTGCCAAACCGAACGGGAAGGAAATTTCGTGTGCGATGCGAATTTCAATGGAGGTTTTACGCTGACAATCGAAGCGCAAGACTTTTCTGTTTTACGCCAAACCTTTGATGAGTTGCAAGATTTTCCGCAAGCCGACACTTTTACGCTCGCGCCCGCCGATTTGCGTGAGGAAGTCGTCGTAACGGCAAACCGCGCCGAAACTCGCCTGAGCGAAACGCCCGCCAGTATTGTTACGCTTTCAAAGGCGGAAATCCAATTAACCGCCGCGCCAACCGTTGATGATGCGCTTCGTCAAGTCGCCGGATTTTCGCTTTTTCGGCGCACCGGAAGCCGCTATGCCAACCCGACGGCGCAAGGCGTTTCGCTGCGCGGAATCGGCGCAAGCGGCGCGAGTCGTTCTTTAGTTTTGTTTGACGGCATTCCGCTTAACGATCCGTTCGGCGGTTGGGTGCAATGGAATCGCGTTCCGACGATTGCAGTTGAGAGAATCGAAGTTCTGCGCGGCGGTGCGTCGAGTCTTTACGGAAACAACTCTTTGAGCGGCACGGTGAATATCTTGCCGAAAAAAACGCGCGAAAATTATGCGTTCTCGGCGGAGATTTTCGGCGGAACGCAAAACACTTTTTCAGGCTCGACTTTTTTTGGTTTTAGCAAGAATGATTGGATGGCGGATTTTGTCGCCGCAAATTTTCAAACAAAAGGTTATATTTTGGTTGAGAGAGGCGAGCGCGGCGCGGCTGACGTTTTTGCGGGTTCCCGAAATTCAAATCTTTCGGCGCGAATCGGGAAAAGTTTCAACGATACGGCAAATGTCTTTTTCAAAACTTCATATTTCGGCGAAGTGCGAACGAACGGAACAGGCTTACAAACAAACAGAACTCACATCAGACAATTCGTTCTCGGCGGCGAATTTAATTCTCTCAATCCAAAATCCAAAATCCAAAATCCAAAATTAGAGTGGCGTTTTTACGGCGGAACTCAAGTTTATGACCAAGTTTTTTCCGCCGTCAACGCGAGCAGAAACAGCGAAACATTAAATCGCGTTCAGCGCGTTCCGGCGCAAAACCTTGGTTTTTCGGCGAATGCGTCCGCAGTCGTTTTGGAAAATCAAACCGTCGTCGTCGGATTTGAAACCAGACAAGTGCGCGGCGCGAGCGATGAAATCGGCTTAGCAAATAATCGAACGACTTCCGTTTCAGATTCGGGCGGACGCGAGCGAACGTTTGGTTTTTTCGTGCAGGATTTTGCGCGAATCGGCGCGCGGTTTGTATTGGCGGCAAGCGCGCGGTTTGATGCGTGGAAAAATTTTGCGGCTTCGAGCCAGACGAGAACGCTTGCCAACAATCAAACAACCGTCGTCAATTTTCCAGACCGCAAGGAGACGGCTTTTAGCCCGCAAATTTCCCTGCTTTTTCAAGCGACAAAAAAGTTTTCGCTTTTCGCCGTTGCCTCGAAAAGTTTTCGTGCGCCGACGTTGAACGAACTTTATCGAGGCTTTCGCGTCGGCAATGTCGTAACGCTTTCCAACGAAAACTTACTGGCTGAAAAAGCAAATAATTTTGAAGCGGGCGCGAATTTTGGGCTAAGGAATTTTAATCTGCGCGGCAACTTTTTCTTGACGGAAATTTCTCAACCCGTATCGAATATAACCTTGTCGGTTGCGCCGAATTTAATCACCAGACAACGACAAAACATCGGAGAGACACGAACGCGCGGCGTAGAAATGGAAGTGGAAACTCGGATTCATGAAATTAATTTTTCGGTCGGTTATCTTCTTGCGGACTCGCGGATTGCGAAATTTCCGACGAACAAAAATTTGGAAAATTTATTCGTTCCGCAAACTGCGCGGCATCAATTAACTTTTCAGACGCGCTACGGAAAACGCGATTGGAGTTTCGCGCTTCAAGGTCGCGCCTCAAGCGCGCAGTTTGACGATGATTTAAATTTATTTCGGCTTGAGCCTTACTTCGGGCTTGACGCTTTTGCAGGGAAAAGATTCAAGGAAAACTTGCAAGTTTTCGTCGGAATTGAAAATGTTTTTAATTCACGGTATTCAATCGGCAGAACGCCCGTCAGAACCGTTAGCTCGCCCGTGAATTTGCGGGTTGGAATTCGTTGGAATTAACTGGGAGCGTGGGCATCCTGCCTGCAGTGAGCGCAAAGCGCGAAAGAGTTTTGAGTGAAATTTAACGTTGAATGTAATAGAAACACTTAGATTGCCGCTGGCATTCTTTGCAGGCAGGATGCCTGCGCTCCCAGAAGAAAATTATTCGGGCGGACCCGCGCACCCTGCTCCGTGAAGTGCAGGAACTTTCGTGCTGATAATCGGGTATTTTTCGGCTTCGGCGTTTATCGCCAGCCATTCGGTATATTCTTCGGGAATTGACATATCTGAGAAAATCGCTTCAACCGGACATTCCGGCAAACAGGCATCGCAATCAATACAAGTATCTGGATTTATTAAAAGCCGGTCTGGAAGTTCGTGAAAGGCTTCGACGGGACACACTGCCGCGCAGTCAGTATATTTACATTCGATACACGGCTCGGCTACGATATAGGTCATTTTTTGATGAATCTCCTTGAGTTTTCTAAAAAGCAAAATAAAAATATGATACCGAAAAGCATAACTTGTCAAAGCGGGTTAGACAAGTGTAAGAATTAGTCGGAAGATATTACAAATAGCTCTTCGTCCTTTGACTTTAGTCCTTTGCTTTTCGCGGTTTATTTTGCGTTTTGAGCAAGGATTAATGAAGGACAAAGGACAAAGGACGAAACCAGAATGAGAAACTTAAAATCAGAGAGAGAGTTGGCATTAGATTTTCTGCGCGTGACGGAAGCGGCAGCGATTGAATCGGCGCGGACGATGGGACAAGGCGACCGCAAACACTCCGACCACGTTGCGGTCGAAGCGATGCGCGAAGTGATGGACACCGTGCCGATGCGCGGGCGAATCGTCATCGGCGAAGGCGAGCGCGATGAAGCTCCGATGCTGTATATCGGCGAAGAACTCGGCGGCGGCGGTTACAGCGATGAGGAAAAATTATCGTTCCCCGAAATTGACATCGCCGTTGACCCGCTTGAAGGCACAAATTTGTGTGCTTTGGGAGCGAACAACGCGATTGCCGTTCTCGCGGCTGCCGAACGCGGCGGACTTCTTAATGCGCCCGATATTTATATGGACAAGATCGTCGTCGGACCAAGCTGCAAAGGCGCGGTTGATATTGACGCGCCGGTCAAGGACAATTTAAAAAATATCGCCCGGCGTTTGGGGCGCGATATTGATGATTTAACCGTAATGACGCTTGACCGTCCGCGCCACAAACAATTGATTGCCGACGTGCGGGCGACGGGCGCGAGGATTCGTTTGATTTCCGACGGCGATTTGTCGGCGGGAATTTCGGCGGCGGTTGCCGGAACAAATATCCACGCGGTGATGGGCATCGGTGGTGCGCCCGAAGGCGTTTTGACGGCGGCGGCGATGCGTTGCTTGAACGGGGAAATACAGGCAAAACTCGTTTATGATTCAGAACGGCTCGGCGTTGATAAATCGAAAGTTCCGCCTATTGAAGAACTGATGGAACGCTTGCAATCCATGGGTATCAAAGACGCGGACAAAATTTATGACACGAACGATTTGGCACCGGGCAGGCGAATAATTTTCGCCGCTACCGGTGTAACCGACGGTTCACTGCTGCGCGGGGTGAGATTTTTCGGCGCGGGCAAACGCACGCATTCGGTGGTGATGACGACCGACACGAAAAATATTCGCTTTGTTGACACGGTTCACGTTGAGGGCGGACCGGACGCGGTTATTAGATTTTAATAAATGGTAAGTGGTAAATGGTAAGTGGTAAATGAAAAATAAATTTTGTTGTTTTTTCTTACACTTACCACTTACCGTTTACCACTAAACCAAAGTGCCTGAAGCAATCGAAAACTACATTTCGCAAATCGCCGTCGTCAAAATGCGTCGTCAAGCGTTAAAGGTTTGGGGCGGTTTTGCTCTTTTGGCGGCGGCTTGGATTTTTCTGATTGTGCTTGCGCCGTTTGCGGAAGCGAATAATTTAACGAGCGTATCCAACCCGGTCTACAAATTTTTCAGTTTTATCTGTCACCAAATTCCCGCTCGCTCAATTCATTTTCACGGACATGTCTTAGCCGTTTGCTCACGGTGTTTCGGCGTTTATCTCGGTTTGTTTTTCGGGTTTGTTGTTTATCCTTTTCTGCGCCGAATCGAAGAGGCCGAACCGCTTCCGCGCATTTGGCTTTTTCTGGCAATGATTCCGATGGCGGTTGATTGGCTGTTAGGATTTTTTGAGATTTGGGAAAACACACATCTGTCACGGTTTTTGACGGGCGCGATTTTGGGAACGGCGTGTGCAATTTTTATTATTCCCGCATTGGTTGAGATTTTTCAGCTTTTATCTTACAAAGGACAAGTAAAAAGGCTGTCTCGCTGACAGCCCTTTCATCTAAGTTTATATTTGGATACTAATTTTTGATAAATTGTTTGGCAACGCATCGAAACGCTTCGGTGTATCCCTCGATAAGCAAAATTTATTATAGTCGCATTTTGCATCGCTTGACAAGTTTTATAACATTTTTATTTGAGATACACTTGAAAGTATAAGTCTATAAATTACATTAGCTTAGCAAATTCTTCAAAAGTTTTCCACAGGTGGAAAACTAATTTTGTAACATTTTTTTAATTGACTAACTAAAAAAAGAAGCGCAAAATTTATTCTATACACAAACACTAAATACAAATAATGAGTTTCAATAAAGAAAGCGCAGTTCAGCGAGCAAAAACCGATTTAGCAGAACGTTTAAGCGTTTCAGAGAAGGATATTAAAATCGTTTCTTCTGACGAAAAAGATTTTCCTGATATGTCACTCGGCACACCGGTCGCTGATGAAATGTCAGCACAGATGATTTCCAGCGGTTGGCAGATAAATCTGGAAGCCGACGGTAAAAATTACGAGTATCGTGCCGACAAATATCAGCTTCGCCTTCACGAGTTTAAGGGAACAAATTACATTGTTGAATCGTAAAATAGTCATCGAAAAACAGGCGGGTTATCCATACGGATTGCCGCAGAATTAAGAGGTGAATTATGGAAGATAAAGAGCTAAAGAAAAGACTTGCAAAAATACCGGATGCGGATAAAAACGGCGATCCGATTTATAAGATTGCGACGGAAAAAACATCCGGCAATCAACCTAATAACAAATCGCGTAACATCGAAAAACGCGACTCGAAATAGAATTTTGTTTAGTCTATAAATTCAGATATAAAGTGGAGAAATCTGACGCGCTCGAGGCGAATGAGCCGTCCGCCTATCTTCAGTAGGAGTTTAATAATGAATCGAAATAATTTTTGGATACACTTTTGCATCGCCGTCATTTTAATTGCGTTTGCGGCAGTTTTAGGACAGCTTAGAATGTGGCAGTCAAAACCGTTTTTTTCGCAAAAGTCTTTGGTCAAATCAACGGCTAAACCGGTTGCCGTTAAGCGTTTAACCGATGAAAGCGAACCAGAGATTTTAGTCAAGTTCCGCTCTGGCGTAAGTTTGGCGGAAATCAAAAAAATTGTGGCAAAAAATAACGACCGCGTTGAAGATGAAATTGAAGCGGTCAAAGGTTTGGTTGCCATTGACGACCTCGACAATAAAAGCAAGAAAACGGTTGCGGAACAGTATCGACTGATGACGGAATCGGTTCTTTACGCCGAGCCGAATAACGAAATTAAATTAGACGATCCGACGACTTTTTCCCCTTCCGACGCATTACTGCGCGAAACCGAAACAAACGCGAATTTGCCGAACGACCCGATGTTCAAAGAACAATGGGCGTTAGACAACAGCGGACAAAACGGCGGCAAAGCAAAAGCTGATGTTGCCGCATTAAAAGCGTGGCTGAAAACGCAGGGAAGCGATGAAGTGGTCGTCGCAGTGCTTGACAGCGGAGTTGATTACACCCACACCGATTTAATCGGAAATATGTGGATGCGTCCCGACACGATTCCCGCTTATAAAGACGACGAACTCGGCGCGTTCAACGATTTACACGGTTTCAACGCCGCCGACAACAAGGGCGACCCGATGGACGATAACGGACACGGAACACACTGCGCAGGAATCATCGGCGCGGAAGGCGACAATAATGAAGGCATTGCGGGCATTAATTGGAAAGTCGAAATTATGCCACTCAAATTTATGGGACGCGGCGGTTTCGGCACGACAAAAGATGCAATCGAAGCGATAAATTACGCGATTGAACGCAAACGCGCGGGCGTGAATGTTCGCGTCATTAATGCGAGTTGGGGTTCGACGATGTATTCAAAAGCATTGGAAGACACGATTCGCGCGGCGGGCGAAGAAGGAATTCTATTCGTCGCGGCAGCCGGCAACAGCAGCACGAATAATGATAATCGTCCGCATTATCCGTCGAATTACGATTTGCCGAATGTGATTAGCGTCGCGGCTTTAGACCGCACAGACAATCTGGCTTCGTTTTCAAACTTCGGCGTGAAAACTGTCCACATTGCCGCGCCCGGCAGAGATATTCTTTCGACCTGGCTCGGCGACGATTATCGTGAAGCGTCCGGAACTTCGATGGCATCACCATACATTGCAGGCGTGGCGGCTTTGATTCTGGCGAGCGAACCGAAACTTTCGGTGGAAAAGCTGCGCGAGAGGGTTTTGAAATCGGTTGACAAACTCGACACGCTCAACGGTAAAGTCCAAAGCGGCGGACGAATCAACGCCGCGAAAGCGTTGGGAAATTAAATTTTGTTTGAAAAATTTGAATATAAAAAGGCGGTCGCTTGACTGCCTTTTTTATTGTCCCGACAAATTTCTTGTCAACACTTAAATCAAATGACATAATTCGCTTGTTAATTTACACAGGCGGAAACGAAAAGTGCTTTTCGATACGACTCAAAAAAAATTCCTTTGCCAATGCGTCGCGTTGTTCGCTTGCTTTGCATTTGTTTTACTTTTGTCTTCTATCTCAACCTGAGTCCTGATTAGAAAATTATGTAATCTCCAAAAAATGAGTAGAATGATTTTGAGAAAAAACCTGCTCGAAAAGAAGGAGATTACACAATGAAAAGTATAAAAGAACAATTAGTTTTAGTCT
>MWYZ01000010.1 GCA_002050365.1 Acidobacteria bacterium 28-1
TAACAAATTTCATCAGTTCGCAGGGCATAGTGAGTCTCCTTTTGACTTTTCTTTGGTCAGAAATATCAAAATCAACTTACTTGCTCTGCGTTTCGTTTTCAAATATCAAATTGGATAAAGTCGAGCTTAGTAAAGCAAATCTATCAACTTACACAAAACTTTCCTAACGACGAAAAATTCGGTTTGGTTTCTCAAATGCGCCGTGCCGCCGTTTCAATTCCATCAAACATCGCTGAAGGTCAAGCGCGTCGGACAACAGGCGATTATGTTCGTTTCTTTTCTATCGCCGAAGGCTCTTTGGCTGAGTTAGACACACAATTAATTGTTGCAATCGAACTGTCATTTTGCACAAGAATTCAAACCAAAGAAATTTTTCCGTTAATGGTTGAAATTAGAAAGATGCTCAATGCTCTACGTCGAAGTTTAATGTCCAAAATAAATTAAACCTTTCATCCTTTCTTCCTTTCTTCCCTTGTCCCTCGACCCTCATCCCTCGTCCCTTCATCACCTCTTCTCGTAAATTATCTGACCGTTGAAAATCGTGTAAAACGGCTCGGTCGTCAAAATTTCCTTATGCGGAATCGTTAGCAAATCTTTTGAATGGACAACCAAATCCGCCAACATTCCCGCCTTGATTTCGCCTTTCTCGTTTTCGGAAAATTCTGCGTAAGCCGACTCGTAAGTGTGACAGCGAATCGCTTCTTCAATTGTTAATTTTTCCTGCGGCTGCCAACCGCCAATCGGGTCGCCCGCCGTGTCTTGCCGCGAAACGGCGGCGAAAAGCGTTTGATACGGATTGATTGATTCGACAGGAAAATCAGTGCCAAACGGAACGTGAACGTCGTAAGATTTCATCAAATGCCAGGCGTATGCGCCTAAGATTCGATATTCGCCAAGGCGTGATTCCGCCCAACGCTTATCGGAAATCGCGTGCGTCGGCTGCATCGAAGCGATAATGCCGAGTTCAGCAAAACGTTTGAAATCATTTGGATTGACCACTTGCGCGTGTTCGATGCGATGGCGACGTTTTTCAAAAGTTACTGTATTTTTATCGGTTGGCATCTCAGGTGTCGGAATAGGAGTTGGAGCGGGTTTCGGTATAGGTTTATTATTTACATCAACATTCGGAGGTCTCTGGAGTCCACCAAACTGTATGCGACCGTATGCTGCTTTGGCAAATCCATCTAAAGCCATTCGATTCGCCTTATCGCCAATCGCGTGAAGCGCAATCTGAAAACCTTCTTTGTCGCGCTCGACAATCATTCTGGTTAATTCCTCCGACGAGCGGCGCGGAATTCCCGAATTGCCCGCGTCGTCGGAAAATGGCGCGAGCATCGCGGCGGTTTTTGAACCCAAAGTTCCGTCAACATAACCTTTTAACGCCGTCAATTTAAGGCGCGACGGATTATCTTTGAACGACGCAAACTCGGCGCGTTGGCGTTTTAACTCCGCAACCGAATCTTCAAAATTCTGCCATTCCGAAACGCGGACGGTTAATTTACCGAAGCGCAAAAATTCGCGGTAAAGTTTCGTCGTTTCGTACCCGGAATTATCCTGCACGGAAGTGATTCCGTATTTTCGAGCCATATCGAGCGCGAGTTCCAAACCTTTTATTTGCTGCCCCGCGTTTGGTTCAGCAATTAAACGTCCAACCAAATTTTGCGCGGTTTCCTTTAGAATTCCCGTCGCTTCGCCCGATTCAGAGCGTTCGATTTCGCCGCCTTCGGGCGATTTCGTATTTTTATCAACGCCCGCGAGTTGCAAAGCCTTTGAATTTACCCACGCGACGTGACCGTCAACGCGCACAAGGTAAACCGGATTGTTCGGCGCAACCGCGTCCAAATCCTGCCGCGTCGGAAATTTATTTCCCCAAACCGTGTGGTCCCAGCCGCGCCCGCTTATCCATTCGCCTGCTTTCACTTCTTTCACTTTCGCCGCGACTTTCGCTTTAGCTTCTCCGAGCGTTTTCGCATCGTTCAGACTGACATTTAAAAGCGACAACGCGCCGCGAAAAAAATGAACGTGCGCGTCGTTAAATCCGGGCGTTACGAGTTTGCCTTTTAAATCAATTTCCTTCGCCGCCTGATATTTTGCTTTCAAATCGTTTGACGTACCAACCGCAACGATTTTCTCGCCATCAACCGCGACGGCTTCGGCAATCGAAAATTGCGCGTCAGCCGTAAAAACTTTGCCGTTGACAAGCAGTAAACTGATTTTTTGTTTCGTTTGGGCTAAAACAAAATTCGGCAAACAGAGCATTAAGATAAGCGAAAACTTCAGTAAATTTTTTAACATTTGATTTTTCCTTATAAATCGTTTTTGATTATAAACGCAAATCGAAAACATTGGGAGCGCAGGCATCTTGCCTGCACAGATTGCGCAAGCAATCTAAAAACTTTGATTATTTTCAATACTGAATTTTATTGAAACTTTTTCGCAGTGAATAGCGAACTTGCGCGACGCGCTCTAATCAATAACTTGGCTTTCCTTTCTCAAATCGTTAAAATCCATTACGCAACTTTATTTCAAAATTTACTGATGAAAAAAATTCTAACAATCTGTTTTGCTCTTCTCATTTGTTTTTCAATCCAAATTTTCGCGCAAGTTTCGACGAATGTTTTAGTGCAAATCTCTAAAGCTGAAGACGAACTTCGTTACGATAAAACCTTGGAAAATTTGATGAAGAGTCCCGACGGAAAGATTCGGCAGCGTGCCGCGCTCGCAGCGGGCAGAATCGGCGATGAAAAAGCAATTCCGATGCTTGCAAATCTTTTAGAGAACGATTTAAGTGCCATTGGCGCAACGGCAGCATTTGCCATCGGCGAAATCGAATCTATTAAGGGCGCGGATGCTATCTTGAAAACTCTTAAAAATGAAAAAGTCGCGGCGGAAGTTCGCGCTCGCGCGACGGAAGCGGCGGGCAAAATCGCGGCGGCAAACGCCAAAGATGCAAAAGCAATTGAACTCGGCGGAGCGATTCTCGATGTTTTAGACGCAGAAATCCGGAACCGAAAGTTTGATAGATTGACAGTTCTTCTCGGTTTGACGGCGGTTTTGCGAGCGCGTCCCGAAGAAGGCGATTTTGTTACGGCGAAATTTTTAACCAACATAGACGCGCGAATTCGGGCGGACGCGGCAAACACTTTATCAAGACTTCGCGCAAAAAATGCTAACGAACCGCTTCGCGCAATGCTTCTCGCCGACGACGCGGCGATTGTGCGCGCAAACGCGGCGCGTGCGCTCGGCGCGGCGGAAGATAAAGACGCTTTTACATTTTTGCTCGAAGCCGCCATCGAAGATGAAGATTCGCGCGTGCGCGTTTCGGCGATTCGCAGTTTGGGAAGTTTGAAAAACGCCAAAGCAGCCGACAAATTATTGGAACGCGGCGAAATGCTTTTCAACGATTACAAAATATCAAAGTCTGCTAATCCTTCTGAGAAAAATGAACTGTTGGAAATTGCCGCGACTTTGGGAAGAATTTTGCCGAATCTCGATGATGAAAAAGCCGTTAAATTTTTGAACGATTTTCGGGAGATTGATTTTTACCAATCGCCCGAAATCGAAATCGCTTTTGCCCGCATCGCACCTGAAAAATATGTGAATAATGTTTTAAGTTTGATTGAAAGGGAAGGTTTTTTCTCGCTCGAAAATGTTAAAAAACTCAATTGGCGATTCGGCTCCAGCATTGCGCAAGGCTTCGGCGAGATTGCCGTCTTAGAATCAAATGAAAAAAACAACGAGGTTCGCCGGAAAGCCGAAAATTTTCTAGGTCAGACTCTCGGTTTAGCAAACGGCGTTCTGCAAGGTATGGCAAAGCAGATGAAAGTCAAATTCGAGCCGCAAAACATTCCCGATTATTTGCGTGCTTACGCACTGTTTAAGACCAGCGATTTAGATAAAACTTTGCGTGAATATCTAAAAAATGAAGACTTGATTGTCCGCGCCACCGCCGCCGAACTTTTAGGCGAACAGCCGACAACAAAAGAAAATGGCGAAGCCTTAAATGCTGCTTTTTCTCAATCACTTTTAACCGACAAAAATTATAACGACGCACAACTCGCTATTCTCTCCGCGCTGGTAAAACTAGATAAAATGCAAGCTGCTTCTTCGTTGAGAAACGCACTCGACGCAGCGGATTTTCTCGTGCGCCGCCACGCCGCCCAACTCGTCAAGCAAAATGATTTGACGAAAGATTTCCCAAATATCCAAAACCAAATTGGAACAGTCAAGCCATACAATTCCAAAACAGAAACTAAACTTGGACAAATTTTGAACACAAACGCAGATTACATACGCGCCGTCTCGCGCAAAAATGCGCGGGCGATTCTCAGAACCGAAAAGGGAATTTTCACAATTGATTTATTGCCCGAAGACGCGCCTTTGACGGTTGATAATTTTATCAAACTCGCCCGAAAAAATTATTTTAACGGCTTGGCAATTCACCGCGTCGTGGCGAATTTCGTGATGCAGGATGGCGACCCGCGCGGCGACGGCAACGGCGGACCGGGCTGGCAGATCCGCTGCGAATTAAATATGGTCGAATACGAACGCGGCGCAGTTGGAATGGCGCTGTCGGGCAAAGACACGGGCGGTTCGCAGTGGTTCGTTACGCATTCGCCGCAGCCGCATCTCGATGGCGGCTATACGGTGTTCGGGCGCGTGAACGCGGACGGAATGAAGATTGTAGATAATCTCGTGCGCGGTGATAAAATTTTGAGTGTGAAAATCGTTGAAAATAAATCTTCTATTTCAAAGAGAAGGAAGTAAAGTATGAACGATGCAAATAAACCTTGTCATTGCGGTAGTGGTAAAAAGTTTAAGAAATGTTGTAAGGACAAAAAGCCAAGAACCAAAACTATTGAATATGAGTTTGGTGAACTAAAGACAATTGATGGATTAAACTTTAATACTCTTACTGGCGAATTGATAGCTTTTAAAGAAGATAAGAAGATTGATTTTAAGGCAGCAGAAATGGAAGTTACCTATGAACGACCTAAAGGCAAAAAGGTTTTAACTCAAATACCTATGCCTTTGAATAATCCTACACTTAACTTAAGCGCGGCACTTGAACCTTTTGATTTATTACTTGCTATTGATACCAATACACAAACTATAAACGAACATAAACTTTCAGTATCTTGTCTTATTGGTGGATATGTAAGAAAGGAAACAAGCGAATCCTTTGGAGAACATTTTATACGCACGCCATACGCCCTTAATGTTTATGAACCACAAGTTATTGCTTTGTGGAACATAAAAGAAAAAGAGGAAAATGTAGGATGGATGACTTTTATCGAAGCTGTTATGCGTAATCCTATTTATAAAGAGGACTCAAAAATTCTAGTTATTGTTGATTCAGATTTAGGTAATATTGATGATTACAATTTAAGGAAGTTACCTATCTACGGAAATTTCTATCTGCCTCAAAATATGCAATTAAGATATGCGTCTAGTGATGCAGGTTCAGAGTTTTTCGCTTGCCAAATGTTACGCCTAGCAGATACTGAAGGGAAAATATTGATAAAGGAAGCTAAGGAATTGGCTAAGTTAGCAACTCATGATGAATTTCTAAACTGTTTGCCTATTGAAGGTAAAGCATATACTCATTTTCTAAAATTGCGGTAAATTTATGCAAGAAATACAAAATCGTTCACGTTACGCGATAGCGAAAGAAGAGCGCAAACAAATCGAAATTGAAGACAGCCTCGAATCTCTTTCGCGTTATCTTGACGATTGGGTGAAAATTCCCGTCGTCGGCTGGCGATTCGGGCTTGACGCGCTGATTGGTTTGATTCCGAACGTCGGCGATACGGTTACGTCGCTCGCTTCGTTTTATATCCTCATCGCGGGCGTTCGTTACGGCGTTCCGAAAATTACGCTTCTTAGAATGGCTTTTAATATCGGGCTTGATTACGTCGTCGGTTCGATTCCGTTCATCGGCGATGCCTTTGATTTCGTCTGGAAATCGAACAAGCAAAATATGGATTTAATCCGCGAACGGGCAACGGGAAAAAACGTAGGCACAACAAGTGATTATCTCTTTGTTGGGCTGATTATTTTCGGTTTGATTGCTTTACTAATCGGTTCGATTTTAGTGAGTTTGTATATTTTGAGTTTGTTCTTTCGGGAGATTTGGAGTCTATTTAATTTTTAGCCACGACAAACACGAACAGGCACGAAAAACAGTTTAGCCACGAATAACACGAATGTCACGAATGTCACGAATAGGAAGAATAAAATTTTATTCGTGTCATTCGTGTTATTCGTGGCTAAACTTCTTAGGCATTTGGTTTGCCTAAATTCTTCGCCAAACAATTACATTGTTTTGGCTGTTTCTGACTTGCCGTTCGCTAGACCATCGGCAATGCGCTGTCCGTATTCTTCGTCGCACTGCCTTAAAAGCCCAATCATTCTTTCTTGAATATCTTTGTTACATTGCGAAAGCATATCGACGAGATTGAAGACAAGGTCGTCGCGTTCCCATTGTTCAATCGCGCGATAGCGTTCGCCCGCTTGCTTGAAATTGTTTTCGCGGCTGATTTTTTGGCGCACTAAATTTCCCGAAACGAAAGGCGTGTGGTCTTTGCCGGCTCTCGGCGATTCTTTGAGTCCGCCGATGCTCGACGGTTCGTAATTGACGTGCGGATTTTCGCCGCCCGTGTCCACGATATAAGTCATTTGTCCGTCTCGCTGGTTCGTCGCCACGTGTTTTTTCGGCGCGTTGACCGGCAGTTGCAGATAATTCGGACCGACACGGTAACGCTGCGTGTCCGAATAAGACATCGTGCGTCCTTGCAGCATTTTGTCGTCGGAAAAATCCAAACCGTCAACTAAAACGCCGGTTCCAAAAGCGATTTGCTCGACTTCGGCAAAATAGTTTTTCGGATTTTCGTTCAAAACCATCCGCCCGACAGGAAGCAGCGGAAATTGTTCTTCGTCCCAAGTTTTCGTGTCGTCAAGCGGGTCGAAATCGAGTTCCGGGTGTTCGTCATCCGACATAATTTGCACGCACAGTTCCCATTCGGGAAAATCGCCGCGCTCGATGGCTTCGTATAAATCCTGCGTCGCGTGATTAAAATTCGTCGCCTGAATCTCGCTTGCCTGCGCCTGCGTCAAAGATTTAATTCCCTGCTTTGTTTTCCAATGATATTTCACCAAGACACCCACGCCTTCGTTGTTATACCATTTATAAGTGTTCACGCCGAAGCCGTCCTGATGCCGATAATCCTGCGGAATACCGCGCGGGCTGAAAAGAAACGAAAGCATATGCATTGATTCGGGCGTTAAGCTCATAAAATCAAAAATGCGCTGCGGGTCTTGACGGTTTGTTACGGGGTCGGGTTTTAACGAGTGAATTACGTCGGGAAACTTGATTGCATCGCGGATAAAAAAGACGGGCAAATTATTTCCCACTAAATCCCAATTGCCGTCTTCGGTGTAAAATTTCGTCGCAAAACCGCGCGGGTCGCGCAAAGTTTCCGGCGACGTGCCGCCGTGAATCACCGTCGAAAAGCGCACAAAAACCGGTGTTTTTTTGCCTTTTTCCTGAAACAGTTTGGCGCGTGTGAATTTTGAAACGGGTTCGTCGCCCGCCGTTCCGTAGGCTTCAAAATAACCTTTTGCGCCCGCGCCGCGTGCGTGAACGACTCGTTCGGGAATACGCTCGCGGTCAAAATGCGTAACTTTTTCGAGAAACTGATAATTTTCCAGCGTCGTCGGACCACGGTCGCCGACGGTGCGCGAATTTTGATTGTCGTAAACCGGATGTCCTTGCCGATTCGTTAAGACGGGTTGTTCACCGTTTGTATTTTCCGAGTCGCCGGTGTTTTCTTCCATTATATTTTTGCTGTCCTTCTCAATCATTGCTTTCCTCCAATATGTGTTTAGAAAATAAAATGGTCCATTAAATTTTTGAAACTTAATGAACTCTTCCGTATTGATTATTTATTGCACTCAGGACATAATCCGCGCAAAGTTAGTTCGATTGATTCGAGTTTGAATTTTGAAAACTTCGTCGCCAACTCAACGATTTCTCCGGGCAATTCGATTTCCATATCAACCAATTTGCCGCAATTTGTGCAGATTGCGTGATCGTGCCGCGAAGTTAGCGCATCAAACCGGCTCGCACCGTTGCCAAAGCTAATTTCGCCGATGTGTCCCGCATCTTTCAAAAACCGCAGAGAATTATAAACCGTCGCAAACGAAATAGTCGGCAAAAGCTGTTTTGCCCGGTCGAAAACTTCATTCGCCGTTAGATGTTTTTCCGCATTGCGGATAACTTGCAAAACAACTTCACGCTGCTTGGTCAAACCCAATTCTCTGATATTTATTTTTGCGTTTTTCATTGTCCCGAATTTAAATTTAGAATAATTCTAATTCCAAAAATAGTCAAACTGTTTGAAATTTTACAAATTGAGGCAATGTAATTTTAATTATTGTTTTCGATTTCAGGCGGACTTGCGCCGGGCGGGACGATAAAATATTGAGTTAAATTTTCATCGGAAATTGCTGTCGAAATGACGAATCTATCTTTTTCGATTCCTTTTTCCTTTATCAAATAATCAGTAATTTTCTGGATTTTTCGTTCAACTACATTTTGTGATGTTTTTCGTTCAAATTTCTCAAGGATATAAGCGACTGCTAACGGATTGTTATGGATTTCTATAAGTAAATTGTCGAGTCTAGCTTTATCTATTTGGGAAGCAGGTATTGAAAATTCGTCAACTTGGCGTTTCAAATTACAGATATCTATTGCAAGAGTTTCAGAAGCAGTAACAGTTCCGCATTCTTTTGGTAAACCTATTACTTCAACCGTTGCCCTAAAACTTTCCCCCGTAAAAATTTTTGGCTCTAAAATTTTTATAATCTGAGTTCCTTGTCCTTCAATAATCTCACCGCCAGAAATTGTCCAATTATATTTCAGATTAAATTTTTCGGTTTCTTTACTGAGTGATAAGGTGAAAGTGATTGCCTCGTCTGGCGAAGGTATTCCTGCTGGACCCATTACTGAAATTGTCGGACACGGCGAAGTTTCACTCGTTTGCGTGAATGTGCCGACGCAAAAAGTTAAAACTAAAATTGTAGAAACGAAAAAACTTTTCATACATCTTGACTGACGGCTTTCGATTCGGGTTCGGGCGCGATATACAAAATTCTGGTGCAACTTTCGCACGTGATAATTTTGTTGCTGGTTTTTAGCTCAACCTGCATTTGCGGACGCAGCTTCATAAAACACGCGCTGCACGAACCGCCCGTGACTTCGGCGACGGCGATTCCGTCGCGGCTTCTTTGCGCCAGGCGGTTGTAAATCGAAGCCATCTGCGGCGGCAGAGTGATGAAAACTTCGTGACGTTTGGCGGTTTCGGCTTCAAATTCTTGGCGGTTGGCGGTGAGTTCTTTATCAAATTCCTTTAATGCTTTTTTTCGATTTGCTTCCAGACTCTCTATTTCCTCGCTGCGTTCCGCTAAAATTTTCTCAACGTCTTCGATTTCTGTCATCCGTTCTAAAACCTGCGTTTCAAAGGCGGAAATTTGTTTTTGCAGCGCATCGGTTTCGCGCATTGCAGTTTCATATTCCTTTTGATTTTGCGAACCTTTTAAATTGCGGTCGGCGCGTTCGAGATACGTTTTGTTTTCGGCAATTTGTCTTTCCAAGTCGGCTCGCCCCGTTTGCGCCTTATCGCGCGTTGCCTGTATTTCCCTAATAGAAGAGGCGTGCTGTTCAAACTCTTGTTCGATACTTGCACGCCTCTGTTCTGCGGTCTCGATGGCTTTTTTTAATTTGCGGATGTTGGTGTCCGTCTTTTGTAACGCAATTAGCTTTTCAAGTTCTGACTTCACTGGCGAAAATCTCCTGTTTTAAACAACTTCAATATGAAATTTTCACACATTATTAATTTGCTTGCAACACTTAAACGTGAATCAATTCAAAATTCAAGATTCAAAATTCAAGATTTAAAATTTGAAATCCTAAATCTCGAATCCTGAGTCTCGAATAAAAACTTACCTCTTAACCTCTTTATACTCGATGCGCCGATTTCGGAATTTCCCGTCTTCGGTTTCGTTTGTATCTTTTGGTTGAAACCTGCCATATAGCAATTTTCTTTCGCCTTCCAACGTAATCACTCATACGAGCGACGTCAAGGCGTTTGAAAGGCGAAAGGCGAAAGGCAAACCGAATTCTGGCGTTGTATATTTAACAAATATGCTCAATTTTATCAGTTCTTCTTTTTCACCTTTCGCCTTTCGCCTTTTTACTTTACATTCGGCGGTTGCGCGTTTTTGGTGCGAACGGCGATGCCTTCGTCGGCAATTAGAAATACGCGCCGCGCGTCGTATGAAGAGGTGTTGGTCGGCAGATAATTGAGCAAATAACGGTTTTTCTTGAGTTCGTCACAGATGAATTTAGCGGCGGTTTGTGCTTCTTCAATCGGGAAAACTTTGCCGCCCGTGCCTTCCGCCAACTGCGTGATGACATCGCCTGCCTTCGGCTGATTGCGCCGAAACGCGCCGCCGGTTCGATCAGGAATTTGAAGCGCGTAGACGGTGATGTTTTGATTTTGCAAATTGGCTAAAACTTTTTCAAAAGGCAGTTTGCTTCCTCGATCAAGCCCGTCGCTGATTAAAACAATCGCCGTTTTTCTCGTTCCGGGCATCAGCGGAAGCAAAATTTCGCTGACCGTTGCGTTCAATGAATCGAAAAGATACGAATTGCCTTTTTTGCGAAACGTGGCAAGCGAGGTTTCTATCTTTTTCGCATCGTCTGACCATTCTTGGATAATTTCCGGTTTCTCATCATAACCGACGACGAAAAGTTGGTCGCCGTCGAAAATTTCGTAAGCAAATTCCATCGTCGCTCGCTTCAACGCTTCGACATCCGCGCGGACAGTTTGCGAATTATCAACCATCATCACGATTTTGGCAGGCGACGGGTCAAAGCTAAAATTTTTAATTTTCTGCTCGATGCCGTTTTCGTAAAGAAATAGATTTTCGGTTTTAATCGGGTCTTTCGCATCAGTCGTGCGCGAAGCGACGACATTCAAAATCGTGCCGTCGGTGTCGAGCGTTCCTGTTACGCTGCGCCGCGACTGTGCGTTGGCGCAAGTCAAACTTAAACCAAAAACCAAAAACAGCCAGCAAATTTTTCCCGCCGAAAATTTCATCTCTTAAAACCTCTAATCTTTTTTTGAAACAGCGTTTGTTTTAGTATTCGAAGCGTTGTCTTTTGATTTGTTTGATGCGGTTTCGGTCTTCGCGGTTGATTCGCTCGCGGAAGTTTTTTCCGTCTTTTCTGATTTATCTGATTTATCAGGTTTACCAGATTTATCAGACTTTTCAGACTTTTCTGATTTCTCCGATTTGTCCGAACTTGTATCCTTCAATTTGTTTGAATAATCGGTTACATACCAGCCCGCGCCTTTAAATTGAATGCCTGAAAGCGACCACTGTTTTTCCAAATTTCCGCCGCAAACTTCACAAGTTTTAAGCGGCTCATCAGAAACCTTCTGCATTTTTTCGACGTGCGCTTCGCAGTCTGAACATTTGTATTCGTATATCGGCATAATTTTTATCGCTTCCGAGATTATAGAAACGGCGGCTGCCTGAAAGCAAATTTTAATAAGTAGTATCGTTGAAATTCCAAAATTGCTGAGAAAAGTAGAAGAAAAAATTTTAAGGCGGAATGTTTAACTCCGCCCTTTTTTTATTTTCCGCCGCCCGTCAGAATGTATTCAACGACGTAACGCCGCAGTTTGTCGCGGTTTAATTTTCGATATTCCGCATAATCCTGATAAACACCTTTGTCAGCGCGGGCAAGCAGAATATATGATTCTAGCAAACCTTTATCATTTAATTCTTTGAGCTTTGCAAGAGATGCGGGCAAGTTTTTAGCTTTCTTGTCAGCCGTTGCCAACGTAATGACCGCTCGCAAAGCATCGAGTTCTTCCGCCAAACTATGCCGGTATACTTTTTCATTCGGAAATTTTTTGACAAATTCCGTCTGCCAGTTCGCGCGAGTGATGCCATACATCAGCCAAGCACTCGAGCCGTCGTCTTTTTTGCCGTTGAGCAAACTGTTTGCGTCCAAAGTAATATTGGTCTTTCCGTTTCCATCGCTGCTAAAATTTGTCGGAATTTCGATATTCGGATGACCGAGCGTCGCGCCCGTAACTTGCGCCCATTGACCCAAACCTGCTGCCGTATATTTGTTAAAAGGCTCGGTAATATATGCTTCGACGTAGCGGTCACGGGCTTGGTCGTATTTTTTCTGCCGCATCAGCGGCGTTGCCGAATAGCGATATGCCGTTTCGATGTTCGGGTCAATTTGAATCGCTTTCTGATACCAGACTTCCGCATTACTGAAATCGCTTTTTTGCACAAAAACATCGCCCGAATATAATGCGGCATAATAAAGTGTCGGGTCTAATTGCAACGCTTTTTGATACTTTTTCAAGGCTTCGTCCATTTTTCCCTGCGCGAAAAACGATTCGGCTTCACGCATTAACTGTTCGGTTTCGGCATTTTTCGAGTAGCTGGGAACAGAACCGTTTTTGGGAATTGATTGAATAATAGCGTCTAATTTAGGTTCTTGATGACCTAATTGTTTTGCCTTAATCAAAGCCTTTCGCGCCCGAATAAAAAACTGTTTGATTTCTTCTTTGTCAGTAGCAACTCTGGTTTGAGCCAGCAAAGCCGCTCCGAGATGAAATTGATTGTCGGCATTTTCGGGCTCGATAATGGCAATTTGTTCTAAAAGCGGCAGAGCATCTATTAATTTACTCTGTTTGACAAGTTCGGCGGCTCGCTCTTTCAAATTTTTTGCGTCTTCAACTTGCGCTCTCGCCGGCAAGACGGTAAAAGAAACGAGCAGGGCTAAAATCAGGGCGAAAAGTGTATGTGTTTTCATATTTTTGTGCAGCATTTAGTTACTCCTGAAAATTGTTGAAAAGAATTGGCTTTTTGTCTGATGTAAGTTGTCATTCGATAGATGCGTTTGGAACGGTTGTTTTGGTGTTCAAACGAAAACGGCGAAGACTTCATTGGAAAACAGCGAGCCTTTATTTGTCAACCTCAAATGCTTTTCGGCGAATTCAATCAAATTTAAATCTTCCAGACGCTTTAACTCTTCTCTATATTTTTCGGTTAATTCAATGCCAAATTTCCTTTCGTATTCGTCTAAGTCAATGCCTTTCATCAAACGCAAGCCTAAAAAAATAAACTCCGAAGCCGCGTCAATTTCCTCTCGATAGACGATTGCCGAATTTTCAAACTGAATTTTTTCCACGTATTTCGCCGTGTCCGGTTCGTTTGTGTAACGAATATTTGCGCCGTCGAAAGAATGCGCCGAGCAGCCGAAACCAAAAACCGCATCTAAAGTCCAATATTTTGTATTGTGTCTCGATTCAAAATTCGGCTGGGCGAAATTTGAAATCTCGTATTGCCGATAATTTTTTACGGAAACTTTTTCGAGCAGCAATTCATACATTCGCGCGGCTAAATCTTCGTCGGGAAGCGG
Source organism: Acidobacteria bacterium 28-1 (assembly GCA_002050365.1). GTDB lineage: Bacteria > Acidobacteriota > Blastocatellia > Pyrinomonadales > Pyrinomonadaceae. The sequence goes on from MWYZ01000010.1 coordinate 13,514, forward strand.
CTGTCGTCCGCTTCTAATTTGTTCGGCAAGCGGCGTTGCTTCGTGGATTTCCAACAGATAAAGTGAAAGATGTTCAGGCTGTAATTTCAACGCTTCATCTAAATTTCTCGTCCAATCTTTCAAAGTCTGGCGCGGAAGTCCGGCAATCAAATCAAAGCTGACATTCGCAAAATCCGCTCGCCGCAAAAGCTCGATTGTTTCGCGCACGTCTTGCGCAGTATGCTTTCGTCCGAGCCGCCGGAGTTCAGTGTCGTCAAAAGTTTGCGCTCCGAAACTGGCGCGGGTTAAGCCGAGATTTTTATATGATTTTAAGGTTTCGAGCGTAACCGTCGCGGGATTCATCTCCATTGTAATTTCAGAATCATCGGCGACGGAAAAATTTTTATAAATCGTTCCTAAAATTTTGTCGAGCTGTGCAGGAGAAAGAAGCGAAGGCGTTCCGCCGCCGAAATAAATAGTGTCAACGGTTTTTCCGGTCGGGAAATTTTCAATTTCTTTAGTCAGTGCGGAAACGTAGCTTTCAACGACTTCCGCGCTTTTATAAACATCGGTCGCAAAATCGCAATATGAACACCGCGAACGGCAAAACGGAATGTGAAGATAAATGCCTGCTTTACTCATCTAGTGAATTTTCCCTATTTAATTTCCACTATTTAATTGCACGTCAAACAACAATTATTTTTGAGAATTTTTCTCTTTTTAGTTCTCAACTCCGAGTTGATTTTCCAGAGAGTTTTTCCAAGCGTTTTCGAGTTCAGCAGTCGAAGCCGAGACAATTTCGGCTTCGTTTAATTTAATCTTCAAATCTTCGCCGCCGACTTTGCCGATAACTTCAAACGGACAATTATTTTCTAATGCAATAGCCGAAACTCTTTCCAAATCTTCCGCCTTAAAACTTATGACGATGCGTGAAGGCGATTCGCTGAAAAGCAAACTTTCCGTCGAAAGACGTTCATTTTTCAATTCAATCTCTGCGCCCGTTGCCTTTCGATTGAGCGACGAGAAACAACTTTCGGCAATCGCTACGGCGAGTCCGCCATCGGAACAATCGTGCGCTGATTTGAGCAGACATTCATCCGCCAAATTCAAACACGCATCTTGGATTTTTTTCTCAAGATCTAAATTAATTTCGGGAACTTCGCCTGTTTCAATCAGTTCATCGGTGGAAAATTCCAGAATAGTCTGCGCGTATTCGCTCACTGATAAATCATCGTTTGTGATTCCAAGCAAAGCAATAATGTCGCCTTCAGATTTGAATCCGTGCGTGATAATTTTGTGCGTGTCTTCAATTAAACCGACCATTCCGATAACCGGTGTCGGCAAAATTCCGCGCCCGTCGGTTTCGTTATAAAAGGAAACATTGCCAGAAACAACGGGGGTTTGAAACGCTTCGCAAGCCTCTTTAATTCCATCAATTACTTCTGAAAAACTATACATCACTTCGGGACGTTCAGGCGAAGCGAAGTTCAGACAATTAGTTATTGCAATCGGTTTTGCACCGACGCAGACGACGTTTCGCGCAGATTCAGCAACATTTAATTTCGCGCCTATCTTAGGATTAACCGCCACGAAACGCGCGTTTCCGTCCAAACACATTGCAACCGCCCGGCGAGTTTCCTTGATGCGCACCACTGCCGCGTCCGCGCCCGGTAAAATCGCCGTATTGGTGCGGACCATCGTGTCGTATTGCCGATAAACCCAACGCTTTGAGCAAATGTTTGGCGAAGCGAGAAGCATTTTCAACGCTTCATTTTGGTCTTCAGTTTTCGGTTTTCGGTTTTTGGTTTTTAATTTTCGCCTTTCGCCTTTCGCCTTTCGCCTTTCATATCGCGGTGCTTCGTCCGTCAACTTATCAACCGGTAAATCCGCTTCCAAATTTCCATTATGAAAAATTTTCAAACGATTTCCTTCGACGACTTTGCCGACGACAACCGCGTCTAAATCCCATTTGTTAAAAATTTCGACAATCTCTCGTTCGCGTCCGCGATGCGCGACAATCAGCATTCTTTCCTGCGATTCCGACAAAAGCATTTCATAAGCCGTCATTCCGGTTTCGCGTTGCGGAACAAGCGTTAAATTAATCTCCAAACCCGTTCCCGCCCGCGCCGCCATTTCAACCGACGACGAAGTTAAACCAGCCGCGCCCATATCCTGAATGCCCGCAATCGCGCCTGAACGCATCGCTTCCAAACAGGCTTCCAATAATAATTTTTCAAGAAATGGGTCACCGACTTGCACGGTCGGACGTTTCTCCAACGCTTCCTCGTCAAACTCTGCACTCGCCATCGTCGCGCCGTGAATACCGTCGCGTCCGGTTTTTGCGCCGACGTATAACACGGGATTTCCGATGCCGCTTGCCTTTCCGAAGAAAATTTGGTCTTTGCGGACGATTCCCAAAGCGAAAGCATTGACAAGCGGATTTAAGTTGTAAGCCTCGTCAAAAACGACTTCGCCGCCGATGGTTGGAACCCCGAAGCAATTACCGTAATGCGCGATTCCTTCGACGCAGCCTTTTAAAATTGATTTGTTGCGGTTGGCGTGTTTGTCCTCCGTCAAATGTCCGAAACGCAGAGAATTCATCGCCGCAATTGGACGCGCTCCCATCGTAAAAACATCGCGCAGAATCCCGCCGACTCCGGTTGCCGCGCCTTGAAAGGGTTCGATAAAACTCGGATGATTGTGCGATTCAACTTTAAAGGCGACGCACCAATCGTCGCCGATGTCCACCACGCCCGCGTTTTCGCCCGGCGGCACGATCACTCGTTTCCCAGTCGTCGGCAAACGTCCCAAATGAACGCGAGAAGATTTATACGAACAATGTTCCGACCACATCACCGAAAAAACGCCGAGTTCGGTCAAGTTCGGTTCGCGTCCGAGAATTTTGAGAATTTTTTCGTATTCCTCAAAGGTTAGATTGTGGGTGGCGATAACTTCGGGCGTGATTGCGAAATTGTTCATCGGTAATACTCTCTGACAGGAAGATCTCGTTTAAAACAAAAAAGAGAGTTTATGCGGTTCGGACTTGTTTTTCAAATCCGCGCCGGTAAACTCTGCGTAGAACTTTAAACTTGGACTACCTTTGAGTGACTTTTCCCTGCGTTTCCGTCAAAGTTTTTTCAATCGCCGCCAGCAAAAATGCAGTATTAAATTTTCCTTGTTTGAGATATACGGATTCGCCTTTTTCATTAAACAAAATCGTGAATGGCAAGCCGCCTTGCCATTCTTTCGACACGGAAGCGATTGCCGCTTCTTCGCTCGGCGTCTTCAATAAATAGCTTGGCATTCCCGCTTTCATTTCCGCTAAAAACTTCGGCACATCGCCGTTTATTTCTGAAAGCTCGTCAAGCGAAATTGTGATTAAATCTATTTTATCTTTGTAATCCGCGCCGATTTTTACGAGATCGGGAAATTCTTCACGGCACGGTTCGCACCACGTCGCCCAAAAATTTATGAGCAGCGGTTTGTCGTTTGGCTTGAGCAAATTCTTTAACGCCTCCGCGTCAATCTGCGTAACTTTCGGTAAATTTGAAACGACATTCTTTGGCGCAACTTTAGTCTTTTTGGCGGGAACTTTTGATTTTGTCTGCTTTCGGATTTGCGCAAAAGAATTACCGGCAAAGAGAAATACAACACAAATTAAAAACGCCGAAACGCAAAAATGCAAAGAATTTTTTAGCCACAAACAAACACGAACAAGCACGAAAAATTTTTGATTTTTCTTTCGCGTTCTTTCGTGTTTGTTCGTGGCTAAATATTTTTCCAAAGTTTGTGCATTTCCGCGTTTTTGGGGTGAAGTCATAATTTAGTTTTTGGCAACACGCTTAATTGTGCAGCCGAAAGCGTTTGCGCTCGTTTTCGCGACAGCTTTTCCGCTTAAAGAATTGTCTAAAGCGTCGCGTAAAAAGTTGTCGGTGATATTTTCACCGTTGCGGCTGTTGTCAATCGCGCCGTGATAAACCAGCACGTTTTTCGCGTTGAAATAAAATGTTTCGGGCGTAACATTCGCGCCGAGTTTGTCCGCCAGAACATTGCCTTTATCAATTAAAACGGGGAATTTATAATTTTCCGAAGCGTGCGTTTTCACTTTGTCCGCGCCTTCGGTCGAATTTGAATTGATGCCGATGACGTTGATACCCTTCGCCGCATAATCTTCGGCGAGTTTGACGATTCTCGCATCATAACCTTTCACGACCGGACATTGCACCGATAGGAAAATCAAAACCGCGCCGTTTTTCCCCTTCAAATCGTTAAAAGATTTTTCCGCACCGCTGGTATCGGTCAATTTAAAATTTTCTAAAGTCGAACCGACTGCCAAACCGTCTTTTGCGCTGACATTATTAAAAGAAATAAAAGCGGCAACTGCGAAAATCGCCGTTATCAAAAAACTTATTAGACATTATTTGAAATAAGTAAAATCAGTTAGACTATGTAAATGTTAAAATATCTTGAGTTAAAAGAAAAGCCGAGAGAATTTCTTTCAGTTACGAGTTTAACTACTGAAGAATTTCAGGTTTTGTTGCCAACCTTTGAAAAGTGTTATCAACTTTTGTCGCCAGCGAAACCGAAACCGACCAAAAAGCACAAACAACGGGCAAGCGGTGGCGGAAGAAAAGCAAAATTGTCGAACCTGAGCGACAAATTATTGTTTATTTTGGCGTATCAAAAAACCTCTCCGTTGCAAACCATGCACGGCTTACATTTTGGTTTGAGTCAAGGACGAGTCAATTATTGGGTGC
>MWYZ01000052.1 GCA_002050365.1 Acidobacteria bacterium 28-1
CTTTTTCGATGAAAAGCATCAAGCAGCGAATTTTCAATGAACATCTTCTCGAATTATTTATTTCAAAGTTAGATTTAGACTCTACTTTAATAAAAAATCACGAGCAATATGAAAACTTGCGGAATTATGCGGTCATTTCAACGTAATTCTGTCCGAACCATTGGTAAATGCTAAATGGTAAATAAACTGAATCAATCAATTTACCATTTAGCATTTACCACTATTATAGAAATCCATTCGCCCGAACATTCGATTTTCGGTTTTTCAATTCCAAATTTTTGCATCTCTGAAACAATCAAATCTTCCTGCTCCTTCAAAATGCCGGATAAAACAAGTGTCTTTTTGGTCTTTTCAATCAGAAGCGGCAGAAGCGGCAAAATCACGTCAGCCGTCAGATTAGCGCAGACAAAATCAAACTGCGGCGTTTCGCTAGAAATCGAGCCGACGAAAAAATTAATACTATCAACACTATTGAGTTCGGCATTTTCTTCAGCGATTTTGATTGAATTTTCATCGGTATCGCAAGCCCAAAAAGAGTTCAAGGTTTCAGGTTCAAAGTTCAAAGTTATTGAATCAGAGTCTTTAACTTTGAACTTTGAACTTTGAACTTTAAACTTAGCAGCGGCGATTGTCAAAATTCCCGTTCCCGTGCCGACATCGAGAAAACTCTCGCCCGTGTAATTTTCTTCAATCGCCTGCAAACAAAGCCGCGTCGTTTCATGCGTTCCCGTGCCGAAAGCCATATTCGGCTCAATTCTAATGACAATTTTGTCGGTGTTTTCAACCGTTTCCCAACTCGGCGCGATGATAAATTCCTTGGTTTCCGTCGGCTTCCAGTGTTTCTTCCATTCAAAAAGCCAATCCGTATCTTCAATCTTGCGCCAATCAATTTTTTGAATGGCACCGAACGAAAATCCGTAAATCCGCAATGCTTCACTAAGCTGTGATTGCACAAATTTCTCATTCGGTATTTCGTTAAAATATCCGATAACACAAAGAGATTCGGTTGACTTTTTGCCGAGATGGTTGATTTCCGTGCCGAGCGCGTCGAGTTCGTTTAAAGCGAATTCGATTGCTTCCGAGACTTCCCGTTCAACCGTAATTTCGAGCGCAAACCAGATTTTTTGTTTACTATTCATCTGATGTCCGAGTTCATCAAACTACTTTTCATTTTGCCCGTCGAGGCAAAACGGTTTTCCGGCTTTTGTGCTTAACCGCGCTTGAAGTGATAAGGCTAGCGACTTCTTTGGCGGCAAGTTTTTCCACAAAACTTGCCGCGTTTTCAAATGAATCAAGTAAGTTTTCGAATTCGCGGCACAATTCAACATCATCGCCGCAAGTATCCTGGAGAACCGCTCGCATTTCACGGGCGTAAGTTCCAGTACGACGGCGAATAAACTTTTGACCTTTTGCCAGCGTTCAGGATTTATCTATCGCTTTTGAATCTCTCGCTCGTTTGTCGAAGACTTTTGGTTTCCGACGTAAGCGGTGGCAATTTAGATAAAGTCTTACTGCTTACGTCAGGAAAGACGCAAATTTCGGTTATTATTCCGAACTCACGGGCAATGATAAGGCACGCAAACTCCGCCGCAGTTTTGATAACCCGGTGGACAGCCGGTCGCCGGTTGCTCTGACATTATTTCTCCATAACTTTGTACATCTGGATTTCTGAGCATAAATATCTGTTCATAGCAGCTCCTCAACAACGCTTCAGTCTCCGCCGCCCGGTTTATTCTCGTTGCGTCATATTCATCCTCCAGAACGTAATAAAGCGCGTTCATTTCCAAAGCGTCAAGCACCGTCCGCAATCGGATATAAGCCTCGGGATAGCCGCCCGCCCCTTCTGATGTAGTTGTTTGCTCCACAGGTTTATTGTCGTCTATAGTCATTTTCATTTTCTCCTATTCGAAATCAACAATCATTGAAATTATCTGCCAATTTTCTTGTTTGCCATAATAAAGAGTCTTGCCATCAGGCGCGAAGGCAAGGTTCGAATAATAAACGCGGGCATCGTTACTGCTGATGAGCGTCTTTGCCGTTCCGCCCGTTGACGGAATGGTTTGAATCGTGTCTTTGTCGTCTTGCCGCGTAACAAAAGCGAGCGTTTTGCGGTCAGGCGAAAGCTGGATATTTTGAAAAAAAGTTTCCTTGAGTTTAGCAATCGAGCGAGGTGCGCTGCCGTCCAAAGCAAGCCCGAAAAGGCTGACTTCGACCGGCAGAGATGTAGCAATTCTGCCTTTAGCCGATTTAACAATAAGCTCATTTCCCGATTGTGACCAGCCGACCAGCCCTAAAACCGATTCGGATGGATAAATCTGTCTGGCTGCGCCGTCTTCAAAAATCCAAATGCCCCTATTGGTTTTCCTCTGCTTGCCCGGCAACATTGACAGCCAAGCAATCCGCCCGCCGTCGGGTGAGAAAAGCGGATTGAAAAAAAGTAGGCTTTTATCTTCGTTTTTCGTCAGTTGTGTTTCGTCTGCGCCGTCCGCTGTGCCGTCCGCTTCTGCTTTCCAAACATTTGAAACGCCGCCGCGATTGGCACAGTAAATCAGCGAGCGGCTATCGGGCGACCATTGATAATCCTGCGTTTCCAAGTGATTGAAAGGAATCAATGAAAGGCCGCCGAATACGATGCCGCCATCGGTTAATTTTCTCTCGTCGCCGCCTGCTGCCGACGTAATCCAAAGACTGTTATTTCCCGCTGCCTCCGAGCGTAGAAAAGCCAGATGGCTGCCGTCGGGCGACCAGCGCGGATTAAAGCCGTCGGCAGACATTTTAAACTTCTGATCGGAGTTCGTTATTTTCTGCGACCAAATCGAACATTGGAGCAGGTTTCCCCCGACGCTCGAACGACACGCCGACTGATAAGCGATTTTTTCGCCGTTGGGCGCGACATCTTGCCAAAATTCTGCGCCGATGCCCGAGGTTAGTTTAAATTCCTTACGGTCTTCTAGCGGTATGCCCCACAAATGATAAGCGTCTCTTGTTGTTTCGTAAAGAATCTTTGTGCCGTCAGAAGATACGTCCGCCACATAGCTGTCGAAGTCGCTGGTAATCATCTGCACTGGCCGGCGACGGTCCAAAAAAGCCAGCCAAATTTGCTTGACTCCGTTGTGATCTGAACTGTAAATAATGCGTTTCCCGTCTGCGTGCCAGACGGGACGGCTGTCTTCGACGGCATCGTTGGTTAATCGCTTAGGATTTCCGCCGTTTTTGTCGGCTATCCACAAATCAGACTGTCCGTCTTTTCGGTCGGCATAAACGATTCGCTTTTCGTTGGGCGCGAAATTGAAATCGCGCTGACCTAATTGCGATGTATCTAGATACGTCAACTGCGTTATTTGCTTTGAGGCAATGTTGAGCGCATAAAGATTATTCGTCATCTCAAAATAAATAATTTCCTCTTTGTCCCAATGAATCAAGCCCTGACATCGCGTATCGAGTTGAGCGAGCAAAACAGGCGAACCGCCAAGCACAGGAATTTCCCAAATGCCGCTCTGCGTGACACGCTCGGAGCAATAAGCGATTTTCCCGCCGTCGGGCGAGAATATCGGACTCCAGTCATCCGAATCTTCCTGTTTGTGCAGGAGCGGCTCACCGCCGCCAATTTGTATGAGCGAAATGGCCTTTTTACCGTTTTTCGAGGCGCCATAAGCGATGAATTTTCCGTCGGGCGAAAAACGCGCCCGACTCAAATCGCCTTCACCAAACTCGCTATTCCAACTCCTTATCGGTGAGGAATCGAGCGAGCCTAAAAAAATCTTCTCCGCCTCACCCGGTGGCCATAGATAATTAGCCGAAACAATAACAAGCAAAACAAGCGCGGGCAGCGCAAACCACAACCAGTTATTCTTCGGCAAGAAGTTTTCGGTTTTGAGCGGCATGACGATTTGCGTTTTTGCCGCCGATTCCTCTGCGTTTGAAATCGATTCCGCGCTGCTTATTTCGGCAGTGTAATTCGATTCACGTTGGAGGATTTTCAAATCAAGAAGCAAATCTTTAACAACTTGATAGCGTTCCTCGCGGTCTTTGCCGAGAGCTTTCTTGACAATGTGTTCTAATTCGACAGACGCATTCGGCACGTGAATTGAAAGCGGTTGGGGTTCGCTTCGCAAAATTGCGGCAATCACATCGCTCGTCGTCTCGCCCGCGAACGGCTGTGTTCCCGTCAGCATTTCATAAAAGACCACGCCCAAACTAAAAATATCGGTTCGCGCATCAACCGGCAGCCCGCGTGCCTGTTCGGGCGACATATACGCGACCGTTCCCATCACCATTCCCGGATTTGTCTGCACTTGGGTGGGCGTCAAGGCTTCACTGCTAACAAAAGGATCGGTAATCTTTTCCTCGGAAAGTTTAGCCAGACCGAAATCCAACACTTTAACGAGTCCGTCTTCGCGCAGCATGACATTTTCCGGTTTGATGTCACGATGGACGATTCCGGCTTCGTGCGCCACGGCAAGAGCCGATGCAATCTGCATTGCAACATCCAACGCTTTCGCAGTTTCAAGGTGCCTGCCTCCGATTTGTTGCCGGAGCGTTATGCCTTTGATAAACTCGGTGGCGATAAAATGGATGTCTCTGTCCTTGCCGATTTCGTGAATCGTAATGATATTTGGATGATTCAAAGCCGAAGCGGAACGGGCTTCCTGCTCGAACCGAGCCAAAAGCATTTTGTTGTTCGTCAATTCGGCGGACAAAACCTTGAGCGCGACTTTGCGGTTAAGGCGCGTATCTTGGGCGAGATAAACTTCGCCCATTCCGCCCGCGCCGATTTGCCGGATAATTTCGTAACGTCCAAGATTTTGACCGTTTGTAAGTTGACTATTTTCGGCGACAAGTAATTCTGCAACTTCGCCGACCGCCGGATTTTCCATAAAACTTTCCGCCTCATCAAACGATGACAAAAGCGATTCGACTTCGCGGCGCGTGGCGTCGTCGCCACAAACTTCGTTGAGGAATTGCCGACGCACTTCGGGCTTTTGCCGCAAAACGTCGGCAAAAATTTCTTTAACTTGTCGCCAATTTTCGTGCGCCATATTGTTTGTATCGCCGTTAGTCTTGGCAAGGATTTTTGTCGCTGATGCAAATAAACTCATCATTTATTAACGCGACATTTACACAAAAAACGTTCAAAATTTATTTGGTCAATTCACGATGCAGCCAAGCCTTTGCCATACTCCAATCATTGGCGACGGTCGTGCGCGAAACTCGCAATGCTTCCGCCGTTTCTTCCAAACTCAAGCCGCTGAAATAACGCAACTCGACAATCCGCGCTTGCTGCTCGTCAATCTTTTCCAATCTAGTTAAGGCTTCGTCGAGTGCCATCAAATCAATGCTCCTTTCTTTGCCGACAATCAGCGCGGCTTCCTCCAAAGACAGTTTCATCATATCGCCGCCGCGTTTTTCCCGGTGTTTCTGGCGGGCATAATCAACCAGAATGCGCCGCATCAGGTTGGCAGCAATCGCGAAAAAATGCGCTCGGCTTTCCCAATTTACTTCGCGCTGGTCAATTAATTTAAGATAGGTCTCGTGAATTAAAGCCGTCGTTTGAAGCGTGTGGTCGCGGCGTTCGCGGTTTAAAAAACGGGCGGCTTGTTTGTGCAATTCGTCATAAACGAGCGGCATCAAATCTTCCAACACCTCGCGGTTTCCGCCGCTCCATTGGCGCAGCATCTGCGTTATTTTAAGAGTTTGATTCATTCCTGCTTCGCGCCGATTTTTCGAGGTCAACTGCGAGAATATACCTGCCAAATTTTTAAGTCAATAATTTTTATTTGTCAAATCGAAAAAAAAGATTGAACGATTTTCCCGCCAATGACGCGCTAACAGATAAGGCGCAAATAATATCGCTGGACAACAAACCGGCTCAAGACGGAAACGCGACGGCGAGCGCCACCCGGTTTGATTAATCAAACGGCAATTTTTTTAACGGTTTTTGATAAAAATCGTTGCATTAATGAATAAAAATTAAAAAAAATATAAGGAGACAAAATGAAACTTCAAACTAAACAACCAACGACACCAAAAAACTTAATTTTCGGGCTGACGATTGTTTTGACAATTTTGCTCGGCACAGTCGCTGCGCAAGCGACATCATTTTTAACGACCGGCTTAAATAACTCGGCGAAAATAATTACCGCCGGACAAACTTCTTTGCTTGCTACCAAACCCGGAATAACTTCGCCGGACGACATCGTTTTCCAGAGTTCGAGTGACGGCAATTCTGAAATTTATGCGATGAAGGCGGACAGCAACAATCACGTTCGCTTGACTTCCAATACCGCGCAAGACTCTGTGCCGCTCCGGAATCCGCGTCGGGCGGGACCGGCACACGCCGTATTATTCGATTATTTCGGCACGGGCAGTAGCAATTATGTCGTGAGTAATGTCGAGAACGACAATATACGCTGGGATATTTTGAGCAATCCGGTTACGTCGCCATTGCAGACGCGCCGCGTTTATTTCGGGTTGCCGACAGATACTCCTGTCCATGGCGATTTCGATGGAGATTTGAAGGAAGACATCGGCGTGTGGCGCGAAGGCACGACGGAGAATCCGCAAAGCTATTTCTACATTCTGCCTTCGAGCAATCCGAAAGGATTTATCGCGCAGCCCTGGGGAATCACAGGCGATGTACCTGTAACGGGTGATTTTGACGGCGACAGCCAAACCGATTTCTGCGTTACGCGCCGCGCGGACGGTCAGCTTATATGGCATATCTTGCCGAGCGGCGGCGGTTCATCTAGGAGCATCGTTTTCGGCTTGGAAGACGATCTTGAAAATTTTGCTTCGTTCGATTTCGACGGCGACGGACTCGACGATTTAATCGTTACGCGGTCTGACCAAAGCGGTAATGTCACTCATTACATTGGCGACGCGCAAACTGGCTCGCTGATTTTGGCACAACAGTGGGGAAGCGCTGAGACTGCGCCGGCGTCTGTTCTGTTCGGCAATTATGTCGGGGACAGCCGCGCTGATATCGCCGTCTTTTACAGTGCTTGTGAATCGAATCCGAACTGCGAACTCGGCGGAACTTGGTGGATAAAAGAAACGGGCAGCGATAATTATACGGCAACAAAATTCGGTATTCCGTTCGACCTGCAAACCAACGCGGGCGATTTGCTGAATCTGGGCGATTACGACGGCGACGGCAAATTCGACATCAGCGTTTTTCGCCGGACAAACAGCACTGTCTACACGCTCGGAAGCTCAACCGGGCAAGTTATCGAGCAGTATTTTGACGGCGATTCGGCTGTGCCGCCTTCCAATACAAGGATACTTGGAAACCCGCTCAAACGGCGCGCCAAATCAATTCCGACGAGTGCGCTTAAAGCCGTAATGATTTCTAAACAACCGGACGGCACTTTTAAAATGGAGCGGGCAAGCGATTTTAATTTCGAAAATCGAAGCCTTCGCTAAAGCATTGCGCGAGTTATTGGTTTGAAATCAAAATTGTGTTTATTTCACCCTGCTCAAAGAAGTAGTTACGAAAAAAATAAGGAGAAGAAAATGATTAAACAAATGACAAAAATAGCAGCGGTAATAATTTTGGCAATCGGCTTTACGACGAGCGCGGCGGCGCAGGGCAAAACGAACTTCGTTTTGACTCAGTCTATACCTTTAACGGGAATTGAAACGGCAAGAGGAACTTTCGAGCCGATGACCAATATGTTTTACGGCAACAGTTTCGTCTTAAACAACTTTGGGGAATCGGAAACACATCTTCTCACCGTTTCACTGGATTATTCAAATTCACTGGCTTATTGGTGTGAGCATTGCGATGCGCTCAATAGTTTTCCCGTAACCGGCGGTTCATGGTCGTTGGTTGTTTTCCGCAACAATGTTTATGCCGGAACGCTCTTTGGAAAAGTATCGGGCGGAGCTATTGACGCAGTAACCAATCGCAACGGAGAACCTGGTTTCAGACAAATGCAAATCAATTTGCAGGCGACAGGTGGATTGAAAAGTTTCGCGGGGAAAAGAAGCGCAAATATGAGCGGCGTATACGAGACGATAACTGATGTTAGTTCAAATCAAACGACCGGCAACGTTTATTTCACTTTCGGATTGCAATAATAAATGCAGCAAGCAATAATTTTGAATTAAGCCGAGCAAGCAATGGTCAAACTACCGTTGCTTGCTTTTTCTTGGTTGATTTCTAGGACACCTCGGTTTTTCGCCAAAAACAAAACTCGGAAGTTTTCGACACCCGCGCTTTTAATCATTTTTATTTAGGAAAACACTTTAACAAATTAATTGTTCTGACAAATTTCTACATCATTCCACAATTCCGATTTCATCCAAATCGCGCTCGCGGTTGCGCCAATCGGGGGCGACTTTTACAAAGAGTTGAAGGAAAACTTTTTTATTAAGAAGTTTTTCGATGTCAACCCGCGCTTCCGTGCCGATTGTTTTGAGTTTGATGCCGCCTTTGCCGATAATAATCCCTTTTTGTGAAGACCTTTCGACAAAAATCGCGCAGTGAATTCTAATTGCATTCTCGTCGGATTCGTCGTATTTTTCGGTAACAACTGCCGTAACGTATGGAATTTCGTCGCCCGTCGTTTGCAGGATTTTTTCGCGCACCATTTCAGCAACCAGCGTTCGCATTGATTGATCGGTTAGCGCGTCTTCGCCGAAAATCGCTTCGGCTTCGGGCAGATGTTTGGCGATTTGTCTTAGAAGATTGTCAATTGCCTCGCCTTTGAGCGCGGAAATCGGCACAATTTCATCAAAATCATATTCTTTTGAGTAAAATTCGATAAGCGGCAAAAGCTCTTTTTTCTCTCTAATTTTATCAATTTTATTGAGTACCAAAACGGCGGGCTTTTCCGATTGTTTGACTAAATCCAGAACAAAACGGTCGCCGTTGCCGGTCGAAACCGAAGCGTCGCGCATCAGCACAATCAAATCAACCGAAAGAATCGCGTCGTGGACGGCGGACATCATTCGCCGATTTAATAAGTAGCCGGGTTTATGAACGCCGGGCGTGTCAACAAAAACGATTTGTCCGTTATCCTGCGTGACGATTCCTTTAATTTTATGGCGCGTGGTTTGTGGTTTGTTGGAAACGGCGGCGATTTTTTCGCCAACGAGGAAGTTTAAAAGTGTAGATTTGCCAGCGTTCGGGCGACCGATTAAAGCGACGTAACCGCTTCGGTAATTTTCGGAATTCATTTGATAAAAGGTAGCAGAAAAAAGTGAAAACGTGAAAAAGTGAAAATGTGAAAGAGTTAGAATGGGGGAAAAATCAGCAATGTAAAAAGTTAGAAGCAGAACTAAGAAAATTAAAAAGCTGGAAAAGTAGAGGTAAAAACGAGAAAGTGAAAATGTGAAAAGACACAACAAACTTTTTCACGTTTTCACGTTTTCACTTTCTACTGCTCTTTCATCAATCTTTCCCGTGACGCGACTGCTTCCGTGTATGCGCCGTCAGTTACGTTGCCGATTTTAATAGCGGCTTCGTAGATTTTAATCGCATATGCTGATTCACCAAAAAATTCATAAATTCGCGCCAACGCAACATAAGATAAGGAAACGAGTGCGACATCAGTTTGCGGCGTGACGGAACGAAGAACATTTTCATACGCCACTTTCGCCTGCCGCAAACGAAGTTTTCGAGCTTCCGTGTCGGTGATGCCTTCGGCTGAAAGACTGACTACGCGCCCCAGATTATAATAAACGCGCGACTCTAACGGATTCGCTTCAAGCAATTGCTTGAGTTGCTTTTCGGCTTCGACGTAATTTTTTGTTTTGGTGAGCGCGTCAATTTCAAGCAGTCTTTTCGTGACGGGATTTTCAATAATCATTTCTTGACTGCCCGAATTTTTTCGGCGTTCTTCACGCGCCGCCAACGCATTTTTTTTGGCTTCGGCAAACTGCGTCAGCCGATTTGTTTCTTTTGTTGTGTCGAGCGAGAGGATAATTTCGCGCAAGGAGCCGGCAATATCAAAGCCTGAATCTTCCAAACCTTTCAATTGGTCGGCGAAATAAAAGGATAAAACCGCGCCGCGCTCGTAGGCTTCGGAAAGCTGCAAAGCGGTTTCGTCCGACAAAGATTTTTTGAACTGGGCGAGTTCGGCGGAAACCGCTTTTTTCTCGTCCACGGTTTTCATCTGGTCAATTTTGCGACGCGCTTGAGCGGTGACAATCCGCGTTTTATCAAATTCGATTTGCCGGGCATCAATCGCCGCGATTAGAGACCGCGAAACCGCGAGAAAAACATCGGGCGAGATGTCGGCATTTTCCTTTCGTCGTTCATCAAGCAGAGTTTTAATGCCGTCGCGCATCGCGGAAATATCTTTTCCATTTTTCAAAACGAGCGGATCAACGACAAATTGCAGATAGGCGCGGCGCACTTCCGACCGGCTCAAATCGGTTTGCGGCGGCACAATCGCAAAATAATTGTCGCCGATGTTTCTGAAATTCACCGTGCCTTTCGGCGCGAGCATTTCCGGCACGATGAAAAAACGTCTGGTTCGTTCGCGCGTTTCGGTTTTTTCTAAAGTTTTTTTACCTTTTGCGTCCTTAGTTTGGGTTTTAATTTTTTCGATGTAGGTTAATTCCGGTCTGGTATGCAGATAATCAAGCAATTGGCTGACCATCTCAACCGCAGAAGGTCGCAAGTTATCGCCCGCCGCTTGATATTCTTTGACGTATTCGTCAAGTTTCGCCCTTATCGAAGCGCGGTAGAATTCACGCACGAGCGGCGCAAAATCAAGGACTTCCAACAAATCGTCCGGCAAATCCGTCGCCCGAGCCGGGTCGGCAAAATCGGGGGCGGGCGAAAGCGTGTATGCCATCGAAACGAACGGCGCGATTAATTCCGCGTTAGTCGCTTTCGGATGACGGCGTTTATATTGCTCGACAAAAATCACCAGTTTTTGACGCAGTTCAGGGCTTAAACCTTGCAAATCCGTTTTCAACTTCTGGCGAAATTTTTCGCCTTCCGCCGTCAGCGGCGTATCGAGTCCGGCGGCTTCGAGCGATGCCATCACCATCATCAAGCGTCGGTCAGGCTCAATTTTCACGCCGTAGTTTGTTAGGTCAAAACCCGTCGGTGCATTTTGGGCAAAATGGCTGACGGAAAAAATTAAAATAAGAGCGAGCAATAAAACCTTTCTCATTTTTGTATTCACGATTGGAAAATTTGAACGACAAAGAACGCAAAACAGATAAGGAAATTAAAGGGGAATCTTAGGTGATAACTTCGTTACTTGTTTTGCGTCTTTGCCTGATTTAAAGATGAATCTGAGCGAGCTAAAGATGCCTTTTTAGAAATCAAAAAAGGATAAACAAATTTAACTCGTCTATCCTTCGTTTCTAATTTTGCCGCGGAAAAATCGTTTATTTGAAACTGCTGAGCGCGTCGGTTTCACTGTCATAGACATCAAAGACGGTAAGCAATTTGGTGATTGCCAGAAGGTCTTGAATTTTTTGGGTTAGATTAAGAAGTTTAAGCGAACCTTCTTCTTTATTGACGGCGGTAAAACTTGACACGAATTCGCCGATGCCGCTCGAATCAACGTAGCCGACTCCGCTGAGATTCAAGACAATTTTCTTTTTGCCTTCGCCGAGCAGTCGGCGAATCGTATTGCGGAGCGCGACGCTGCCTTCGCCAATCGTTACCTTGCCGTCCATATCGAGAATTGTAATATCGCCCGCTTGACGTTCCGTTAAATTAAGTTCAGCCATTTTTGTCTCCTGTTTTTAATTAAGATTATTTGAATGCAGATTTTAGACCAATCTACATAAAAAAGTCCACGTCGAATTACCGCTTTTTTAACATTTTTACAATCATACCGCCTTCGGCGTGATTAAACCATTCGACTTCATCCATAAATGAGCGCATAAATAGAATGCCGCGTCCGGTGGCTTTTAAAAGATTTTCAGGGTTAGTCGGGTCGGGAATTTCTTCAACCGCAAAGCCTTCACCAAAATCTCTGACGGTTATTGCCAAACCCGCGGTTGAATTTTCAAACGTGATTTCAACCGGCTTTGTTTCATCCAATTTATTTCCGTGTTTAACCGCATTAGCAACCGATTCGCGCACCGCCATATCAACTGCGAAAAGCACTTCATCGCCGAAATCGTTGCGCTCGGCAAAGTTTGCGGCTTCGGTTGCCGCTTCGTCTACCGATTCGAGCCGACTTGGTAATTTGAGTTCTGTTTTTTCTGCGCTCACAAGTTTGATTGTAAGTTATCGGTTTTCGGCGGCTTGTGTCAAATACAATCAAGGTGAATCAACACTAAAAAAGAAAAATCAGTTTAATAAAAAGTCAATTGCTAGTCGGGAACGCAGGCATCTTGCCTGCGAGGATTGCGCCGGCAATTTAAAGTTGCAGATAATCGGCAATTTCGGCGACGCTTCGCGCCGTGGCAGGCAAGATGCCTGCGCTCCCGGCTAAAACACTTCTTTGTATTAACTTTTTAGTATTGATTTACATAATCAAAATTATCAGGGGCGATTATAATTTGTCCGGATTTTTGACCGCCGCGATAAACGGCAAATTTCTATATCGTCCTGCCGCATCCAAACCGTAGCCGACGACGAATTTATTCGGAATCTGAAAACCGCAATAATCAATTTTAAGTTCCTTTTTGACGCGCGGTTCGGGTTTATCAAGCAAGGTAGCGATTTTTATTGAGTTGGCGCCCTTTGATTCTAAAATCTCCGTAAGGCGAAACAAGGTCAATCCCGTGTCCACGATGTCTTCGCAGACAATTACGTCTTTTTCTCGAATCGGGTTGGTCAAATCCTTTAAGATTTCAACGTCGCCCGTGCTGACCGTTCCGTCTTTGTAGGATGATACCGCCATAAAATCTATGGAAAGCTTTAAATCAATTTCGCGCATCAAGTCCGCCATAAAAACGCACGAGCCTTTGAGAACGCCGATTAAAACTAAATTTCTGACGGCGTAATCGCTGGTAATTTCCGCGCCGAGTTCGGCGACACGCGCCTTTATTTGTTCGGCTGAATATAAAAGGTCTAAGTTCGGATTGGTAAATTCGCTTGTCATAAATTTGATTGAAATGCTTTTTGGAAATACTATTTGAGCAGAGTGAAAAGGTCAAATCAATAAGTCAGAACCTTCTGCGGTAGCGGGCGGGTTTCAAAGGCAAAAGGTAAAAATTAAAAGCCGATTCTGAACTTTTTACTTTTTACCTTTGCCTTTTTACTTACCGAAGCGACCCGCCCGCTACCGCAGACGGTTCTGACACTCAAAAATTATGGCTGAAAATAAAGAAACTCGTGAGCGCGTTCGCGCTTTAGTCAAAGAAGTTTTGGCGAATGTTCCCGTCGAGGATAAAACATCTACGGAAAGTTTTCCAAAGCTCGTCGTCGTCAATTCTTTAAAAGATGAAATCGGCAAAGAATTTGACCGCGACGAATCGGCGAAAAGTTTGATTACCGAAGATGATTTGCGCGGGCTTGATGCGGGCGCAAAATTAAGAGTTTCAGAGAACACCAAATTTACGCCGTTGGCTTCTGATTTGATTCGTGAAAAACGCATCGAACTCATCAAAAAAACCGAGCGCCGCAGTTCATCGAAAGTAACATCAGTTGCCTTGGCGAGCGACCACGGCGGATTTGAATTCAAAGAACTACTCAAAAATTTTCTCTCCGATTTGGACTTTCAAGTCCGCGATTTCGGTACAAATTCGACTGACGCGGTTGATTACCCGGATTTTGCCCACGCGGTTGCGAAAGCCGTTTCGGAAAAATCGGTTGATGTGGGAATCATCATTGACGGCGCGGGAATCGGGAGCGCGATGACGGCGAACAAAGTTCCAAACGTCCGCGCGGCGGCTTGTTATTCGGTCGCGCTGGCAAAAAATTCACGCGAGCATAATGGCGCAAACGTTTTGACGCTCGGAAGCGGACAAAATACTTTTAACGAGATAAAAGAAATCGCCCGTGCGTGGCTTTCAACCGATTTAACTGAAGACCGGCATAAAAAGCGCGTGGGGAAAATTGATGCGATTGAAAGACAATATAAAAGATAAAAAGTAGAACTGAAACGGAAATAAGCGTAAAATGTTCGAGAGGAAAAATTTATGTCGCAAGTGAATCCTGAAATTGCAACGCCAAACGCCGCGCCCCTATTTGGCGGGCGAAAACTAACATACGAAGAATTTTTGCGCGAATACGACGGACAATATGCCGAGTATGTTAATAACGAGGTAATTTTACCGATGTCTGTAACTCAAAAACACGATGATTTAACAGGATTTTTTAGAGCAATTTTAAGATTTTACGTCGAAGCAAAAAATCTGGGAAGAATCTGCGGCGAACCTTATCAAATGAAAATGGTTTTAGATGGCGAAACAAAAGGACGCGAGCCGGATACATTTTTCGTTAAAACGGAAAATCTCGACCGCGTGCGCGAACAGTTTTTTGACGGCGCGGCAGATTTGGTTATTGAAGTCGTCTCGCCCGAATCGGTTGTGCGCGACACGCAGGAAAAATTTGAGGAATACGAAGCGGCGGGCGTGAAAGAGTATTGGCTGATTGACCCGAATCGCCGAACGGGAAATTTCTACGGCTTTGATGAAAACGGTAAATATCAGCTTTTGCCGATTTCAGCCGACAGTAAATTTTCGAGCCGCGTTGTTGACGGGCTTTGGATAAAAACAGACTGGCTGTGGCGCGAAGATTTGCCGAATTTGATTGATATTTTGAAGGATTGGGAATTAGTGTAATCAATGAATTTAACCAACGGCAATTACGAGCGACTGGTCGAACAAATCACGGATTTAGTTTTATCCAAACTTGACGGCGCGGACGATTATTGTCCGTCGTTCTGCGCGACGGACGTGCAGCGAATCGTTGACGCGGGCGCATCGCGCATCGGCGTGGTTCTGGGCGAAGGCGGCACGGCGCACGATTGGGCTTCGCTGATTGACCACACGCTTTTAAAGCCCGAAGCGTCGGAGTCCGACATCAGAAAATTATGCGCCGAAGCCGCGCAATTCGGTTTTGCATCGGTTTGTGTTAATCCGAGTTGGGTAAAAAAAGCCGCCGAATTTTTGCGCGGAACAACGGTTCCGGTTTGCACGGTAATCGGATTTCCTTTGGGGGCGACGCTTTCGGATGTGAAAGCATTTGAAGCGCGGCGGGCAATTTTTAACGGCGCGCGCGAGGTTGATATGGTAATCAACATCGGCGCGTTAAAGTCAGGCGACGACTGCGCGGTCGAAGCCGACATTCGCGCCGTGGCGGAAGCCGCGCACGAAAACGGCGTGTTGTGTAAAGTGATTATCGAAACTGCGCTTTTAACGGACGAAGAAAAAGTTCGCGCGTGTCTGGCATCGAAAAACGCGGGCGCGGATTTTGTCAAAACTTCGACGGGTTTTGCAAAAGGCGGCGCAACGGTCGAAGATGTCGCGCTGATGCGCCGCGTTGTCGGTTCAAATCTCGGTGTCAAAGCGTCGGGCGGCGTCAAGGGAATCGAAGACGCGCGGGCGATGTTTGAAGCCGGCGCAACCAGAATCGGCGCATCAGTCGGCGTAAAAATCGCGCAGGAAGCAAGTGGTGTTAAATCTAATATAGCTGTAGGAAGTTATTAAATTATTGTAATAACAAATTGTTTCCTTAGCGAACTTTGCGCCTTTGTGGGAGAAAATGATTTCCCGCAAAGGCGCAAAGTTCGCTAAGAATGAATTACAAAATCAATTCTAAAAGCTAAAGTAAATTTCCTCGCTATTTTCAAAATTCTGATTCTCGCCTTCTTTTTCCACTTTCAAAAAGCCTTGCGCGACATAAAGTTTGACGATTGTTCGGGCATCAACCCGTTGAAATTTATTGGTTAACAAATTCATTCGGTTGAGGTCGGCTTTGCCCAAAAGCTGCATCTGACCGATATAGCGGTAAACCAAAAGGTTTTCCCAACCGCCGCCCGCAACCTGCATCACGAGTTCACCTTTTTTGAAGCTGCGGTTTCTTTTGTTGTATTTGCTTAAAATCGCCGTTGCCTGAACAAAATCGTTAATCTGGTCAACAATCGGGTCGAATAGCCGAAACGCCTGAACGGGTTCGATGACCGCGTAGCCTTTGACGACTTCCATCAAATCATTGATTTCATCTTCGTCTTCGGGAAATTCGTTAATTAACGCTTTTGCATCTTTCATCAAATTCGCCGCCGTTTCTCGATCTTTGTCAATATTCTTTTTGTGAAACTCCATTGCCAGGGCGACCAATTTTTGAATCTGCGTTTTCTTTTTGCTCAAGTTTCCGATAAGCTTTTTTGCTTCTTCGAGTTTGCCGTCTTTGGCAGTGCGGTTGATTTTTGCCGACTCGAATTGTTCGGCTGCGTTTGCCCGCGTTTTTTCGTCGGGAATTTGTTCGATAAGTTTTTTCGCCCGTTCTTCGTCTTCAATCTGCGCGATTTTACGGGTTAAAGACCGATACGCCTGCGCTTTTTCAAATTCGTTGAGTTTCGGAATTTCGGCAAGGATATCTTCGGGCGTGGAATTTGGATTCCAGAGTTTTTCCTGTTGCTGAAACCGCTTTAATTCGGGCGGCAGATTTTTCATCGCTTCGGTTTGTTTCTGTTTGAGAAACGGCACTTTTTCCGGCACAATTTTTTCCAAACTCGGTATTGCTCGAGTCATTGACATCGTTAATTCCAGCGAATTTGCCGGTTGCATAAAAGTGCTTGCAATTTTGTCGGCGAGAGTTTTTAATTGCCCGTCGGTAAATTTGAACTGCTTTTCCTTCGGATTTTTCGGCGCGTTCGGATTGGTGGAGTATTGCAAAAATTGAATCGCCGCACCTAGTTCTTCAGTTTTTTTCGTCAAATCCGTATCGGCGATTTTTCTAATCACGTCGTCCGCCAGAGAAGACGCTTTTTTCTCGTCCTTTTTATTTAATTTTTGAAGCAGAGGCAGAATGTTCCAGGAAACTCCCTTCGCCAAACTGTCTTTGATAAGTTTGATGGCTTTGTCGGGATTTTGCTCGGCGGCGAGAACGGCGAAACGCTGTTCGAGCGCGATTTCTTGGCGGACGCGGTTTTGTTCAGGATTATAATTGAACATTCCGCCTTCCTGTTTGGCGTTCGGTAAAGCGGCTTTCGCCAACGCTTCGGAAACTTTGGCAGGGCGGGTTTGCACCAATAATTCCAAAGCCAAATCCGCGTCGTGCTTAGCAATAATGGGCAAAACTTGTTGGCGAACTCCGCCGTATTCATAGAAAGAAAGATAAGGATCGTCGCTTTCCTTCTTTTCCTTTTCGCTTTCCAAATTAGCGACCAGAATGTCGTCGCCCGCGCTGCGGAATAAATCGCGGGCGCGTTTTTCGTCAAACCGCCAATATAAATCGCCGGCAAGCGCGAAGACGATAGCGCGGTTCGCTGGAAGTTTGAGCGTGTTCGCTTCGCCGACCGCTTGGTCAATCATTTCCAGAGCGCGTTTTTCGAGTTCCTTTTGCGCTTTTTCTTTTTCCGAAGCTGATTCGGTCGGCGAAGTCTGAGAAGGCGAAACGGTAAAAAATGCCAAACTTAAAATAACCAAATAAACAAAACGTCGAAAATACATAGTAGAAACTCCTCTTAACAAGATATATTTTGTTCGATTATCTTAACTCAAAAATATATTTTATAAAAGGATTTCTTGAATTCTCCGTGCGGCTTTTGCGATATATTTATCGAGGCGAAACCTTTTCTCAACCGAGAACGAATAACAAAGTATGATTAGCAAAAAACCGAGCGACATAAAATCAAGCGAAATAACCGACGAGCAAATTTTTCTCAATCGGCGCAACTTTATCCGCGCGGGTGTGCTCGCGGGGACAACTTTAGCGACGGCGGGCGTTTATCGTTTTATCAATCCGCCGCCGCCGAAAGCGGTCGTAACTGCCGAAATTCAAGGTATAACAAAGCCGACGGATTTTAGGACGGAAGAAAAACTTAATACTTTTGAAGAAATAACGAACTACAATAACTTTTACGAATTTTCGACAAGCAAAACCTCTGTTGCCCGACGTGCGGAAAATTTTATAACGCGCCCGTGGACAATTGAAGTCGGCGGACTGGTGCAAAAACCTAAAACTTTCGACATTGAAGAAATTCTCAAATTTTCGCAGGAAGAAAGAATTTATCGCTTCCGATGCGTCGAAGGTTGGTCAATGGTCATTCCCTGGGTCGGTTTTCCGCTCAAAACTTTGCTTGAAAAGGTTGAACCGCTCGGGAAAGCAAAATACGTTGCGTTTCAGACGCTTTACGATTCTGAACAAATGCAGTCGAGTTTTTCGGCGGGCATTGATTTGCCATACGTCGAAGGTTTGCGGCTCGACGAAGCCGTTCATCCGTTGACGATTCTTGCGACAGGACTTTACGGCAAACAAATACCGAACCAAAACGGTGCGCCGCTTCGTCTGGTCGTGCCTTGGAAATACGGTTTTAAGAGCATCAAATCAATCGTGAAAATTACTCTGACTGATAATGAACCGCCAACAACCTGGAACATCGCCGCGCCGCGCGAATACGGATTTTACTCGAATGTTAATCCGAATGTGCGCCATCCGCGTTGGTCGCAGGCGACGGAAAATAGCATCGGCGAATACACACGCCGCGAAACTTTGCCGTTCAACGGTTATCCGGACGAAGTTGCGAAACTGTATGAAGGAATGGATTTGAAAAAGGATTTTTAGAAGGCAGAAATCAGAAATCAGAAATCAGAAATCAGAAATCAGAAGTCAGTATAAGTTTTCAAATTTCTATCTTCTATCTTCTATCTTCTATCTTCTGTCTTCTGTCTTCTGTCTTCTATTTATGAACGACGTAAAATTTAATAAAATTATAATCTTCATCAACAGCCTCGTGCCGCTTGCGCTGCTTGCTTGGGACGCGTCGCGCGGAAACCTGGGCGCCAATCCGGTTGAGTTTTTCCTCCGCACGACCGGCGTTTTGACGCTCATTTTTCTGCTGGTAACGCTTTCGATTACGCCGCTTCGCAAATATTACGGCTGGAATCAACTGATAAAATTTCGGCGAATGTTGGGGCTTTACTCTTTCTTTTACGGTTTTCTGCATTTGATAACTTACAGTATTTTCGATAAAAGTCTGAGCGTTTCGGCGATTGCCGGCGACATCTGGCAGCGTCCGTTTATCGCGGTTGGAATGTTCGCATTTTTTCTACTCATTCCATTAGCGATTACTTCAACCAGTGGAATGATAAAGCGGCTGGGCGGTAAAAATTGGCAGAAACTTCACCGCCTTACTTATCTGGCGGCGATTGGCGGAGTCGTCCATTTTTGGATGATTGTTAAATCAGACGTTTTTTACCCGCTTCTTTTTGGAATAGTTTTGGCAGGTTTGCTCGTGTATAGAATTTACCTGGCTTACGAAAAACCGAATTTACAAAGTGAAAAGTGAAAAGTGGAAAGTATGAAATCGTTCTTCACTTTTCACTTTTCACTTTTCACTTTATTTACCTTTTCTTAATCGGCGTAACTTGGTCGAATGTGCGTCGGAAATCTTCACCGCTCATTGAAACGGTTTTGCACATCTCGAAAAGTCTTGAGCGAAGGCGAACCCCGACTCTGTCTTCCAGCGTTTCATCCTTTTCCGCGCGCCGTTCATCCAAATAATTTGTCGTAAAAATTGTGAGTTTTTTGTCGTTGTAGCGCATATTGATGATATGCGCCATTGTGTCGCGCACCCAATCGGTCGGTTTCGACGCGCCGATTTCATCGAGAACTAAAACTTCCGCGTCGAAAACAGGCTGCAGAACTTTCAGTTCGGAAGTTTGCGAAACCGTGTTGTAAGAATCTTGAATGCCTTTCAGAAGCGCGCCGAATTCGTAAAACAAACAATTAAAGCCGCGCTCGGTTAAACTTTTCAAAATCGAAACCGCCAAATGAGTTTTGCCAACGCCTACGGTTCCCATCAAAAGAAGTCCGCGTTCAATCGCCGGATACTCCATCGCCAGGCGCGAAGAATAACGAAAAGCGCGGTCTTGCGACGGATTTAAAACCCGGTAACTGTGAAAATGGCAATCCGTATAGCGTTTCGGAATTCTGGCTTTTTCAATCAAATTTGAATGCGATTTCTGCTTGCGGCATTTGCACGGACGCGCTCCCTTGCCCGCGACTATTTCCATTCCCGAACCGTAACAGAGCGGACAAACTTCCGGCTCCTCAGTTGTATCGGGCGCGTCGTAGAATTCGCGTTCCGGCGGCGCAGCTTGCGCCAAATTCGGCACGGCAAACAGCGGATGAATTTTCGCAGTTTCTTGTGGCATGCAGTCGAAAAAATTGTAACCCTAATTAAACCTTGTTTTGTGTGTGGTGAACTTGAAAGCTCTAAAGCTGAATGGATTATAACACCGAAAAAAATGATTTCAAGTTTTTTTTTGGTATCTAAAACATAATAAACATCGCGCTTCTACTATCTTCTGAAAATCGAAAAAAGCCAAGTTGATGAAAATACACGACTTAGGATTTAACAAAAAATTCATATTAAACAATTTTTTTTAAGTAAGTTAGATTCTTATGCTTTCAGCTTGTGGTATATTAAAATTTCTCTGACAAGGGTTTATATTATGAGTCTTCTACGCAGTTTATTAATTCGCTTCGGCTTGATAGATTTGAAAGCCGACCGCAATCCGATAACAGTTTTTCTGCTCGATGATGATAAAAGGAGACATCGCTGGTTTGAAAAAAGGTTTGCCGGCGACGAACTCGACATCGCCGAGACAGTTGACGAAGCCAAAGAATTCCTCGAGCAATACGTCTACGACGCAATCTTTCTCGACCACGATTTGCTTCCGCACCATTACGAATCGAATGACCACGACGATTTTGCCAACACGGGTTACGCGATTACCGAATGGCTCAGCGAAAACAAAGATTTGCAACGCTCCGCAACTTTTGTCGTCCACACGCGCAACGCCGACGGTGCATATAAAATGGTTGAAAAACTGCGCGATTCCGGCAGACAAGCCGAATATGTCGCGTTTCCGCTGCTCGACTTAAAGATAAAAAATTACTGGAAAAGATAAAAGTGAAAAAGTGAAAAAGTGAAAGAGTGAAAAAGTAGATTGACGTTCCTCAAATAACTTTTTCACTCTTTTACTTTTCGCCTTTTTCACTTTTAGTCGCCCGTCATCGTCGCCGGTTGTTTGCTCGTTAATTCGCGCCAAGAAATCGATTCGCTTCCGTCATCCAATCTAACCATCGAAATTGCGCCGGGTGCGGGACAAACCAAATAACAAAGATTGCAGCCGACGCATTCGGGTTCGTCCACAATCGGAAACCGCAGCCCGTCAATTTCCGTGAAATCAATACACTGATGCGCTCCGTCTTCGCAGGCGATATGGCATAAATTGCAGCGAATACAACTATCAAAGTTGACGCGGGCGACGGTTTTATATTTCAAATCGAGATTTCCCCAATCGGTTACGCGATTGACGGATTTGCCGATGATGTCATTAACCGATGCAAAACCTTTTTCATCAAGGTAATTATTCAAACCGTCAATCATATCTTCGACGATTCGATAACCGTAATGCATCACGGCGGTGCAAACTTGGACGTTTGACGCGCCGAGAAGCAAAAATTCCACCGCGTCGCGCCAAGTGTTAATTCCGCCGATGCCGCTAATCGGGATATTTATTTCCGCATCTCGCGCCAATTCCGAAACCATATTTAAGGCAATAGGTTTGACGGCAGTTCCGCAATAACCGCCGTGCGCCGTCATTCCGTTGACGTTCGGATAAGGAATCATCGTATCAATATCAACGCCCATTACCGAGTTGATTGTGTTTATCAAAGAAAGCGCGTCCGCCCCGCCCTTCGTTGCGGCTCGTCCCGGCGGAATGATATTTGTAACATTTGGCGTGAGCTTGACGATGACGGGCAAATTTGAAACTTCCTTCACCCATTCCGTTACCATACAAGTATATTCGGGAACTTGCCCCATCGCCGCGCCCATTCCGCGCTCCGACATTCCATGCGGGCAGCCGAAGTTTAATTCAAAACCGTCGGCGCCCGTGTCCTGCGCCCGTTTGACAATCTCGTGCCAAGCCTCGCGTTTCGATTCGACCATCAAAGAAACAATCACGGCGTTGTTCGGGTATTTCTTTTTGCACTCGTAAATCTCTTTCAAATTCACGTCGAGCGGTCGGTCGGTAATCAGTTCGATGTTATTCAAGCCAATCATTCTGGTCGCGCCGTTATCGAGCGCGGCGAGACGCGAGCAGACATTAACAATCGGCTCGCCCAAAGTCTTCCAAACCGCGCCGCCCCAGCCCGCGTCAAACGCCCGCTCGACCATCGAACCCATATTCGTCGGCGGCGCGCTCGCCAGCCAGAACGGATTCGGCGATTTGATGCCCGCAAAATTTACACTTAAATCTGCCATAGTTTTTATAGTTTAGCCGCGGATTTACGCGGATGATACGGATAAAAAATCGCTTCTTTACTCGTTCAATAAATCTGATAAACTCGTATTTTTTTCAGTAACCCAATCAAGTCCAACACCAAAGCCCCAACCAAAAGCAACGTCTAAATCAAGTTCTTGTGAAATAATTTTTCTCAATCTGCTGAATGAATATGTATTATTTTCACCTTGCCTTTTTAGGCAGTTAATTCCTAAATTTACAATTTCCGCAGAGATTCTTAAATCATCTTTACCAAACCCTTTTTCCATTGCAGGTTTAAAGAATACTTTGTCGCCTACCTTTAGTTTTTGAGTATCGAAAAGGATTCTGAAAATAGATTTGGCTCTTTTTCGATTTTTACTTTTACTCTCTACTGTAATATTTTCTTCAGGAATAATGAATGATTGTGCCAAAAATTCATTTCCAATTTCGTCTTTGAAATAATTAAAAGTGACCGCATTGATATTGACCGAGTAAGGTTCATTTGAAAGGTAATTTATTATTCTCACCGTTGAATCATCTATTTCTGAGCCAACAATTAACATTTTGTGGTCAGAATTAAATTCAATTTCTTCCGCATCAGTATTAAAAGTAGCGGAAAAAAGTTCACCAATATCTTTTATTTCTGATTTGCCGTATTTGTTCAAAATATTATTAAGTTCATCATAATCAAGCTCTTTTATCCATGTAGCATAATCGAGAGCTTGGGCAATTACTTCTCTATAAGTTTTGTCTCGTTTGAGTTCAATAATAATTAAATCACCAACAGAATTAAGAGCTAAGATGTCAATTATCTTTCCATAAGGAGTTATTACTTGGCTTCCGATAACAACTAAATTCGTTGAGAGTATAGAAATATCTTCTAACAACCATTTCTCAAGCCTTTTTTCATAATCAAGTCTATCTTTGTCTATTTGCTTTATTTTGTCAGAGTCAATTTTCCAGAGCTTTATTTGTTGCATATGTCTCCGTCATTTCATCGCAAATCAAAGGTTTTTGATAATTAAACCGTCTCAAGTTTTTCCTTCAAAGCCCGCAAAAATTCTTCGTTGTTTAAAAGACCATTTTCGACGCTCGCTTTTTCCTGTAAATCGGTTTCCATTGTTTTCCGCAACTCATTATTGATTTGCGTTTGATACGGCGCGGCGTGCGGCGGTTCGGCGCGTTTTTTGAAATACTCCAAAACATCGCCGTCAAGATAAAGCGATATTTTTATCTTACAGTTTTTAAGTTTGGTGGCATTCGGCTTGGCTTTGAAACTTCCGCGCGGCAGGCGTTTCATTTTATCAAGGTGCAAATCCAATTCATCTTCAGTCAAGTCTTCCTCTTTTTCAGTCTTTGTCAGCATACATTTTCTCCATTTTCCGGCTTGCTTTTCGGGCGGAAATAATTCGGCAGTTTTCACCCCGAAATGTAAAAGAAATAAAAACCAATCCTAATTCGCACATTCCAATTAGGGCATAGCGCGTTTCGTTTTCGTCGCTGTGTACTGCATCTTCAAGCGGAATTGCCAAATCGTCATCAAACGCTTCGACGGCTTTTTCAAAACTAATACCACGCTTTTTTATGTTTTCAAAATTCTTATTTTCATCCCATTCAAATTCCATTTTCAATTATACCGACAAGTATAGACATATCAAGAAATTTTTATGAAAAACCGGCGAATTTTACTTGTTCACCTGTCAAAGTCGAATGAATGCCTTGCGCCGCGAGTTTTCCCATTTGCGAAGCGTCAACCGCTTCCGCGCCGCCGTTGACGCAATCGCCGCCCGCGAAGATTTTCGGGTTTGATGTTTGCATCAATTCATTGACGACGACGCGACCTTTTTCGTCGGTTGCAACGCCGGCGACCGATTCAAAAAATGAATGTTGTTTTTGCTGTCCGATAGCTTTGATAACCATATCGCACGGAATATCAAAAATTTGATTCGAACCGTCCGTTTTCTGACAGCGCAACGCCGAAACAGAATTGTCGCCGACGATTTCAATCGGCGCGGTTTGCCAAACAAATTCAACCGCGTCCTTTTTCGCCAATTCGTATTCGTACGCGTAAGCTGAAATGTCTTTTTCCGTGCGGCGGTAAATCATTAAAACTCTTTCCGCGCCCAATCGTTTGGCTTGCGTGACGGCATCAATCGCCGTGTTGCCCGCGCCGACGACCGCGACTGTTTTTCCGAGCGGAACGCGTCTCCAATCGCGCGTTTTGATTTGTTCGATAAAATCCAGCGCGTCTATTACGCCGTTTAAATTTTCTCCCGAAACGTTCAGTCGGTTGGTTGCGCCGAGTCCGATGCCCAGGAAAAGCGCGTCGTGTTGATTTTGTAACTCTTCAAATGAAACATCGCGCCCGATTTCCGTATTTAATTTGAATTCAACACCAAGTTTCGCAACCTGCTTGGCTTCTTCCACCGAAACCGTTTGCGACATTTTGTATTCCGCCATTCCGTAAGTGTCGAGTCCGCCGGGCAGAGATTTTTTATCGAAAATCGCAACCTTGTAACCGAGCCTTGCCAAATAAGTCGCGCACGAAAGTCCCGCCGGACCCGAACCGATGATGCCGACGGATTTGCCGTTCGGCGCACCCGCTTTGAAAATTTCCTTTTCGTTCCGCATCGCGTAATCGGTCGCGTAACGTTGCAGCCGACCAATTTGAATCGGCGCATCCATTAAAGTTTTCTCGACGCACGCGCCTTCGCACAAAACATCTACGGGACAAACCCGGGCGCAAGTCGCCCCAATCGGATTCGCGTCGAAAATCACCCGCGCCGAACCCAAAAGATTTCCCGATGCGATTTTTTTGATAAAAGACGGAACGTCAATATGCGTCGGGCAAGCGTGAATGCAAGGCGCGTCATAGCAATAAAGACAGCGATTCGATTCGAGAACGGCTTCGGCTTCGTTAAGCGGTGGCGCGATTTCGCGGAAGTTGCGTTCAATTTGTTCGATGTTAATGGGTGAATCGTGTATTAATGACATAATTTTCACTAAATTTCGGCATCGGCTTCAATCTCAATCAGCATTTCCGGGTCGATCAATTTTGAGACTTCAACCATTGTTATGGCGGGCATAATCTCACGGAAAAATTCACCGTGCGCTTTGCCGTATTCTTCCCAACGCGAAATATCCGTTACAAACATCCGAGTCCTGACGATATGTTCAAGTCCCGCGCCGGATGCGTGCAAAGCCCGCTCGATATTCTTGATAATTTGCACCGTTTGCGCGTAAGCATCATTGATGCCGACGATATTGCCGTTCTCATCGGTCGCGGTTGTACCTGTTACATAAATCCGATTGCCGACACGCACCGCGCGGGAATAGCCGACGACCCGTTCCCATTTCATTCCCGACGAGTATTTTTGTCTCTCCTGCATTTTATTGATGGTAAAAACGAATAACCTTTCACTATTCGTTTTTCGATATTCACTTTTATTTTTCCTAATTCGCCACTATTCGCTCGCAAGAATCCGGTCATCCGTCTCTAAAAACTAACCGGAGTTTCGCGATTTCTAACTTCGGATACTCCAAGGAATCCATCGCGGGACTGTTTTGCAATAATTTTGATATGATTCGCCGAATTTCCGTCTCAATATCGGTTCTTCGTAAAGAATAATAAAGAGGAAAAAGAAAGCGAATACAATGGATGTGTATTCTAATAGTCGCAATGATTCAAAAAACAATCCCTCGCCGAGAAGTATTGATAAAATCCCGACATACATCGGATTTCTGACAAAACGGTAAAGCCCGCGCACGACAAGTTCTTTCGGCGGGTCAATCGGAGCCGGCGTTCCTCTACCGACAAAGGTGAAATCCCAAGCGCACCAAAAATAAATCGCTACGCCGACTAAGAAAATAAAAATCCCAACGTATCGGAAAACGCCGAGTTGAATCTGCGACGGGACAAAGCGTGAAGACAGCAACCAAAACGGCACTAAAACCGTCACCGTTCCCGGCACAAGAAACGTAAAAATTATTGTCTTCAGCAAAACCATCACTCCATCTCCGAACTCCTAATCCGCCACGATTTGCCCGTAAGCATCGGGGCGGCGGTCGCGGAAAAACTGCCAAGTGTTTCGCACCTCACGAATCATATCAAAATTCAAATCGGCAACAACCAACTCGTCTTTATCACGCGCAGCCTCAGCGACAATTTGTCCGCGCGGGTCGCAGAAATAACTTTGCCCGTAAAATTCGCCGATGTTCCAAGGCGCTTCGTAACCGACGCGGTTGATTGCGCCGACAAAATAACCGTTGGCGACGGCGTGCGCGGGCTGTTCTAATTTCCAGAGATATTCCGAAAGTCCGGCGACGGTTGCCGACGGATTAAAGATAATTTCCGCTCCGTTCAAACCCAAACAGCGCGCGCCTTCGGGAAAATGGCGGTCGTAACAGATATAAACGCCGATGCGGGCAAACGCCGTGTCGAAACACGGATAGCCGAGATTGCCGGGACGGAAATAAAATTTCTCCCAAAAGCCCGGATTGACGTGTGGAATATGGGTCTTGCGATATTTACCTAAATACTTTCCGTCGGCGTCAATCACTGCCGCAGAATTATAATAAATGCCCGACATTTCTTCCTCGTAAATCGGCACAATCAAAACCATTCCCGTTTGCTTTGCTACGTCTTGCATCATTTTGACGGTCTTGCCGTCGGGAATTTTTTCAACCGCTTCATACCAGCGCGTCTGCTGTTCGGCGCAAAAATAAGGCGTGGTAAAAATCTCCTGAAAGCAAAGCATCTGCACGCCTTGTTTGGAAGCGTCTTCAACCATTTTCATTTGGTGGTCTAAGTTTGCTTTTTTGATTTCCTCAATCGGCGCATCGGTCGGCGCAACATTCGCGGCTTGAATAAGCCCACATTTTATTATTCTTGACATAAATTTTCCTCTTTTATTTTTAGCCGCGGATTAACGCAGATAACGCGGATAAGATTTCAATTTTTATTCAACTTTCCGACAATAAATTTGCTATCAATGATTTATTATTTGTCTGCTGCTTTTTGCGCTGATTGTCAAAAGCCAATCTTTTAAATTCAGGACGTTGACCGAAATTTAACAACAATCCAACTTCAATCTCTGTCGCCCGAAGATAGTTTAATAATTGTGCCTTGTGTGCATCTTGGATTGTCCGAACCGCTTTTAGTTCAATAATCACAGAATCTCCTACAATCAAATCAGCCACAAAGTCTCCAATCTTTTTCCCGCGAAACCAAACAGGAATCGGAATTTGTTGCCCAACCTTTATTCCTTTTTCCGTTAACGCAATTAGCAAAGCATTTTCATAGACAGATTCCAAAAAGCCAAATCCAAGCTCGTTATAAATTTCATAAAATGTGCCGATTATTTTATCGGTCAAATCACGATGTTTTAATGAGTCTTCCATATCTTTTTCAGCCGCGGATTAACGCGGATGACGCGGATTTGAAATCATTTTTAATCTGTTAAAATTTAATTCACCATCCTAACGAATCCATTTTACCTTTTGATTTTATCCGCGTCATCCGCGCCAATCCGCGGCTAATTTTCTTAGCTCATCCAATTAATTCCCGCTTCTGGATTCCATTTCGTCGTTGTTTTCTTTAATTTTGTCCAAAATTCAATTGAGCTTTTGCCCGTAATGTCGTTTGCGCCGAAACGCGATTCGTTCCAGCCGCCGAATGAAAAAGGCTCGCGCGGGACGGGAACACCGATGTTCACGCCAATCATTCCCGCGCTGGCGTGTTCCATCACATAACGCGCCGCGCCGCCCGATTGCGTGAACACGGAAGCGGCGTTGCCGTATGGATTTTTGTTTTCGATGGCGATTGCGTCGTCCAGAGTTTCGGTTCGCATAATCGAAATCACGGGACCGAAAATCTCTTCGGTGGCGACGGACATTTCCGGTTTGACGAAATCAATCACGGTCGGTCCGACATACGTTCCGTTTTCCTTACCCGCGACAACCGCGCCGCGTCCGTCAACTAAAATTTTCGCGCCGCCGCGTTCTGCTTCCGAAATGTAATTTTCGATGCGTTCCTTCGCCGCACGGGAAATTACTGCGCCGAGATTTATGCCCGGCACGACTTTTCTGGCTTCGTCGCAAATACGTTCGATAATCGGATTGACATCGCCGACCGCGAGCATCGCCGAAGCCGCCATACAACGCTGTCCGGCGCACCCCGACATCGAAGCCGTGACGTTCGTCGCTGTCATCGAAGGATTTGCGTCGGGCAAAACGAAAAGATGATTTTTCGCGCCGCCGAGCGCAACACATCGTTTCAAATTATGCGTACTTTGCTGATAGACGAGTTTGGCGACTTTGGTTGAGCCGACAAAACTGACGGCTTCAATCGAAGCGTGAGCGCAAATGCCTTCGACAATTTCCTTGCCGCCGTTGATGACATTGAAAACGCCGTCGGGAAGTCCTGCTTCCTTCAAAAGCTCCGCCATTCTTTGAACGGATAAAGGCACGAGTTCCGAAGGCTTCATAATCATCGTGTTGCCCAACACGAGCGCGTTTGGCATCGTCCAATTCGGCACCATCAGCGGAAAATTAAACGGTACGATTGAGGCGACCACGCCAAGCGGAAAATGTTCGGTGCGGCATTCTACGCCTCGACTGACTTCCAAAATTTCGCCCGAAACAAGCTGCGGCATCGAACACGCAAACTCGGTCAACTCGATGCTTTTTTCGACCTCCGCTTTTGCTTCGTCCCAAGTTTTGCCGTTTTCTTCAGAGACGAGTTCGGTCAATTCATCAAAATTCTTTTCGAGCAAATATCTATAGCGAAAGAACACTTGAACGCGCTCTTTAATCGGCGTTTTGCTCCACGAATCAAACGCATTTTTGGCGGATTCGACCGCTGCGTTTAATTCGTCAATCGTTGACATCGGAACTGCCGACAACAAATTTCCGTCAACCGGCGAAACCACGTCCAAACTTTCCGTCGAAGTGCTTTCGACAAATTGCCCGTTATAATAATTTTTAACTATTTTGTATTTCATAAATTTAATTTTTGCCGCGGATTTGTGCGGCAAAATTTTTTAATAATTATTCGGATTTTCAATGGTCAGACTTTCCGCTTGTGCAACCTTATTCAATTCATCGTCAGCCGAAACGAAAACGAGCGCGGGCAGATTTCTCGATAAACGGTCTTGATTTGTCAGTAAAGCACAAGCGAGTTGAACCGAATCGTAACCACGCAAGGCGTGAATGTCGGCCAACCGCACGGCTTCCCGAAAAATCGCGTCGGTCAACTTCACTTGAAAAATGTTTCGGTCAAAAACGCGCTGCCAACGAGCAATAGCCTTGGTCGCATAATCGGCAGTCAGAGTTTTGCCTTTTCTTCTGCGGGAAAGAGCCGCGCAAACTTCGACTTCCGTGATTCGCGCCGCGTAAATTAGATTTTTTGCCGAAGGTCGCATTAAATCGAGAACAAAGTTTGTGCCTTTCTCTTTGGCAAAACGCTTGACGGTTGCCGAACTGTCGAAATAATATGCCGCCATCAAATTCTCTCTCTGATTATTTGCTCCGATAAAGGTTCACCTTCAAATTCAATCGGCTCGATCTCGGCAAACTCTTCATCGGTTTCATCGCACGGCGGAATTTTTTCGATTGCGCCTTTTTGTAAAAGATACTCGGCAAATTCTTTTTCGCGTTGTTCCAAATCGTCTTTGTCAAGCAGTTGGTTCACGCCTTGCGAAACTTTTTGAATTTCGCCCAAAGGCAATTTTTGAATTTCTGTTAAAATCTCTGTCGGTGTCATTTTTACCTCACTTTGAACTACATTTTACGCTATTTTTCTTCTGGAGGGAACGCTTTCATCAAAACCCAATGCACGAAAAACGAAACACCGAAGCCGACAAACCATGCGTAATCATACAAAAATCTGAGAGTCGGAATTATGAGTCCAATCCACGCGAAAAAGCAACCCAAAAGTGTGGCGATAACCGCCCGCCAATTCCAGCCGCTCGCATAACGGTAAACGCCTTTCGTGCGATACAAATCGCCGAGATTCAAATTCTTGTTTCGGATAATCCAATAATCGGCAATCAAAACTCCGGCAATTGAGCCGAGTCCGCCCGAATAACCGAGCAGCCACGAGAAAATATAACCGCTTGGGTCAGCTAATAATTTCCAAGGCTGCATCAAAATTCCGACGATTCCAGTTATCAAACCGCCCGTGCGAAAAGAAATCCATTTTGGAAAAGCGTTGGCAAAATCATTGGCTGGGGAGACGACGTTTGCCGCAATGTTGACCGACAATGTTGCGACGACAATTGTGAACATCGAAACGGCAACGACGAGCGGCTGTGAAAATTGCCCGACCAATTTCACCGGATCCCAAAGCTCGTCCGGTTTCATCTGCGGAAACACGACAACTGCCGCCGAAGTTATCAAAATTCCCATCGCGGCGAAGATAACCATCGTCGTCGGCAAAGCGACGGTTTGCCCGACGACTTGCTCGCGCTGGCTTTTTCCAAAGCGCGTAAAGTCCGGCATATTCAAAGAAAGCGTCGCCCAGAATCCAATCATCGCCGTCAAGCTGGGAATAAAAATCTTCCAGAATTCGCCCGGCGTTTGAAACTTTCCGGGTTCGTTCAATAAAAATCCAACGCCGCCCGCTTGATACAAAATCCACGCGAGCAGCACGGCGGTCATCACCAACACGAACGGCGCAGCCCAATTTTCGACGTGCCTCAACAAATCCATTCCGCGATAAATAATAAAAATATTCATCGCCCAGAAAATCAAAAACGAAAGCCATTCGGTCAGCGTGTGTCCGCCGATTGCGCCGCCGAGCGCGGTTTGCCAACCGGGAATTATCGCAGCGAAAAATGTGTGGATTGCCTGTCCGCCAATCCACGCCTGAATCCCGAACCAGCCGCAAGCGACAATCGCGCGCATAATCGCTGGAAGATTCGACCCGTAAGTGCCGTAAGCGGCGCGCGCAAAAACCGGAAACGGAATGCCGTATTTCGTTCCCGGATGCGAGTTTAATAAAATCGGCGCAAGCACAATCACATTGCCGAGCAAAATCGTAATCAACGCTTGCCACCAATTCATTCCCGCCGAAATCAAACCCGACGCCATCATATAAGTCGGAATGCAGTGCGCCATCGAAATCCACAGCGCGGCGTAGTTATACGTCGTCCAATTACGATTTTCGACGGCGACGGGCGCGAGGTCTTCGTTGTAAAGCGGCGACGTTTGGATTGACTGCAGCGCTTCCGGCTGCAATTCGATTCGCCCGTCGGCGTGTTGGATTGTTTCGCTCATAACTTTTAATTGTCGCTTATTTCCGTTCGTTCACAGGTAAAATTTATGACTGCTTTCACGAATTTCCGTTTTGTTGCTTTCGGTTTAGAAATAAACAATCATCTTAATTTCCCGGTGTGTATTTCTTGTCAACGTGATTTTTTAATTGAGCCGGATAAAAATACACTTCGCGCAAATCGCCTTTACTGTAACGCAAGGCTTGGTCGTTGAAATGCGGTGATTTTGGATCGCCGCTTTCGCCGCCGGCGGTTACGGCTTTGGCGCGAACCTTTTTGCCGAACTCGACGACGGCGACAAAACTGTTGCCGCTCGTGCCGTACCATTTCTTTGTGTTTTTGGTCGGCGACGCGCCGAACGACGCTAAAGAACCCCAATTCCCAGAAGTAAATCCGACCGCGATACTCGGCGCGGCGTCGCTGAAAGGATGCACAATATCTCCGTTCAATCGCTGGAAACGATTTATCTCGCCCCACTTGGTTCGCCAATTTCCGAAATCCGCCGTCAGTTTTTCCGAAGCGCGCGTCAGCGCTTGGAGCATCTGGGTTTGCGTTGCTTTCGCCAAGACGTTTTCCTGTGACGGAACGACCGGACTCGGACCGAGTTCGCGGAGAACCTCGGTTCCCCAGAATACTGCCAGAGACGTTGCGACCGAATCGGTTGACCAGCGCAGATTCCATTCTCGCAAAACGCTGATTTGGTCTTTCAATTTCGCTTTTAACCGATTTTCCGAAGGTAGTTTATCCCAAGCCGACACGAGCGCCGGAACGGTTTTTTCAAACCACGGAAGATAACTGTCATAAGCGGCTTCCCGCAATTTGTCGAGCGTGAAATCCTTTCGATTTTCAAGAACTTTTATCGCGTGCAGACCGCGCGCCGATTCGATGCCGTTGTCAACGTATTTCGGAAAATCCGCCTGTTTCAAGCTGCTCGAACCGGCGGCTGACCAAGGCGAGTTGTTGCTGTTATAAACCCAGCCGCTCGTCGGATTTATCAGATTCGGCGATTCTTCAAACGTCAATAAACCTTTCCAATCGCTTTCGACGTCGCTTCCGTTAACGGGTTTCGTCCAATCGAATTTCGGATTGCGGCGCGGGATGAAATTGGCGTGAAAATAAGCGATATTTCCGTCCGCGTCGGCGTAAATCGTGTTGTTTGATGAATTTGAATGCAATTCAAAATTTTGCCGGAACTCCTTGTAATTTTTCGCTTTCGTTCTGGTAAAAGATTGAGTCAGAGCCTTTACCGGCTCGTTCATCAAGCCGACGGTTATCCAATCCCCGGACGCTTCGTCTCGTCTGACAACCGCGCCGTGATGCGTGCGGTAAATTGTGAACGTCCGCTCCGCCATCCCGTTTGCAGTTTTATACGGCACTTTGACGACCGAAGCGAGCATCGGTCTTTCTTCTTTGCCGAATTTGTAAAAATATTTATCGCCCTTTCTTGCAACCGTCTCGCGCCATTCGTCAATTGCGTCAACGGCGCTCGAAGTATGCATCCAGCCGAGGCGTTCGTTAAAACCTTGATAAATAAAAATCTGTCCCCAAGTCGCCGCGCCGTAAGCGTTTAGACCTTCGCCGCTCGTCACCTGTAATTCCGAGCGAAAGAAAAACGAAGTGTGCGGATTAATCAGCAGCAGAGCGTTTCCCTCGGTCGTATTTTGCGGCGCGACGGCGATTCCGTTCGAGCCGCTCGGTTCGGCGAGAAAATCGGGCTTTTCCAAACTGACAGCCTGTTTTTTAGAGTCATAAAACGCCTGAAGCCGCGCGAGACTGATTGTTTCAATGTCGCCGCCGATGCTGCCTTCCGTAAACGAAAGCGCCATCCAAGGCTCGAATTTCGTGATAACTCGCGGCTTAACCTGCGGATGTCTCAGTAGATAAAAATTCAAACCGTCAGCCCAAGCCGTCATCAATTTTTGCAGCCACGCGGGGCTTTCCGCGAATTTCTTCTTTAAATCTTCCGGCTGGACGAAGATTTTCATTCGCAAATCGCGCCAGATGGCAGATTCGCCTTCCGCTTCGGCAAACCGTCCCATCGCGTTCAGATAATTAGTCTCGACGCGGTTGAAATCGTCTTCCGCCTGAGCGTAAATCATACCGAAAATCGCGTCAGCGTCAGTTTTGCCCGAAACGTGAGCGATGCCCCAATCGTCGCGCACGATGGAAACATTTTTTGCCTGCCGTTCCCAACGTAATATTTCCGATTGACTCGCGCCGCAAACCGGAATCCATAGAAGAAAGGAAAGTAAAATAAACGAATACTTATGACGTTTTTGAAGAAAGTTTGCTTTTATCATAAAGATATTCTACCCGAAAATATGCTAGATTATTTGGTTCCTCGTCGGCATTAGATATTCACGCAAGGTCCGCGCTTCAAAAACTGTCCGTCGTCCGCTTTTCCTTTATGTTCGCCGTTTTCGATGACGGCAGTGTTTAAATTCTGCGGCTCGCAAATTCTTAACTTGCCTGCCGTTTGATTGCAAACTTTTGCGGTTTATTCGCAGATAATATTCGCGTGTCGCGCCGTTAAAAGCCATTTTCCGCCGCGCTTCATCCAGATATTAGTGTAACGGCGCTTGATAGTTTGACCTTTTTGCGGCGAATTTTCACCCGTCACGATTGTTTCGCGTCCCATTGTGATGACGGTTTTTTCGTAAATCAAAACCGCCTCCGTTTCACGCACGAACGAGGCGTAGTTAATGACACCTTTGCGAATCAATTCCTTGACGCCTTCATTTCCTTTAACAATTTCGTTGCGCGGGCTGTTGGTCGTAAAATCTTCGGCGGTAATTTTCTCTAAAGTCTCGAAATCTTTTTTCTGAATGGCTTCGGCTTCGGCAAGGTCAAGGCGGCGAATTTCCTCTTCGAGTGCATTTTTCTGTTTTTTCGCATCCTGCGCCGAAACGAGAGCAGGATACAAAATCAAAACTGAAATCAGAAACAGAAATAACTTTGTTTTCATCTTATTTCCTCCTAAATCTTGACGCATTCGCCGCGCTTCAAAAATTGCCCGTCGCCTTGCTTTTCTTATATGCTCGCCGTTTTCAATCACGACGCGCCCGCAAAACGGCGGATTCGTTCCGCGTCGGTCGAAACCTCAAAGGGCAAAATTTTCAGTGCGGCGAAACGTCCCAATTTAGCTTCTTCCGCCAAATAAACTTCGCCTATTCCTCCCGCGCCGAGCGGTTTTACGATTCGGTAACGACCGAGCGAAGAATCAGCTTCTAAATTATTTGTCGTTTCATCCGCCATTTTTTCAGCATTAGATATTCACGCAACGTCCCGCGTTTCAAAAATTGCCCGTCGCCCGCTTTTCCTTTTATAAACCTAATAAAATCTTCAAACGGTCTTCGACGGCATTGACGGTTGGCGGGGAAACTTTACCTAATTTTTTTATCAACCGAGCGGTTGAAATCGAGCGCACGTCTTCGCATTTGACGAAACTTTTCAAGCTCAAGCCGCCTTCGGGCGGATTGATTTCAACGTGAAGCGGAATGCCTTTCGTTTTGGAAGTTACCGGAATGACGACAACGAGTTCAGCCGCGCCGTGATTAAAAATATCAACTGAAACGATTAAAGCCGGACGAGTTCCGGCTTGTTCGCGTCCTTCGGTCGGACTCAGGTTGACTAACCAAATTTCGCCGCGCGACGCTTTTGTCATTCCGGTTCAACTCCGTCCGCCAAGGTGTTTTCCCAAAGCTCGCGTTCTTTCATTTCCTCTTTCCACCCTTTTTTATTTGCTTTCAGCATCGAAAAAGCCTCGTTCGTCGCTTCCAGCATTTTGTGGCGGCGCAAATCTTCAATCGCCTGGTCAATCACCGATTGCATTGACTGACCTTTTTCCTGCGACAAAGATTTCAAAATTTGATACGACTGCGAACTGATTCTGACATTTACACTTTGCATAAAAACCTCAATTTCAACTTATAAAACGTAAATGATTTTGTCAACAAATTTGTCAACAGTAATGTGTTTAAATTTTTACACAAGTTCCGCGTTTCAAAAATTGCCCGTCGCCTTGCTTTCCTTTGTGCTGAATTGTTTCAGAGTTTTCTGTCATAAAGTTATCTTGCCCGCGTCTTTTTTATCAAAAGGAAAATCGGGTAGCTTGTCGCCAATGCCACAATCGCGTAGAGGCTGTTACTCAAATTGCTGACAATATAGCCGAAGAAAAGCAGAATCGCCGCCAGCAGCATAACGAGCGGCGCGAACGGATAACCCCAAGCGCGAAACGGGCGCGGCAAATCCGGCTCGCGTCGCCGCAAAAGAAAGAGCGAGCCAATCAGCAAAATTGTGTTTGTCACGGCGAAAAATTCGGTGACTGCCAGCAGTATTTCAAATGTTCCGATTGTTATTAAGATAATCGCGGGCAGTACGGTCATCAATAACGCAAAAACCGGTGTTCCGCCTTTGTTGACTGTCGCGGCTTTGTCCAAAAACAATCCGTCGCGCCCAAGTGCCAGTAAAGTTCGCGGCGTGAACATCAAATTCGCGTTGATGATGCCGATTATTGAAAGCAGTGCCAGCACGGTTATAATTTGCCCGCTTCGCTCGCCGAAAATCAGATTCATCGCATCTGCGCCCGCAAATTTTGAAGCTGCCATTTGCGATAAAGGCAAAACGTAAAGCAAAGCCAGATTGACCAGCAGATAAATGGCGATAATCAGCGCAATTCCGCCGAACATCGAACGCGGAATGTTTTGTTCGGGATTCGTATCTTCTTCGGCAAAATAAACTGCCGAATTCCAGCCCGCATAAGTTCCCAACACGAGTTGAAAAGCCAAAATAAACCCTGTGAATAAAGCGAAGCCGGAAGGAGCAATAACCGTTGTTTGCTCTGCGCTTACTGAATTATTCTGTCCGCCGAAGATGAAACACGCGACAATAAATCCAAGCAGAGCGATTGCTTTTAAAAGACTCGTCAGCTTTTGCGTTCCGCTTCCGGCTCGCAGTCCAATCCAATTCAAAGCGGTAAGCAGAAGCAGTATCGTAACGGAAAAGACAACCACGCCGCTTGAAAAATTCGGCGCGAGCAGCGCGGCTGCATATTCGCCGAAAACAATGGAAATGTAAGCGATACTTAATGTGTTGAGCAGCCAGTCGCTCCAACCGACGACGAAACCGCCGTAATCGCCGTAAGCGCGATGCGCGTAAACATAAGGTCCGCCCGCTTTCGGAATCATCGTGGCGAGTTCCGCCGTATAGTTTGCGCCGAGCAGAGAATAAACGCCGCCGAGCGTCCAAACCAAAATGACGAGCCAAACCGAACCAAGCTGAGCGGCAACCGCGCCCGGCGAGCGAAGAATACCGACACCGATTGTGCCGCCGATAACGACCGCTAAACCAAAAGTTACGCCCAAAATCCGCAGCAGTTTGTTTTTATCCGCAGAATGATTTTCGTTTGCGGCTTGGATTGTTTCCATAGCATTTATCCATCTAGTCAAACATAGACGCGGCTTAAACTATTTCTCTTTATTTAATGCGAGTAACCTGCGCGGCGACGCATTGCCAGACGCCTTTTCGTTTGATATATGTGTCGGTGAATCTGTCCTGATGCATCCATTCGTTACCGTCTTTG
Organism: Acidobacteria bacterium 28-1; assembly: GCA_002050365.1. GTDB lineage: Bacteria > Acidobacteriota > Blastocatellia > Pyrinomonadales > Pyrinomonadaceae. The sequence continues at coordinate 37,219 of MWYZ01000052.1, forward strand.
TCTGTTCCTCTGGTCGTGTCAATGCCTGTCACAATAGCTACGTTATTGGCGTAAATGTGGACTTTCATATTGCTGTTGACTGCGCTTTTAACTTCTTCGTATTCCCAGTCGGCTAAATATTCCTGCCTATTTCCCAAAAACTTTCCGCTGCGCGACGTGCTGACAAAATCAGGAGCGAGAATGCGCTCGAAAACAGACCTATCATTGGTAACATCAATCTGCGCCCATTCGTTTTCCATTTTTATTAGCTCTTGCGCAATCCTATCGTTTTGTTTTGATTTTTTGCTTTTCGTCTGACTAAAAACAAAGATTGACGATGCAGCCATTATAATTATCAATAGAATTATTTGTTTCATAAATTCTCTTTCTCCTAGATATTGACGCAAGTTCCGCGTTTCAAAAATTGTCCGTCGCCTGCATTTTCTTTATGCTCGTCCTTCAGATAATAACTTTCGCTCTATTCTTTGAATCTTTGAAAATTTGTTAATTTTGTCGGCGGCTTTCAACTCTCACAAGCCGTTTTACAAATTTATTATTCTAGTCCCGGATTTCGCAGCGGCTGAATTTGATTGAGCGGCTCGGTTTGAACGCGCTCGATTTGAATCCTCAATAATTCGCTGATGCTGTCAGAAGCGGGAGCAGTTTCTTTGGCGGTTCGGTATGCTCGCAACGCTTCATCGCGGTTTCCGAGTTTTAGATATTGGTTGCCAAGTTCCAGCCAGACGAAGAAAGGCGAAGGATCAAGAGCGAGAGATTGGGACAGCATCTGGATTCCGCCTTCAATGTCCGCCTCGGGAGAGTAAATTTTGCCGACTGCGCCAAAGAATAAATATGCCGCTCGCGCGGCGTTTGCGCCGGGAAACGTGCCGCGAAAAACAAATAAATTTCCGAATCGCGCAGCGGGCGCTGCGCCGCGAAAAGGTTTTCCCACATCCCAGAATAAAGACGGCGCTAGTTCTTTAGCCCCGATGATAAAAGTTCCGCTCTGCGTATCACCGGACATTTTTTCGGCATCTCGTTCCGGTTGATTCCCGACCCAATCAAGCCCGCGTCGTGATTTTTCGAGTTGCGGCGAAAAATAAACCACGTAAGGAATTTCTCCGCTCGGCTTCGAATTCTGGTTGTAATACTCGGCTAGCTCTTTGGTGCGAAGCCCTAAATCAACGCCCTCGTCGTTAAAGTAAAGATGCCCGTTCGCCTTGCCGCCAACGATTTCGTTGTAATATTCCCACGGTCGCAAAACGGGAATCGCTGACAGCATCGCGGCGGCGAGCGCGAGGGCGACACCGACACGCAGAAAAGAAGACTCGGATTTAACGGCGCGATAAATCGCCAGTGAACCCAGCAGCGCAAGCGGCGGGACAATCGGGAGCGCGTGTCTAATTCCGGCGTATGACGAACCTTTAATCAGCGCAAGCAAAAACAGAATTGCTAAGACAACCATCGCAGTCAGCGGCGGATACCATTCGCGCGGTGTTCGCCGCGCAAGCAGCAGAGCTATCCCGATTGCCGTTAGCAGAAGCAGACCGAGCGGCAGCTTAACGGCGATGACACCGGGGAAATAATAAAAAGGAGCCTTGCTGTAGTAAAGATTGCCGAACAATAAAATCGAACTGGCATTGCCTTCCGCTCCGGCTCGAATTGTGTCCGCCATTCCCCAGATGTAGGCGCGCGGGAAAAGATGCCCATCCGTCATAATATTCAGACCGGCACGATAAAGCGGCGATTTCACATCGCTGATTTTCATCGCCAGCGGGCGATTGAATTTTTCTTCGCGTGTGGCGGGGCTTTCGCTAAACCGGAACAGATAAAAGCTCCACAAAACAATCATCGCCCCGATTAAAACCGCCGCTGCCGCTCCGATTCGGCGCAGACGGGTTGAGAGATTCGCGCCGCTCGATAAAAAAACCGCCGTCGTGATTCCGATAAGCGCGACCGCACCCATCGTGATAACAGCTGAATGTTTCGTCGCCAACGCCAAACCGAGAGTGATGGCGGCAAAAACCAAATCAACGACACGCCACGAGCGAAACGCCGCGACAGCCAGCAAAACCGCGGTCGAAGAAAGAAGCGCGACGGGCAAATCCGTCATCACAACCGGAAAATGAGCGGCAACCGTCGGGTCAATCGCCAAAAAAGCCGTCGCCGCCAACGCCATTATGCCGCCGAATACGCGCCGCGCCGCCAGAGCGAAAAGCAGCAGCAGCAGGCTGTTTAAAGCAAACATCGCCGTCCGCGAGCGGCTCTGAACCGCGTCGAGGTCATTATTGATATAAACATCCGTTTCAACGAATTCTCGTTCATCGCCTTTATCAGTAAAAGCGCGATAAGGCGAAAGCTGAAATCCCCGACTCGAAACAAAAGCTCCGACCCATAATTTAACGAGCGGCGGATGTTCGGGATTAAGCCGGAAATCTCCGGTCTGGAAGTATGCCGCGCCCGCGCCGATGTGATAAGCCTCGTCCATCGTAAAGCTGTCGAGCCGCGTCGCAATGCTTGAACGTATAACAGCACCGCCGATTAAAGCGAACAGTGCCAAAAGGATAATTAGTCGCCGGTTTGACGAGTAAAATATTGAAAATTTTCCTGCTCTTATTTCGTTTTGAACAGTTGTCTGCTTCGCGTCGTTCATAGAATTTCCCTTAACTAAAATAAATTATAAAAATACATAAACCTGCCGGATTCTCCTTTAATCAAACATTGACACAAGTTCCGCGCTTCAAAAATTGCCCGTCGCCTGCCTTTTCTTTGTGTTCGCCGTTTTCAATCACAACGCTTTTCCCTTCATCTAATTGTTTCAGCATCCGTTATCAATTTATCTCGGTTAAATCCTGAATAACGTTTACTGCGGGAACCCGACGCGCTGCAGCAAATCTTGAAAGCGCGGGTCTGAGCGAAGCGGCTCCCAAACCGGATCGGCTTTGAGTTCAAGTAAGCCTAAATCGCGCTTGCCGCTTTCAATCGCTTTTTCAAGCGAATTAAGCGCCTGCTCTTTGTCGCCCATCCTGATCTGATATTTTGCCAGAGCAAACGGCGACATCTCCGTATTCTTTTTGCGCGCGTCTTCCTGTTCGAGTTCAATTACCTTTTGCCAGAAGCCCCGCGCGCCCGACTTCCGGTAAGCATCTTTGACCGTCGCTATTGCTTTATCGAGTTGTTCGGGCGGCACGCCTTCGAGAATTTTTTGCTTGCCCTTCTCCTCATTCGCCTCTTCGTACATACCTTTCGCAAAGTAAACATCTATCAAAGTTTCGCGCGCTTTTGGAAAATTCGGCTCAATTTCAAGCGTCTTACGGAGTTGCGTAATCGCCTCATCGTAACGGCGCGCGATATAGTAAGCGCGCCCCAATATCGTGTTGATGATGAGTGATAAAGGGTCAAGCTGCTGGGCGCGCTTCATCTCCGCGATAGCCTCGTCGAACTTTCCTATACTCATCAGGTGCTCGGCGTACCATTGATGCGCCGAAGCGTAGTTGGGATTAAGCTCAATGGCGCGCTTAAATTCTTTCTCCGCTTGCGCAAAATTCCATTCGTATTCTTCCAGAACGACAGCCAACGTAGCGTGCGGTTCGGCTAACGTCGGGTCAATCTCCAAAGCCCTTTGCGCCGCCGCTCGCGCCTTCGGATAAGCCTCTTCGGGCGGCGGGTCATCAGTGTAACTCGGCAGCACTTGATAGGCATCTGCAAGTCCGGCGTAAGCTAGCGCGTAAGCCGGGTCAATCGCAATCGCCTGATTGAAATACTCGATGCTTCGTTTGAGGTCGACTTCCGTGCGTTTGTTCCAGTAGTAGCGCCCTTTCAGATAAAGCTGATAGGCTTCCGCGTTTGCCGTATAGTTTTTAGCGATTTGATTTTGCTCCGCACCCGAAAGCCGCGTTCGCAGTTTGTTTGAAACATCTCGCGCAATCTCGCTCTGCAGTGAAACAAGGTCAGCCTGTTTGCGATTATATTGTTCGCCCCAAATCTGATTGCCCGTTTTTGTGTCAACCAATTCCAAACTAAGAATTAAATTATCTCCGCGCTGAACAACGCGCCCGTTTAAGATGGCTTGAACAGATAACTCGTTACCAACGGTTTGCGGATTGACATCTTTGCCTTTGTAGTGAAACACGCTTGACCGCGCTTTGACGGAAAGTTTCGGCAATTGTGAAAGGCTGTTAATTAAACTTTCCGTCATTCCGTCCGAAAGATATTCAACATCCGTGTTGTCGGTTGCATTGACAAACGGCATTACGGCAATTGATTCAATTTGCGTTGTGTTTGACGAGCGATTAACGAATAACCAATAGCCAATACCAATAGCCGCAAGAAGCGCAATAATTAAGCCTACTGCGAAACCTCGTTTATGTTGTTTGATTTCACTTACTACATATTCGGCGCTCGATGTCGTGTGTGCTGCTCCCGCTGTTGTCGGGTTGAAGACTTGGGTTTTTGCTTCTTCTCGATTAGGCGCAGCGGTGCGTTCTAACTTGTTTTGAAATTCTAATTCTTGCTTGACGTCTTTCAAATCAATCAGAACATCTTTGATAGTTTGATAGCGCTCATCTCTGTCTTTTCTGAGACACTTTTCGACAATGTGCTGCAACTCACGCGGCATATCTGGCACGGTTTGGCTTAAAGGCGCGAATTCTTTGTGCAAGATAGAGCCGATAACGTCCAAAGCATTCTCGCCCGCAAACGGCAATTTGCCAGCCAGCATTTCATAGAGCATTACGCCGAAGCTGAAAATATCCGTTCTTGCATCAACCGTTTTCCCTTTAGCTTGTTCAGGCGACATATAATTTGCCGTGCCGATTATCATTCCGGGCGTTGTGTTTGCTTTGATTGCCGTAGCAGCTTCAGAATCTGAATTGTGTTCGGCTTGTTTCTCCGCAAGCTTTGCAATTCCGAAATCAAGCAATTTGACTAATCCGTCAGGTCGAATCATCACGTTTTCAGGCTTTATGTCGCGATGAATTATCTTAGCGCGATGAGCGGCGTCCAAAGCGCTTGTAACTTGAATGGCAATATCGAGCGCCGGTTTAAGATTAATTGGTTGTGCTTTTAATTTGGAATGAAGGGTTTCGCCTTCGATATATTCAGAGGCGATAAAATGCTGGTTGTCAGCTTCGCCGATTTCGTAAATGGTAATGATATTCGGATGATTCAAGGCTGAAGCGGATTTTGCTTCGTGAATAAAACGCCGCATTCTTTCTTCGTCTTGCGCTAGCGTTTCGGGAAGAATTTTCAGTGCTACTTTTCTTTCTAATTTTGTATCCTCCGCTAAATAAACCTCACCCATACCGCCCGCACCAATTAGAGAGAGGATTTTATAACGTCCGAGTTTTGTGTCAGCAGCAATTGTCATTACATCTTTTGTTACTGCGGCAGCCCGATTCGCCGCAGCAAATCTTGAAAGCGCGGGTCGGATTTTATGTTGTCGAAGGATTCGTTAGTTTTTAAGTAACTTAATTTCGGGTCGCGTTTGGCAAACGCCTTTTCTAACCACTCGAAAGCCTTTTCCCTTTCGCCAAGCCGAGCGTAAGCTGCGGCAACACTTGCAGCCGGAGTCGTGCCTTGTTCGTGTTCTTTCAACAGACGTTCGAGAACCTTGCGCCAGTAGCCCGTCGCGCCGTCCTTTTTTATCGCTTCTCTAATAGCCTCATTTTCCCGCTCGCAAGTTTCCGGCGTATTAATCTTCAAAAGAACATCTCCCTTGCATCGCGCTTCCAGCGCTTCTTCAAACATTCCTTTGTCTTCGTAAGCGCCGCCAAGAAACATATAAGCCACCGGATACGTAGGCTCGGCTTCAATCAATTTTTTGAGTTCCGCGATGGCTTCATCATAGCGACGCGCTTCTAAGTAGCGCAGCCCGACATTCCCGCGGACTGCGCGAGAAAACGGGTCAAGCTCGTAGGCTTTTTTTACTTCAGTGAGAGCTTCGTCGTGTCGTGCGAGTCTGGCGAGAAGTTCCGAATACCATTGTCGGGCAGTCGCATAATTCGGATTCAGTTCGATGGCACGCTTGAAATCATTTTCCGCTCCGGCAAAATCCCACTCGTAACTTTTCACGTCTGCTAAAACGGCGTATGCTTCCGCTAAAGTGTTATCAAGCTCTAAGCCTTTTCTCGCCGCCGCTTTCGCTTTCAACAAGGTTTCGTCCGCTTCCTCTCTGGTCATCACCGTGTTCTTGGCAAGAATGCCGTATGTCAGAGCTATTCCGGCATAAGCCTTCGCATAACTTGGGTCTTTGTCAATCGCTTGCTGAAACAATGCGATGGCTTGCTTGAGGTCATCGCCCGTGCGTTTGTTCCAATGATAGAGACCTTTCAGATAAAACTGATAGGCTTCCGTGTTTTCTGTATAAGTTTTCGTAACCTGTTCCTCAACCGCGCCAGACAATTTTATCTTTAATTGATTGGATACATCTTTTGCAATATCGCTCTGCAACAACACAAGGTTGCTCATTGGACGGGTATAGCCGTCCTTCCACAAAACATTTTCTGTCGCCGCGTCAATCAATTCAATATATAAAGTTAAATCATTTCCGCGCTGCACGACGCGCCCCGTCAATATCGCCTGCACGTTTAATTCTTTGCCGATTGTTTGCGCGTCCGTTTCTTTGCCTTTATAGCGAAACACGCTTGAACGTGCTTTGACATTTAGTTTTGGGAGTTGCGAGAGACTAGTGATGAGCGATTCGGTCATACCGTCGGAAAGATACTCTATATCGGCATTGCCGCTTTCATTAACAAACGGCATCACTGCAATTGATTCGATTTGTTTTATGTTTGCCGAACGCTTGTTAAAGAACCAATAACCCAAACCAATTGACGCGAGAAGCAAAACTATCAGCCCGATTCCGAAGCCGAGTTTATGTCGTTTGATTTCCGTCGCAACATACTCCGCGCTCGATGTCGTCTGCGCCATCTCTTTTGTCGAAACGATATTGTTTGCCGTTTGCGCCGTATTTTCTGCGGCGAAAGTCTGCGTCGCCGCATTTTCGCCCGTCGAAACCATTCTCGCATCGCTTGCGTGCGGCGTGGTCGAGCGTTCGATTTCATCGCGCAAATCAAGTTCGCGGCGCAACGTTTTGAAGTCAATCATCAAATCTCGCGCCGTTTGATAACGCTCGTCACGATCTTTCGTTAAAGCCTTCCGCGCAATTCTTTGTAATTCCGCCGGAACATCGGAAACATATTGAGCGAGAAGCGGCGGTTCTTTCGTCAAAATCGCGGCAATCGAATCGTTCATAGTCTCGCCCGCAAACGGCAAGTGTCCGGTCAGCATTTCATAAAGCACCACGCCGAGACTCCAAATGTCCGTTCGCGCATCGGTCTCTTTTCCGCGAGCCTGTTCCGGCGACATATATGAAACAGTTCCCATTACGACGCCCGGATTCGTTTTCACAAGTGCGCGTGTCTCGGCTTCGGCATCCAAATTCGCTTCCCGTTTTTCGGTCAATTTTGCCAAACCGAAATCCAAGACTTTAACAATACCATCGCGCCGAATCATAATGTTCTCCGGCTTAATGTCGCGGTGAACAATGCGTGCCGCGTGTGCCGCCGAAAGAGCAAAGGCAGTCTGCTCTCCGATGTTAAGAGCGTCCGAGATGGATAACCCGCCGCCGCTTATTCTTTCTCTTAAAGTTTCGCCTTCGACAAATTCGGTGGCGAGAAAATGCACATTCTTTTCAAAGCCGAATTCGAACACCGTAAGAATATTCGGATGATTCAAGGCGGAAGCTGCACGCGCTTCCTGCTCAAAACGCCTGAGCCGGTCCTTATCCGAAGCAATGTCTTCGGTTAGAACTTTGACGGCAATTTTCCGATTAAGGCGAGTGTCTTCGGCTAGATAAACCTCGCCCATCCCGCCGGCTCCAATCGGAGAGACGATTTCGTAGCGTCCGAGTTTTGTGTGAACGGCAATTGTCATCACGCTTTATTTTACTGCGGCAGACCGACGCGCCGCATCAAATCTTGAAATCGTGAGTCGTCTCGCAGAAACTTATAGTCCGGACTGATTTTAATATAAAGAATCGCAAACTCGCGCTGTTGATATGCTTTTTCCAGCCACTCTAAAGTCTTCTCCTTCTCTCCGAGAAAGGCGTAGATTGAGGCGAAATCGGCGGGTGAAACGGTCTTTCGCTTTGCGTCCTCAACTAACAATTCGAGCCTTCCTTGCCAATAGCCTTTCGCACCCGCTTTGCGATATAACTCTCTGAGAATCGCCGCACGTCGCTGCACGTCTTCCGCGCTGAGTTCTCCGGCGAGCATTTCGGCGGTTTGCCATTCGTTGATGGCTTCGTCAAACATTCCTTTGCACTCGTAGGAAAAAACTATCTCTCGGTGCAGGCGGGGAAAGTCTTTGTCCGCTTCGATTGCCTTTCGCAATATTTCGAGCGATTCGTCGCAACGCCCTGCTTCTTCATACATTGCTCCCTGCACGACCTTGACGATTGGCGAAAGCGGGTCGAGTTCTGCCGCCCGATTCGCTTCGGCAATTGCTTCGTCATGTCTGCCCAGTTGCGACAACATCTCTGCGTAGTAGTAATGAGCGACCGGATAATTCGGATTCAATTCGATAGCTCGTCGGTATTCGATTTCCGCGCCCGCAAAATCCCAATCCGAATAAGCCTTCGCCTGTCCGAGCGCGGTGTGCGCTTCGGCAAGCTGATCGTCCAATTCCAGCGCCCGCAACGCCGCCGCCTTCGCCTTTGGATACACTTCCTTTGAGGGTTGACTATCAAACCACGTCAGTTCGGAATACGAATCGGCTAAACCCGCGTAAGCCAGAGCATACGAAGGGTCTTTTTCAATCGCCTGATTAAAATACTCAATCGCTTTTTTGAGTGATTCCGCCGTGCGCTTGTTCCAATAAAAACGACCTTTCAAATAAAGCTGATATGCTTCGGTATTCTGCGTGTAGCTTTTGGATACTTTTTGTTCGTCCGCGCCTGATAGTTTTGTTTTTAATTTGTTTGAAACGTCGCGGGCGATTTCTGTTTGCAGCGTTACAATATCGGTCAGCTTGCGGTTGTATTGCTCGCCCCAAATCTGGTTGCCCGTTCGCGCGTCAACCAACTCCAGACTGAGAGTTAAATTATCGCCGCGCTGGATAACTCTCCCATTTAAGATTGCTTGAACGGATAATTCCGAGCCGACGGTTTGCGGACTAATCTCTTTGCCTTTGAAATGAAACACGCTGCTCCGCGCCTTTACGGAAAGATTGGGCAATTGAGAAAGATTGTTAATCAAAGTTTCGGTCATCCCGTCAGAAAGATATTCAACTTCCACGTTCCCGCTTTGATTAACAAAAGGCATTACGGCGATTGATTCGATTTGTTTTGCGCTTGATGCGCGACTAGCAAAGAACCAATAACCTAATCCGCCAATCGCCAAAAACAAAATTACAAGCGCGGCAATAGAAAAAGATTTATGCTGCTTGATTTCGCTTGCGATGTATTCGGCGCTTGATGCGGTTTGCGCTCGCGGTGAATCATTTGTGGTTTCCGCATTTACTATCTGCGTCGCTTGGTTTTCCGTTTGATGAATGCGGTTTGGACTGACGGAACGCTCCAATTTCTCCGTTAAAGCGATTTCTTCTCTCAGCTCCTTCAAATCCGCCAGCAAACTTTTCATCGTTTGATAACGGGCATCCTGGTCTTTTCTGAGAGCCTTGCGAACAACCTGCGTGAGTTCTGCGGGAATTTCTCCGTTTTCATTTTCAAGCGGAAGCGGGTCGGATTTTAAAATCGAAGCGATATACTCATTCGGCGTTTCGCCTTCAAACGGCAAGCGCCCCGACAGCATTTCATAAAGCACGACGCCGAAGCTCCAAATATCGGTGCGCGTATCAACGTCTTTGCCTTTGGTTTGTTCGGGCGACATATATGAAACAGTTCCCATCACAACGCCGGGATTCGTCCGAACGAGTTGTCGCGTAGCGGCTTCCGTGTCTATCTCTTCTTCCTGTTTTTCAATCAGTTTTGCCAAGCCGAAATCCAAAACTTTCACAATGCCGTCAATGCGAATCATTATGTTTTCCGGCTTAATGTCTCGATGAGCTATCCCCGCTGCGTGCGCTGCCGAAAGCGCGAAAGCCATTTGCTGCACGATGTCGAGAGCTTCGCCAAGACTTACGCTTCCACGGTTTAATTTCTCTCTGAGCGTTTCGCCTTCGACATATTCGGTAGCGAGAAAATGCACGCCCTTTTCTGCGCCGAATTCGTGAATCGTTAAAATATTCGGATGATTTAAGGCGGAAGCGGCAAAGGCTTCCTGTTCAAATCGTCGCAAGCGGTCTTTATCTCCGGCAATACTTTCCGGCAAAACCTTGAGCGCCACCCTGCGACGAAGGCGCGAATCTTGAGCCAGATAAACTTCGCCCATCCCGCCCACACCAATTTTTTTCAAGATTCGGTAATGTCCAAGCAGAGAGTCAACTTCTAATTTGTTAATTTTTTCATCCGTCATTTGTTAGGCATTATACATTGACACACATTCCGCGTTTCAAAAATTGCCCGTCGCCCGCCTTTCCTTTATGCTCGCCGTTTTCAATCACGACGCGCCCGCGCGATGGATTCGTGTCGGCAGATAGTTCTTTATTCATCTTCTCTCAAATTCATTCGGGCAGATTCATCCGTTTCAGCAAATCCTTGTAGCGCGGGTCGTTGCGGAAAGAGTCAAAATTCGTCTGTTTGTTCAATTCGTTCAACATAACGGCATTATCCTGAATGGCTTTTCCAGCCATTTGAAAACTTGTTCTCTTCGAGTCCGGTTTTAGGACTGGCACACAATCATCTATTCACCCTACTGACGAGATCCTGAAACCGCGGATCGGGTCGCAGCCGCTCCAACTGCGGTTCTATCGCTATCCAGCTCATCCACGAACACTTTTCCCTGTAACCACGCTCTAACCATGCGATAGCCCGGTCATTGTCGGCGAGCGCGACGTATACGCTGGCAATGAGGACAGGATTGACGTATGTGTCAGCCGCCGATTTCAGCAGCTTGGTCAACAACGCCTCCGCCTCGCCGCGCTCGCCGGCTGATGCATAGGTGTATGCCAGCACAGCCTGAAGCTCAAGCCAATCCGGCGACAGTTTTTGACCTTCGCGCAACGCGGCAACTGCTTCGGCATAGTTTCCCTTATCCGCATAGACCAGACCAAGAATGAAGTAGCTATAAGAGTATGATGGATCGAGCTTGATGGTTTTGTGTAACTGCTCGATTGCCGCGTCGTGTTGATTTGCCAGATAGTATGCCCAGCCGAGTTCGGAATTGTTGACAAGCGAGAGAGGCTCAAGCTCGACGGCGGTCTTCATTTCACGAATGGCTTCGGCTTCCCTTCCCGAAAACTGCAAGCAATGGCTGTAAAAATGACGCGCGTTCCCGTATTTGGCATCTAAGCTGATAGCCTTGCGGTATTCCTCCTCTGCACCTTTAATGTCCCATTCGTAGAACAGCTTGTATGACCCCAGGGAGGTGTAAGCCTCAGCCAGCGAATCGTCCAATGCGATTGCCTGTAGCGCCGCGACCCGAGCCTGAGGCATGGCGTCCTGAGCGGAAATGTAGTCAACGCCGAGATTAACGTAGGAATCCGCTAAACCGGAGTATGCCAGGGCGTAGGTTGGGTCTTTCTGTATCGCGCGTTCGAAAAGCGGGATGCTTTTTTTCAGACTATCGAATGAAAACTTGTTCCACTCATACCGACCTTGGATATAAAGTTGGTAGGCTTCCGCATTCTCGGTAGATTTTTTTGCCAGTTTCTGTTCGTCCGCGCCCGTGAGCCTGATTTTCAGTTTGCTCAAAACATCCCGGGCAACCTCGCTTTGCAGGGAAACCAAGTCGGAGATTTTGCGTTCATATTGTTCCGCCCAAATTACTTTATCCTGCGATACGTCAACCAACTCCAAACTCAGCGTCAACCCGTCGTCGCGCTGTACGACGCGCCCGTTCAAAATCGCCTGCACGTTCAACTCTTTAGCAATCGTCTGTAAATCCGTGTCTTTCCCTTTGTAGCGAAAAACGCTGGAACGCGGCTTGACATTCAGATTCGGCAAATTTGAAAGACTGCTGATGAGCGTTTCGGTCATTCCGTCGCTCAAGTATTCGACATCGGCATTGCCGCTTTCGTTGACGAACGGCATCACCGCGATTGATTCGATTTGGTTGGTTGCGGTGAAAGTGCGATAAGCGAAAAATCCAATCGCTGAAATGAGCAGAATCGCCAGCGCAATCGCTAAATACTTTTTCGTCGGATTGCTTTGCCGCGTCTGATTCGTCGTCGTTTGATTTGTTTCGTCTAAAGTTGTCGCTTGCAGAATTTGCGTTTTCGGTTCTACTCTTTCAGGCGAAATTGTGCGTTCTAATTTATCTTGAAATTCCAAGTCCTGTTTGACATCCTTCAAATCAATCAATAAATCCTTCGTCGTTTGATAACGCTCCGTTCTGTCTTTTCGCAAACATTGATTGATAATTTTCGTGATTTCGCTTGGAACATCTGACGGTAATAATTTCGGTTCGTCTTTGAGAATCGCGCCGATCATTTCCATTGCCGACTCGCCCTCAAACGGCAAGTGTCCCGCCAGCATTTCATACAACACCACGCCGAAACTGAAAATGTCGGTTCTGGCATCAACCGTTTGACCTTTCGCCTGTTCGGGCGACATATAATTCGCCGTCCCGATAATCATTCCCGGACTCGTTCCGCTTTTGATTGCCGTCGCCGCCTCTGCGTCTGATTCAAGCGGCGCAGATAATTTGGCGATGCCGAAGTCGAGAATCTTCGCTAAACCATTTTCCCGAATCATCACATTGTCCGGCTTGATGTCGCGGTGAACGATGCCCGCCGAGTGTGCTTCATCGAGTGCCGAAGCAATTTGAATGGCAATCTCTAGGGCGGACTTAAAATTCAAATGATTGCTTTTCGCATACTCGTTCAGAGTTTTGCCGTCAATAAATTCAGTCGCAATGTAATGTGTGCCTTCGCTCTCGCCAATCTCGTGAATAGTGATGATATTCGGATGATTTAACGCAGAAGCAGACCTCGCCTCACGAACGAAACGACTCATTCGGTCTTTATCTTCGGCGAACTCAGACGGCAGAATTTTGAGCGCGACTTTTCGGTCAAGTTTGGTATCTTCGGCAAGATAAACCTCGCCCATTCCACCCGCGCCGATTTTTGAGACGATTCGGTAATGACCGAGCAAAGAATCAATTTCTAAATTGTTAATTTTTTCATCCACGATTTATTAGGCATTATACATTCACGCCAAGTTCCGCGTTTCAAAAATTGTCCGTCGCCTGCTTTGCCTTTGTGTTTGCCGTTTTCAATCACAGCTAAATTTTTATTTGAGTTTTCTTTTCTTCAACCATTCATCTTGTTTGAATTTAATTTCAGCTTCGTGTTTCAAAGAAGCCTTATCGAGCGCAACGTCAGGCGGGCTTTTTTCCATCTCGTCGCCGAAACGCGGAATTGTTTTGTCATCCAGACCGTCGAGGATTTTCAGCCCGAAATTAACTGCTTCCGTCGCCGCCATTTGCCAGCCGTCGGCGTATTGCGCTCGACTCGCAAGGCGCGGCGAGCCGAGATAGCCGAGCCAATCTTTCGACTGTGCTATTTGAATTAAATCTTCCATTTTGTCACTGGCAAACGGCTTGGCGTTTTTGTAAGCGGGATTAACAAGGTCGGGACGCAGGGCGAGCATCATACTCGTTTCATCCATTCCCGCGTGAATCGGCAAACCGTCTTCCCTGCGCTGCGCGTCCGATTTCTTGCCGTCCCAGGCGGCAACGACTGGCAGAAGTCCGGTAAGATTCACCATTCGCCCGCCGTATGTGTCGCGGAAATAATCTCCGGCTTGGTCGAGTGCGCGGACGTGATTCGGTGCGCCGTGTCCGTGAATGATAAAAATCCATTTGAATTTTTGCTCTCCCAATTCGGTTGCCAAATCCATAAAAACCGAGCGCAGCGTTTCAAAGCGAACGGAGTAAGTTCCGGGAAAATTGAATTTGCCGCCGATGTCGTTCGCGCCGCTGTTGCCCAAGGGAATCGTCGGGAATATCACGACCGACCAGCCCTTTCTCGCCGCAATCGCTTTGGCAAGTTCCCGCGTTACCTGTTCATTCCAATAACCGTCGGTGAAAGTCGGCAAAAAAGAGCCGTGTTCCTCAACGATTCCGCCGGGCAAAATGACAACGGTTTTTTCCTTGTCGAGCTTTTTGATTTGCTCGACATTCATTTCCGCCATCCGGTAAATTTGCGCGTTTGAGCTAGTCGAAAAAAGAACAACACCAAATGTTAATAAAATAATTTGCTTCATAAATTTTGATTTATACATTGACGCAAGTTCCGCGCTTCAAAAATTGCCCGTCGTCTTGCTTTAGTTTTTGGGTTTATTTTTTGCTCGCCTGCAACAATTCCACTGTTCGTTTCGGATTAATAAGCATCAGCCGTTTATCCGAACTGCTCGGTTCCGCGCCTTCGCGGATAAATTTGATTGCTTCGGCGACGCTCAGTTTTGGATTGAGCGCGAATAGCTTGGCGGCAAGGTTTGTGACTTGCGGCGCAGCCATTGATGTGCCGGACAATTTCAAGCGTTCGCCGCCCGGAACGAAACTCTCCACATCAACCCCGTTGGCATAAAGCGTGACGGTTTTGCCGAAGTTAGTAAAATTTGCCGCTGCGCCGCCTGCGTCCACCGCGCCGACGGTCAGCACGTTCGGCAAATCGAATGAAGCGGGAATCACTTCGGTGAAATCCGAATTGCCGTTGTTGTTTGCTGCACCGGTAACGAACAAAATCTCCGGTGCATTTTTGATGGCTTCATATAAAGCGTTTCTTAAAATTGTGAAGCGCTCTTTCGCCAGTCGTTTGCGTTCGGCAGCGTCTTTGCCGATTTTGCGCTTCTCTAAATCGCTTTCAATATCCTGCGGATTAGTTTGCCAGCTCATATTGACGACGCGCACGCCGTGAGCCTTAAAATAAGCAACCTCTGTTTTCCAGTTAGCGGCAGTCCGGCGCACTATTTCTTCAGTCGGCGGAATTCTTTCGCCCGTATCATCGCGCCAGGTAACCCGCACAACTAATATCCGCGCCGCCGGATTGCCTTCAACCGCCATGCCTGCGACGTGCGTTCCGTGTGTGTATGCGGACAAAACTCTATCGAGGCGCATTTCTTTGGCAGCATCTTCCGTCTTCTCGGACTGAATCTTCTGCTTCAAAGCTCGCGTCGCGTCGTTGTCAATTCCGGCTTTGAGGTCTGCGGTGGCTTGCCAGTCTTTAATGTATTCGGGATATTCCTTTAAGTCTTCTGGTTTAAGCGGGCGGAGCAATGTGGGCGTATTTTTCTCTTCAAAATCAAAACCGATGCCATTGACATCAGCCGCGAAACCGTTTCCGTCGTTATCTTTTCCGTTCGGTTTTTCCGCGCGGTTGACGAAGAGTTGATTCGGAAAAACTTTGACATCAACACCCGTATCCCAAATGCCCACGATAACCGGAGTCAATTTCTGTGCGCTAGTCAAAGTTACTGCGCGGCTCGTCCAGATGTTTGTGTTGACGGGCTTGTGAGCGGCAAGATATGTGCCGAAAGCCTGCGCTATGTCCTCTCCGGCAGGAACGAAAAGACGATGCAGCGTGCGGATTTCGACCAGAGAGAAAGCCACTTCGCCAGACAAGGTGTTGCCGCTTTGCTTCGCCATCGGCGCGATTTTCGCTTTCACGGCATCGAGAAAAAAATCGCCGCTCAAAATTTCAAAAACGGCTTTCTCGCCGGTTATTTTAGCGGACATCGAAGCGGGCAGCCGGTTCAGCGATTCTGCCAATGCTTCGCGCAACGCCTGCTGATAAGCGGCGCCCGATACCGCGCCGGATTTTTGCCGCGCTTTGATTATCGCTTCGATAACAGACAATTCGCGGTCGTAAAGTTTAGCTTCCGGCTTTTCTTCGAGTGCGCGAATTCGATTGAGACGCGCAACCGCCGCGTCCAAGTTGCCCTGATACAAATCGAGATGCAGAAGCGTTGTTTCAATTCCTTTCAACGTCGCCTTATCCTGAATATCATAATCGCGCAAAACGCCTTCGAGGTCGGCGCGAACTTTCGCCGCAAAAGGCGCAAACGCTTCGTCCGAAGTCAGCAAATCGGCTGCATTCTCCGGCACGGAATACGTAAAGCTCGGCAGTTCGGCAGCCGTCACGATTTTCTTTTTGGAATTTTGCGCCCAAACCAATGCCGGACACAAAACTAAAAATACAGCCAGATAAATACCTATTGATTTTTTCACAATTTCTCCTTTTGATTTTTAATTTCTTCTTCTAAACATTGACACAAGTTCCGCGTTTCAAAAATTGTCCATCGCCCGCTTTGCCTTTGTGTTCGCCGTTTTCAATCACGACGCGCCCGCGTGATAGAACAGTTTCGACTTTGCCTTTCACCGTCCAGCCTTCGTATGACGAATAATCAACGTTCATATGTTCGCTCGCCACGCCGAAAGTGTGTTCTCGTTCCGCGTCGAAAATCACGATGTCGGCATCAGAACCGACGGCGATGGTGCCTTTTTTCGGGAACAGCCCGAACATTTTCGCGGCGGCAGTCGAAGTCAGTTCGACAAAGCGATTCAGGGAAATGCGGTTTTCGACGACTCCGCCGTTGTAAATCAGCGACATTCGATTTTCCACGCCGGGCGCGCCGTTCGGGATTTTTGAAAAATCATTCGCGCCCAATTCCTTTTGCTCTTTCATACAAAACGGACAATGGTCGGTGGAAATGACTTGGAGGTCGTCCATTTTCAAACCTTTCCACAATTCCGCCTGATTGTGTTTTTCACGAAGCGGCGGAGTCATCACATATTTCGCGCCGCCGAAATCGTCGCCGTAATCTTCGATTGAATGAAAAAGATATTGCGGACAGGTTTCGGCAAACGCGGGAATGCCTCTATCACGCGCTTCGCGGACTTGATTCAGCGCGTCGGTGCAGGACAAATGCACGATATAAACGGGCGATTCCGCCATTTCCGCAATCGCAATCGCGCGATGCACGCCTTCGGCTTCGGCAATCGTCGGGCGCGTGAGCGCGTGATATTTCGGCGCGGTTCGCCCGGCGGCGAGGGCGCGTTTGATAATTTCGTTGATGACAATCCCGTTTTCGGCGTGCATACAAATCAAACCGCCGCGATTTCCAGCCGCCGACATCGCCCGAAAAATCGTCGCGTCGTCCGCCAGAAAAACGCCCGGATAAGCCATAAAAAGTTTAAAGCTCGTGATGCCTTCGTCCATCAATTGATACATCTCGCGCTCTTGCCCGTCTTCAAATTCAGTCGTGATAAGGTGAAAACCGTAATCAATCGCCGTTTTTCCTTCCGCCTTTTGGTGCCAGTTATCAACGCCCTGAATCATTGACTCGCCTTTGTTCTGCACGGCGAAATCAATAATCGTCGTCGTCCCGCCAAACGCCGCCGCGCGAGTTCCGGTAAAAAAATCGTCCGACGAAGACGTTCCGCCAAACGGCAATTCCATATGCGTATGCGGGTCAATCCCGCCCGGAATGACGAGTTTATTTGAAGCGTCAATCGTTTTATCGGCATCCATTTCAAGCGTTTTGCCGATAACGGAAATCTGTTCGTCTTCGATTAAAATATCGGCGCGATAATCGTCAACCGCCGTTACAATTCGTCCGTTTTTGATTAGTGTTTTCATATTATTTCGGTAGAGTCATTTAATTTTATTTGCAGATTTTCTAGGCGGTCATTTACCCAACGAGTTCGCCATTCGTTAATTAAGTATTTTTCGTCATACTCCAAAAACTTTGGTTTCTTATGGTTCATCGTCAGAAACTCTCGCCAATTTTTTGCAAGCGGACAGACGTAATAAGCGCGTTTCCAACCAATACTTAAAAGCTCTTCGTCAAATCCGAGATTTTCTAATCCGACTCGCAAAGTTCTTAATTTCCAATTTGAACCTTGACCATATTTATAAGTGTCAAATCTTTCTTCGGAAACAAATTTTTTTATGGTTTCCCAACTTCCATTTGCCGTAAGGTGAATGTGGCTTTGACCTTTGGTGTAATTTACAAATTTCCAATTTAATAACTTTGTATAGATTGCTGACTTTTGAAATGCTCCGTAGGTATCAATGAAAGCAAGTTCAGGTAATTTGTTTTTGCCGGAAATAACAGTTTGGTTGTTTTTGTATTTCTCTCGGAAAACTTTACGAACTTCTGGAAACATTGTTGTCAAAGCAACTAATTTTGAGCTGAGAATTTTGTTGTAAGGCGGAACTGCTCCCAAAATGTAAGCAGTCAGACAGTTGTAAAGCCGTTCGAGTTTTTGTTTTCTGTTCCAACCGATAAAATTGTCGCGGATAACCGAACCGATTAGCGGGTCGCACAATCCGAAAACGCCAATTAGTTTTTCGTTTTGCTTGTCGAAAACCAAAAAACGCAAGCGTCTTCCGTAAACCCGCGCTCACGGGAACAGACCAATTTGTCAAAGCGTAAGACCAAATCTTGCTTGTGTAATCGCCATCACGAACTTGAACTAAATAAGGGTCAACTTTCAAAATATCTATTTCTTGCGCTTTAGCTATGTAAGGCTCTGCTTGCTTTTCAAATTTCAAACCTGAAAGATTTGTAACTTGAGATAGCTTTTTTTGTATTGAGCGCAAATTCATTCTAGTTTTTAGTTTTTCAAAATTTATAAGTGACTGTTTATGATAATTTTTTCCTTAAATCTGCCAAAATCAAAACTGTAATCTTTGTAATCTAATGGCGCATCAAGTTTGTGAATTGCGGTGTGGTGATTTGGACAAATCGAAATCATATTTTCCAATTCATCTTCACCGCCCCGACTTAACCACTGAATATGATGTGCTTCACAAAGACTAACTCCGTAAATTTCCAAAGACTGCCATCCGCAAATTTGACATTGACCTTTATAAATTCTGTTCAACTCTTTTGCTAAAGAAGCATTTCTTTTGGGAGCATTTTTATACAAATACTCTCGTCTTTTTTCGCTAATTCCATAGCCTTCACTTTTAACTAATTCTTGAACCAATTCTGAATTTCCTAAAATTATTTCCGCTTCAAGTTGTTCTTCGGGCAAAATCTTAGCTCGCGGTTCTCTTCGCAATTTTTGCGAAAGTTTGGTCAATATCTGGTTTTCAAGAAAGTTAATTTGCTTTACTGAAGCAAGCCCTTGAAATGATTGTCCCAACACTTTTGCTTTTGCATTGATGTCAAAGGTTCTGATTACTTGTTCAATGCTGATGTTTTCGTTTACATCGAAATATCTTGACTTTTCCAAATCGCCCCAAACTCTATATTTCCCATATCTAAATTTTGGCGAATTGAAAGTTTTTGACTTTATAACCATTTCACAAGCTAAAACATACATTTTGTTTTTAAGTCTTGTGAAAGCCCAAAGACTATCGCCAATTTCGATATTATGTAAAATTGGATTTGAATGATTAAGGTGATAACCCAAACCAAAATCCAAATCCCTAAAATAATTATCGCTACGCCAGTAATATAATAAGGACATTTTAGTTCAAACAAAGTTCTTTAGCGGTTGGAAAATCTAAAAATAAATTCTCAATATCTACATGCTCCATTCGCGCGTTTTGATAAAGTGCCATCTTAACGCGGCTGATTATTTCCTGCTTGAAGGCTTTCTTTAGAGTTACGAAATTATGCGCTTCGGCAAGCGGATACGGATAACCCAAAATATAATGCTCTTGCGTCAACCTTGTCAGTTCTTTGAAAATTGTATTTAGCTTCTCAAAATCCCGCATCTGTCGGTTGACATCAAAGGCTTTCATTGTTTCATTGACCGTTGGAATCGCATCATAAATGTTTAAATCAACAACCAGCCAATCGTAATTTTGCAGCTTTTCAACGTAATCAAGCCGTGCAACAAAATACAAACCAAAGCCGCGTCCGCCTGATACGCCTTTTCTTAGAAATTGTTTATCTCTATCCACTACGCCCACCTTATATGCTTCATCAAGGTCGCCGTCGTCAACTTCCAACCAACAACAAATCTTTTTCTTTCTTTCTTCTGTTTCGGCAAATCTAAATTTATATTTCAAATCGCCTTGTAAATAATTATCAATTCGCCGAAATGTCGAAGAAAGTTGTAGTTTTATGGGAGAGTCTTTTGTAACTGATAGTAAAACGATGCCCTTATCGTGTAAAAACTTTCCAAGATTGTGAATATATTTTTGCTTTATTTCTAAAGGTCTTAAATTCCCATCGCGCAAAATAAAATCGCCTGATTTAGTTATTGGAAGATTCGCAATTTCATAAACTAAAGACCACTCCAACACACTTTGGCAAAAAGAAAATAGCGTAGAAGAATTTTTACACACGGATTTTTTAGTTTCTTCTAAATTGCTTGCCCAACCGCTCCAATCAGTTGGATTCCCAAAGAAATTAAAAAGATTTTTGACAGGTTCGAGAGTTAAAAGTTCATCGAAAATATCTTCTCTATCCGTGTCGCTTGTAATCATCAACTTGCTCGGAAAATAAGTTTTCCCGTTTATTACAGGGTCGTCCAAATCATTGAGTTTTACCTGTTTCCCATTGTTGTAAGCAATATAGCCCGCCGTATAAACTCCGATACAAACGCCGTTGTAAAATTCTTGAAAATTATAACTTCCATCAATCGAGAAAAAATTTCTGTCTGAATTGTCTATTTCTTCAAAAGGAATAATCTCAAAATACTGCGGAGTTCGGCTGTCATCTTTAACAGTTACCGGACTGCTAAGATTTGGAGTTTTGTTTATTTTACTATTGATTGAATTTGCAACTTCGACAATTGCATCTTCAGGAATTTCTCTTGGATTCATAAATTTTTAACTCGTCGCAAAACCTGCATTGAGCGCGGAAATCTGTTCGTCTTCGATTAAAATATCGGCGCGGTAATCGTCAACCGCCGTGACGATTCGTCCGTTTTTGATTAATGTTTTCATAATTTTAATTCTTTTCTTTTTGGTCAAATTTGCGTTATTATCAAATTGCTATGAATCAAACAACTACCGCAATTTATGAAAATGGTTTGCTTCGCCCGATTGCTCCGCTTGATTTACCAGAACATTCGGAGGTTGAAATAACAATTCACATCAACGAGAATTCGCTCGATTCAAAAGTCCGCAAAGCCTTGAAACTGGAAAATCAGTCAAACCAAACCGAAGATGTAATTTCAAACGAACGCCGCGCCGAACTTGCCGAACTTTTCTCCGCCGGAAAACCTCTTAGTGAATATATCGACGAAGACCGCGAAGCGCGATGAACCAAATTTTTTATGCGGACAGCAGTGTTTTGGTCAAACGCCACGCGGCGGAAACGGGAAGCACTTGGTTTCAAAACCTTCTTTTGCCTGCTTCAAACAATTCGATTATTACGGCAAAGTTAAGTATTGTCGAAGTTTTTAGCGCCTTCAATCGCCGCAAACGCGAAGCGAAAATCAGCCAAATTGATTACAACGATTTTGCGAAAGACTTTTCGACAATTTCAAATAACGAATATCTTATCCTTGAATTAAGCGATTTGATAATTGTTGAATCAAACAGGCTTCTTGAAACTCATCCTTTGCGCGCGGGCGATGCAATCCAACTTGCGACGGCAATTTACGCCCGAAATATGCTCCGAAATTCCCGGCTTCCATTTCCAATCTTTTTGGCTTCGGACAACAAACTGCTCGATGCCGCCGTTGCCGAAGGTTTTACAACCGACAATCCAAATTTGCATCCGTAAAAACACGGGCGCGATAATCGTCAACCGCCGTTACAATTCGTCCGTTTTTGATTAGTGTTTTCATAATTTTTGCTCTTTAAATTTATTTGATTCCTTTTTTCTTCATCCATTCTTGCTGCCGCTACACTCTTCCCATTTCGTTTTTAGTCGGCATTTGGTTGAATATAACCATGTAACAATCGTTTCCTTATAGCTTAAAAATGTTTATCTTTACGTTACATTGTCCGCATTTTTTGCCACCATACTAACAGCCCCCATATCTGCCGTAACGTTGGCAGCCGTTTGTCCCATATCCGGTAAGGTATCTACGGCAAATAAAACAGGAATTATCTCAACAGGAAGCCCTACCGCCATAAATATCGTAACAATGGGCGCAAAAAATGATGCGCCGCTCGGCAAACCAGCCCCGCCGACGGCTGTTGCCAGCGCGACTACAAAGATAATAAGCATTTGCGAAAGCGTCAGCTCAACGTGATACATTCGAGCGGCAAAAAATATGTATGTAACTCCCGCAATCGCACTACCCATTTTGAAAATGGCAACTGCTAACGGCAAAACCATACTTGTGACGTGAGTAGGAATGTGTAATTTTTGTTCCGCAGCTTCCACCATTGTTGGTAATGTCGCAAGTGAAGATTGAGTCCCTAGCGCGACGAATTGCGGCTGCAAACAAGCGGACATAAAGCTCAGTAAAGGAGTTTTGGTATAAAAACTGGCAATCAAGCACACTATCAATATACAAACAACTGATAAAGCGACAGAAACTGCTACGTAGAAACCCAATGCCCCGACAAGATTGACGCCCATCTGACTAGCAAGCGGGAATACGACACAGAAAATACCGAGAGGCACTATAAGAAGCACCCATTCAACGATTTTGAGCATAACTTCGGTTACGCCTTGAAAAAAAAGAATGACTATTCTTTTCGGTTCTTCGGCAATATGATTGACAGCTAAACCGAACATTATAGAGAAAATAACAAGCGGCAAAATCGCTCCTTCTGCGGCAGATTTGAACGGATTAACCGGCACCCAGTTTACAACCTGCTCCAAAAACGAAAGTGGTTTTTCACCAGAAATAGCCGTTGTATCAATTAGATTTTCAGGAATAGAAGCCGAAGCCGGAAGTAGTTGCATCATCAATGGCATCAACACCATTGCGGCTATCAGCGATACGACATACAAAGTCAGGAAGACGAGCAACGTCCTTTTTAGAACAGGAGCATTGTTTATTTGTCTTGTTGAGCTAACGCTTGTGATTAGTAAAGAAATGACGAGCGGCAACATAGTCATCTTTAAAAATCCAATCCAAATTACGCCTATCGGTTCAATCCATTTAGCAAGTGACAACAAAGCGGTGTTCTGTGTAACGGAAGCAATGATTCCTAGCCCTAAAGCAAGCAATAATGCGGTTAGTAATATCAAACTATTTTTCATAGATTGTATTTTTCCTTGTCATTGTTAGTTGACTTCATATTCCGCACAGCAGTAAAAAGAATGTCGCAATAAGTAGATTTTGTTTCATCAGCAACCTCCGTAAATCGTTTTACACAAAGCTGCCGAACGGCGAAATTTACAAGTGATGACACAAACCGCGCCGCTCTTTTTTCTACCTGAATCGAGCGCGGTAATTGTTTGTTACTGCCCGCGCAAAATTTGTCTGATGTCCGCATTCGCCGGGTCAATATCAATCATCAAATCGCCGCCGCGCCGCCCGACGTAATCTCTCGCACCGTAATGCACGCGCCACAGCCAAACGCCTTTTGCCAAATGCTGCGAAACGGTAATCAAACTCGTTCCGACATCAACGCCCAACTCTTTCGCTTTACGATTCGCCGAAGCCAAAACCTGCGCTACCGAAACGGCGATTTCATCTTGTAAAGTTTCGTTATTCACAATCAACTCAATAAAATCTCTGTGAATCCTGCCTTTTCCGCCACTTTCGCCAAGCGTTCGTCAGCCGTGATGAATGGACGACGGCGTGGTTTTTCCTGACACCAAACGAGAGCCGCCGCGAGTTGGAACGAATCCAAAGCCCGCAAACCGTAATTTTCGGGTAAATCGTTTGCCAACTCTAAAATTCTTTCGACGGGCGAAACGATGCGGCAAGTTTTCTTGAGTTTCTCCCACAAACGCGAGGCTTTGACCGTTTCTTTTTCCGTCAAATGACCGTCGCGTTTGAGCCGCGCCAAACCACTGTTTATTTCAACCGAAGTTCCCCACCAAACGACGATTTTCGGATATTTTCGCAGCCACTTTTTTGACTGTGTTGTAAAAATTTGCGAACAGCAAAGCGGCAGTGCCGCGCTCGTGTCCCAAAAGGCAATTTCAGTCTTCATCGCGTTCGTCAATTACGGCTTTGATTGCCGTTTCGCTTTTCAAAGCGGAGCGTTTTTCTTTCAAAAATGATTCGCCAATCTCGCTTTCTTTGGGCAGACGCAAAATGCCCGCCGCCGCCAAAGCCAACTCTTCGGCTGAAAAATCCGAAGTATTGTGAAGCGGAACGATTTTGGCAATCGGTTGATTTCTATCGCTTATCAGAATTTCCTCGCCGCGTTTTACGTCGGCTAGAAAACTGCTCAAATGGTTTTTTAGTTCGGCAATGTTTGTAGTTCTCATAGTTTATAAAACCTCAACTTAGCCATTATAGCCAAGTCTTAGCATAACGCGAAACCTTTATCTAAAGCCGCAACAAGCTCGTCAACATTATCCTTCGTCGAATTGAGCATCATTCCCGTGCGAATCACGTTGCCGTAAAGCCCGCCTTTGCCGATGAGAACGCCGCGCCGCTTGGTTTCTTCAAAGACTTTTAAGACGGCTTCGGGCGCAGGTTCTTTCGTTTCGCGGTTTTTTACTAATTCAAGTCCCTGCATCAAACCCATTCCGCGCACGTCGCCGATAATCGGATATTTTTCTTTTAATTCTTCCAACTTTTCGCGTAAATATCCGCCGATGATTCGCGCGTTTGTCCGCAAATCTTCTTCTTCAATTAATTTGACAACGGCGAGCGCGGCGGTGGTCGAAACGGGATTGCCGCCGAACGTGGCAAAAGTCAAGCCTGGAAATTTGTCGGCGACTTCCGCCGTCGCAATCGTCCAGCCGATTGGAACGCCATTGCCCATTCCTTTCGCCGACGTGATGATGTCGGGCTTCACGCCGGAATGCTCGATGCCGAACCATTTATCGCCCGTACGTCCCCAGCCGGTCTGCACTTCGTCGGCAATAAAAAGCCCGCCGTGTTTGCGCGTGATTTCTTCGACTCGCTCGAAATAACCGGCGGGCGGAACGATGAAACCGCCGACACCTAGAATCGGTTCAGCCATAAACGCGGCGATTTCGCCGGTCGTCGCGGTCATAATTACGTCTTCGACATCTTCGGCGCACGCCGCGCCGCAACTGTCCGGTTTCAAATTAAACGGACAGCGGTAGCAATACGGAGCGCGGGCGTGGACGATTCCGGCAACCTGCGACGGCAGCGGTCGCCAAGTCGAATGCCCGACGCTCGAAAGCGCGGTCGCGCTTCTGCCCGAATAGCTATGCCGAAGCACGACGATTTCGTGCCGTCCGGTCGCCAACTTCGCCGCCATAATCGCCGTGTCGTTCGCTTCCGTTCCAGAATTTGAAAAGAAAGATTTTTGTAATTTTCCCGGCGCGATTTCCGCGAGCTTTTCCGCCAAATCCGATTGCGGGTTGTTCGCATAAAGCGCGGAAGTATGCTGCAAAGTATTGACTTGCTCAATAATCGCCTGGTTGATTTTCGGATTCGCGTGTCCGACGCTGACTGTCAGCACGCCGCCGAAGCAGTCGAGATAGCGATTGCCCGCGTCGTCCCAAACGTATTCGCCTTCACCTTTGACCAAAGCAAGAGGCTCTTGATAATAAGTGGCGACCGCCGGAAAAAGAAATTCCTTGTGCTTTCGCACGGTTTCAGATTGTTGTTTTTGTTCTGTTGGATTCATATATTTTTTAGCGCAATGCGAATAACTTTGTAGGACTAGCTTCGTCCTACAAAGTTATTTTTAACGGGTTAATTTTTACTTCAATTGTTGAAACAAAAGCGCATAAATATCGGCGTTCTCTTCGTTGCGCTGTTTTTTAGTCGAGCCGATACCGTGTCCCGCGTCGTAATCGACGCGCAACAGAACGGGTTTGCCGCTTGCGGTTGCCGCTTGCAGACGCGCCGCCATTTTTGCCGACATCCACGGCTCGACGCGCGGGTCGTTGATGCCGTGCGTCAGCATCACCGCCGGATATTTCACGCCGTCTTTGACTTTGTGATAGCCGTCCATAGACAGCAGCGCTTTGAAACCTTCTTCGGTTTTAAACGTGCCGAATTCGGGAATGTTCGGCACGCCGTTCGATGTCGTTTCCGCCCGCAGAGCGTTGTTCAAACCGACCGCGCTGACCGCCGCGCCGAATAAATCCGGTCTTTCGGTAATCGAGTTGCTGATTAAAATCCCGCCCGCGCTGCCGCCGATGATTCCCAAATGTTGGGGCGAAGTGTATTTTTCTGCGATGAGGTATTCGGCGCAGGCGATAAAATCTTTCCACGTATTCGATTTAGTCGCGCCTTTGCCCGCCAGATGCCATTCTTCGCCGTATTCACCGCCGCCGCGAATGCCCGTAATGGCGACGATGCCACCGCGATTAAGCCACGGCAGCGAGCCGGAAGCAAAATACGGCGAGGTGTTTTCGATTCCGTAAGCACCGTAACCACGCATCAAAACCGGATTTGTGCCGTTGCGCTTCAAGCCTTTTTTGTAAATAATCACGAGCGGAATCATCACCCCGTCGTAGCTTCGCGCCTTGGCGTTGACGACCTCGAGGCTGCTCATATCAATCCCAATCGGCGGCACAAGGCGCGTATCGGTTGCCGTTCGAGTTTTCGGATCGTAGAGAAAATTCGCCGACGATTTCGTCCACGAATCCAGATTGAAATAAACGCCGTCCACATCCGGGTAAGTGCCGACAATTGATGCCGAACCCTCATACGGAAGGCGAAGCGGTTCGGCTTTTTTCGTCTTGTAATCAACGCGGTAAATTTTGCGTGTTCCGCCGTCGAGCGTTTGCACGTAAAGCGCGTCGCGCGCCGCCGCCGCAGATTCGACAACCGCTTCGCTCGCCGGAAATACGATGTCGGCTTGCTTTACGTCCGGGTTTTTCAGGTTGACGTGAACGATTTTATAGCGCGGCGTGTTTTTGAAGGTGGTCAAATAAACGTCGTCGCCATAAATGTCAAAATTGCTGACTTCGTCGTCGAGATTGGCAATTTTTCGCCACTCGATTGCGGCGGGCGAATTACCCTTGAGCGCGCCGAGCGGGGCGACATATAATTCGCTGTTCGGCGATACTCCCGAATTAACGATGGCGAACATGTATTTTGAATCGAGTGGAACAGCGAGGAACGGCAGCGGCATCGTTTCAAGTTTAATTTTCGGGTTGACTTCGTAACCGAAAACGGCTTTGTCCGCGTCGGCGTTCGTGCCTAAGACGTGCAGATAAACGCGGCTTTTCTGATACAAATCGGTCGGCGGCGCGTCGGGTGCGAGTTTTTGCAGCCGGTTATAAACGAAAGATTTTCCATCGGGCAGCCAATCGCCCGCGCCGAAGCGTGCGCGGTCAATCAATTCGCCCGTGTCTTTACCGGTCGCGGTTTCGACCACGCGCAATTCGCCGTTTTCGCTGCCTCCGATTGAAGAAATGTAAGACACATACTTGCCGTCTTGCGAAGCGCTGAAACCGCCGATTGAACGGCGTTTGCCGTCGCTCGCTATTTTGTCAGGGTCAACAAGAATGCGTTCCGCGCCGCTTAAACCTTCGCGGACGTAAATTCTGAAATCGTTTTCTTCGGGGGCGCGGCGGTTG
Source organism: Acidobacteria bacterium 28-1 (assembly GCA_002050365.1). GTDB lineage: Bacteria > Acidobacteriota > Blastocatellia > Pyrinomonadales > Pyrinomonadaceae. The sequence goes on from MWYZ01000052.1 coordinate 64,817, forward strand.
TAAAAATACAAATTGCCGCGCCGCTGAATACCGCCGACGCGCGTTCCGACATCGCTCAGAGAATTAAGCTCTTTCAAAATTTCTTCGCGCATCGGCAGCCGGTCGAGATAAGCGCGTGCGTAATCGGCTTGCGCCCGAAACCATTTTTGCGTCTCGTCCGCCTTCACATTTTCCATCCAGCGATACGGGTCAGTAATTTTCTGACCGAAATACTCGTCCGTGACGTTGCGAACTTCGGCTTTCGGCGGCGCAGTTTGGGCAAAAATTTGCAATGCAAAAATCGCCGAAAAAAACGCGCCGAAGAAAAGTTTCCGCCTTGATAAATTTGTTGTGTCGTTCATAGTAGCCTCCTTTTGGTTTGTTGAAAATTAAAATAACGAACCGTTATCGCCGCTTCCCATCATCGCACGGCGCACAAACGGAATCGGCGGACCGCCGTATTGCAAAAACGCATCGTGAAATTGCTTCCAAGCATTGCGCCCGCCGCGCGAAGCCGTCCAATCATCGCGCAGCTTGCGAATCATCAATTTGCCCATCGTGTAATTCAGGTATGCAGAGTCGAAAGTTCCACGCTCGGCTTGCTGTTCCGCGCTCCCTTCGTCTTGGAAGCCTTGTTCGAGAAACATTTTTTTCGATTCCTCGACCGTCATTCCTTTCGTGTGCATTCCGATTGCCGACAAAAATCGTACGTTTCGCAAAAGCGCTTCCTGCAATTGCCCGATGTGCATTTCCGTGTCGCCTGTGCCAAGCCCCGCGTCATACATCATTTCTTCGGTGTAATGCGCCCAGCCTTCGGCGAAAGCGTAACCGACAAAGACTTGACCAAATTTCGATTTCGAGCGGTTGGCGTGTAGAAATTGAACGAAGTGTCCGGGATAAACTTCGTGAACTGACGTGAAAAGCAAACTGCCTTTTCCGGGAATATAAGCGTCTTGTTTCTGTTTCGACCAAGACGGATTCGGCGGCGAAACGTAATAAACCGACGGCAGATTATTTTCAAAAGGTCCCGGAATATTGATATACGCAAAATTCCAAGCCTTATACGGCGGAGCTTGTTTGACTTGGGCTTCTTCCGTGCCGGGAATCGTTAAAACATCTTTTTCCTGTATAAATTTCCGCAAGTCGCCAAGCTGTTTCGTCGCCGCGTCAACGACGTTCGTACCTTCCGCTTTGTTCGCCGAAGCCTTCGCCATACATTGCAAAAGCGTTTGATTTGGCGTAAATTTTTGGCATTCTTCTCTCAGCGTGTTCGTGTTTCTTGCCAAATCCTGCTTGCCTATTTCCTCGAGTTTTGCCAAATCAACGTCAACGCCTTCGGTCGCTTTGAGCATCTGCTTAAACTTGTCCGCGCCGAGCGCGAAATTATCGTTTGCGCTCTTTTCCTGCTCACCGAGCCAAACGTCAAAATCTTTCACGGCTTTAATCGCGCCGTCGTTCGCTTCTTTGAAATCCTTTTGCGACTGTTCATCTTTGACCGAAGCAAAAACCGTCGGCACGTCTTTTGAGTAAAAATCCGCGAGTCCGCCAATCGTCGTGCGCCCGATTTTTACTAATGTCTTCGGAAGCGGGAGCTTTAAATTTGCTTTGATTTGCTGAAGCGCGTTCGGCACATTTTTGGCGTAGAGTGTGTAAGATTTCATCCGCGTTTCAAGCGGCGCGTATTCGCGCGAAACATAAACGTCCGGGTCAATCGAATCTGAATAAAAATAAGGATTCGTGTGCGGTTGGTCAGCCGTCTCGCGCCAGAACAAATCTTTGTCTATTTGTGCAATCAAATAATCGCGTTCAAATCTCTGCCGTTCATCAAGCTGGTCGTCTTTGAAACCGGCAGCTTTGTCGCGTTCGGCGTGAAGTCGCTGAATCTCTTTCTTCAAACCGTCCTCGCTCCAATCGGGCAATTTCCCGTCAAACTCGTGCTTGCCCTGCACAACGGCAAAATCGGGACGCGCGGCAAAATAATCGTTCAAAAATCCTTCGACGTATTTGTCCCATTGGTTGTTTACCGTTGCCGTGTTCGCATTTGTATTCGCCGTTTGATTCGATTGCGGCGCGTTCGTCGGCTGCCCGCAACCCACAAAGACAGCCGTCAATGCTAAAATGAAAATATAAAAATTTAATCGCATCATAATTTCTCCAATATTTTTAATAATTGCCTTCGCCGAAGTTAATCTTGTTTCAAACAGGACTTGCTTGACACTTTATCGGCGGATTCGCGGGCTTTCACGTTCGCGTCGGCAGTGAACTTAATCTTGTCAACAACGCAAATCTCCTTCACAGTGATTTTCGCCACCAGCAAATAAGAAGTTTCGTCGTTAGGATTTTCAGGGTTGCTTTGCACGTTAAAGCGGATGATAAGAGCTATCGGTACAATTTTATCTTTCTCTTTTTTTACTCGCCATTCGGCTTTATTGCCGATGGAATGGAAAGCTGCGGTGTCGAAATCAATCCGATGTTCGCTGCCGCCGGGCGCGATTACCGTCACGCTCATTCGCAAATCAAAGTCGTTCACTTTCAATTTATAACCGGTTATTCCGGGACAATCCGCGATATAAAGCGCAGTATCTTCTTCAATCGTTTTGCATTTCTTGCCTATCAAGTCGGTGTATTGACTTTGAATTTTCTGCGCTGAAACAGTAGGTGCGACGCAAAATAAAATCAGCATTGCCGCAAATGTTAAAATAGTTTTTATACTTTGTCGCTTTAGAATTTTCAATAAAGATTTCCTTCGCGCTTGCGTCCCGTGTAATCTACATAAACGACTTTCAATTCCGTGTGAAAATCGAACGAGGTTAAAACCTATTTCGCAGGTGGAATTCCCAAGTCTTTGCAAATCTTCTTAACTAAATTGTCTCTGACTTCCGTATAACGCGGCACGGCTGAACGCTTGTTCTGCGCTGCATTGTGCCACCACGAATGACTCGCGCCTTCGCGCAAAAGCTCGCAACCGTGCGAGTGAAGATAGCGAATCAAATCTCTGCGCTTCATACCGCAATCAATTCTTCTTCGTAATTCGTTCCGGCAACGTCAAGCGCGTCCCGCCGATTAAATTCCAACGCTTCGCGCAAAGTTACACGCAAAGTTTGAAGAAGTTCCTCGCGGGTCGCTTCCTGACAATTCACGCCGGGAATTTCTTTTATCCAGCCAATCCACCAATCACCGTCTTGTTTAATAATTGCCGTAAAATTGTTTTTCATATCAATACAAATTTCCTTCGCGCTTGCGTCCCGTATAATCAACATAAACGACTTTCAATTCTGTGTAAAAATCGAGCGCGGTCGAGCCTTGCTCGCGCTCGCCGATGCCGGTAGCTTTGATTCCGCCGAACGGAATATGCGCTTCGCCGCCGGTCGTCGGTGAGTTGATGTGCGTCATTCCGGTTTCGATTTCGTCAACGAAACGGAAGATGCGTGAAGCGTCCGATGTGAAAATTGAAGACGACAAACCGTAATCGCAATCGTTAGCAACAGTCATCGCTTCTTCAAAATCCTTGACGCGCAGAACCGACAATACCGGACCGAAAATTTCTTCGCGGGCGATTCGCATATCGGGCGTAACCGAATCGAACACCGTCGGCTCGACGAAAAAACCGTTTTCCAAACCGTCCCCTTCCGCGCGTTTGCCGCCGCACAAAAGATTTGCACCGTCTTCGCGCCCGATGTCTATGTATTTCAAAACAGTTTTGAATTGTTTTTCGTCAACGCTCGGACCCATTTCCGTCTTAGAATCCGCGCCGTCGCCGAGCCGCATTGACTTTGCGCGTTCGACGATTTTTTCGACAAACTCGTCGGCGATTCTATCAATCACAACGGCGCGAGAAGTTGCCGTGCAGCGTTGACCGGTTGAACCGAACGCGCCTTGGGCGGTTGATTCGATTGCCAAATCCATATCGCAATCTTCCATCACGACGACCGGATTTTTGCCGCCCATTTCGCATTGGACTTTCGCACCGCGCCGGGCAACTTGTTCATATAATTTAATACCGATTTCCGTTGAGCCGGTGAAAGAAACTGCTTTAACCGCCGCGTGATTGGCGATTTCTTCGCCGACTTCCTCGCCCGCGCCAAAATCAAATTCAAAACGCCCTTTGGAACTCCGGCTTCTTCAAAAATTTCGACGATTCGCACGGCGGTGGCGGGCGTGGCTTCGGCAGGTTTAAGGACGATTGTATTTCCGGCGACGAGCGCGGGCGCGATTTTCCAGACGGGAATCGCCACGGGAAAATTCCAAGGCGTGATAAGCGCGGCAACGCCGTGCGGTTGTTTGATTGTGTAAGCAAAGTTCGCTGGCAATTCTGATTGAATGGTTTCGCCGTTCAAACGACGAGATTCGCCCGCGCAAAACTCGGCGACGTTAATGGCGCGCTGCAGCTCGCCGCGTGATTCGGCAATTGTTTTGCCTTCTTCGCGCGTCAAAATTTGCGCCAAATCTTCTTTGTTGTCTTCGAGCAGTCGCGCCGCTTTTGCCGCAATGCGCCCGCGCGTCGGCGCAGGCGTATTTTTCCAATCACGAAAAGCATCATACGCCGCTTCGACGGCTTTTCGCGCTTCGTCTCGCGTGGCAAGTTTGAACGTGCCGATAACGTCTCTAGTATTTGCCGGGTTGATGTTTTGAATTGTTTTATCGGAAGACGATTCAGCCCACTCGCCGTTGATAAAGTTACGATAGATAGTCATAAATAGATGTGGAAAATTAGAGTTTCGATTAAATTGTTCTAAAATTTTAAAATTTAAAACGGGAAAATTATTGTGTTAATTTATACGAGATGAAATCGAAAAGCAATAATAATTTGCGCGAACTGCTGGAAAATCGGGCGGCGAAACATTCTGACAAAACCTTTTTATCGTCCGAAGCCGACGGGCGAAGTTGGACATATCTAGAATTTAACCAAGCCGTCAATCGCGCCGCGAATCTACTTCTTGATAACAAAATCAAAAAAGGCGATGTGGTGAGTTTGCTGCTGCAGAATTCTGCTGAATACGTCATCGCTTATTTTGCATGCTTTAAAATTGGTGCAATTGCCAATCCCGTCAACTCACTGCTCAAAGCCAAAGAAATAGAATACGTTATCGGAGATTCCGAAGCGAAACTTCTGCTCGTCAATTCGCAATTTTTCGCCGAACTGTCAGAATCGTCTGCGCCGGCGGGCGGATTTGCGCCGCGAGAAAGATTGTCACATCTGCAAAACATAATTCAATTTGATGACGAAGCCGAAGCAACAAAAAATTTCAGCGAAGAATTAGAACAAACCGAAATCGAATCCAGCGACGAAGCAATTATCATTTACACATCAGGAACGACGGGCAAGCCAAAAGGCTGTCTTTTAACTCATCAAAATTTAATCGCCAACGCCCGGCAAATTACCGAATGGCTCGGCTTCAACGAAAACGACCGGTTGCTGACGATTATGCCGCTTTTCCATATGAACGCCGTTTCCGTGACGACGATGACCGCTCTTTATGCTTCGGCTTCGACGGTAGTTTCGTTAAAGTTTTCCGCTTCAAAATTTTGGCAAATCGTTTCTGATTACAAAATTACTTCATTCGGCTCGGTGGCGACAATGCTTTCGATGCTCTTGGCGAACAGCGGTCAGAGGTCAGCAGTCAGAGGTCAATCGGGAAATCCAAAATCCAAAATCCAAAATCCAAAATCGGAAACGCTTCGTTTCGCAATGTGCGGTTCTGCGCCTGTTCCTGCTGAAGTTCTGCGAAAATTTGAAGAAACTTTTGATTGTTTAGTCATCGAAGGTTACGGACTTTCAGAATCAACTTGTCGCTCGACTTTCAATCCGCCGAATAAAACGCGCCGCGCCGGTTCGTGCGGCAAGCCAATCGGCAATGAAATGAAAATTTTTGATGAGAATGATAAAGAAGTTCCGATTGGCGAACTCGGCGAAATCGTTTTGCGCGGCGAAAACATTTTCAAAGGCTATTTCAAAAACGACAAAGCGACGCGCAAAGCATTTCAAAACGGTTGGTTTCACACGGGCGACATCGGCTATCGAGACGCGGACGGATTTTTCTACATCGCCGATCGCAAATCCGATATGATTATTCGCGGCGGCGAAAACATCTACCCGCGCGAGATTGACGAACTTCTTTATAAGCATCCGTCGGTTGAATCGGCGGCGGTCATCGGCGTTGCGGACGAACTTTACGGCGAAGAAGTGGCGGCGTTTGTCGTATTGAAAAAAGGCAAAACGGCGAGCGATGAAGATTTGATAAATTTTTGTAAAATCCATCTGGCGGATTACAAATGTCCGAAGAAAGTTTATTTTGTCGAAGATATTCCGAAAGGCGCAACCGGCAAATTGCTCAAGCGCGAACTCACGCGGATTTATAACGAATTAAAATAGTTCTCCTTAAATTGCCACTAGCTTGTGGTCTTTGATTTATTCCGACAATAAAATCTTGAACGGAGATTGCTGTCAGAACCGCCTGCGGTAGCGGGCGGGTGTTCGAAAGGGGAAAGGCAAAGTAAGAGAAAATTTATCCTTTATCCTTCAGCCTTTCGCCGTGCAGTAACCCGCCCGCTACCGCAGGCGGTTCTGACCTGTCAATCGGAATAAATCAAAGACCACAAGCTAGTGGCAATTGATAAAAAGCAGATGGTAATTGATAAAATTGCCATCTGCTTTAAATTCAGTTCATCGCCCTTTATTTAACTCTCTTTCCTTTTAACTCTTTGCCACTCGGAATGATTATTGTCAGCCCTGTAACTTTTCCGCTTGCGTCGCGCTCGAATATAAGTTGAACGCTTGCCGTTTGTGCGGCGAACTTATCTTTTGCCGCTGCATCAGGCGCGAGTTCGATGCGCTCGCCTTCCGGCGAAATGCCGACGAATTTTTCGCCTTCCTGTTGAAAGGTCAGCAAGCCCATCGGCGTTTCAAATTGCCCGACGTAATCCGCAAACTTTCCGTCGGCAATCGGTTTTGGTGTTGATTCGATTTTTGTATCGGTAATCGGAAATGACGAGCCGGGAATAGGCAAAACAAACGAATCATTTCCGCTTGTCGTTTTTACTGCCGGATGCGTCGGAAAAATTGGGAGTTTCGGTGGATTCGGTTTTAATCGGGCGATTTCCGCCATTGCCACTTCGACCGCTTTTTCGATTTGCGTGTCGCGTCCCGCCATAAAATCCTGCGGCGTGATTTCCACATCGTAATCAGGCGCAACGCCGATGTTTTCAATTCCCCAACTGCTTCCGTTCGGATTATAAGCCGCGCGATTCGGGAGTTGAATCTGTCCGCCGTCAACCAGACGCGGCGTGAAAAAGTAAGGTCCAATGCCGCCGCCGTAAGTTCGCTTGCCGACGATTTTTCCGACCTTGCCCAACTGAAACATAAACGCGCCCGTTTCCGCCGCCGAGCCGTTCCATTCGTTGATGAGCATAACTTTGACGGGCGGCGCGGGATTGACCGGCGTGGCGATGTCGTCGCCGCCGCGAAAATGATAAAAATAAAGCGGCTTGCGCTGCATCCATTCAATCAAATAATCGGGCGTGATGCCGCCGCCGTTAAATCGTTGGTCAACGATAATTCCGGCGCGGTCGGCGTAACCGGTCAAACCGCGAATCGCGTTCATAATTCCTTCGCCGCTGTAGCCTTCGATAAAAATATAGCCGAGCTTGCCGCCGGACATTTGTTCGACTTTTTTTCGATTTTCTTCCGCCCAATTCGCTCGCCGCAGACGATTTTCGCCCGCCGCTGGATAAACCGTGAATGTGCGCGGATTGTTTCCGTTAGCGTCGGAACTTACAACGATTTTAGTTGGCTTGCCGATTGTGTTTTCAAAGTAGCTGTATAAATTTTTATTCGTTTCGATTTTCTGTCCGTTTGCTTCCAAAAGATAATCCCCTGTCCGAACGTCAACGCCCGCTTGGTCGAGCGGCGCGGAAAATGAGCCGTTCGACGAAGCGAAAGAAGTCGAGCGATAAACTTTCACGAAGCGGATTTTTCCGTTTTCGATTTTGTAATCCGCGCCGAGAAGCCCGGCGCGACCACCGCCGCCGCCTTGAGGTGCAGTGTCGCCGCCGCCGACTCCGAGATGCGAAACCGAAACGTGACCGAGCATCTGCCGCATAAGCGCGTTCAAATCGCCGCGTCTGGTGACGGTCGGCAGGTAAGCGGCGTATTCGCGTTCGAGCGCGGCGAGATTTTGCCCGTGATAGTTCGGGTCGTAAAACCAATCGCGCATAATCCGCATTGATTCGTGAAACATCTGTCGCCATTCTTCAGCCGGATTGACGCGCACTTCCATCTTTTGCAGATTCAATTTTCCTTCGTCTGCCTTCGGTGCAGCATCGGTTGAAACTAAAAACCAATCGCGCTCTTTCTGATACAAAAGTTTCGAGCCGTCGCGTGTCAGTTCGTAACCGCCGACCCCTTCGACAAATTTTTCTATCTTTGACGGCTGCGCCGCGTCGAACGAATAAATCACCCGCGAATTCTGGACGGAAACGTCGCCCGGCGTGTTCGGCGATTCGCTGGCAACGAGAAAGAATTTGCCCGCACGACGAGCGAGAATCTGCGAATAATCGCGTAGCGGCAGAGGCAAATCTACAAAACGCCTTTGCAGATTTTCAAAATCTATTTTTGTATTCGACGCAGCTTCGTTCGGCTTTGCATCCGGGTTCGGTTGATTGTTCGGCAAAAGCAGAGACGGCGTGTCCTTCGCCAAAATGAGCGCGTGAACTCTTCTGACAATTAACGGATTTGCAAGAACGCCATTTAAAACGCCCCATTCAAACTCGCTCGTGCCGGCGTTTGGGCTGGAAACGAAATAAAGATATTTTCCGTTCGCATCGAAAACCGGCAGTTCGGCGTGCGCCACGCCGTTTGTGATTTGAATGTTTTTATTGTTCGCCAAATCACGAATGTAAATTGTTCCGGCGCGATTTTTCAAACGCTTGGCGTAAGTCAAAAACCTGGAATCGGGCGAGAAATTCGCCGACCAATTTTCCTGCGCCGAATAACCGGAAGCGTCAACCTTCGTCGCCGCCCCTTTTTCAACATCAGCCAGCCAAAGATTCAACTGCCGGTCGGAAAAAACGAATTTTTTGGAATCGGGCGACCACGCGAGTTCACGATAAAACGACGGTTGTTTTTCAATCGAGATTTTTTTAACCGAATCATTTTCCAGAGAGCGAACGTGAAGCGCATACTCGCCCGTTTCGTCGGAAAAATATGCAACCGATTTTCCGTCGGGCGCGATTGTCGGATAGCGTTCCGCCGCGCCGGAAGTGTTCGTCAGATTTTTCGTGTCGCCATTCGCCGCATCGAAAATCAAAACCTCGCCGCGTGCGCCGAAGGCTAATTTGTCGCCGCTTGCCGACGGCGAAATTGATTCAAGAAAACGCATTGCCGGAACTGTCTTTGGTTTTAATTCCGAAGTGTCGGGCGAAACCGAAACATTAATTATTTTGCTTTGATTCGTCGCCAAATCGAACAAATTAAGCCGCCCGTTTTGGACGAAAACAATCGCGTCGCTCGTTGCCGCTGCTGTTCGGATGCCTTGCCCGTCGAATGTCGTCAGTTGTTTCGCCTGTTTCGTTTTGCGGTCAATCGAGAAAAGATTAAAAACTCCGGTGCGGTCGGAAACGGTATAGATTTTATCGCCGAGCCACATCGGAAATCGGTCGTTGTAGTTTTGATTCGGCAATTTTTCAATCGCGCCGTTTTGCAAATCAGCGATGTAAATTGGCGCAGTCGAGCCGCCGCGATAATATCGCCACTCGCCGAAACCCGTGCGCGGATTGTATGCGATTTGCTTTCCATCCGGCGAGAATGAACCTTGAAAGGCTTGCGGCAGCGGCAGCGACTCAGCCAACGCGCCGCCGTTTGCAGCGACTTTGTGAAGACGCGTTACACCTTCTTCGTCGCGCGTGCTTTCAAAAACGACGGCTTGCCCGTCCGGTGTCCAGGCGACCGGCAAATCGTCTTCGCCTTGAAATGTCAAACGCTTTGCCTCGCCGCCGGTTGCCGGAGAAATGTAGATGTCAAAATCGCCGCCGTTCCAACGCGAAAACGCGATGGTTTTGCCGTCCGGCGAAAAAGCCGGATTGTTTTCCGCGCCGGCATTGTTTAACCGCCGGGCTGTGCCGCCGCTTCTTTCGACCAGCCAGATTTTTCCGGCATACGCGAAAGCGATGTGCGTTTGATTCACGCTGACGCGCCCGATGAGCAAAGGCGCATTTGTCGTCTGGGCGAAAATACTCGCCGCCGATAAAAACAGAATCGGTAAAAAAGCTAAGACCTTAGACATATAGAATTTCTCCATTTTATTTTGGTTTATTGGGAAGAGTGTCGATTTCAATATGTCTTTGTATCACGAAACATTTGTGATGGTCTTGAACGAAAAAAACATTTTTGCACACGGCTAACACGAACGTGAGATTTTTCGATATTCGCCGGGCGTTACGCCTAAATGATTTTTGAAAGTTCTGGCGAAATGACTTTGGTCGGTGAAACCGGCTGCCAGAGCGATTTCAATCAACGAATCGTTTGAAACGGAAATACGCCGACAGGCAAACTCGACGCGCAGCCGCCGGACATATTCGCCAATCGTGCCGCCCGTTTGCCGGCGAAAGACGCGGGCGAGATGAACCGGATGTACGTCGGCAATTCGGGCAACATTTTCTAAAACAATGGATTCGGAAAAATTAGCGTGCAGAAAATCTCTGACTTGTTCGAGCCAGCGCGGAGATTTTTTTTCAGACGTTGAAACTCTGCTGCGGACGGCTTCAGCTAAAATCTCAAAAATAAGACCTTCTATCGCCAAAGCAGAAGCCGAATCCATTTGACGAAACTCCTGATAAATTCTGTTTCCTAACCACGCAATCGCTTCCGTTTGCGAACTCGTTGAAGCGTCCAGAACGACGGAACGCTCGCGGATGTATGCGAACCGCTCGGAATTAAATTGGACGCTCAAAATTCTCGCTCCGCTTTGAAAATCAACCGCGTGAGATTCTTGCGGCGGATGAAAAACGATAGTCGAAGGCTGGCGCGTCTGCGCTTGGCTGCCGTAGTTTTCAATGTAATTGCCCGCTAAAACAAAACTGAACGAAGCCTCTAAATGTGTGTGGCGCGGCTGTTTCAATCTCGGCGGATAAACGGCTTCGGAAAGCATAAAACCGCTTATCGAGTGTTTTTTCTGAATGTGTGTCATATATTGTTCCTTAGTAGAAACGCGGTAAGTTATATCGCGGTAAGTTATATCTTTGTATGTAAAATTTACCTGCTTCTTTCAGATTGATTTGTAAAACTATTCTTATAACGTCGGCGGCGGGCGCAAGGTTAACAAGCGGTTAATTTTTTACAAAACAATAAAGAAAAGTTATTTTTTTAACGATAAGAAGATGAATAAGTTTCGGCTATTTGTGTATTTGGAATTGATGGTAGTTTTCCAATTGTGTTGCGTTACCGATTACCAATGCTCTGTTTGAACCATCTTATTTCCGTTTTTATTGAACGCCACAAACCGCTCAGAATTAATTTAACAGGCGCGTTTTCGCTGAATGCAGAGGCGATGGCGTAAAGCGTTCGAGGCGATAAGCGCGATTCATTGGAAACGGCAAACACAGGCTCCCATCTTTCCGGCTGCAGTTTCGCTTTGAAGGCATCGAGTCCGTCGAAGTTGTAAAACCGCTGCCCGTGTTTACGCATCCACGCGAGCAGAATGCGAAGCCCGAGCGGATTGCGAAACGGCGCGACTTGCGCTCTGGTCGAGAGCGGCGAAAGTCCGAGCGTGGCGTAATCATAACCATCTTCCGCCAACGCACGCATCGCTTTATCAATCATCAATTCAACCGAACCGTTCGGTGCGCCGGGTCGGTGAATGAATTGCTCAAACAGCCATCCGTTATGCTGTTTGACAGGTGATAACAAGACAAGCCCGAAAATTTCACCGCCGCGTTCGGCGACAAATACGCGGCGGTCAAACAGACGAGTCAGCGTGTCAGGCTCAACCAAAAAGTGTAGCGGCGGCAATCCTTTTGCGCCGAGCCACTCGTGCAAACATTCAAGCAGTGCCGGATTATTGTGTGCCTTTTCAGTTGACCATTCCGCTATGCTCACGCCTTTATTTCGCGCCCGATTCAATTGCGCCCGCAGAGATTTGTGTTTTGCAACCAGATTAACCCAATTATGAGGCTGCCAGACGGGTTGTGCGCCGAGCAGAACTTTCGCGTGTTGCGGAGAATCTGCGTAAACAGATTCAAGCCGCGCTTCGGCGCAGAAATAGCAAACGCGCTCGCCTACCTTCGCCGCATCTCGTTCAAACTCAAAGGCAACTTCCTTCAAATTTTTACCGGCGCAAACCGGCGCACCGGCAACAACGCGCACGCCGCGACACGAAACAAAACCGACGACTGCTTCATTAGTTTTGGCAAACCAATGTTCGATGCCGGGATTGATAATTTGATACGAAGTCGAGTTCCAGCCGTGTGCTAAGACAAGTTGGCGCGTGCGGGCAAGCGATGAAGATTCTTGCAGCGTCTCGTCATCAAGTCTTTGCAGAGATGCGGCTCTATGATTGCTCATCGCTCATTCTAAAATAATTCCATTCCAAAAAGTTCACTCGACTAAATCTTTCACCGCAAATGCTTTCTCAAAAACGAAACGATTTTCCAGCCGTCGAGATAAACCCAGGGCTTTTCGCCCAAAGTGTAATGCCCGCACGGAATTTTCACCGCGCTGTGTTCGATTTTGTGTTCGCGCAAGGAGCGCATCATATCGCGCGATAAATCAACGGGAAAAGTTAAATCGTAAAGCGTGTAAATATAGCGTTGCGGGCGCGGCGGCATCTTCGATAATTTATCTATATAAACCATCGGCGAAATCGGCAGCCAAAACTCGCGCAGTTCGTCCAAACTGACGTTATTTCCGATGCCTTCTTTAACGTGATATGTCGAAAGCCCTTGCCAGACGACATCGGCGACGTAACCGGAAACGTGATTGAAAACGCCCGCGTCAATCGTCAAATCGTGCGCGAAAGCGAAAAATCCGACGCAAGAGCCGATGCTCGTGCCGACTACTCCGATTCGCTGGTAACCTTGCAATTTCAGCCAAGCGACGGCGGCGCGCGTATCAACAACCGATTGCCGCAGAGATTGCAAAGTTCGCCCGACATTCGGCGCAACCAAATAATCGGCGCGTTCGAGTTCCGGCGGCATTCGCTCTTCGTGATACGGCAAAGTCAGACGCAGAGCCGATACGCCGACGCGGTTGAAAACCTTACACAAATCAAAATAGCTGCCCGCTCTGGCGTTCCAATGCGGCAAAATCACGACGGCGGATTTTTTATCTTTATCAAACGGGAAAAATCTGGCATAAGCCGTGTTATTTTCCGGCGATGGCGTTTCGATTGTGCTTGTCCAAATTAATTGCTTGTCGTTGAGTTCATAATCCGTGATTTCCGGCAGATGAAAAAACTCGTCGCTGTTTGCCAACATACGTTTTGAGTACTCGCGGAAAATTTGGCGCGGGTCGTCGCCGTTAGCGTTTTCTTTGACGAATTCTGTTCCCCATTCAAATTCGCGCACAATCCGATTGGCGTTGAGCATCGCAAAATAGCGTTCGCGGTTGTGCATATAGCGTTTGAGCATACTTGATTAGTGTAAAGTGTAAAGTGAAAAGTGAAACAATAAAATGCCGTTAAAATAAAAAGACTGTCAAAGAATTAATCTTAACAGACTTTTCACTTTTCACTTTTCGTTTTTTCAAAAGCACAAACGGCGATTTTTCCGCCGCCATAATTTTCGAGTAAAAATCTTTGACGGATTAGAATAAAATTTATTTATCGCAAAGCGAGCGCGGGCAACTGTTAATGAGAAAGGTTATGTAGGGACTTGCAGCCAAATTTACTAGTGCAATTTTTCTTTTGTATTTCACATTTAATCGTCCGTTAAATCAACCTAAATCCTCTTAAGCAATTTTGAATTCTATGTTATAATTCGGCGTAAAACGTTCTATAGATTCACAATAACGTAGGAGAATACTAATGTCCGCTGATTACCAAAAAATACAAGAACTGCTCGGTGCGGAAGCCGAAACGCTTTTAAGCCACCAATCGAAAACGATTCCGAAAGAAAACCTGCAATTGCCGGGCGCAGATTTTGTTGACCGCGTATGGCTGCAGTCTGACCGCAGTCCGGCGGTTTTGCGTTCGATGCAGACACTCTACGACACGGGACGCTTGCGCGGCACCGGTTATCTTTCAATTCTGCCGGTCGACCAAGGCATCGAACACAGCGCGGGCGCGAGTTTTGCGCCGAATCCGCAATACTTCGACCCGGAAAATATCGTTAAACTTGCTCTCGAAGGCGGCTGTAACGCGGTTGCTTCGACGTTTGGAGTATTGGGAACGGTCGCCCGCAAATTTGCCCACAAAATTCCATTCGTCGTTAAAATAAATCACAACGAACTTTTAACTTATCCGAATAAATTCGACCAGATTCTATTCGGCAACATTGAGCAAGCGAGAAATATGGGCGCGGTCGCCGTCGGCGCAACGATTTATTTCGGCTCGGACGAATCAACCCGTCAATTGTCGGAAATCGCCGAAGCGTTTTCCCACGCGCACGAACTCGGAATGGCGACGATTCTCTGGTGCTATCTGCGCAACTCGAAATTTAAAACCGACGAAGGCGATATGCACACCGCCGCCGATTTAACCGGACAGGCAAACCATTTGGGCGTTACGATTCAAGCCGATATTATCAAGCAGAAATTGCCGGAAAGAAACGGTGGATATAATTCTTTGAACTTAGCCGGAAATTCGACCTACGGCAAAACAAACAAATTGGTTTATGAAAAACTGACAACCGACAACCCGATTGACCTCGTGCGTTATCAAGTGGCGAATTGTTATATGGGACGCTGCGGTTTGATAAATTCCGGCGGTGAATCAAAAGGCGAATCGGATTTGGCGGACGCGGTTCGCACGGCAGTTGTCAACAAACGCGGTGGGGGAACCGGTTTAATTTCCGGCAGAAAAGCATTTCAACGCCCGATGAACGAAGGGATAAAACTTCTCAATTCGATTCAGGACGTATATCTTTCTGAAAAAATTACCGTCGCGTAAATAATTTAAGCAGGTTAGAATTACACGGATAGTTTTGCAAGAGACTACTCGTGTAATTCTTTTTTAAATCCTAATTTTTGTCGGCTTTCATACAAACAAAAGTTTATTTATCTAACTTTTGAATCTGATACTTGGATTTAAGCGAAATCTATTTCAAAGGAAAGTAAACCTTTAAATTAAACAAACAGAGAAATTACAAGGAAATTATGAAAAAACTGATTTTTGCATTCATTCTAATGGCGATGACCGTCGGCTTCGGCGCGAGCAGCATTTCTGCACAAGAAATGAAAGACAATAAAATGATGAAAAGCGGCAACCCGATGGTCGGCGGCGCGGCGATGTATAAAACTAAAAACATCGTCGAGAACGCTATAAATTCGAAAGACCATACAACGCTGGTTGCCGCCGTCAAAGCCGCCGGGTTGGTTGAAACTTTGCAAGGCAAAGGACCGTTCACGGTTTTCGCGCCGACCAATTCGGCGTTTGATATGCTTCCTGCCGGAACGGTTGACACTTTGGTTAAAACGGAAAACAAGGCAATGTTGACGAAAATTTTGACTTATCACGTTGTAGCTGGAAATATGGATTCCAAAAAGATTATGAAAGCCATCAAAAAAGGCGACGGTAAAGCAATGCTGAAAACCGTTTCCGGCGGAACATTAACTGCGACGATGGAAGGTAACAACCTTATTCTAACCGACGAAAAAGGCGGCAGATCGAAAGTTACGATTGCAAATGTGAAGCAATCAAACGGTGTAATTCACGTTGTTGACACTGTTTTGATGCCGAGCTAATTTCAGTTAACAGTTATCAGTTAACAAATACCAGTAAATTGAGCGTTAGCAAATGTATTAATACTTAATATACATTTGCTAACGCTCAATTTTATTTTCGTTCAACGAAATTGCTGGCTGTTAACTGTTAACTGTCTTGTGCCTACTGTTTTTCGCTCATCTGCTTTTTAAGCTGAATGATAAAAGACTTCACTGCCGTTGCTTCGTTACTGTCGGGAAAAACGCGCAGGAATTCTTCATAGACCGCAATTGCTTCGTTAAATTTTTTCATTTTTTCAAAAGCCAAACCGAGAAATTGATAAATAGTTATCGCGTCCGGCGCGCCTGCAAGCTGCGAAACGGCTTTTTTGAAATATCCGACGGCGAGCATATAATTGGCTTCCTCCGATTCAAAATCGCCCGTCGAGCCAAATGCTTCCGCTTTGTCTTTATAAAGCAGACCTAAACCCGTCTGCGCTTCCGGCTGAAAGCCTTTGCCTTCTGTGATAGCGCGTTTGAAAGCCGCAATCGCTTTTTTTTCATCACCTTCCGAAACGTAAATTCTGCCTTCGACGGCGGAGGCTTCCGCATAATTCAGCCGCGCTTTTTTGGCGGCGGCTATGGCTTTGAGTGCGCCTTCGTTGTCGCTGCTGGCGGACAGAACACGAGCGAGCGCAAGATTTGCCTCGGCGTATTTTGGGCGCAAACTTATCGCTTTACGGTATGCGACAATCGCTTTTTCGCGGTCGGTGGTTGATAATCTTTCGGCTTCTTGGAAGGTTAATTCGGCTTGGTCGGTGGTCTTGACGAGCGCAATTTTTACATCGTCTTTTTGCGCGGCAGTCAAATTTTGCGATGTTTCCTTAAAACCGTCGGCGCGAACGCGAAGTTTGTGCGCTCCAGCAGTAACTGGCTTGATAATTAATTTTCCACTTTCGTCCGTTGTGCCGCGTCTTAAATCGTCGAGCCAAACGATTGCATTTGGCTCAGTGATAACGGTGATTGTTCTCGTTGCTTGGGTTGTCGCGGGTTTTTGCGCCGAAACCGTCGAGGCAAATAGTCCTATCAGACAGAAGATTTTCAAAATCAAAGTTTTATTTTTGCTCGTTTGTATTCGCATTGATTTACTCTTGAAAATTTTTAAATAATTTTACCACAAAGACACCGCAAACACAGAGAATCAAAAGTAAAAAGGTAAAAGTAAAAAGTTGAGCCGAATTTTGTCTTTTACCTTTTTACTTTTTACTTAAAAAACTCTGTGTCTCTGTGGTAAATTGTATTTCTTTTCTGTACAGTACAGTATTTTATTTGCCGCTTGGAATTTGTTTCAAACGGCGAAGTAGCGGCGTTATTGTCAAGCCTTGCACAAAGACGGAAAATGCGACAACGCCAAACGTAACGATTAAAATTTCTTGACGATACGGCAAATTGTCAGGAATTCCCAACGCCAACGCCAACGCCAACGCGCCGCGCAAACCGCCCCAAAATAATATGTGCTGATGCTTCGCGTCAATTTTCAAAGACGACCGCGCAAACAACGCCGAACAAGGATAAACGGCAATTGCTCTACCAATGAGGACGGCAATAATTGAAACGACAATCGGCACGATTGCTTTGCCAAAATCTTGATATGCGACGTTTATACCTAAAATAATAAAGATAACGGAGTTGACGATAAACGCCGCAAAATCCCAAAAATGAGCGATGGATTCTTCTCCCTTTTCGGTAATCACGCCGAAGGCGGCTATATTTCCGACGAGTAATCCCGCCGTCGTCGTCGCCAGAATTCCCGAAAGATGAAAATGCTCGGCGAGCCAGAACGAGCCGAAAGCGGCAAGCGTCGTCATCGAAAGCTCGACCAAATCGTCTTGCGTTTTTCCGATTATCAAAAGTGCCAAACCGCCGACGAGCAAACCGCTTACGATTCCGCCGATGACCGACAAAAACATCATCCACGTGGACGAACCGAAACCAAGCGTTTCGCCGAGCGCGAAAGTCAAAGCAAGCGTAAAAACAACTGCCGCCGTGCTGTCGTTAAATAAACTTTCGGCTTCAACCAGCAAGCGAAGTCTGCCTTCGACTTTCGCTTCCTTGAACGTGGCGATGACCGAAACCGGGTCGGTTGCCGCAATCAAAACGCCGAACAAAATCGCCGCTTGCCAAGTCCAACCAACCGTATAGTGCATCAAAAAGGCGGTTACGCCAGCCGAAAGCAAAACGCCGACAGTCGCATAAGTGATAATCGGTAAAAGGTCGTTCCGCAATTCTCGCCAGCGAATATAAAGCGCGGCTTCAAATATAAGCGGCGGAAGCAGAACCTTAAAAAGCAAATCTTTAGAAAAATTTATTTCGAGTTCGAGCGGCAAAACCGTGATAAAAATTCCCGCCAGAACCAAACCGACCGTGTATGGAACTTTGAAACGTCGAGCGATAATAGCAACTATTGTCCCAATAAGAATTATCAGTGCGATTTGTTCGATTTTCAGAGTTTCCATTTCAGTTCCTTCTTAAATAATACGACTGAAACCGATTTTGCCAAAATTCGCTTGATTTTTTCGCGTAGCAAATTATAATCAATAATTCGTGGCTGGGTAGCTCAGCTGGTTAGAGCGTCGGATTCATAACCCGAAGGTCGAGTGTTCAAGTCACTCTCCAGCCACCATTTTTAACGGCAAGTTTCGCAGCTCGCCGTTTTATTTTTGCGCGAAAATAAGTATTATCTTGTTGCTATGAAATTTGCTTTATTAATTGCCGCCGTTCTTTTTTTGTTGACTACAACATCGCTGGCGCAAACCGCGAAAGATTTTGCCGCCGAGTGGGACAAGCAGCATATTTCCAGCTTGCCGCCTTCAAATGTTCGTCATAAAGATTTACAAAAATACCTCGAACAATTGAAAAAACTCGGCTTGAAAGTTGAAGAAGTCGGACGCAGCTACGCCAATCGTGAGATTTATCAAATCGAATGGGGAACCGGCGCGACAAAGGTTTTTATGTGGTCGCAGATGCACGGCGACGAGCCGACGGCAACGTCCGCTTTGCTCGATATGTTCGCCTACTTGCAAAATAATCGCGGTAAAACATGGGTCAAGGAACTTGAAAAAACATTGACGATTCGCGGCGTGCCGATGCTCAACCCGGACGGCGCGGAACTTTTCCAACGGCGTAATCTGCAATCAATTGACATCAATCGCGACGCGCAGGCATTGGAGACACCCGAAGGCAGACTTTTAAAAAAACTGCGCGACGATTGGTCGCCCAACATCGGTTTTAATTTGCACAATCAAAATTCTTTGACAACCGTCGGCAAGACCGACAAACAAGCGACGATTTCTTTTCTTGCGGTTTTGGGCAACGCGGAAAATAAATCGAATGAGGGACACGAGCGTAACAAACGAATCTGCGCGGTGATGACGCTCGCTCTTGAAAACTTTATCAAAGGACATATCGGACGCTACGACGACGCGTATAACCCACGCGCTTTCGGCGATATGATTTCCGCTTGGGGAACGCCCGTGATTTTGATTGAAACTGGCGCGCTGCACAGCAAAGACGAGCAGTTTCTCGTCAAATTAAATTTCGTCGCGTATCTTTCCGCGCTTAAATCGCTGGTTGATAAAAGCGAGCGGTCAGCGAATCCGAAAATCTACGACGCTTTGCCGTTCAACGATTCGGGCAATCTTTTCAACTTCATTTTCCGCAACGCAAACGTCGTCAATTTTGCCGAAACGAGCGAACTGTTCACGGCGGATATCGCAATCAATGCAGAACGCCGCCGCGCTAATGAATCCGCGCCAACTTTCATTCGGGAAATCGGCGATTTATCCGTTTTTTCAGGTTTGGAAGAATTTAACGCGAAAGATTTTTATCTGGTTCAGAAAAACGGACTGCTTAGAATAGGCGCAAGCGGCGAATTTCTTTTCTACAAAAAGACGCGCAAAATTGATTGGACGGCGAAAGACTTGGAGAGGACATTTCCGCCCGACGCTGTTTTTTCAAACGGCAAATGGACGCGAGGCGAGAAACTTTTGCCGAAGAAATTTTAGCCACAGAAAACACAGAGGAAAGCAAGAGAAAAGAAGTTTTTCTGTATTTATTTTTCTCGAAAAACTCTGTTTTCTCTGTGGCTAAAATTTCCATTAAAAATCCTTGACGGCTTTACAATCCAAAATCCAAAATCCAAAATCTAAAATTGGATTATGCTTTCACTTCTGAAAATCAAAAACATCGCGCTGATTGATGAAATCCAACTCGAATTCTCGCATGGTTTGAATCTCTTGACGGGCGAAACCGGTTCGGGCAAATCAATTATTGTTGATTCTCTCGGCGCGTTGACAGGCGAGCGCGTGTCATCGGATTTAATCAAAGAAGGTGAATCGAACGCGCAAATCGAAGGACTTTTTAATTTGACTCCAAGTGCAAATTTGCACGAGATATTTTATGAAAGCGGGATTGATTCGGGCGACTCGGAAGAAATTGATTTAATTGTGCGGCGTGAACTTGCGGCATCGGGACGCAATCGGATTTTCGTCAATAACCAACTCGTTACAAGTAATTTCTTAAAAAAAATCGGCGCGTTTCTCGTGGACATTCACGGACAAGGCGAGCAGGCGACTTTGTTTAATCCTTTAAATCATCTTGAAATTTTGGACGAATACGCGAGCCTCAAAAATCTGCGGACAAACCTTTCGGAGAAATATAGAGATTTTGCCAAAACTCAAAGGGAAATCGAAAACCTGCGCGAAGACGAAGCGCAGAAACTTCAATTATTGGACGTTTTACAATTTCAGGTTGATGAGATAAACAAAGTAAATTTGCAGCCGGGCGAAGACGACGCGCTCAATGAAGAAAAACGGCGGTTGAACAACGTCGAAAAACTTTCCGCGCTCAGCGACGAGGCGTATCTTCTGCTTTACGACAACGAAGAAGCGACCGTTTCGACGCTGGAAAAAGCGGCGCGAAAAATCGAGGAATTGAGCGAATATGAATCGAGCTTTAAGGAATACGACGAAGGTTTGCAGACGGCGCAAGCGGTTTTGGAAGATTTGGCAATTTCCGTCCGCGATTTTCGCAACCGTTTGGAATTTTCGCCCGAACGTCTTGAGGAAATCGAAAATCGTCTGGCGGAAATCTCGCGCCTTAAACGCAAATACGGCGGCGCGATTGAAACCGTGCTGGCACATCTTCAGGAATCGGAAGAGCGTTTGAAAAATATTGAAACTTTTGAAGAACGCAAAGAAGAATTAAAGAAAATCTTAGCGCAGCAGCGTGAAAATTATTTGATTTCGGCGCGGGAAATTCACGATAAACGAACAAAAGCCGCCAGACGATTTGAAAAGGAAGTCGAAACAAATCTGAAAGCGGTCGCGCTCGAAAAAGCTAGATTTGAAGTGCGAATTGATGCACCGAACGTGGCGGATTTACAAAGCGGAAACAACCGACGCTTGACGGCGAAAGGTTTTAACCAAATCGAATTTTACTTTTCGGCAAACGTCGGCGAATCGCCGAAACCGCTGGCACGAGTCGCTTCCGGCGGCGAAGCGTCGCGCTTGATGTTGATTTTGAAAACAACGGCGAAAGCTGGCGATGCGGAAAAGTCGGTCGTGTTCGACGAAATTGATGTCGGCATCGGCGGACGAGTCGCGGAAGCCGTCGGGCTGAAACTTAAAGAATTAGCCCGCACGCAGCAGGTTTTGTGCGTTACGCACCAAGCGCAAATCGCCTCGCTCGCTGACCAACATTTTCTGGTGGAAAAAGAAACCGTCGGCAAAAAAACGCGAGTCAGCGCGAGAGATTTAAACGAAAAAGAAAAAGTCGAAGAAATCGCCCGAATGCTGACAGGCGCACAGATAACCGAAACGGCGCGGAAGCACGCGAAAGAAATGTTGGGTGCAGCGAAATAAAAATTGAAACGCAGAGACGCGGAGACGCAGAGAAAAATAAAACGTAATAAAAATCATCAGAGTTTATTTGTGTAAATCTATCATTTAAACTCCATAAAAACTCTGCGTCTCCGCGTCTCTGCGTTGAAAAATATTTATGCAATCTGAAATTTTAGCCAAAGTGATTCGCGGCGAAACTGTCGAATCAATTCATCGCGGACATTTGATTGTCGTTAGCGGCGAAGGTGAAACTCTTTTCGCTTTGGGCAATCCCGAAACCGTAACGTTTTGGCGTTCGTCGGCGAAATCTTTTCAGGCGGTACCGTTCTTAAAAAACGGCGCGGCTGAAGCATTCGGATTTTCGGAAAAAGAAATCGCGCTTGCCTGTGGTTCGCATTCGGGCGAAGAAATTCACGTCCGAATAGCCGCGAAGATGTTGGACAAAATTGGTTTGAGCGAAGCGGATTTGAGATGCGGCGTTCACCTGCCATTTGACGAAAAACGCGCCGAAGAAATGATTAAGTCGGGCGAGCAACCAAACCAACTACACAACAATTGTTCGGGCAAACACGCCGCGATGCTGGCTTTTGCCAAAAACGCGGGCGCAGATTTGCAAACTTACGATTCGTTGGAAAATCCCGTTCAGCAAGCAATTTTAGATTGTATTGCGGAGTTTTCAGACGTGCCGAAAGATGAAATAAAAATCGGCGTTGACGGTTGCGCCGCGCCGAATTTTGCGCTGCCGATTCGGGCGATGGCTTTAAGTTTCGCGCGGCTCGTTTTACCACCGAAAAGGTTTGACGATGAAACGCGAGAAGCGTGTCGGCGCATCGTGTCGGCGACCGTTTCTCACCCGGAAATGATTGGCGGAACGGGAAGATTAGATACGATGATTATGCAAGCCGCTCGCGGGAAACTCGTTTCTAAAGTCGGTGCGGAAGGCGTTTATTCGGCGGGCGTTATGCCGTCACCACAATATAAAAAAGGTTTGGGCATCGCCTTTAAAATCGAAGACGGCGACGACATACGCGCCCGCGCCGTTGTGTTGGTTGAGCTTTTGCGGCAGTTGGAAATTCTCGACGCGGACGCTTTAAAAGACATTTCACCGCTTCTAATTAAAAATCGGCGCGGCGATACGGTCGGCAAAGTTGAGGCAAATTTTAGGATTTTTTAATTTAACGTAAAGGCGCAAAGACGCAAAGAGAAAATAAAAGCCAAATCTTTTTATCTTCCTATAAATCTTTGCGCCTTTGCGCCTCTGCGTCTTTGCGTTAAAATCGTTTTCAAATAATGACCGAACAACAAAATCAACCGCCGAAGTTGGAAAAAACCGCAAGTGGCGACATTAACACAACTTCTTTAGCCAATTTGCTCGAATGGTTTTTGAACTTTGACCAGCGCGTGGCGATTGTCCGCAATCCGCAGGTCGAAGAACTTTTTCAATGGAAACAAGCGGACGACGCGGCGAACGGCGTTGAAATTTATCCGTTCGAGAATGCCGAAGCGCGTTTTGCCATCGGCGTTTTTCAGGCAATCGCGGAATACGATTCGAAAGCAAAACTGCAAACTTGGATAACGGAAGTTTTGCAGGCGTTGGGCGAATCGAAGCAAACCAACGAGGACATCGCCGCGAGTTATAAATTAAACCAAAGCGATTCGCACGTCGCACAAGCCGAAGCGATTCCGTCAAAAATTGAACGCCGTTTGTATCTGTCAAGTTGCTGGCTCGAATCGCTCTGCACGGCGGAAGTTCGATTTCTGGGTTGGGTTTTTCAGGAACTTTACAGTAAGCCGTTTGAGCCGAGAATTTAAAGGAACGCCGTCATCTTGACGGCAATGAACGCGCAATCTTCAAATTGTGTTTAATCATCAACTATGTCGCTGGGCGACGTTTGCCAGCAAGATGCTGGCGTTCCAAAAAAATTATGACATCAATCAAAGAAAAAGTTTCGCCCGAAGAATGGGAAACGCGCGTTCAATTAGCCGCCGCTTATCGCCTAGTTGCGCATTACGGTTGGGACGACCTTATTTTCACGCATATCTCGGCGCGTGTGCCGAACGAGGGACATCATTTTTTAATCAATCCATACGGCTTTTTATTCGACGAAATCACGGCTTCGAGTCTTGTCAAAGTTGACCTCGACGGCAAAATCATTTCCGAAACCGAATATTTTATCAATCCCGCCGGTTTTACGATTCACAGCGCGATTCACGCCGCCCGCGAAGACGCAGCATGCGTTCTGCACACGCATTCGCTTTACGGCACGGCGGTTTCCGCGCAGAAAGAAGGACTTTTGCCGCTCGCGCAAACGTCGCTTTTTCCGCTTTCCAGTTTGGCTTATCACAACTACGAAGGCGTGGCTTTGAACGCGG
Source organism: Acidobacteria bacterium 28-1 (assembly GCA_002050365.1). Lineage (GTDB taxonomy): Bacteria > Acidobacteriota > Blastocatellia > Pyrinomonadales > Pyrinomonadaceae. The sequence continues at coordinate 88,919 of MWYZ01000052.1, forward strand.
ACGAGAAGCCGCGACTCGTGGCGGATTTAGGCGCGAAGAATTTTATGATGCTGCGGAATCATGGCGTTTTGACCGTCGGGAAATCGGTCGGCGAAGCATTTTTGTTTATGTATCTGCTGGAAACCGCGTGTCGCATTCAAGTTTTAGCCCAATCGGGCGGCAAGGAATTGATTCACGCCGCGCCGGAGATTCTGGGCGGCATCGAAGCGCAGGTCGCTGCGGTAACGAAAGGCTTGGGCGCGGATTTGGTTTTTCCCGCGCTGCTCAGAAAGTTGGATCGGATTGACGCGAGTTATAAGAATTAGATAATACTGACAGTTTAGTTTTACTGATTCTCAGGCGACGGCACGACTTTCCAAGAAATTGTTACTTCATCGTTTGATTTTAAGGCTTCCACACGAAACATAACATATAAATCTTTATTGATTTCTTTTTTGTCATTAACATCTTTGGCGTGTAGCAGATACATATGACCTTGAACAACTTTTACTGCCGCGTTTTCGGGCGTTATTTCAATTTTATCGCTATCTCTAGGAAAATGGAACCGCCACGCTCCCTTATGCGGTTCAGAACTGGCATACAAAATAGACATTATTTGAAATAAACAAAATAAGATAAACTGTGTAAATGTTACAATATCTTGAATTAAAGGAAAAGCCGCGAGAATTTCTTGCTGCCACCGGAATTACTGATGAAGAGTTTCAGGC
>MWYZ01000103.1 GCA_002050365.1 Acidobacteria bacterium 28-1
GAAGATTTCAGATGTGGTGATGGAAATCGCGTGTGGGTTACACAATTTGCGAGTAACCTTCCGCCAGCCACTTCAAACAATTGATTTAACGAACTTTGAAGAAATATATTATTTCCAATAATGTCTATTATTCTCCGGGAGAAGACCACTTCCAAATCTTGTTTGGTGGTAGTCTTCTCCCGATACTAACGCCTCGCCTTGCAAGGCGTATTTATTTTTGAACAAGACATTTTATTATTTTGTTTTTTGAGTTGGTGCGCTTTTTTGTGTATATAGTTATTCACCGCTTCCTGTGATTTTAGATAAGCGAGAGTCCTAATAGAGTAAATCTTTGATTGCAAAATAGAATTTAGGGTTTAAGCCGCTATGCACTGAAAGCGCATAGCGGCTTAATTATTCTTAATCGTTTCAGGCAAACGCGGATTTTCCTTTAGTGTCTTCGTCCATTCGATATATTTTTTCGAGTCAAATTTTTTGCCGGTGCTGGCGGTCGTCATATAACGCATTTTGCCGAAAATTGGGCGTTCCATCCAAGGTCGGTCGTACTTGCCGAAACACCAGAGAATTCCGGCGTAAGAATTGGGATTTCTGCCGTCGAGACAGTATTTATTGTTGAGATGTTCAAGAATTGCAAACGCTTCCTCGTAGTTGCGCGTCCATTGAATCACCAATTTTCCCCAGAGCATTCGCACGTAATTGTGCATCTCGCCGGTCAAAACCATCTCGCGCTGCGAAGCGTTCCAGAGTTCATCGTAAGTTTTGCCGAATTCCAATTCTTCGAGCGAAAAGATTTCCGGTCGTTCGTCGTCAATATGTTCGCGCATCGTTTTCTGCACCCAATCGGGCAATGCTTCGATTGAGTCGTATTTTTTTGGATTGTGGCGCGTGAGATTATACGAAAGCTCGCGGCGGACAATCAATTCTTCGAGATACGCTTCTTTCGCGGCTTTCGGCGCGTCTGCTTCGCGCACGGCAAACGCGATTTCGAGCGGCGACAGAAAACCGAAATGAAGATATGACGAAAGACGCGATGAGCCGTCAACGTCGGGTTTATTGCGCGAAGTTTCGTAATCAGGCAAAATTTTTTCGACAAAGTTTTTCAATCTTTTTCTGCCGTTCGCCGTTCCGCCGTGATAAATTTCCGAAGCCTTTACCGAATGGTCAATTGCGCACTGCCCGACTAAATCGGCGATGTTTTTCGCATTAACTTCCGTGTCAGGACAATCAACTTTTAAGTTTCCGGCTTTAATCGTTCCTTATAGGTTTAATTCCTCGTGGCTCTGCCACGAAAATAAGGAAAAAAGATTTTCCGATTCAATTCCTCGCGGCTCTGCCGCGGGAAAAATTTAATTATAATTTTTTCTTCTTTGAATTTTACAAAATAATCGGGCAGTAGTTTTTTGATTTTCGGGCGAATCGTTCTGGCGGCAAATTCTTCTTTTTCAAAACGCGACATAGGAATCACGCCGTTTGAGTCAACCGCGTAAACCGGAATTTCCGCCCGTCTGACCATCGCTTTATTGTGATCGGGAATGATAAAGCACGGAAAATCATCGGTCACAATCAACGCCGCATCTTTAGCGATTTTGGCGACGGTTTGTTTCGGAGATTCATCGTTTTTCTGCAAATAAAAAACGTACTTGATGCCGAGTTTTTTAAACTCCCGGCGTTTTTCTTCAACGCCTTCCAGAATATATGTGTGAAAACGGTCGCTTGCCCAAGGATAATAAAACTTCAAACCTTCGTAAACGATGAGCGGCAGACGGCGTTCATTTGCCTGCTCAATCGCAAATTTGAGCGCGTGATTATGCGTTGTGCGTTTGAACATTTGCATCCAATACAAAATGTATTCACCGTCATTATTAGCCGATTTGTCATTGAGAAGTTGGACGCGCTCACTGATTTGCTTCATAGTTTATAATAAAGTTTCACCCGAAAGGCGTAAAGAATGCAAAGCAAAATTTATGAAAAAACTATCCGTTTTTATCTATGGTCATCTTTGGTTAATTTTCTTCTGTTTTTCAATTTCCGCACAGGAATTTAAAACGATTCAGGATGGCATAGAATACGCCGAGATGACACGCGAGATTAATAATCTGCCGGTGAAAATGAATCTTCTGCGGCTTGATTTAACCAAAGTCCGGCTCGATGTCGTTCACGCGATGGACGCGGCAATCGGGACGGAGACGACATCTTCAATTGCTATGCGACACGGCGCGATTGCGGCGATCAACGCGGGATTTTTCAGATTGGATAAAAGCATTTTCGCGGGCGACGCGGCGGGTGTTTTGCAGATTGATGGGCGACTTTTAAGCGAGAGTGTCAATAACAGAATCGCGCTTTTTATTTCCAATAAACCAAAGCAAACCGAAGTCAATTTTGCTCATTTGAATATTAACGACCTCCTTATCATTAAGAAAAAAGATTTTTACTTTTCCGGAATCAATCGGCAGCGCAAGGCAGATGAATTGATTAAATTTACTTCTTATTTTCGCCCGACGACTTTAACCGAAAACAGTGGCTTGGAAATCGTCGTTCGCAACGGAAAAATTGTCGAAATAAACGACGCTAAGGGCGACAGCCCGATTCCCAAAGACGGCTTTATTATTTCGGCAAGCGGAAAGATGCGCGAACAAATTCTGCCGTTTGTAAAAGTTGGCAGAAAAATCAGATTCCGCACCGTAGTAAAATTTGAGGCGAAAGAAAGTTTCCCTAATACTGAAAGTCGCCGAACATCAATTACATATTCGACTGCTGAAGACATTACCAACGGCGTTCCGCAGTTAATCCGAAACGGCAAAACCGAAATTACCTGGCAGCAGGAAAAATCGAGCAAGGCATTTGTCGAAACCAAACACCCGCGTACGGCGGTGGCGAAATTAAAGGACGGCAAGTTTCTGATGGTAACGGTTGACGGGAGAAGCGAGGAAAGCGGCGGCATCGGCTTGCAGAATTTGGCGGAAATACTTCTCGAATTCGGCGCGACCGACGCGATGAATCTTGACGGCGGCGGTTCAACGACGATGTTCGCGGGCGGCAAAGTCGTCAACAATCCTTCCGACAAAGAGGGCGAAAGGAAAGTGAGCGACGCGATTTTGGTTTTCCCGCGTAAAAGAAATTAGCCACGAATTACACAAGTTAACACAAGCGGGGAAACGACATAACCAATCAAGAATTTTCTCAATTTACCATAAGCTAAATTTAGAGTTACTTCAATTTAATCACGTCGGTGCATAATAAATTTTGTTTGCTGAAAAGGCTCGAACTTTGCACTAAACCATCGGCGTCAAGCTGCACTTGTTTCACATCAATCTCGGCAACCCCAAGACAAAATTTTGTTTGAGTTACCGTTGTAGGCATCTCCAGCTGCGGTGAGCAATCGGCATAAGGAGTTCTTAATTTTAATGGCAACTCAAAATTCAATTGCTCGGCGATTGTTTGTTTGGCTTTGAGCAGGGAACCACGCGGGACGATTGGAATTAGCCGCAGCGGACAGCGTTTATTTTTTGGTTCGACAAACGCTTTTTGACTTATTTCTACGCTGCCGTCTGGTTGCGGTTCGACGTAAACCGCATTGCTCGTTTCGTCAAAACCGAGATGTCCGCGATTAAAAACTACAAAACTGCGGCCGCCGGAATTTTTGATTTCGTAATCAATGTAAACGTTATCGTTCGCGTAATTGATGCCGTCGCGCACCCCTTTTGGAATAATTTTAGCTTTAAAAAAAACTTCTAAATCGCCAAATTGTCTTTTCGTTGAATAAACTTCTTGCATTTCCGCTACTCGGTTGCTGTTCTCTTGCTTCAGCTCGGCGCGCGATTGTTTTCGACAATCCGAGACGAGAGAAGTTATTAAGAGCAGAAAAACTAAACCAATTTTCATAAAATTACCTAATCCGTCGTTTAAGCTCTTGCTAATTATATTGCCGTCAAAAACCTTTTGATGCAATTAAACCAGCGAAAAGACCAATCAGTCTCTGATTATTTGAAACGGCTGTTTGAAACCATAATGCTCACGTTTATCTCGGTTCATTTCCGCGCGCAAAGCGTTTTCCGTCAGATCGTTCGAGTGATTGACGCTGTCGAGCTTTTCATCGGTTTTCGGGTTGGCATCGTGATCCATTTCCAGCCCGGTTGCCACTCTTTCCGCTTCACTAACATTGGCGTCAATTGCGTCCTTGCCAGCATAAACATCGCCGCGCAATGTTCCGTGCGTGAAATCATAAGCGTGCGCCATTTCGTGGAACAGCGAAACGGACGGCAGAAAATCAACCACCGAATTATCCGCGCCTTTCACTTTGAGCATAATATCCGGGCTGTAATAAATAGTCGAGCTGCCCGGCGTGCCTTTGGTATAGCCAGTGACATTGCCTTTCGCGTCGTAAGCAGGTTGCAGCGTCGGATCAACACCCGGCGTGTCAAATGTCGCACGCATGTTGAGCGGATTTGTTTCTTCCGTAATCGTTACGGTTACGCCTTTTTTGATAACTTTACCGCTCGAGTCTTTTTGGGTTGTCGCGGCGTTCGCGTCGTCAAACGATTGCAACATCGCTCGTCCTTTAGGCGACGAGCGCAGCATTTCTAAATCGGCTTCGACTCGTTCTTTAAATTCGTCCGAGCCGTTTATGACAACGCCTGTACCGGCCGGATTGCCTTTAAGTTCAACCGTGACGACTTTATTGTTAATGCCTTTTTTGTCTTGTTCGGCATCGCTTCTGCCCGGCTCAATCTGATCGTCTTTCTGACTGTAAATTGTGTTGTTACCTTTGTCGCCGAAAAGCTGGTCTTTGCCTTGTCCGGCGTAAAGCACATCGTCGCCGTCACCGCCGCGTAAAGTATCGTCACCGATTCCACCCGAAAGTACATCAGTTCCTTTGCCGCCTGCGATTGTGTCGTTGCCTTTACTGCCTTCGAGATAATCGTTGCCGTCGCCGCCGTCAATTGAATCGTTGTCGTCGCCGCCGTAAATCACATCATTCCCGATTCCGCCTTTGAGCGTGTCTTTGCCTTTCGAGCCGTTGATGTAATCGTCGCCCAAACCGCCGTCAACCGTATCGTCGCCCGCGCCCGCTTCAATTTTGTCAGCGCCTGCGCCGCCGGTCAGCGTATCGCCGCCATCGCCTCCCGAAATAAACTGTCTGGCTATGACGTCTTTATCAACTGCGATCGTATCATTACCTTTTTCGCCTTCGAGTCGCAATTTGACCGTAACGCCTTTGCCGACATTAATTGTGTCGTTGCCGTCGCCGGCTTTGACAACGAGATTTTCGCTCTCGGCTTTGGAAAACGTCTTGCTCGCGCCGTTCACGTTGACCGTGACTTCACCAGTTTTGGCGTTTTGCGTGATTGCGATTTTATCGTCGCCCACTCCGGCATCAATCACGATTTGATTGCCAACCTTGGTTACGGTCGCTTCTTTGCTAAAATCTTTGGGCGGAGGTGGGTCTATGGGACGATTTACTATGTTGAATTTTAGTTGACTGGCTTGATTTTGTAATTCGCCGACTTTGCTGGCTTTTCCGGCATCTGATTCGGTTTGTCCCGTAACTTCCGCTTTTGGCGTTAGAGCGGGTTCCGGGGCATTGTTATTTTCGGAAACTCGGCTGACCGGTTGATTGTTAACGGCTTCTAATCCCATTTTCAAAATTCTCCTTTATTTAAGTTATGTTTATATTATCGGCGTCGTTCCCGAAAAGTTTCCTCCTTTTTGCATAAAAAGCAAAAATTATTCGATTGGAAAATAAACCTTCTATCCTGCAGAGTTGCCTGTGATCGCTAAAATGCTGACAACTGTTATAATTAATTTGTATGAGCCAGGCAGTCGTCTGTGGCGTGATTGCCGCGGAATCGCTGCCGATAACAATAATTTTCATTAATTTTCTTAATTCGTGTTATTGCATAATTTGCGGCTAAAACTCTTTTTCTTTTATGTGCTTCTACAATGAAATCACCTTAAAATCATCAAAACTTTTCTCTCGCGTGCGCCGTCAAATTCGCACAGGTAAATTCCCTGCCAACGACCCAAAAGCAGTTTGCCGTTTTCAAACGGAACGGTAACGCTTGTGCCGACGAGAGAAGATTTGATGTGGGCGTCGGAGTTATGTTCAAAGTGCCGGAAGCCATCGTAAAACTGCGGAATCGTTTTTTTCAAAAAAAGTAGCATATCGCTTTTCACATCCGGGTCAGCGTTTTCGTTTATCGTCAAACCGCAAGTCGTGTGCTGCGTGAACAGAACGCACACGCCTTCTTTTGTTTCAGATTCGCGCAGGAAGTTTTCAACTTCGGAGGTGATTTCAATTAGTTCTTCGCGCCTGTTTGATTTGACTTTGATTGTTTTCATAAGAAAATTCCATCACAAAAAAATTAAATTAGCCACGAGTAACACGAATTAAATTTTATTCATTTTCGTGTTATTCGTGTTATTCGTGGCTAATTTTCTTCCCATTATTTCCGCGCCGAACTCATGCCGAGATATTTCTCGAACCAATCGAGATTTGCCTGCATCGCGGCAATCTGCATTTTCGGCTCGTTCGGACCGTGCGGCTGGCGCGGCAGAACAATCATTCGCACGGGAACGCCCTGCGCTTTTAAGGCGTTGTAAAATTCATAGCCTTGCGATATCGGAACGCGCACGTCGGCATCGCCGTGCTGAATTAGCGTCGGAGTAGTTACGCCTTTGACGTTGAACATCGGCGAATGTTTTTGATAAATTTCAATATTTTCCCACGCCTGCCCGCCGAAATAATCGGGAACGAACGACGGAATATCAGCCGTGCCGTTAAAACTCATCAAGTTTGTCACCGGCGCGCCGGCGGACGCGGCTTTGAAGCGTCCTGTTTGCGTTACAATCCACGAAGTCATAAAACCGCCGTAGCTCCAGCCCATCACGCCCAGACGATTCGGGTCGGCAACGCCCATTTCGATAACTTTATCAACACCGCTCATCAAATCCTGATAATCTGCGCCGCCCCAATCTTTCTCGTTGGCATATCGAAAATCTTTTCCGTAACCGGAAGAACCACGCGGATTCGGACGCAAAATCGCGTAACCGCGAGCGGCGAAAGTTGCAATCGGGTAAACGCCGCGTCCGCCAATGAAAGTTTGTTGGAAAACTCCAGTCGGTCCACCGTGAATATTAAGAATGAACGGAACTTTTTGTCCGGCGTGATAGCGTACCGGATAAGTTAAAAGACCTTCGATTTCCTTGCCGTCTTTGCTTTTCCAACGGATAACTTCGGTTTTGCCGATTGGCATTTTCGGCACGTCGCTGTTGGCGCGGCTGATTTGGACGGGCGCGAATTTATCAACTTTCGAAACATACGCTTCGGGCGGCGTTTCGGGATTTTGTTTGATGAAACCGAGCATCATTCCTGTTCGATTCAGGCTAACGGCGGTCAAAACTTCATCGGTTTCATTGACATTGATAATTTTATTTGCCGCGACATCAACCGTATAAATGCGCGTTCCCGTTCCTTTCGCTTCGGTGAAATAAATGCGTTTTCCGTCCGGAGACCAGCCCGCAACACTTGGTTGACCATCGAAGGACGTTGCGAGAACTTTCGGTGCGCCGCCGCTTGCGGGAAAAATATGTATCAAGTTATTGGTCGCCCAACGCGCCGGAATGTCGCTGACCGTGACGGCGATTGATTTTCCGTCGGGCGAAAAGCGCGGGCTGTTTTCGGCGGCGGCGGTTTTGACGAAAGGCGTAACTTTTCCGCTTGAAACTTCAACGATCGAAACATCAGAAGTCGTCCAATCGTTGGCGACCGGCGAGCGCGAATGACTGAAAACAATAGAGCGTCCATCAGGCGACCAATCAAAATCGCCGCCGACATTATAATTTTCCGTCGTCAACTGCCGCGGTTCGCGGTTGCCGTTCGTGTCTTTCATCACCGAAACAACGTAAAGCCGTGACATTTTTTGATTTTCGTCAACCCACCTGAAATCATTTTTACTTTTGTCGTTTTTCTCTTCATCTTCGGTTTTCTTATCGGTTATCGTGTAAGCAATCGAGTGACCGTCCGGCGACCAGTCGAAATTTGAAACACCGGTTTTAACATCTGTTAGCGGTTCGGCTTCGCCGCCGTTTAAGCGCAGCAGATAAAGATTATTTTTGTTGTCTTTGCGGTTCGACGTGAAAGCCAGCCAGTTGCCGTCGGGCGACCATTTCGGATTCGTCGAAGATTTCTCGCCGTATGTGATTTGAAACGCGCTTGTGCCGTCGGTGTTCGCCAAATAAATCTGTGTTACAAACTCTGATTTGTCGGCGGTCATCACAGCTTCGCTAATTGTGTAAGCGACGCGCTTGCCGTCCGGCGAGACTTGCGGCGCACCGACGGCTTTCATTTTCACCTGCATTTCCGGTGTCCAAGCATTTTGTGCGTTTGACGCGAACGCAAAAGATAAAATGAACAACACCAAAACAATTAAATTTTTAATAGCAATTAAGTTTTTCATTTTCGATTTCTCCTTCACTTATTTATCGTTTAAATTTCTCAAACCACGCCCGCAGATATTGAATTTGGTAGAGCCGGTTTGACGGATGACGAAGCCCGAGCGCGTTAAAGCCGTGATATTCGTCGTTCAGACGAACCATCGCCGTCGGAACTTTCCGCAGCTTCAACGCCCGGTAAAACTGTTCGGTTTGCTCCATCGGCGTTCGCAAATCCAAATCGCCGGTAAGAAGCATCGTCGGCGTTTTGACGTTGCCGACGTAAGTTATCGGCGAACGTCTGATATGTTCGCTGGAGTCTTCCCACGGCAGTTTTTTGAAATTATAATACCAATCCGCGCCGTCGGTCGTGCCGACGAACGAATACCAATTGATGACCGGTTTCATCGAAACCGCCGCCGCAAAACGGTCGGTGTGTCCGACAATCCAAGCTGTCAAAACGCCGCCGCCGGAGCCGCCGGTAACGAATAGATTTTTCTCCTCAATATAGCCGCGCTTAATCGTTTCGTCCACGCCGCGCATTAAATCCTCGTAATCTTCGCCCGGATAATTATTGTTGATAGCGTTGCCGAACTGTTTGCCGTAACCGGAAGAGCCGCGCGGATTTGTGTAAAGCACGACGTAATTTTCCGCCGCGTGATTTTGAAATTCGAAATTAAAACCGATTCCATACATCGCGTGCGGTCCGCCGTGAATATATAAAATCAGCGGATATTTTTTCGACGGATTAAAATCGGGCGGTTTGACAATCCAGCCTTGAACTTTCATTCCGCCAACCGAGTCATACCAGATTTCTTCGACCGCGCCAAGCCTTCGATTTTCCATCAAATCGCCGTTGACATCGGTTAATTTGCGCGGGGCGGGTTTGTTCCCTTTGACGTTGACCGAAGCGATGTCGCCCGTCTGCGTAGTGTCCGACAAAACTCCGGCGACCGTGCCGTTTCTACTCATACTCGACGGCAAAAATTGATGATTGCCCGTCGTGATTTGACGCGGCGCGCCGCCTTTGGTCGGGACGAAATAAAGATTGTTCGTTCCCTTATCTTCGGTGGCAAAATAAACGCCGTCTCCTGTTTCGCTCCACATTAAACCGAACGGCGAACGGTCAAAATTTTCCGACAAGACGCGCTTATTCAGCCCGTCGCTGTTCATCACATAAAGTTTTTGGATGTTGTAAGTGTCGTCGTTGCGGTCGGAACCGACATACGCAATCAGTTTTCCGTCGGGCGAAACGGTCGGCTCGCTGTCAGTTCCGTCGCGGTCGGTCAGAGGTTTTATTTGATTCGATTTAATGTTGAGCGAATAAATTTCCGAACCGAAGCGAACATATTCGGCATCGGGTTTGCGAGTTGCGCTGAAAATAATCGTGTTTGAATCGGGCATCCATTCGGGCGCATCGTGGTTGTAATCGCCGTCGGTTAATTGACGCGGCGTGGAACCCGTATCGCCGACCACGAAGATGTGCATAAAGCCTTCGGGACGATAACCGGAAGCGTCCGAGCGATAATTTAAGCGGTCAACAACGCGCGGCGGCTCAATCCATTTCGCGCCTTCCGGTTTATTAGGAACATTGACTTTTAAATTAGCCTTTGCCGGCACGAGCATATTAAAGGCGATAGATTTTCCGTCGGGCGACCATTGCAGATTTGTCGGAGCGCGTTCGAATCTGGTAACTTGCGTTCCGGCGTCCGCCGCGTCCAGCCATTTGACGAAAATCTGTGTTCCCGTTGGCTGACCGGGCGCGACATAAGCGACGCGCTTTCCGTCAGGCGACCACGCCGGCGATGCTCCCTTCAAAAGAAAACGGTTGCGCGTGCCGTCGGCGTTCATAATCCAGACGTCGTTTTCGTATTTATCATTGACTTTATCAGTCCAGCGTCTGGTGTAAATGATTTGCGAACCGTCGGGCGAGATTTGCGGATTGAGTGCATATTCCCAATCAAGAAACAAATCGAGCGTCAGCTTTTTGGAGTCCTGCGCCTGTGCGCCGACAATTAAAGCGAGCGCGATTAAAAGCGCGACGAAGATATTTTTGTTTTTCATAATTTTTTCATTTCAATCTATTAAAGCAAGACGCGTTTTGGCTGGGAGCGCGGGCATCCTGCCTGCAATGAGCGCGAACGCGCGAAAACTTTCGTTGAAAATAATCGCACTAATCGGCAACGGAAACTTTCGCGTCGAAACGACGCTCATTGCAGGCAGGATGCCTGCGCTCCCAATCAATTACTTGCTTTTCGTAACAATCACTGGCAAATTCTTCTCGGCAAACAGTCGATTAAAAGCGGTAATGTCTTCCGTTTTGATTCTGGCTAAAATCGCCAGTTGCGCGTCAATCCTTCCGGTCAAATCGTTATAAACTTCGTAACTTTGCGCTGTCGGCGCGTAATCCGCGCTGTCAACCGACGAAGCCAAAGCTGCAAGTTTGTTATTTAATTTAATCGGATAATTCAAAGCATCCTGCGATGATTTGATTTTCGTCTGCATCAATTCTTCTTCGACCGCCGTTAATTTTCTTACGATGTCGGCGGCTTTATCTTTCAAATCTTTCTGCTCCGGCTTCATCCGGGCGGACAAATCTTCAAACTGTTTGCGAACATCGCGGATTTCTAAAACCGCTTCGTGCGTAGCGGTCAATTTGTCGCGCGTGTTTGAGAGGAAATCGAATTGCTTTTGAAAATCGGCTGGCGCCGTTGCAAGTCGCGGGTCGGCTTTAACCATAAAATTTTCAGTTGAAACGACTTTGCCGTCAACCGAGAAACGAACTTGATAATTTCCCGGCACGACCTTTGGTCCCGCAAGGCTTCCGCCCCAGAGGATCAATCCGGGCAGCGTAGTCGCGTTCGGCAGACGATAATTCCAGACGAAACGATTTAAACCAACTTCAATCGGCAATGGCGGTTCACCCGCGCCTCCGCCAAACGGCGATTGCGGCGGCGCTGTCGGCGCTATCGGTGCGCCTTCAACCGGCGGCTTACCCGTGAATTTGCGAACAAGTTCTCCGGACGAATCAAGAAATTCAAGCGTGATTTCCTTTGGTTTTGATTTCAGATAATAATGCACGACCGCGCCGTTCGGCGGATTAGCACCGAAAGCGGCTGTCGCGGTAAAGTTAAATCCGCCACCGCCGGGCGTTCGATAAGCGTCTTCGGGTTTGAACAAAAAAGCATCGGCTCGCTGCATATCCGCCATTTGATAAAGCAGCGGCAGATTGTCCAAAACGTAAAACGAGCGTCCCTGCGTGGCGACGACCAAATCGGCTTCACGTTTGTGAATTGCCAAATCGGTTATCGGCACGACGGGCAAATTCAATCTGAGTGATTGCCAAGTGTTGCCGTCGTTCGCCGAATAATACATTCCCGTTTCCGTTCCGGCATATAAAAATCCGCGACGATTCGGGTCTTCGCGGACGACGCGCGTGAAAGCGTCGTTCGCAATTCCGTTGACGATTTTTTTCCAAGTCTTGCCGTAATCTGTTGTTTTAAAAAGGTAAGGTCGGTAGTCGTCGGTTTTGTAAGCGGTCGCGGCAACGTAAGCCGTGCCGGCGTCAAACGGCGATGCGTCAATCGCGTTAATCTGAATCCATTCGGGCATTCCCTTCGGCGTGACATTATCCCAATTTTTCCCGCCGTCACGCGTTATGTGAACTAAACCATCATCAGAGCCAGCCCAGATTACGCCTTGCGTGACAGGTGATTCGGCGACGGTGAAAATCGTGCAGTAGTATTCGATGCTCGTGTTATCCTGCGTGACGGGTCCGCCCGACGTACCTTGTTTTGATTTGTCGTTGCGCGTTAAATCAGGGCTGATTGCTTGCCAGGATTGTCCTTCGTCCATCGAGCGAAACAAGATGTTTCCCGCCGCGTAAAGCGGAAATTTGCCGTCGGTTTTGTGCGGCGAAAACAAAATCGGGAAATTCCATTGAAAGCGATATTTTGCCGCTTCTGCGCCCGCGCCCATCGTGTTGTCGGGATAAACGTTAACATCGCGCTGTTGCTTCGTTCGATGGTCGTAGCGCGTCAGAAGACCGTCATAACTGCCTGCGAAAATAATGTCGGAATTTTCCGGGTGCGGCGCAATCCAGCCCGATTCGCCGCCGCCTACGTCATACCAATGCGTTTCGTTGATATTAGAATCAGCCGTGCGCGAAGGAATTTTCACGGTCGAATTGTCCTGTTGGGCGCCGTAGATATTGTAAGGAAAATCCTGGTCGAGCGCGACGCGGTAAAACTGCGCCGTTGCCTGGTCCTGCTCCGTCCAATTTTTGCCGCCGTCAACTGAAACATTCGCGCCGCCGTCGTTGCTTTCAATCATTCGTTGATTATTTTCGGGCGCAATCCACAAATCGTGATTATCGGAATGCGGCGTTCCAACGGTCGTAAAAGTTTTGCCGCCGTCGCTTGATTTGTGAACGCCGACGTTCAAAACATAAACCGTGTCGGCGTTTTGCGAATCGGCATAAACGCGCGTGTAATACCAAGGTCGCTGACGAATTTGCGGACTGTCGGAGGTGCGCGTCCAGTTTTCGCCGCCGTCGTCCGAACGATAAAGCCCGCCTTCTTTCGCTTCAATTATCGCCCAAATTCTGTTTGGGTTGACGGGCGAAACGGTGATGCCGATTTTGCCCCACACGCCCGACGGCAATCCTTTATTCGATTTGATTTCCGTCCAGGAATCGCCGCCATCCGTCGATTTATACATTGAACTGCCCGCACCGCCACTTTCCAAACTCCAGGGCGTCCTTTTAATCTGCCAAAATCCGGCGTAAATCGTGTTCGGATTCGACGGGTCTAAAATCAAATCAATCGCGCCGGTTTTATCGTCGCGGAAAAGAATTTTCTGCCAAGTCTTGCCGCCGTCTTTCGTGCGAAAAACTCCCCGTTCCTGATTGTTTGCCCAGAGATGTCCGAGCGCAGCGACGTAGACGATATCTGGATTTTTCGGGTGAACGCGGACGCGCCCGATTTGGCGGGTGTCGCCCAAGCCGACAAACTTCCAGGTTTTTCCCGCGTCATTCGATTTATAAACGCCGTCACCGTGGGAAACATTTCCGCGCACGGCTTCTTCACCCATTCCAACGTATAAAACGTTCGGGTCGGATTCCGCGATGCCGATTGCGCCGACCGTTCCAGTGCGGAAAAATTCGTCGGAAACGGGAAACCAATTCGTGCCGCCATCAGTCGTTTTCCAAACGCCGCCGCCCGTCGCTCCAAAATAATAAACATTCGGCTGCGAGGCAACGCCGGCAACCGTGCTGACGCGCCCGCCGCGGAACGGTCCGATTTGGCGATATTGAAAAATTGCCAGCGGATTGTTTTTTTGATTCGGATTCGGCAACGCTTGCGGTATCGGCGAAGTTTGCGGCAACGGCGCAAATTGTGGAGTAGGCGACGGCGTAACGACCAGCGTGCGCGGCATTTGTTGTTCCGGTGTCGGCGTTGGCGTTTGCGCGTTTAATGAAAAGAAAGACGCGAATAGAAATGTGCCGAGCAAGACGATTTTCAGATTCGGCAAGAATGGCAGAGACGTTTTAGACATCGTGTATTTTTCTTGTTTTAGATTCGATTTCGGATTGTAAAAGTTATTGTTAAAATTAAACGATTTAATCGGAAAAAGCAACGAGTTACGGAAAAGTTTGCGCGGTGGTTTCAGTGAAGGTTTTAAGTAGAAAACCGAAAAAATTTCCGTCAGCAAAGATTTTTCGAGTCTGGCAAATTTTCTCAGTTTCGTATATCAAAAAACCACCGGTAGACACGGATAAATTCACTTCTTATCCGTGTCTACCGGTGGTTTTTCTCCAATAAATGCGCCGTTGCTGGCGCTTGGGCTTCTGCCTTTTAGATAAAGAACGGCGCGAGTACGAGCGTAATCGTCGCTAGCAGTTTGATTAAAACGTGAAGGCTCGGACCGGCTGTGTCTTTGAACGGGTCGCCAACCGTATCGCCGACGACCGCCGCTTTGTGCGCTTCCGATTTTTTGCGGTGAACCATGCCGTCCGGGTCTTTGAAATCGCCGGACTCAATGAATTTTTTGGCGTTGTCCCACGCACCGCCCGCATTATTGAGAAATAAAGCCATCAAAATTCCGGCAATAGTTCCGACCATCAGCATTCCCGCAACCACTTCCGCGCCGGTCGCCAAACTTAGAATCGGAGAACCTAGCGGAAGCGTTTTCAGATTTTCAATTCTAAAACCAGCTGGAACTTGCAAATAAAATAAATAGCGAAAAATCAAGCCGACGGCAATCGGCACGCCGACCGCTAAAACGCCGGGCAGAATCATCTGCTGCAATGCGGATTTAGTCACGATGTCAACCGTGCGCCCGTAATTCGGACGCGAAGTTCCTGCTAAAATTCCCGGGTCGTTGCGGAATTGGTCGCGCACGTCTTCGATGACGACTTGCGCGGCCTTGCCGACGGCGCGAATCGCTAAGGACGCAAACAAAAATACGAGCATCGCGCCAATCAGACCGCCGACGAAAACCGCCGGTTTCGCCATATTAATCGCGTCGAGCCGCAAACCGTAATGACCGACTTCCGTGATATACGCCGAGAACAGCAGAAATGCAGCGAGCGCGGCGGAACCGACGGCATAACCTTTCGTCAAAGCCTTTGTCGTGTTGCCGACCGAATCGAGTCGGTCGGTTTTATTACGCACTTCGTCCGGCTGGTCGGACATTTCGACGATGCCGCCCGCGTTGTCAGTAATCGGACCGAAATTGTCCATCGCCAAAACGTATCCGGCAGTTCCGAGCATTCCCATTGTGGCAACGGCAGTTCCGAACAGTCCGGCGTTTGCCAAGCCGGTGGTTTCGCCGATGGCATAAGTGGAAATAATCGCAATGGAAATCGCAATTACCGGCAGCGCGACGCATTCCAAACCGACGGCGATGCCGCTAATAACATTGGTTGCGGGACCGGTTAACGAAGAATTGGCGATGGATTGCACGGGGCGAAAATTTGATTCGGTGTAATACTGCGTGATAAACAAAAACGCGATTGAAGTGGCGATACCGATAACACCGCAAATGAAAAATTTCCACCAGGCGGTCGGTGCGCCCGCCGGATTAAGCAGCCAGTAACAAGCGATGCCGAAACCGATTGCCGCAAACAGTGCCGTTACGTAAAAGCCGAAGTTCAGCGCGTTCATTGGATTTTTTGTCGTCTCTGAAGTTCGCACAACCATCACGCCGACCATCGAAGCAAGGATGCCGAATGCCGTCACGACGAGCGGAAACATAATGACGCTGATTTGATTTTCCGCGCCAAAAAGTTGCGTATTGCTGGCGAAAAGTGCTGCCGCTAAGATTAACGCGCCGATGTTTTCAGCCGAAATAGACTCGAACAAATCCGCGCCGCGTCCGGCACAATCGCCGACGTTATCGCCGACCAAATCCGCGATAACCGCCGGATTGCGCGGGTCGTCTTCGGGAATTCCCGCTTCAACTTTTCCCACAAGGTCTGCGCCAACGTCGGCCGCTTTCGTGTAAATTCCCCCGCCGAGTTGGGCAAACAGCGCGACGAACGATGCGCCGAAACCGAAACCGGCAATCAGAATCGGAATTTTTGAGATGTCGGTGATGCCGCTCACGTTTCGCACGAGCGTAAATAAAACGGCGATGCCGAGCAAACTCAGAGTTACGACGAAAAATCCGGCGACCGCGCCGCCGCGCAGAGCAGTTTGCAACGCGCCGTTCAAACTCGTGACCGCCGCCGTCGCTGTGCGAATGTTAGTGCGAATCGCCACCCACATTCCGATATAACCCGCGATGACCGACGATGCCGCGCCGAGCGAGAACGAAATCACCGTCCAGACGGCTAAACCGTAAACGCTAATTTCCTTCGGGTCGCCCTCGCTCGGCTGGCGAAGAAAAGCGTAAAGAATAAAAAGCAAAGCGGCGAGCGCAACCGCCAAACCCGCAATAGTTTTGTTTTGACGCGCAAGAAATGCTTCCGCACCTTCTTTAATCGCGTCTGAAATATTTTGCATTTGCGGCGTGCCGGTGCTGCGCTTTAATACGTTCTGTGCTAGGAAAAGCGCAAAACCGATTGCCAAACCGCTGATTATAAAAACTAACCAAAGTTCCACAGTTTTATATCCCTCTCTGTTTTGTTAATAAAATATGACGTTTTTCAAAAAGGGTTATTATTACTGTTTTGCGGCAAACATTCAAATCAAACCCTTCAAATACGAGGAAAATACTAGCCTTTTTAATTTTGTGAGATAGTTATTGTCGGTTTTCTTCCATCAATTCGATGAATCTTTGGAAAAGATATTCGGAATCGTGCGGACCGGGCGCAGATTCGGGGTGATATTGGACGGAGAAAATCGGCAAAGTTTTGTGTTTGATGCCGGCAACCGTTTCGTCATTGAGATTAACGTGAGTTATTTCAATTTCAGCGGGCAGAGATTTTGCGTCAACCGCAAAACCGTGATTGTGCGCGGCAATTTCAATTTTGCCGCTCGCCAAATCTTTTATCGGCTGATTGCCGCCGCGATGTCCGAACAATAATTTATAAGTTTCGCCGCCGAAGCTCTGCGCCAAAACTTGATGTCCTAAGCAGATGCCGAACATCGGCACGTTCGATTCGGCTAATCGTTTAATTTCTTCGACAACCGTTTTCATTGCCGACGGGTCGCCCGGACCGTTTGATAAAAAAATTCCGTCCGGCTTCATTTTCAAAACCGCTTCGGCGGAAGTGTCGCTTGGAACAACCGTCAGGCGACAATTTAAACCGGCGAACTCGCGCAAAGAATTTGTCTTCACGCCGAAGTCAAAACAAACGACGTGAAATTTTTCGTCGCCCTTTGATTCGTATTCAAAAGATTCGTCGGTCGTAACTGCGCTGGCAAGTTCGCGGTTTTGCATTTCGGGCGAATTCAAAACTCGTTCCAAAAGACTTTTTTCGTTCAAATCTATTGAAGAAATTGCGGCTCGCATCGCGCCTTTGCTGCGTATGTGGCGGACGAGAGCGCGAGTGTCAATGCGCTCGATGCCAACTATTTTGTAGCGTTTTAAATACGAATCCAAAGTTTCCGTCGAACGCCAATTCGATGCAATGCGGCTCGCTTCGCGCACGACAAAACCTTCAACCCAAGGTCTCCGCGATTCGCTATCTTCCTCGTTCACGCCGTAATTTCCGATGAGCGGATACGTCATACAAACGATTTGTCCGGCGTAACTCGGGTCAGTCAAAATTTCCTGATAGCCTGACATTGAAGTATTAAAAACCATCTCGCCGAAACTCTCGCCGTCTGCGCCGAACGATTCGCCGCGAAACGCGCGCCCGTCTTCAAGAACTAAAATTGCTTTTTTGGGTAAGTTCATTTTTACAAGTAATTTTTGCGGAAAAATTCGCAGTTGTTCTAAACAATGGTTCGGACAGAATTACGTTGAAATGACCGCGTAATTCCGCAAGTTTTCATATTGCTCGTGATTTTTTATTAAAGTAGAGTCTAAATCTAACTTTGAAATAAATAATTCGAGAAGATGT
>MWYZ01000004.1 GCA_002050365.1 Acidobacteria bacterium 28-1
TTGCACTCCGCCTGCCGGTCATATTCCACCGGTTTTTGAATACTTTAACGCCAACAGCCCGCGCTGTTCGGTGACGGGCGGTTATGTTTATCGCGGAACGCAAGCGACGCTGCCAAACGGCGCATACGTTTACGGCGATTTTTGCACAGGCGAAATTCTAATGTGGTTTAATAATCAGCAAATTCTGCTGCAAGATACAACGCGCAACATTTCTTCGTTCGGCGAAGATGAAGACGGTGAACTTTACGTTGTCGGGCTGTTTAGCGGAACGGTTGAAAAAATCACCCGCGCCGAAGCCAATGCCGATTTCGACGGCGATTTCAAAACCGACATCAGCGTTTTTCGCCCTTCAAATGGAACTTGGTATATTTTGAATAGTTCCAACAGTGCGTTTCGCGCCGTGCAATTTGGACAAAACGGCGACATTCCAACGCCTGAAGATTTTGACGGCGACAACATTACCGACATCGGCGTATTTCGTCCTTCGAACGGAAGTTGGTATCGCTTAAACAGCAGCAACAACACTTTTACAGGCGTGCAGTTCGGCGCAAACGGTGATGTTCCTGCCGCCGGCGATTATGACGGCGATGCAAAAGCGGATTTAGTCGTTTTCCGTCCGTCGAACGGAACTTGGTATCGCTTAAACAGCATTGATAACTCGTTTTTCGCTGTGCAATTTGGAACAAACGGCGATGTTCCGACACCGGGCGATTTTGACGGCGACGGCAAATACGACATCAGCGTTTTCCGTCCTTCAAATGGAACTTGGTATCGCTTAGGCAGCATTAGCGGATTTGCCGGCGTTCAATTCGGCGTAAACAGCGATGTTCCGGCGCAAGGCGATTTCGACGGCGACGGCAAAACCGACCAAGCCGTTTATCGTCCGAGCGCAGGTGCTTGGTTTATTTTGCGAAGCACAAACAGCACGGTTCAATCAACGCCATTCGGCACAAGCGGCGACGTTGCTTCAGTTGGCGATTATGACGGGGACGGACGCAGCGACATTGCCGTTTTCCGTCCTTCAAATGGAACTTGGTATTACATAAACAGCAGCAACGGCGCAAACGGCAGCGTTCAATTCGGAGCTAACGGAGATTTATCCGCGCCCGCTTACGACGCGCCGTAGTATTTGAAGGAAAAATGCAGGCGACGAAAGGGTGAAGTTTTGAAAGATTCTTCATCCTTTTTTTGTATTCAAAACATCAAAGCATCTATTAAAATCCGTTTGTGAGGAAAATAAAGATGGCATCTGTAAAAAAATTATTCGCTTTTTTCCGCTGCTTCTCATATTGGTTTTGGCTTGTCAAACAAATCTCCAATCAATAGCGCAAACTAAGGAAACGCTTTTTTCCTCCGCTCCCCAGAAAACTAAGCAAACTGACATCGCTTCCGTTGAAATCAAAAAATTGCTCGAAAGTGCGGTTGAGCAAACGAATTTGACTAAGAGCTATGACCCGGCGTATGTCGTTATTCCGTATCCAAACGGCGACGTTCCGATTGAAAAAGGCGTTTGCACGGATGTCGTGATTCGCGCATTTAGAAAAACGGGCATTGATTTGCAAAAGGAAGTTCACGAAGATATGGCGAAGAATTTTTCCCTCTATCCGAATAAATGGGGCTTAAAATCGTCCGACTCAAACATTGACCACCGGCGCGTGCCGAATCTGCAAACATTTTTCACCAGACGCGGAAAATCTCTGGCAATCACCAACCGAGGCGAAGATTACAACCCGGGCGATGTCGTCGCGTGGGATTTGGACGGCAAAGGTTTAACACACATTGGGTTGGTTTCAAATATTTACAACGAAACGACCAAGCGATATTTAATCATTCACAACATTGGCGGCGGAACGCAGGCGGAAGATAAAGTGTTCGACTGGAAAATCATCGGGCATTACCGGTATTTTTGATAATTTTCGTCTAACGGCTGAGATGACGTGGGCAAAAACCAGCCACAGACAACTCCGAGTTAAAGAGGCAAGTTTTTAAAGAGTAGCTGTTTTTGCCTCACGTCCATTGAATTGTTCGACAGCGCACTGTCAGTAATGACTTCCCAAATCTGATACGCATTTCAAATGTAATCCCTATTTACTGCAAAATGGATAAATATTCTTTCCAAACACCGACGTTTTCGGAATACTTTTTCGCCAGAACGATGACGATTTGCCTGATGTGAGTTAAATCGTGAACAACCCAAGTTGAGAGAAGTTGTTCGAGATTTACCTCGCCTAATTCGGGATGAATTCCTTTTAGTTTTAATTGTTCGTCGGTGAGGCTCATCTGTTGAAGTTTTTCAAGATTTTCCTTTCTTAACCCAGCAAAGGTTTCAAGCAACTGGCTCAAAGATTTTCCCTCCGATTTTTCAAATTGCGCGAAGCGGTCAAACGGCGGGAATGTCCGATTTTCGCCCTGCGCGAGAATCATTTCGGCTCGCGGAATCCAGTCTGTTTCCTCGCCGTGTATAAAATGCCCAACGATGTCAAACGGATTCCAATTTTCCGAATCTTCTTTTTCTGTCCAATCATCGGAAAGATTTCCGAGTAATGAATTTAAGGCTTCGGGCGTTTGACGCAAAATTTCGACGGCTTGTTCGATTTGAAATTTCATCGTTTAATCTCCAAACAAGTATAACAAACAATCGAAGCTGTCGAACGGTTGAGATGACGTGGGGCGAAACCGAATGCACGCAAGTTTATATGAAAGAAGAAACGTCAAATAAAAGTAGCTGTTTCGCCCTCACGTCTATTGAATTGTTCGACAGCCCGTTATTATAAGACAGACTTTAATAAGCGTATGCGTTAGTTCGCTCAAATTCTAAAGCCAATTCTAATGTCGGCGCGTCAATATAAGAAACGGAATTTCCTCCACCATACCAATAAACGCTGACAGATTCCTGTCCGTTTTCGTTCGGCGGATTTACCACTACAATTCTTTCTCCTAAATCGCCCCAACGATTTTTGTGGTTTTGAACACGCTCAACTATGCGTGTTGCTTTCGCTATCCATTTGTTCAGTTCGGTGCGAGTTTTTCTGGACGTTTCAAAAACTTGCACTCCTTCGCTTAACCATTGTCCGTTATACGTGCTGTAACCTTGCATATAACCGTTGCCGCAACCGCGTCCGGTTGGCATAAATTTAGGCGGTGATTTGAGCGGTTCAGATTTCGTTGAGTCAAAAGTAACAAGCGGTGTTACCTCAAATTCTTCTGTTACTTCAGGTAAATTTTGAGGAATTATGATTACGGTGGATAGAAAACTCACAAGCAAAACGCTGGTAATGCCGATGACGTGCGTAAGAAGCGAAACTAAAAAATAAAAGGTAAAGCGTTTCATATGGAAAACCCAAAATTAATGATATTACGTTAGACAACTAAACTTCGTAATTTGTTCCGTCATTTTAACAGAAAGCTGTCGAACTAATGATTATGCGGATTGAATCGGCATAACACTCAAATATCGTGTATTATCACGATTGAATCGGCATAATAACCTTATATATGGATTGATTATACGTCAGTTTATGAGTTACGCAAGAAGATTTTCTTGTCGGAGACAGCCGATTAAAATTGTTGAATAAACTCATCATTTTCCTGTTCTCATATTAATTTGTTCATTTTCCTGCAATTCAACTTTGCCTTTTTTATCGCGGCAAAATTCTGTAACGAGTTCGACGAAGCGTTCTGGTTTTTCTTCTTGCGGAATATGTCCGCAATCTTTCAAAATGACGAGGCGCGAATTTAATATCGAATTGAAAAGCCGCTCTCCGTTGTGCATCGGAATTACCTGGTCAAGTTCACCCCAAACGAGCAGCGTCGGTTGATTTATCAAATGCGCGTCCGTTTGGATGCGGTTTGCGTCCCAATTTCGCGCCGATGCGAGAACCGAATGGTGCGCGTCTTTTGCCATCAGCGGACGAGTAACCGATTCGACGCGCTCGTCGGTAATTAAATTATGATTGGCAGGTGCGAAAGTTCCTTTCATACGCCGTTTCGAGAATGCTCTTGAATCGAGATAAAACGGCGTGAGAACTTCGCCAATGCCCGGAATCGAAGCGAGGCGAAGAAGTGGATTCTGCTTGATTTCATCGTTGCAGACCGAGCTAATGAGGACGAGTTTTTCGACTCTCTCCGCGTAATCGAGCGCAATTGTCGAAGCAACCGCGCCGCCGTAAGAACTACCGACAAATGTTGCGCGTCCGATGCCCAAACGATTCATTAAACGTTCGACCATTCTGGCTTGCGAAGCGATTGTGTAATCGAACGACGCGGGTTTATCCGAATAACCAAAGCCAAGCAGGTCAACCGCGACAACGTAAAATTGCGCGTCGGCAAGTTGCGGCGCAACCGTTCTCCAAACGTAAGTCGAAGACGTGTAACCGTGAATCAAAAGCAGCGTCGGATTTGCCGCGTCGCCGAATTCCTGATAATGAACCGTCGCGCCGTCAACTTCAATGAAATGCGAGTTTTCCCGGTGATGAATTTTATCGGCAACATCCTCCCAAACAACCTCACGTGCCCGCGTCAACATTTTCCAAGCGACAACCGCGCCGATTGCGCCGCCAACCGCTAATGCCAAATTTGATTTTTTCATATATTTTTCCGTCCCTAGCGAACTTTGCAAAAATCTTTGTCAATTTTATATCAAAACGAGTTTCGGTTGGATAGATTTTTCCTGCTTTAAATAAAAACCAATCGCAATTAAATTTTCCGCCGCGTCAATCATTCTGATTGCTTGGTTATTTTCAATTTCGATGCGTTCAAAATTCAATCTTTTTCCGTTCTGCGTATTTTTAATTTCTTCGGCGTTTAAAGCAATTTTCGGCAAATGTGCGACGGCTTCGTTCATCGAAATCAAAATATCATTCAATTTCGCCGCCGCCACAATTTCTTCCAATTCTTCGATTGTTACGGCTTTCGATAAATCAAATTTCCCCGCCTTTGTTCTTCTCAATTGTGCGAGATGTGCGCCCACGCCGATTTTTTTGCCGATGTCTTCAGCCAGAGTTCTGACGTAAGTCCCCGCCGAACAAGCGACGCGAAGCGCGTAGTCTTCCGTCTTTGGTTTTTGGTCTATGATTTCTTTCTCTGTATTTCTCTGCGTTCTCTGTTGCTCAATTATTTCTAATTCATAAATCGAAACTTTGACAGGTTTGCGCTCAATCTCAGCCCCTTTTCGCGCCAACTCGTAAAGTTTCTTTCCGTCAACTTTTTTCGCCGAATACATTGGCGGCGTTTGTTCGATTTCGCCGCGAAAACTTGCCAAAACATTTTCAATTTCTTCAATTTTTAATTCTTCCGCCTTTCGCCCTTCGCCTTTCGCTTTTCGCCTTCCCGTACCGTCGCCCGTGTCAGTTTCAAATCCGAACCTGATAACTGCTTCATATTCCTTCGCGTCTCGATCGAGAAATTGGGCGAGGCGCGTTGCTTTGCCGACGAGCATCACCAACACGCCTGTCGCAAACGGGTCAAGCGTTCCCGTGTGTCCGATGCGTTTGGTTTTCAAGATTCGGCGAAGACGCGCCACGACATCGTGCGAAGTTAAGCCAATTGGTTTGTCTACGATTAAAATGCCGTCAATCACATTTTGGATTTTGGATTTTGGATTTTGGATTTGCAAGTTTAAAAAGTTAAAATTTTATTTGTAGTCGAGTGATGAACTGCTTATTGCTTACTCAGCAAATGTGGAAAAAGTATAAGGAAATCAAGCCGGACAGCGAGCGCGTTATCAAAGATGTGAGTCGCGCCCGCCGCAAGACGTTTGATCGCGCCGTTAATCTGCTCGGTTACAAACCGCGTTCGGTGACGGAATTGCGGACGCGCTTGATGGAAAAGGAATGGACGAATTCCGAAATCGTCGAAGAAGTTATCAAAAAACTCGAAGGCTACGGCTATCTCAACGACGGACAGTTTGCAAAGGATTTCGCCGCCTCGCAACTGCGCGGCAAGCCAATCGGCAAGCGCGTTTTGAAACAAAAACTGGCGATGAAAAAACTCGACAAGGAAACGGTTGACGCGGCGATTGAAAACGCTTTTGAGGAAACGCCCGAAGCAGAAGTTATCGAACGCGCCATCGCCAAGCGTCTGCGTTTGAAAGGCAAGCCGGAAACGCGCGAAGACACGAAAAAGTTTTACGATTATCTTTTGCGGAACGGTTTTTCTTACGATTTGGTGAGCAATAAAATGCGCGAACTCAACAGTCGGGATTTTGAAGAAGAAAATTGAAGCCGCAAATAAAAGCAGCTTTTGATAAATTAAAAAATTGTCAAAATCTATTTTTTATTGTTGAGTTTTGTCATTCAAACTGAAACCCAAGCCGGTAGCGCGAAATGGCGCGTCGAATTGATTCTTACGGCAACATCGCGCAGGTTTTTTCAACTTACCAATCGTTTCACAAAGCCGACGACAAAAAGCCGTTTGCACGCGGCATCAACAGTTTTCAATTGCTCAACGACGGCAAGCGTTGGTGGGTGATGACGATTTACTGGCAAGGCGAAACGGCGGAAACTCCAATTCCAAAAAAGTATCTCAAGTCCAAAAATTAAAAGATTTATCCGCACAAACAGCAAAATGATTTATTCTGTTGACAAAATAGCTTAACACTGTTAATTTAATTTTGTGGCAAGTAGAAATAGACAGGAAAGCGGCAAGGAAAATCTGCGGCAGGAAATAATGGATGCAGCGCGTGAGCTTTTTGTTGCAGAAGGCTATGCAAGTGTTTCAATGCGGAAAATTGCTGATAAAATTGGGTATTCGCCGACGACGATTTATCTTTATTTTAAAGACAAAAGCGATTTGCTTCATCAAATCTGTGAGCAAACATTCGCACATCTGGCTCAAAACATCAAATCAATTCAACAACTATCTGATAATCCGTTGGAGAAATTACGAAGCGGTTTGCGCGAGTATGTTTATTTTGGTCTAAAACATCCGAGTCAATACGAAATCGTTTTTATCACGCCCTTGCCGCATAAATTTGAAAGCGACTTTGACGAAACGAACGGCAGAGTTGCCTTTGACACGATGCGCGACGTAGTTGCCGAATGTGTTTCGGATAATTTACTGAAAACAAAAGATGTCGAGTTAATCAGCCAGACGCTTTGGGCTGGAATTCACGGTATAACTTCTATTTTAATCCAGCACGAACATTTTCCGTTTGTCGAGCGCGACAAACTTATTGACAACGTGATTGATACATTAATCATAGGCACAAAAGCCTAAAAATTTTTAGTTGTAGCTTAACAGTGTTAATTTAAGGAGAAATAAAATATGAAAGCTGAACAGATATTTTCGATTGTAAATTTGATTGCTATGATTAGCTGGATACTTTTGGCGGTTGCACCGCGTTGGGTTTTTACCAAAAAAGTCGTGCTTTCTGGTGCGATTCCACTTCTTTTGTCGGTTGCGTACCTGATTTTAATCTTTGCGTTTTTCGGCAGTTCCGAAGGCGGATTTAATTCACTCGCAGGCGTGATGAAACTTTTTACATACGAATGGATGGTTTTGGCAGGCTGGATTCATTATCTCGCGTTTGATTTGTTCGTCGGCGTTTGGGAAGTAAAAGACGCGCAGGCGAAAAACATTTCGCACTGGTTTGTGATTCCCTGTTTGTTTTTGACGTTTATGCTCGGTCCAATCGGCTTTTTACTTTACAGCATTTTGCGCCTGTTTTTGGCGAAAGGAGATGGAAAATGATTAAGGAATTATTTAATAAACAGCGCCCTTTGATGGTAATAGGTTTTACATTTGTATTACTTTTTGTCGCCCTGATGATTGCCTCGTTGTTTGATTCAACCGAGATTACGGGTGTCAATCGCTGGATAAAGCCGATGAAGTTTGCCAGTTCGATTGCGCTTTATCTTTGGACTCTGGCAATTTATTTATATTTTATTAGCGGACGTGAACTGGCTAAAAATATCATCGGCAGGGGCGCGATTGCGATGCTGGTCGGTGAAATTATTTTGATTGTTATGCAAGCGGCACGCGGTACAATTTCGCATTTTAATACCGCTACGCTTTTTGACAGTTTGGTCTTTTACGCGATGGGTTTGATGATTTTGGCAAATACTTTTTTGATAATTTACCTGCTCATTTTGTATTTTCGCGTCGAAATTAATTTGCCGAAAGCAATCGTTTGGGGAATGCGTTATGGAATAATCTTGTTTCTGCTGGCAAGCGTCGAGGGCGGTTTAATGTCGGCGATGCTTCGGCACAGCGTCGGCGTAGCGGACGGCGGCGCAGGTTTGCCGTTTGTCAATTGGTCAACAAAAGGCGGTGATTTGCGCGTCGCGCGTTTTATCGGAATGCACGCTTTTCAGGCGATTCCTTTTTTCGCTTACACAATGGAGAAATATAACGTAAAATCCGCAACATTTTGGACGACAGTTTTCGCTGCCGTTTATTTTGTGTTTTTTACATTTCTTTTTGTTCAAGCGATGTTCGGAAAACCGCTTTTTGCAGGTTTTTAGAAATTCTAATTTAGTCGAAATATGTTTTTTATAAATGTCAGACGGGAAAATTCAGGCGTTCACTGTAAACTGGTAAGCAGTCAGCTTTGAAATAAAATTTCAGTTTGTATTTGAACCGATAAAGAAAAATGGCAGAACATATTTTAACGCGCAAATTAACCCTGGATTTACCGATTGAAAAAGTTTTTGATTTTTTCGCTGACGCTGGAAATCTCGAACGCATCACGCCGCCGGAGCTAAATTTTCATATCATCACACCGCAGCCGATTCGTATTGAAAAGGGAACTTTAATTGATTATCAATTGAAAATGCGCGGTTTCCCTGTTAAATGGCGCACGGAAATCTCAGAATGGAATCCGCCGCACCTTTTCGTTGACCGAGCCTTAAAAAGTCCGTATAATCAATGGATTCACTGCCATACTTTTACCGAGCTTTCGAAAAATCAAACCTTGATAGAAGATAAAGTGCGCTACCGTCTACCACTTGAGCCGCTCGGCGATTTGGCACTTTGGTTAGTGCGCCGCGAGTTAAATTATATTTTTGATTTTCGGCAGAAAGCCGTAGTGGAAGTTCTAATTAAGTGAGAGGTGAGAATTATAAATCGATTTATAATTCTCACCTCTCACTTAATTAGAACTCAATCCAAGCAGTTGGTTCTTGATGATAGGAAATTGTAATTTGCGTTTCGGCTCGAAAAAGCGGCGAGCGCATTTGCAAAGCGGTTTGCGCCGTAAGGCGCGCCAGATGCGGCTCGTTCGCGCGCTGCGAAAGATGCGCGAGAACAATGTGCCGCGCCGTGCCGTCAAAATCGTCAGTTAGCCAATCAGATAACTCTTCATTTGAAATATGACCGGTACGCGATAAAATTCTCTGTTTCAAATCCCAACTGTAAATCGGGCAAGTCTTCAACATATCGCGGTTATGATTCGATTCGATAATGATGCCGTTGCAACCGCGTAATTTCTCTTTGATAAGCGTGGTGAAACAGCCAAAATCTAAAATCGTTGCCATCTTTACGCCTTCATTCTTTGCGACAAAGCCGAAATTATCAGCTGCGTCGTGCGGCACGGAAAACGGCTCGAAATTTACATCGCCGATACAGAAATCTTTGCTCGATTCAATTTCAATGATGCGATTTTTTATCGCGTCGGCGCGTTTTTGTGGCTCATTGTTGCACTTGTTCAATTTTTCGCGTAAATACGCGTCTTTGGTCGCGCCTGACAGATAAACGGGACAAATTACGGTGTTGAGCAAAACGCGCAAGCCGCCCGCATGGTCGCTGTGTTCGTGGGTAATGAGAATTGCGTCCAAATCTGCGAAATCCACGCCGACAAGTGCCAACCGCCGTAAAGTTTCCTTTGCGCTCAAGCCGGCATCAACCAAAATTTTTGTTTTTTCGGTGCAGATTAAAACGGAGTTACCCGTCGAACCGCTGCCAAGAACCGTAAATTTCATTTTTATATTGCCGGGAGTGCGGAGAGCGAAAGGATAAAGGCTGAAGGAGGAAGGCGAAAGTTAAATTTGTGCGCTTTTCTTTATCCTTTATCCTTTATCCTTTATCCTTTCGCTCTCCGCCTGCGTTTCCAATCTGTTTCTTCTCTTCAAACTTCGGACGCAACACGCCGCCGACAGCGCGGGTAATCAGCGAATTCGGCACGAAATTTCCGAGTCGCGCCGTCATATAATTCGTCCAACCGGAAACGACGGAAGATTTTCCGCGCTTAACCGCGCTCAACGCTGCTTCAACGACCGCTTCGGGCGTTTGCATTCCTTTTTTCAAAAAAGCGTCTTTGACATTTGTTCCGATGTTCGCCGCGTCAAAAAAGTTCGTTTCCGTCGGACCCGGACAAAGTGCCGTTACTGTGATATTGAACAAACGATTTTCCTCCGCAATCGCTTCAGAAAAAGATTTAACGAAGGCTTTGGTCGCCGCATAAGTCGCCATAAACGGAACCGGCTGAAAACTTGCCGTCGAAGCAACATTAATAATCGTTCCGCTTTGCCGTTCACGCATTTTTTGTAAGTAACGATGCGTCAAAGCAACTAAAGCCAAAACGTTAAGGTTTATCATTTCAAGTTCATTTTCGAGTTCGAGGTTGGCAAAATCGCCCATCGAGCCGAAACCCGCGTTATTTATCAGCCAATCTATTTCAAGTTTATGTTTTTCAGTTTCTTCAAAAAGTCGCAAATCGGCTTCAAAATCAATCAAATCAACGGCGATATAATGAGCCGTAATTTTGTGTTTGACCATCAATTCATCGCACAAATCGTGCAATTTGTTTTCAGAACGCGCCACGAGAACGAGATTGTGATTTTCAACGGCAAGCCGTCGTGCAAACGCTTCGCCGATGCCGCCGGATGCGCCCGTGATAAGTGTTGCTTTCATAAAACTCATTTACCGCGATTTTATAAATGTTTTTTTAGGGTTTTAGAATAACAAATAAAAGAATTATAAAGTTGCTGCGTCTGAAAATGTAACATTTAAATATGATTTGTCCGTCAATATCATTTTGCGGAAAAAGGTTTTCACCGTCAAACATATTCATTCGATTACTTAGAATTCATATTACTCACCGGATGGAATTTTTGCCTAAAGCATTTTTGGGTAGAAAAAGCGGATATATTTTCTCTCCAAATAAACAGGCGAGCCGTCGGAAATTAATTTCCGACGGCTCGCCTGTTTTACTGACTTAACCAGTAAACACTATTATCGTACATACGCATTCGGGGTCGGTTTGTCACCGTTTTGTCCGAACTTTTCTGCCACCATGCCATCTAGCGATCGTAGTATATAGAACGTTCCTTCCAAGGGTCGGAACACTGCGATATCCGCTTTGCCGTCGCCGTCATAATCGGCTGGCGATGGCATATCATTAGACATACCAAACCCTAAGCCTTTATAGCCTGCGGTTGATTGCTGCAGATACCATCCTCCGTTCGACGGACGATATACTCCGATGTCCACTTTGCCGTCACCGTCGTAATCGGCTGGCACCGGCTTATCGCCCGCTTGTCCGAATCCGACTCCGGTAAGCCCGTCTCGACTTCTCAGAATATACCAACCGCCTGTCGAAGGTCGGAAAACTGCATAGTCAGCTTTTCCGTCGCCGTCATAGTCGGCTGCAACTGGTAGGTCACCGGTTGCTCCGAACTGCGTGCCGGTGGATTCACCCGTTACCAAGTTCATCACATACCAGTAGCCGTTCGATGGACGGAAGACTGCTAATTCAGCTTTGCCGTCACTGTTAAAGTCAACCGCTTGCGGTATGTCCGTAGCATTGCCAAAATTTACACCTGTAAATCCTGCCGTTGTACGATTTATATACCACGTTCCGTTTGACGGACGATACACAGCGATATCCGTTTTGCCGTCGCCGTCATAATCGGCTGGCACCATTTGGTCGCCTTCTTGTCCGAACGCTCTGCCTGTAAGACCATCTCTCGATTGATTGATATACCAACCGCCGTTTGACGAACGGAACACCGACACATCTGCTTTATTGTCGCCGTCAAAGTCAAATCTGCTGGCAGCAGGTGCTGGTCCGTTGGTAAAGGTTACCTGCGTAACGCCTGCGACGAGTCCATTCGCGCCCGTCAACATCGAACATCGGGGATCACCCGGTGTACATGGTGCCAGTGTGCTGGTCGGCGATGTAATGCCAGTGAGAAGCGTTCCTGCCGCTGCTCTTTCGGTAATGGTTACCGTCGAGCCTTGAGAGAACGCTCCGCCTTGCAACGACATACTACCGTTAACCGTCGGAACGATAACACAGTTGCCGCCTTGTGGACCGGGAGCACCCGCAGTGACCGTTACCGGAACGGTGAAGGCTGGGTTGATTCCGCCGCTCGCTGGGTTGGCAAGCGTCACATCGAAGGTGAACGAGCCGCCTAGAGCAGTGCCAAGACCGATTTTACAAACCTTGAGAATCGTCGGTTGGAACAGGAAGTTCGTAAACGTCACCTCGATTATATCGCGGCGTGCAATAATTTCAGCAAATCTTCCGGCTAAATTTGGACTACCTGGCGCAAAAGTAGAGGTCGTCGTGATATTCGAGACCAACACCGCATTGCCGTTAATCGTTACCGGTAATTCGTCAATTCGAATGACCGAACCGATGACAAAGGTTTGGCGTTCGGCTAGTCCGATACCGGCACCGAAACCGGGAACAAATGCACAGCTTCCGCCGCCGCCCTGAGCATTCGGTGCGCCTGCCGCGACAACAACTTGTCTTTCAAATGGAGCAATGGTTC
Organism: Acidobacteria bacterium 28-1; assembly: GCA_002050365.1. Taxonomy (GTDB): domain Bacteria; phylum Acidobacteriota; class Blastocatellia; order Pyrinomonadales; family Pyrinomonadaceae. The sequence continues at coordinate 12,714 of MWYZ01000004.1, forward strand.
CAGCCGCATCGATCGGACCTAAACCTCTAACTCTAAAAGTAAAGAGTGTGTTCAAAGGTATGCCGGGACCGGCGATTTTACAAACTTTAAGTTGTCCGGGTCTCGAACGGTTAAAGAAGAATACGATAGTTTCAGTAGCAACACCGCCTTCGATGACTCTCACTGTTCGCGAGCCGCCACCGTTTGCGTTGAAGGTTGTTTCGCCAACTGCTCTATCCGCAGGAAACGTATTAGTCGATACCAGGAAGGAGCCGTCTTCACCTAATTCAGTCACTACGACCGTTCCTTCTCTTGGGGTCAAAGGGGTACCAGCAGGTTGGTCAAATGGAACTGTTACCGCAATTGCGCCGGTACATTGTCCGACTGCCACATTGAACTGTTGCAGAACCGTATTGCTTCCCGCTATAAAGACTCCGGCAATGGTGAAACGAAACGTTCCTTGCAAATCCGGGTCTATGAGGGTCGTCGAACCGTCTAGAAACGCCGCACGTTTACAAATTTCGACGAAACCTGTAATCGCGAATCGGTTGACGAATTCCACCGTCAATTGATTCAACGAGGTGCTGTTTACGCCGCCAATCACAATGGCCGCCGTCCGCGCCGCTAAGTTGACTGCGCCTAACGATGAGCCGCCCGTATTCGGAGTTGGTGACAACGTATTGACTGCTACCAACGCAAAGTTACCAGGTATGGGGTTTCCGGTGCCCGTTAAGTCGTTTGTTATATTAGTTTCCGTGATAACCGCTGGACCAGCCGGCACGAGAATGTCCGATGTACAGAATCCAGCGCGCACCGAGACGTTGATCGGTGTTGGTATGTTCACACCCGTAATCGTGAAATTGAAGACCCTGTTTGCCAAGTTTCCGGTATTCGTCGGGGTGGTGATAACACGTTTACAAATTTCCAAGTTACCGATGCCGCCGCCGTCCGGGCTGGCTGCTTCAGGAGCATCTACTTTGCCGCTAACCGACAAGGTTCTGCCTGCCACGCGCGCCGTGCTGTTGACTTCGATTGTATTCTTGGTCAAGATGCCGGCTCTGAAGTTGCTGCCTTCGCCGATCGTCGCATTGTTTGCCACGAAAAACACATTGAATGCTTTGGCTTCGTTGACCAAGGAGATGTTCGATTCCCTCATCGCTTCGAGCGAACCCTTCGCATTGAAGATGAAGATCGCGTTCGCATCGCCGCCGCCGTCGAGAACCATCTCGCCCGCCAAACGTGCCGATGGCACACAATAGACACCCGGTTGGAACTTTCTGCCGCCCAACTCGCCGCTCACTTCCGTACACGGCAGTTGGCTGACCGAAGAGACAAGGTCGGATAGATTACCCGTCCTGTTGCTCAACGCGTTGCTGATCATGTCTGGCGTCGCCAGTTTGTTGCTGCCAACCGGTGGAAAACTGTTTAAATTTTGAACATCGCGTTCAATCGCGCGTTCACCTGATTGAGCTGAAACCGTGCCGCTGGTCGGCACCAGTAAATAACCGATGGCACCCACCGCGAGCAGCGCAATGAGCGTCATAAAATATAAAGTTTTCGTTCTCCCACGGAACAAAAAAGTATTTTTTTCTTTCATTTTCATTTAGGTAATTCCTTCCTTTATTTTAGTTTGGTTGATTGTTTGGTAATTTCTCCCTGCTCTCATTGAACGAGCAGCGATGAGAAGACTTATTAGGTTTCCTCACAGAAATCACATAACGTTACGTTACCCACGAATCCTGCCAGCTGAGTTTCGATTGGGTTAGCGACTCAATCGATTAGGGCGAGCCAGTAATTTGACGTAACGATTAAGAAATGTAAACGAACACATTCCAATTTTTAAGCCATTAGTTTTTGCTTGATAAAAACAATACTCGTGAATTGCTATATATACATCAGATAAAACGATTAATTTTTCTGGCTATTTGGATTAAAACCAAGATGATTATTGTTTTTACTTTAGACGATGAAATATGAACAAATCATATTTCCAACTTTTAAGCTCTTAATTATTTCGTTTAGCTGAACAATAATAATAATTTGCAGGACGTGCATCGGATAAAGCGACTGATGTTCTAGGCGGTTCATCTATATTAATCTAAAGTAATAATTAGGGGTCACACCAGCAAGAACCGATAAAACTATACTTAAGCTCAATGTAACAGCTATTTCTAACTAAATGACGCACGTCGAAATTTTTATGCAAAAAGTTTGATTTTGAAATCTATATTTTAAATTTTAGTTGCCTATTTTTACGGCAAAATTTGTCAACATAGGAAAAAAAGTAGTAATTTCATTCAGTCTTGACCCTTAATTATTAAGGTTTGAAAAGGTTGTTTTCTTAACTAATTTATAAATTTATCAGCAGCCTAATCCAAAAAGAGAACACATTATTGTGCCAGAGAATTATTGGAACATACCATAATTATTAGTGATGGTCTCGGCAATGAAAATCAAAAAGATTATAACGGGTCAGCGATTGTGTTAATTTCACTTTTGCCCTTTATGCTTTTATATGAATAGTTCTATGGCACAAATTAGCAGTTTGGATGATGCGACGACGGCATTTTTAGTGTTAATTTGTACCAAATCAGAATGGATTGTGCGTATACTATATGAATAAAATATGATGAACTGATAAGCGAAGCTTTGGAAGAGTTAAGGCAACTTGAAAAACGTCAAAAGTTGGTTCAATTTGAAAAACGAGTCAGATTTTTGATTTGCTCAAAAGCGGCGAAGCGAAAACGCAAAAAGAAGCCGGAAGCAAAGTCGGGTGGAAGCTGCGGCAATCGTAAAAGATTTGGCAGATTTATCGGGAACGAGATTTGAAAGCAGAGTTGGAAAAAGAAGACAAGCGCGGTTTCGGGAAACTTTCGAGTGTTGAGATAAGTAGGCGGTTAAATCATTAACGCTTTATCCATACCTCAAATACGCACATTCAAACCTGAGTTATTATTGTTTCTTAAAGATCCTTACATCGAACCCACGTTAATCTAACAAAATTAATTCGATTTCTTCAATCTTTTTTTCTTCAAATGATAGCGCAGACGGTCACGCGAGATATTTAAAATTTCGGCGGCGCGGGTAACATTGCCTTGACTACGCTGCAAAGCCTGCTCAATAAGCGAATCTTCAACTGCTTCCAAAGAAATGCCGGCGGCGGGCAATTGAATTTGATGATTGCCGTCTTGTTCCGGATAACCATTGAAAGAATCTGAGCCGTTAACCCGGCTCAATCCGGGCGGCAGGTATTTGAGCGTAATTTGCTCGCCTTCTTCAAGAATCACCGCTCTTTCGATGGCGTTACGCAATTCACGCACGTTTCCATCCCAAGGATATTGCTTGAACGCTTTGATAGCTTCCGGTGCAAGCTGGCGCGGTTTTAATTGATAGCGACCGCGGTCAAGCTTTTTGATAAAATGCGCGGCAAGCAGCAGCACATCGTCGCCGCGCTCGCGCAGCGGCGGAACATCAATTTCAATTACCGAAAGACGAAAATAAAAGTCTCGACGAAATTTTCCCGTCTCGCTTTCTTCTCTTAAATTACGATTTGAGGCGGCAATGATGCAGGCGTTCAGCGGCAAATCTTTCAAACCACCAACGCGCCGAAACAATCCTTCTTCCAGCACGCGCAATAGTTTAGCCTGCAGACCGAGTTCCAGTTCACCGATTTCGTCGAGGAAAATCGTGCCGCCTTTGGCTTGCTCAAACAAACCTTCCTTTAAGTTTTTGGCATCGGTGAACGAGCCTTTTTCATATCCGAAAAGCTCGCTTTCAATTAAATTTTCAGGAATTGCCGCACAGTTAATAGCGACAAACGGTTTTGCAGCGCGGGCGGAAGAGTGATGAATGGCTTTGGCGATTAAATCTTTTCCCGTTCCCGATTCGCCCTGCAAAAGAACGCTCGAAGCATTGCTTTCCGCCACCTTTCGAGCAAACGAAAGCAATTCTTTTATCGCCGCCGATTCACCAATAAATTGCTCGAATTTAAAGTTAGCAGGTGGAATTTGGAGCGGCGATTCTGTTTCAATATGTAACTCTTCACTTTCAAAACAATTACGAATCGTAATTTGAAGCTCGTCCAAATTAATCGGCTTGGTGATAAAATCACAAGCTCCAGCGCGAAGCGCGGCAATCACATTTTCAACCAAAACATTAGAGGTAATCATTATAACATTGGCATCCGGCTGACGTAGCTTAATTGCTCGCAACGCGTTTAATCCAGAGCCGTCAGGAAGGCCTATATCGAGCAGGGTCAGTGTCGGTTGTTCGGTGTCGAAAAGTTCCAGCGCAGTTTGGATATCAGCTGCCTCAATAGGCTCATAGCTCCATTCGCTTAATGCTTGACTCAGCACCCAACGAATCATCTGTTCATCATCAACAATGAGTATTTTTTTCAGAGCCATAGCTATTTGGACAAATTAACCAGTAGAAAAAGTCTCAATCAATGAAATTTTTGCAAAGAAGAATCAGAGTAATAATTTGATATTGAAGCAAAGCGGCATAAGAATCATAGTATTTTAAGCGTCTATAAAATATATATCTTCTGCATTGAATATAGCTTTTTTTCTTTATATTTTAAAATTGAAAACAAATTTGAATGTCTGTTTGTTATAATACCTCACCTTACGCAGAGATGAACCTGGTTTAAGTTTTTGAGAGTTTGAAAAGCCGACATCAAGGCTTTGAGATAAAGTTTCGATTTTAAAGCAAAATGATTTTCTTTGGTCTTGATTTTCAATCTCTC
>MWYZ01000005.1 GCA_002050365.1 Acidobacteria bacterium 28-1
CGACAGCAAATATTTTCACTAACTAAAATAAAAGGTGGGTGGCTAAAAACCACTCACCTTTTTTGCTGGTCGGTTTTCCGCCCGTCTGACCGCGTGTGGTATTTGCTTCGGTCAGCTTCTGGCTTTTAAGCCGCGCAATTTCGGTTTAAGTTTGGACAAAATTGTTCCGGCTGATTATGACGGCGACGGGAAAGCGGACATAGCAGTTTTGCGTGATGGAGCGTGGCATCTGCAAAGAAGCACGGCGGGTTTTGCGGGTGTGCAGTTCGGTTCAGCAAACTACAAACCTGTTCCGAATGCTTTTGTTCGTTAAAAGAGCAGCAGCAAACTATTTAATGCACTTTTAGGTCAGGTTTGCACATAAATGATAAACCCTCGGCATCACTGAAAATGAGTTTCCGCGTTTTCATCAAGCGTTGTTCGAGATTCCCGCGCAATTTAGAAGTCTGTCGTCGCGTGCTGCCAGAATTGATAGCACTTGTGGCAAATCCGCTAATTCTTTATTATTAGCCAAATCACGTATACTAACAAGACAACTGATTGACAAAAAAGAGGATATACTCTAACTTGCATTTTATTAGCAAATCCACTATCTCTAATCCTGCTGACGCGCCCTAAATGACAGGAGTGCCAATTATTTAGGGTTTGTTCATCTGGCTTGCATTGTTATTTTGTTAAAACACTATTTTTGAGGTAGCTTCTAATAACTTATAATAACCACATGCCAATATGGATTGTTGATTATCCTTTTTAATTAAACTATGAAAATATTTAACCCGCTTCAACATTCCTTGTGCTTTGCTTCAGTTCATAGGCTTTCACCTTCAACTTGGACGGGACATATCCCGTTCGCTATGTTCTTGACGAGCATTTTGAAGCCTCAAATATTTGTTGAGTTAGGCACGTATTATGGAACTTCATATTGTGCTTTTTGTCAGGCTGTTAAAGAACTAAAAATTGACACTCGCTGTTACGCGATAGATACTTGGGACGGAGATCCTCAATCAGGATTTTACGGAGTTGAGATTTTAAATGACTTAAAAAATTATCACGATTCTTTATATGGCGACTTTTCCAGATTAATTCAAAGCACATTTGATGAAGCTGTCTGCCATTTTAATGATAAAGCTATAGATTTATTGCATATTGACGGGTTTCACACCTATGAAGCAGTAAAGAAAGATTTTGAAACATGGCTACCTAAGTTAAGTGAACAAGGGGTTGTTCTTTTTCATGATATCAATGTTCGAGAAGGAGATTTTGGTGTTTGGAGATTTTGGGAAGAGGTTCGACTCAAATACCCTCACTTTGAGTTTGCGCATTCACACGGATTAGGCGTTTTAGCAGTTGGTAGTAATTGTTCAGAGGCTTTTAAAGAATTTTTGAAATTTAGTATAAACAATCGCACTCAAATCACCAACTTTTTCTATCAACAGGGGAAACGACTCGAAAACCTTCAGGAACTTCAGATTCTACAAAAAACAATACCACAACAACAAGAAACTATTTATCAGTTGCAGGCAAATGAACGACTCCTTCTTGAACAAAAGACAGATATAGCGAAGTGCCTAATCAACAAGGAAAAACAACTCACCGAACTTGAACAAAATTTTCTTGAGAAAGACGCCCAAAGTCTCGCCATTATCCAATTACAACAAGAACTTGAAACAAAGGAAAAACAATTGAAAGAAGAAAACCGTAGGTTGCAAAATAAAGCGGTGGAATTACAGCACACAAAGCAATTTCTTAATGAATTTAACCAAAAACTTATTATTAAAAGCCAACGGTTACATGGAAAAGATTGGGAACTTCAAGCGACTTTGGCAAAGCTGAAAAATTCAGCTTTCAATGATGAAAAAATTATATTGAATTCGAATGGAAATAGTAAGCGAAACAACACATCGTTTAAGCTAATTCTGGGTGTTGTAACTTTTAATAATTCTCAAGAGCAAATTACACAACTGCTCAAATCCATTGAACTTGCCTGCGAAAAATTAAAGGGTTTACCGGTTGAAGCCGAAGTTTTTGTAGTGGATAACGGTCAAGAAAGTTACTGGCGAGAAAGTAACTTGCCGATTGTCCGCTTCACATCCGAGGGCAATGTCGGCTTCGGCAATGCAATGAATAGGTTAATGACAATTGCCTTTGCCGATTCTGCTACCAAATGGTTTTTGTGTCTTAATCCTGATGGAACATTACACCGCAATGCGCTAAGAGAATTGCTTGTAATGAGCGGGGAGCATCCCTACAGTTTGATTGAGGCACGGCAATTTCCTGAAGAACACAATAAACCATATGATGCAGAGACATTTGAAACTCCTTGGGCATCAGGAGCTTGCTTGCTAATTTGTTATGATATTTTTAAAAAAATCGGGGGATTTGATCCAAATTTCTTTATGTATTTGGAAGATGTTGATTTCTCGTGGCGTGCGCGTTCAGCCGGTTTTTCCGTAAAAATCGCTCCGCGGGCAATTTTTGGTCACTCTGTGCTTAATCGTGAGTTTAATGCAAGTGCTGATAAAATTATGTTGCTATCAGGGAGATATTTAGCCTCGAAATGGCAAGATTCAAAATTTGTCAAATGGGCTGAAGACGAACTCGTCGCTCGTAAATATTATTCGTCTCTTTCAGAACTGCCGGAACTGTCTCTTGTCTTCAAGAATGAGGAGAACCTTAATCCGCAGATTGCTAATTTTGCGCATTATTTTAGCTTTTCTTCTCCGCGATGGTAAGCAATTGAGCACAGTAAATATGATATATTTACTAAAAGTTGCTGAGTATAACCAAACGATTCAATTGGTTATTAAATAAACGGAAAAAATTAAGTAGTTTTTATACGGGCAGTCATCAAGAGGTATGTTAGTTGAACAAGAAATAAAGCAAAACGGTCACAACGGAGAAGTAAAACTAAAACCGGAAACGAGCAAGAAGAAAAATAGTCGCCCGCCTGCCGAAAACAAAACTCTTAGTGTAATTACCCGTTGTCATAAACAAGAACGTTTGCCTTTTCTCGAAGAAGCCATTTTTTCGTTATCAATCCAAGAGTGGACAGACCTTGAGGTTGTGGTTGTTATCCAAAACGGAACTGACGATTTTGTCCGAGATGTTCGGGAAGTAATTCTTCACCAGCCGTGGCAAAAGGAACCAAAAATTAAAATTCACACTATCGAGTTCCAACCCGGAACAGATGGGCGCAGTACACTTTTGAACTATGGAATCACTCATTCAACCGGACGATATTTAGCATTTCTTGACGATGACGATGTGGTTTATCAGCATGGATATACCACACTAATTCATAAACTTATGGAAGACAGAGGGGCAGCAATCGCAGTCGGCGGCTGCCGTGTTGCCAGAACTTCACAAAAGTCTAATCATTGGTATATCAGCACCAAGGAAACTCCGTTCACTGCCGGGCGCAATCGCTACGATCTTTTCCGTGACAACTTTATCCCAATTCATTCTTATGTTATTGACCGGGAAGTAGTGAGCGCTTCGGATTTATATTTTGATGACGAGATGCCTCCGCTTGAAGACTACGATTTCCTTCTTCGCCTGGGTTCGAAATATGAATTTGACTTTTCGAAACTCGACACCTTTGTTTGTGAATACCGCATTCACAATTCAAATAGTCTTCCTTACACCATTGACGCGACGCAAGAACAAATCGCAAAGCACCAACGCGCTTATCAATTAATTGAAGAGAAAAAAAAGAATTTATTGTGCCTAATTCCTTTGCAAGATTTGATTAAAATCCGTGAGCAAGAAACACAACAAGAAAAACGAATCGAGGAATTTCAAACTCCGTTTTCTGAGAATCCACAAATTTTCCGGAAAATTCTTGTATCATTAGGAGATAAAATTTATTACTTTTTTAAAGGCTATCCTCGGATGGAAAAGCAAATGAGTAAGATAGTTCATTACGGATGGAAGATTTACCAACAAAAAAAGCCCTCCTCTTCGGATGAATGAGAGTGTTATAAATTTTGAGTATTACGCTGTGGTTAAAACTACATTGAAACAAAATAAATGGTTAACAGCTAAATCTAGTAAGAAAAGAAAGTTGTTTAAAGTTATTTAGGAAATAAATTTAGAAGGTATGAAATCGCCTGATGAATTGGCAACTAAATGATAAACGTATTTAGTGCTATATTTAAATTCAAATCTGGCTGACGAAAACTCAGATTTCCGAAAATAGCTTTTAGCCAAAAATTTAATCTCCTCAATACGTAATGTTTACAAATTATTCTAAAGATATTCACTCCGAAAATCTATCTATTGAATCGGACAAACTTTCCGACGAATACTTCACGGTCATTATCGAACCGGCGGGGACGTGGCTTAAAGCCAATTGGGCAGAACTTTGGGAGCATCGCGAGCTTTTTTATTTTTTAACTTTAAGGGACATCAAAATAAGGTATAAGCAAACTCTCTTAGGTATCACTTGGGTTTTACTTCAGCCTACTATTAGTACGATTGTATTCTCCATACTTTTCACCAACCTAGGACAAACTAATCCGCTAAACGTTCCTTACCCGGTATTTGCCTTCAGCGGATTTACTGTCTGGATTTTTATTGCTGTAGCAATTTCAAGTGGTAGTTCCAGTTTGATTGGTAATCCAAATTTAATTACCAAAGTTTATTTACCACGTTTAATCCTACCGCTTTCCGCCATCGCCGCAAATTTACTAGATTTATTGCTGGGTTTAATCAGTTTGATAATTGTAATGGCGATTTATGGTGTAACAGCAGGCCGAACGCTCATTTTTGCGCCGTTATTTTTAATATTATGTTTTACAATCGCAACTAGCTTAGGAATACTTCTGTCTGCAATTAACGTACGGTATCGAGATGTTAAATACATTTTACCGGTTGTTTTACAACTTTGGCTCTTTGTGACGCCGGTTTTCTATTCGCTGGATATGATTCCGGAAGAAACTCGCTGGATTTGGAAACTTAATCCTATGACTGGAGCCTTGGGCGGTTTTCGAGCGGCGCTTTTCGGAGCAAGTTTTGATTCTTTTGAAATTGCTGTTTCAGTTGTAGTAGCAGTTATACTCGTAATACTTGCCTTACAAATCTTTTATCGTATGGAAGATAGTTTTGCGGACGTAATTTAAAATGTCTTTAATTATCAAAGTCGAAAATGTATCGAAACAGTTTTATATTAACAGGTTGCGCCCCAGGGAATTGACGTTGGGGAGTACTTTAATGAACGTTCTGAAAAAGCCATTCACACGTCAACACTTGAAATTGGAAAATGAAGTATTATGGGCATTAAAAAATATTAGCTTTGAAGTAAAACAAGGTGATACTTTGGGCATTATCGGCGGAAACGGAGCCGGTAAATCAACTTTATTGAAAATTTTATCGCGCATCATAAAGCCGACTAGCGGACGAGTTAAACTTAGAGGTCGGCTCGGCTGTTTGATAGAAGTCGGAACAGGATTTCACCCGGAACTATCAGGTCGCGAAAATGCCTTTCTAAACGGAGCCATAATAGGCATGAAAAATCGGGAGGTTCAGAAAAAATTCGACGAAATCGTTGCTTTTGCCGAAATTGAGAAGTTTATTGACACGCCGGTTAAATTCTATTCGAGCGGGATGTATATGCGTCTGGCATTCGCAATTGCGGCACACCTCGATCCGGAAATTCTTATCATCGATGAAGTTCTGGCTGTCGGCGACGCGGCTTTTCAAGACAAGTGCATTAACAAAATAAATGAGGTTGCCAACGACGGACGAACCATTCTTTTCGTTAGTCATAGTGATGGAGCATTGCATCGCATTTGTCGGACAGGGCTTTATCTGGAGAATGGACGGCTCAAAAATTTCGGAGAGATGAAAGACGTTTTAGGTCAATATCAAGTGGATTATGGAAAGAAAAATTAATTTAGAACAATACCATAAATAGAAAGTTCAACATTAGTGAACGAAAACCATAATACTTGTAATCTACGAAATACGCGCAATTATAGGTAGTTTCCTTACCTGCCGATAAAAGGAAATTCCTAGCGAAAATAAGAATAGACTCAATGAGAATTAGTATTTGCGACACTTTACTCAAAACTTAATTGTAGTAGTTAACCTCAGTTTGGGATAAGAGATAAGCTAAAACAATCGTTTTTGAGATAGATTTTAACGCCCTTGCAAATCATTTTATTAAATCTAGCTTTGAGCGATGATGCGGCAAGCGTATGATTATCGTTATGAGCAATTCCGATTATTCCGACCTTGACGCCGAAATTATTAATATTACGCCGAAGCAAAAACGCGGGCGCGGACAAAGTAAATGGATTATTCTCGCGGCAATGCTTTTACTGTTTGTCGCCCTGTTAAGCAGCGTCGGCATTTACACAGAAGCGTTGTGGTTCGATTCACTCGGCTTCGCTTCCCGCTTCTGGTATGTTTTTGCACTCGGCTGGATTCTGTTCGCCGTCTTTGGAATTTTGACCTTCGGCATTTTGCGCGGCGGCTTTTACATGCTTGAACGCATTTTTGGTTTAGACAAACTTGCACCGCGGAAAATTGTTATCAATAACCAGCCGTTCGACGTTAATCCGTCGCGTTTTCTGCGACCGCTCGGCTGGATTCTGGCACTCGTCTTCAGCATCAGCTACGCATTCGGTTTGAGTAGCGATTGGCAGACTTGGATGCTTTATCTGCATCAACCGGCGACGACAACTGCCGACCCGATTTTCGGTAATCCGGTCGGCTTTTATTTATTCTCACTACCTGTTTATCACTCGATTGCCTCTTGGCTGACATCGCTTGCCGTTATTCTGCTCGTTGCTACAATTATCTACGCCGTTTTGTCCGCCGTTCCGCAACAACCGACGATGGACAAAAAGCAGCCCGGTTTCGGCGGTTTCGGAATGCGTGCTTACTCCGCCGTTTCGATTGCGCTCGGCGCGTTGCTGCTTTTTATCGCGGGGCAAGTTTTTCTTTCGCGTTACGCTTATTTATGGGGTGATCACGCATCCTTTAGCGGTGTTACTTACACCGAAGATAATTATTTGATACCGGGTTTAACCGTCGTCGCCTTCGCGCTCGGCATCGCCGCGCTTATACTTTTCGTTAATGCTTTTACCAAAAAGGACGGACGCTTTATCGTATTTGCGCTTGTAATTCCCGTTGCGGTATTTGTTGTCGCGGTATTTCTGATTCCTGCGTATGTTCAAAATTTCGTGGTCAAACCCAATGAACTCGGACGTGAAACTCCGTATATCGAACACAATATCGCCGGAACGCGGGCGGGTTTTAATCTCGAAACGGTCGAATCGCGCGAATATCCGGCGGAAACTTCGCCTGCCGCTTTTAATCTCGAAGCCAACCGTTCGACGCTCGCTAACATTCGCCTTTGGGATTGGCGAGCTTTGCAGGACACTTTGCGGCAGATTCAGGAGATTCGCACATATTATGACTTCCCGGACGTTGACGTTGACCGTTACAGAATCGGCGGCGAGATGCGGCAGGTGATGATTGCCACGCGCGAATTCGACAATTCCAAGTTGCCCGACCAATCGCGCAACTGGATAAACGAGCGGCTCGTCTACACGCACGGCTACGGCATAACGATGAATCCGGTCAATGAATTTACGACGGAAGGCAAACCGAGATTTATTCTCTCGAATATGCCGATTGAATCGAGCGGCGAAATCAAAGTCACGCGACCGGAAATTTACTTCGGCGAGCGCACCGACACGGATGTTTATGTGAAAACGAAACAGCGCGAATTCGATTACCCGCAGGGAGAAAACAATAATTATACGAATTACGACGGCGACGGCGGTTTTGCGATTGGCTCAGGCTTGCGCCGTCTGGCTATCGCTTGGGAAACCGGCGATTTGTCGAAACTTCCTTTTTCCGACGACGTGACGGCGGAGAGCCGCGTTCTGCTTCACCGCAATATCGCCGACCGGATTAAACGCATCGCGCCGTTTTTGCGCTACGATTCCGACCCGTATATTGTGGTAAATGACGACGGGCGTTTATTCTGGCTGGTTGACGCTTATACAACGAGCAATCGCTTTCCGTATTCGCGGCATTACGATGCGAACGGACAGCGCGTTAATTATCTTCGCAACAGCGTCAAAGTCACGATTGACGCATACAGCGGCGCGGTCAACTTTTACGTTTTTGACGAGACCGACCCGATTGTCGCGGCATATCGCAGGGCGTTTCCGGCTCTGTTCAAAAACGCTGAAGAGATGCCCGCCGGTCTGCGCGTTCACGTTCGTTATCCCGAAACTTTAATCAAAACGCAGGGCGATGTTTTTGGTCTGTATCACACGCAAAGCGCGAAAATGTTTTTCGGGCGTGAAGACGTTTGGAGCATCGCCCGCGAAGCGGCAGTCAATAATGATGCCAATAAAGCAAATTCGCAACAGCAGACTCAGCCGCTCGACCCATACCAAGTTTTGATGCCGCTTCCGGGTGAACAATCGCAAGCCGAATTTGCACAGGTGCTGCCGTTCACACCGGCGAATCGCAACAATATGATTGCGTGGATGGCGGGACGCTCGGACGGCGCGGCTTACGGGCAACTGCTGGTCTATAATTTTCCGTCGTCGCGCGTCATTGACGGACCTTCACAAATCGAAGCTAGAATTGACCAAGACGCGCAGTTGTCCGGGCAAATCACGCTCTGGAATCAGCAAGGCTCAAAGGTTAAACGCGGCAATCTAATTATAATGCCGATTGGAACGGGCTTGCTTTTTGTCGAACCAATTTACCTGCAAGCCGAACGCAGTCCGATGCCGGAGCTGCGACTCGTCGTTTTGGCGACGCAGGAAAAGCTGACCTACGCGGCGAATTTTGAAACGGCTTTGACTCAATTGTTGGGCGACGCGCCAAAGGCGAATTCCGAAGATGCCGAAACAAAAAAGCCGCAGAATAAAAATGCGCCGCAATCTACTAATGAGCTGATTAAACTCGCAGCACAAACGTTTGCCGATTACCAACGTCTGACAAGCGAAGGCAAACTCGGTGAAGCCGGGCAAAGACTTGATGAACTCAAGCGCATTTTAGGAGAATTGCAAAACCATTAATAAATTCAGCGGTACTATTTCAGCTATCGAATAATAGATTGTGACAGTTTTTAAAAGTGTCACAATAAAACCGCCAAAGGGCTTCTTTCAATGTATATTTTCTCAAAGTTCATAGCAAATAAGCTCAAATTTAATAAATAAAATGAGAACACTATTGTTGAAAAAGTTAAGTGTCGCTTTGATTGCAATACTTCTTTTTAATTGTGTGGTGATGGTTAATGCCCAAGCAATGTTGAGAGATGAAGTTTTTGAACGGATAGAAATGATTTCCCAAGTCGGCGAAAAAATCGTGGAAACCGATGTCAGTGTTCATTTTGGAAATGACTCGATGGAAATCAAAGCATCGAAAACCGGCGCAGTTTTGAAGACCTTTAAATATACCGAAATTAAAAATGCCGAGTACTCTTACAGCAAAAATCCGCGTTGGAAAACGGGTCTCGGTTTAGGCGCAGCGGCGATTGTCTTTCCGCCGATTCTGCTGGTTGCGATACCGCTCGGTTTTACAAAGCACCGGCGACATTGGGTAGCAATGCGAACCGAGAAAGATTACGCAGTTTTGAAGGTGAGTAAAAGTTTGCGGAAAATTTTTATTCCGTCCTTTGAAACACATTCGTCGGTGAAGGTTGAAGCTCTCGGAGAAAGCAAATAAAAGCCGCAATTATTTCTCCAATTCTCGTATAATCGCTTCAGCCGCCCGCCTCGACGCGCCGCCTTTCCCTAGCCTTGCGGTCGCTTCGCATAATTTTTCACGCATCTTTTTATTCATTTCAGGCTGTAATAATCGAAGAAGTTCGTCGCTCAAAGTTTGCGCCGTGAAATCTTTTTGAATTAATTCTTTCGCCAGTCGTTCTTCGGCAATCAGATTTATCAAGCCAAAATGTTCGACGGAAATCAAAGGGCGCAGTAACCCGTAATTCAGCCAGGAAGTTTTATAAACAATCGCCATCGGCGTTCCGATAATTGCGGTCTCGAGCGTTGCCGTGCCGCTCGTTACCGCCGCGACATCAGCCGCGTTTAAGGCTTCGCGAGTTTTGTCTTGGACGATGGTAAATTGCGGTAAATCCCTTTTCGCGTCGGCGATTGCCGCTTCGATTTCTGCCGGATTGCGCGTCGAAGCGAGCGCGATAACGAACTGTAAATCGGCGTTTTTCTTTTTCATCAAACGCGCCGCCTCCAGCAGCGCAGGCAGGATTTTGGTAATTTCTTTATGACGACTGCCCGCGAGCAAGGCGACAATTGGTTTCTGTGAATCCAAATTATTCTCGGCGCAAAATTGCGCTTTGGTGAGCGTTGATCTAACTTCGCCCGCCAGCGGATTGCCGACATATTCGACGTGCGAAATTCCCTGATTGGCATACCAATCTTTTTCAAACGGCAGAATCGTCAACAACAAATCAACATATTTCCCAATTGTTTTGACGCGGTATTTGCGCCATGCCCAGAGTTGTGGCGAGATGTAGTAAATTATTTTCAAACCTCGTTTTTTCAGGCTTTTGGCGAGCTTCAAATTGAAATCGGGGAAATCTACTAAAACGACGGCGTTGGGGTTTCTCTTTGTCGCCTCACGCTTTAAGATTTGAAAGGCGTTCCAAAACGTCGGAAGAGCGCGGGCAATTTCCGGCAAACCGACAATTGATAAATCATCGGAATTGATGACGGTTTCAACGCCCGCCTCGCGCATCTTCGCGCCCGTCGCTCCGAAAAACTCAAAGCTCGCTGCAAACGATTTCTCTCGCAGTGCCGCGACTAGTTTGGCGGCGTGTGCGTCGCCGGACGGTTCGCCCGCAACCACCATTAGTTTGTATGGTTTAGGATTCAAGACTTAAGATTTAACATTTAACGTTGAACATTCAAGATACAGGATTGAGGATTTAATATTTAGAATTTAAGTTCTTAATTTTGAATTTTGGATCTTAAATTCTGAATTAAAAATCCACAAGTCAACCAATTTCCCATTTTCGCGCATCAAAGCCGATGTTGTTTTCAAACTTTCTAATAAATTAAATTCATTAGTTGCTTGCCAGACTCATTTTTAACCTTTAAAATGCAATGTTTTGTGCCGCAGGCAATTTTTTATTTTAATAACTTATTTTATAACACGATTTTTCGGAGGCGTTTGTGAATTTTCGCATAATTTTACTTTTGGCAATCATCGTTCTTTTCGGTAAATTTTCGCCTATTTCGGCGCAGGTTGATTCGGTTATCGGACAATTGACTAATTCATCAGCAGAATCCTTCGCGGGCGGCATCAGTGGCGACGGACGACTGGTTGTATTTGAATCAACCGCCAATCTCGCTACTGATAATCCGCGCAATTCGGACGGCAACCGCGAGATTTTTTTATTCGATTATGCGCAACGCCGTATTTTTCAAATTACGAATACAACGAGTTTGCAAGCGGATACTGCTATTGGATTTGTTCAGAGCAATATTCGAGTTTCTATCGTTAATTTACGACCTGTTATCAGCAACGACGGCAACTGGATTGCTTTCGGTTCAAATGCCACGATTGCTTTTCCCGGCAACGGAACGGTGCCGCCGGTCGTCAGCCAGTCAAATCCAGGAAATTTCATCGCCTATTCTTTTACCGACGCGATGGGCAATAATACCTTAACCGCCGACGGTAATACAGAATTATGGCTTTATCAAATTCCCGCACTTCCGCCCGCCGATTTATCATCCGGCGAAGAAATCGCAGTAACGGATTTGAGCGGCGGAACTTTTACGAGAGTGACCAATACTCTGCCGAGCCGTCTGCCGTCTGCCGGCACGGCGACCGCTCCGCCCGTTATCGCCGATGATAATCGAGACGCAAGCATCAACGACAACGGAAATTATACGGCCTTTACTTCCAACCGCGATTTAGTGCCGACTGTCGGAAATGCTTCGCCGAACGCCAACGACGAAATTTTCATCTTTGTCCGCAATTCAAACGTCGTCAGCCAGGTTACACAAACCCCGCGCGGAACGATTGTTGACCCGATTTATAATCAAACTCCGACAATCTCCGGCAACGGTTTGCGCGTTGCTTTTCAAAGCAACGCCGACAATCCGATTCGTTTGATGACCGGCGGAAGTAACACTGACCGCAACGTCGAGATATTTTTTGCTGATTTAGATTTAACCGGTAATCCAACCGCGACGAGCGTTAAAAGACAGGTAACGACAACTGCTCGCGTCAATCCGGGCGATGTCGTCAACGTCTTAGACTTCGGCAGACGAATGAGCCGCGACGGACGTTACATCGCTTTCGATTCCTTCGCCGATTTAGCCGGTGAAAGCGGCGGCGCAAATCAAACTTCGTTTGCGCTTTATCTTTTTGACGCAAACGTCATTGCACCCGCAAATCCGTTTCGTCGAATTGGTCCGCGCAGTGATGCAGACCCAATAGCAAGCGGCGGCGATGTAGCTCATTATCCCGGATTTACCGATACGGACGCGAATGGCACACCGGCGACTTTAGTTTTGGAAACTCGTCAAAATATTTTTCCGAACGGTACGGTTGCTCTCGAAAACGGATCCGGTTTAAATCAGAATGTAACTCGTCCGCCGCAAATTTATTCATATCCATTGAATGCTGCGCCCGCTTCGGCAACATTTACGCGATTAACTACGTTTCCGGCTCCAAGTAATTTTATTCCTTCCACTCAGCCGATTCCGAGCAATTCGCGTCAAAGGATGACTTTTAATTTAGCCTTGACTGAAATCGGCACGGGCAACAGCGATTTGGCGAGCGAAGCGTTTTATTTTCTACTTCCGACGACGCTTTCGCAAAGTCCTGCGAGCTTTAATTTTGCTACCGGTGCGAGCCGCATCCCCGTTTCAGCTTCGCCCGTTCCGACACCAAATCCGACTCCAACTCCGAGTCCTTTGCCGTCGCCGAGTCCGACACCGGTAACTCCGAGCGCAGTTCAAGGCGTGTCGCCCGGTATGTTGGTGATTCTCGATTTCACTACCGGGGTTAATAATCAGGTAGTTGCGCGAACAGCCGTCGGTTCGCTTCAGAGAAGGTTTACCCTGCCGATAGAATTAAGCGGCGTAACAATGACGGTTAACGGTGCGGCAGCCGGTTTGAAATCCGTCAGCCAACGAGAAGTAGTTTTCGTCGTGCCGCCCGGTCTAACCGCCGTGAATTCTAATCCGACCGTTTATCCGGTGGTCGTCAATAACAACGGCATCGTTTTCAGAGGTTCGATAACTATAGTGCCGGCGCGTCCCGATATTTTTACATTTTCTCCGGTTCCCGCGCCAAACGGTCGCGCACGGATATTAAATATAACCAATACTGTTTTCAGAACCGAGCCGTTCAATGTAACGACGCTGAGGATCAGAGGCGGCAGGCGCGTTCCAACTGTTTTGAGAGTTTTTCTGACAGGGGTTAACGAATCTTTGCTTTTTTCGCCAGCCCCTTCTTTTAATGCACAAATTACTATTCGCATTGGAAATAGTGAAATTAGCAGTAGTCAACTTTTAACTACTCGTCCTGTTTTGCGCGAGCCGGGCATTTATTCGATTGATTTCACGCTTCCGCCCGAACTTCTCGGCGCGGGAGATGTTCCGATTATCATATCTGTAACTATAAACGGCGTAATTTATCAAAGCCGTCTTGATGATACCGCGCCGCGATTTAGGATTTTGTAGAGAAGGGACAAGTGGCGAGGGTCAAGGGACGAAGGTCGGGTGATAAGTAATAAGTAAAATATTTATTTCTATTTTATTACTCGTCCCTTGACCCTCGCCACTTGTCCCCTCTCACTTCTCAACTTTCTTGCGTAACCCCGCCTGTTATATTATCCTTGAATTGCAATAAAATTTATCAAATAAGGTTTTTTCAGAAATTCTATTTTTTTCATTATTTCTTCCATATAGAAATATCTTCATTAACAAATCCCTTTTAGGAGTTTATAAATAATTATGTCAATAAAAGATGTTAATACGATGAAAATTGCGCCTAAAGTTTGGCGTAACGGCGAGTTTATTGAATGGAAAGATGCTCGCGTGCATGTGATGACGCACGCTATCCATTACGGTTCGAGCGTTTTTGAAGGCGTTCGCGCTTATAATACGGAGCGCGGCACGGCGATTTTCCGTCTGACCGAACATATTCAGCGGCTTATGAATTCAGCGAAGGTTTATCGAATGGACATCAAATTCAGCCGCGAGGAAATTTGTCAGGCAGCGGTCGAACTGGTGCGCGGCAGCGAGATGGATGAGTGCTATCTGCGTCCTATCGTCTTTCGCGGTTTGAACGAAGACAAGCCCGCGTTCGGTGTCAATCCGTTTCCGAATCCGATTGACTGCTATATCGCGGCGTGGGATTGGGGCAAATATTTGGGCGAAGAAGCATTGGAATCGGGCGTTGACGTTTGCATTTCAAGTTGGACGCGGACACCGGCGAATTCTCTACCCGCCGTTGCCAAAGCCGGCGCGAATTATATGAATTCGCAGCTTATCAAAATGGAAGCGATTCTTGGCGGGTTCTCCGAAGGCATCGCGCTTGACGACCGAGGCTACGTCTCGGAAGGTTCGGGCGAAAATATATTTCTTGTCAATAATGGACGACTTCTGACTCCGCCGCTCGGTGCTTCGATTTTGCCCGGCATCACACGCGATTCGGTTATCGCCATTGCCGGAGAGTTGGGTATCAAAGTCGAAGAAACAAACATTCAACGCGCCGCCTTATATTTAACGGACGAATTGTTTTTCACGGGAACAGCCGCCGAAATTACGCCGATTCGCTCGGTTGACCACATTACCGTCGGCGCAGGCAAGCGAGGGGAAATCACCAAGCAAATACAAGACGTTTTTTTCGATGTCATTCACGGCAAACGACCTGCGCCGGAAAATGCGCCGTGGTTGACGTATGTTAATGAAAAGGGAGAAAAAAAAATGGCTAGTGCCATTTAAAAGGAATTACGAATTTCAAATTACGAATTACGAATTGTTAAGATTTTCTTCATTCGTAATTCGTAATTTGAAATTCGTAATTGATTATGTCCGAGCAAGAATCTCCGCAAATCAAACCTCCAACAAAATTTATTCTCGAAATAACCGTTTTCGTCTGCGGCGCGTTGGTAATGACTTACGAAATCATTGGCTCGCGTCTTCTCTCGCCATACTTAGGCGCGTCAACTTACGTTTGGACGAGTCTGATCGGCGTGATTCTCGCTGCGCTTAGTCTCGGTTACTGGCTCGGCGGTAAAATCGCCGATAGGCGTCCCGATATAAAGATTTTGGCTTCCGTTATTTTTTTCGCGGGCGGATTGGTTTCCGTAACGATTTTGCTCAAAGATTTGATTTTATCTTTTATCACCAAAGCTCCGATTGGTTTAGAGCTAAAATCTATGCTTGCAGCGCTTCTGCTGTTTGCGCCCGCCAGCATTTTGCTCGGCTTCGTTTCGCCCTACGCCGTCAAACTAAAAATATCGTCGTTAGAAGATTCGGGCAAAACTGTCGGCAGACTTTACGCGCTTTCGACCGTCGGCAGTATTTTGGGAACTTTTCTCGCCGGATTTGTTTTGGTTCCGTTTGTCGGCAGCGAAAAGACGCTTTATCTAATCGGCGCATCGCTTATAGGTTTATCAATTTTACTTGCGCCGTTTGCCTTATCAAAAATTAACGTCGCCGTTTTGGTTTTATTCATATTGGGGATTTCAGCGAACGAACTGAAAACCTACTATCTACAGCAATCAAGAGATTTACACGACATTGACACTGAATACAGCCGCGTTCAAATATTTAAAATCATCGAGCCGCAGACTAAAAAAATGATTCGCGTTCTTACTAACGACCCGTATTTCGTTCAATCGGGAACTTTTTTAGACTCAGACGATTTAGTGTTCGATTACAACAAGTATTATCATCTGCTGCGGCATTTCAAGCCTGATGTGAAGAAAAGTTTGATGATTGGCGGCGCGGGTTATTCGTTTCCGAAAGATTACTTAGCGAAATATCCGAACGCGGAAATCGAAGTCGCCGAGATTGATCCGCAAATGACCAAGATTGCCCACGAGTTTTTTCGTCTGAAGGAAAATCCGCGCTTAAAAATCACCCATCAGGACGGCAGAGTTTTTCTCAATCAAGCCGAATCGAACCAATACGACGCGGTTCTGATGGACGCTTTCGGTTCTCTATTTTCCGTGCCGTTTCAACTGACGACGTTCGAAGCCGTCCAGCATATCAATCGCGTTTTGAAAGACGACGGCGTGGTGATTTTCAATCTGGGTGGCGCAATCAAAGGCGATGCCGCAAGTTTCCTGCAAGCCGAACTGAACACTTACAACCAAGTTTTTCCAAAAGTTTTTTTGTTCAAAATCAATGCCGATTATACTGACGAACAATTGCAAAATTTGATAATCGTCGCCTGCAAAGAAAAAACCACCGGGATTGCAACGAGCGACGACGCGGAAATCTCAAATATGCTCAAACATCTCTATGTTGAAGATATAAATTCCGACATTGAAGTTCTAACCGACGACCTCGCGCCGGTCGAGCATTATAATTCGTTTGCCCAACGCTCATACCAACGGGCAAAGTGAAAAAGTTTGGCGGGAATTTTTACTTTTCCGCCGCAGTTTTTTCTCAGTCTGTAAATCAAATAGGAGAATTGAAATGGGAATTGATACTTATTAGACATTATTGGAAATAAGTAAAATCGGTTAATCTATGTAAATGTTAAAATATGCGGAGTTAAAAGAAAAGCCGAAAGAGTTTCTTGCCGCCACCGGTTTGACTGATGAAGAGTTTCAATGTCTGT
>MWYZ01000100.1 GCA_002050365.1 Acidobacteria bacterium 28-1
CGAAAATTATCGCTCGTTTGATGATTCCCAAGAAGTTTGGTATGTTCTTCATCAGACAAAGCTTTGACAAATTTGGTTGGTATTTTCATTCCACCATTATACCTCATTACTTTGTCTTACCTGCTTACTTTATTATGGTCTGGCAAAAAATCCTCTTTTTTCTTTTATTATTCGCCTGTCTTACGGCTTGGGTTTCGCCGCCGATTGCTTTGGTTTTAGGTTTATTTGCGGCTCTCACATTCGGCAATCCGTTTCCTGAACAAACAAAAAAAGCGACGAAAATTTTATTGCAGACATCGGTGGTTTTGCTCGGCTTCGGAATGAATCTGACGAGCGTGATAAAAGCCGGTAAAGACGGCATTGTATTTACGATTGTCACGATTTTCGGAACTCTGATTGTCGGTTACCTTACGGGGAAGTTGTTAAAAGTCGAAGAAAAAACTTCCGCCTTAATTTCCTCCGGGACGGCAATTTGCGGCGGCAGCGCAATTGCGGCGGTTGCGCCAGCCATTGATGCCGACGGCGAGCAGATTTCCGTGTCTTTAGGAACAGTTTTTATTTTAAATTCGGTTGCGCTGATTTTATTTCCAATCATCGGACGCGCTTTAAATCTTTCGCAAAATCAGTTCGGCATTTGGTCGGCAATTGCGATTCACGATACGAGTTCGGTCGTCGGCGCGGCGCAGAGTTACGGCGCGGATGCGTTGGCGATTGCCACGACCGTCAAACTCGCCCGCGCGCTATGGATTGCGCCGGTTGCACTTTTATTTTCTTTTATCTACCGCTCAAAAAAAGCAAAAATCGCCATTCCGTATTTTATTTTCTTTTTTCTGCTTGCCACGCTCATCAGAACTTATATGCCCGGAGAATTTCCGCCGAGTGTTTTTGATTCGCTAGTCAATCTGGCAAAAGCCGGTTTGACCGTCACGCTTTTCCTCATCGGCGCAAGTTTGTCGCGGGAAACTTTGAAAAAAGTCGGAATTAAGCCGCTGTTTCAAGGCGTGTTGTTGTGGATTCTGATTTCGATTGTTTCATTGTGGGCGGTTTCAAATCTGCTATAATTTCAATATGGAAAAAGAAAACTCCCAACCGACGATAAAGCCGAAAAGAGAGATAAGAGGAATCGTCGAACCAAAACTCGTCCGCATCATTTCGTTTACGATCATCACGCTGTCGCTCGTCGCCTGCACGGTTTTGTGTATTCTTGCAATTTGGCAATTTACCGAATCGGACGCAGTTTGGCGGGCAATCGCGACGTTTATTGTCGTCAGCGTGGCGACGGGAATCTTTACATTCGTCAATGAAAAACTCGGATAACCTTCAATTACGAATTACGAATTACGAAATTAAAAAGCCGCTCCAGTTCGTAATTCGTAATTCGTAATTTAACACTTGTGCTGACAAAATTTCAATTTCAAATTGCGGAGACAACACGCAAAAATCGACTCGACAAATTTTTGTATCGTGAAATAAACGCTGTCAGCCGAATGTATCTGCACCATTTAATTTCAGACGGCAAATGCACAGTTGACGGCAGAGTCGAGAGTCGCGGCTATCATATAAAGGCGGGCGAGACGATTGAAATCGAAGTTGAAACGGGCGCGGAAACGACCGTTCTGTCCGAAAACATTCCGCTCAATATTGTTTATGAAGACGCGGAAATCCTCGTTATTAATAAACCACATGGAATGCTCGTTCACCCGACCAAAGGCGTGCGAAGCGGAACACTGCTCAACGCGCTAAATTATTATTTGAATTTTACGGAAGCCGGCGAACCGAAAACAGAAAAATTTATCCGCGCCGGATTAGTTCACCGCCTCGATAAAAATACTTCCGGTTTGATGGTGATTGCTAAAAATCCGCTCGCGCACAAGAATCTGAGTCGCCATTTTCAGCGCAGACTCGTCGAAAAAAAATATTACGCCGTCGTCGAAGGAACCATTAAGGAAAATTGCGGAACGATTGACGCACCCATCGGAAGAAATGAGGAAGAAAGATTCTGGTATATAGCGGTTGACGGAAAGCCTGCTGAATCGCGCTTTCAAGTGATAGAAAGATTTGCGGACGCAACGTTTTTGGAACTCGAACCGGTGACGGGCAGAACCAATCAATTGCGACTCCATTGCGCTCACATCGGGCATCCGATTATCGGCGACGACAAATATGGCGGGCGGGAATTCGAGCGTCTTTGCCTGCACGCCTACAAACTTTTCTTTTGGCATCCGAACGGAAATCATCGGTTAGAATTTGAAACAGAATTGCCCGAAGACTTTATAAAGTAGATTTTTCTAGACAACATTTTGAGTAAAATTAGAAACTCCAAAATTTGAGAAAGATTGCTAATTTGAATTTTCCGCTTACTCTTTTAAGCATTTTCCAACGCTTTTGCTTCTTCCTCATCGTCGTAAGGATTGTGCAGGTGAACCGGCGCGGTTTTAGCTTTGCGAAGGCGCAAATTCAAAATTTCGACGAGAACCGAAAACGCCATCGCAAAATAAATATAGCCTTTCGGAATATGCTGGTCTAAACCTTCGGCAATCAGCGTTACACCAATTAAAATCAGAAACGACAACGCCAGCATTTTAATAGTCGGATGTTTTTGGACAAACGCGCCGATAGCTCCCGCAAACGCCATCATAAAACCGATTGAGACGACGACTGCCGCAATCATCACCGCGAGATTATCAACCATGCCGACCGCCGTAATCACCGAATCGAGCGAGAAAACAATATCAAGCAGTGCGATTTGCACAAGAACGCCGACGAACGACGGATAAACCTTTGCGGATTTATGACCTTCTTCACCTTCGAGCGAGCCGTGTATTTCGTGCGTGCTTTTACCAAGCAGAAACAAGCCGCCGACGAGCAAAACCAAGTCGCGTCCGGAAATTTCCTGACCGAAAACCGTAAATAAAGGCGCGGTTAAACCAATCACCCACGAAAGCGAAAACAGCAGAAGCACGCGCATTATCAAAGCCAGAGCCAATCCGATATACCTGGCTCTTTGCTGCTGCTCGGGCGGAAGTTTGCCCGCCAAAATCGAAATGAAAACGATATTGTCAATGCCGAGAACGAGTTCGAGAACGGTTAAAGTTAAAAACGCAATCCAAATCGAAGGGTCAGTCAGCCATTCCATTTTTATAAAATCTCCCTTGCTCAATAGTTTAGATATTCCCTCTGACTTTTAAAGTTACAGGAAAACAAAGCAAAATTCATCCGCGAAAAATGGTTTTTCCGACGACAAAGGAATTGCGATTTACCGTGGAAAGGAAAACCAACGCGCCGCAGAAAACCGTCAAATCACACTATTTGCTTTTCTCGTGTAAAGTCGTCAGTGGCGGCGTGAAAAGTTCAAAGACTTCAGGCGTTTCGCCGATAATGGCGGCAGCAAAGAAGCGTGGCACATACTCTTTTCCTTCATCTGTCAAAGGCGTTTGCAAATTTTGCTGATGACGAAAAACCGCCCAAAGACTTCGTTCCGTGATGCCGCGCCCGCGCAGCTGTCGTAAATAATCGCGCACTTTGTCCGCGCCTTGATTGAAACTGAAAAGAGCTAACGTCCAACTCGATTTTCCATCGCCGAAATCGCTGATTAAATCCGACATATGCCGCGCCGCCGCATCCGATTGTTTCTCCACGTCGCAATAATCCTTCGGTGTCAAACCGTATTTCGCCGCCGTTTTCCGCGTAAACTGAAACAGTCCGACCGGTCCGGTTGGAGAAATCAAACAATCGTGATACTCGGATTCAACCATTGCTTGATAAAGTCCTAAAGCGGATGGAACTTGCCGCGCTTCGTAAGCCCGAATGATAAGCGGCGCATATTGGCTGGCGCGACCATAAATCACGCGCAATCCTTCGTCAAACGGCTTTTGCGACAAACTGTCTTTATCTTCGACATAATCGTCAATCTCGACTTTTATCGCCCGCAATGCTTCTTCGTCAAATTCCGTCGGCTCGTCGCCAATCAATGTTTGAATGTGCCGCGCCCGTTCCCGAATAAAAAACAACTGTTCGGCATCCGACATCTGCCAGTATAATTTGGACGCGGGTTTCGGCGTGTCAACGGCGATTGATTCGATTTGCTTTGTTTGGTGATTGCCGTAAAAACCAAAGCCCGAATCCACCAGCCGTCAACAAACAAACAAGAAGCGCGATGATGTAGCCCAGTTTCGGGCTTGGCGCATTAACTTCAAGCGATTGTTTTTCGTTTGTCGAATCAGAGCCGCCCGAAAGCGACGCGCCAAACTTTTCCGCGTTCGTTGTAGTTGTGTTGATGAGCGATGTGTTTGCTTAGCCGCCCGTTTCTTTCAAACAGAGCGCGACGGCTTCTTCCAATTTCAGTTTGCGCCTTTGCTCGTAAAGGTTGGCGAAAGCGGCTTCGTCCATTTTGGTTTTGAGTTTGGCAACGTAAGCGTCGCGGAAGCGGCGGTCGGCGGGTTCTGTCTCGAAGCCGATTGATTCGCGCAACCGTTCCGCCGCGCCCGCAACTTCAGCCGCCCGCTCTGATTCTCCGCTCTCGGCGGCAAGCGCGGCAAAGCCGTCCATTGAATAGGAGAGGATAATTTTTTCTCCTAACTCCTGAGCCAGCCCTAACGCTTCCGCGTAGTGGAGGCGTGCCGCCGCGAAATCACTTTCGCCGTAAGCGATTGCTGCCAGATTGTTGAGAGTGCCGCACACGCCTTCTTTATTGCCCAACTTTCTGAAAATCTCTAAAGATTCTTCCTGGAGCGGACGCGCCGCCGCGTTGTCGCCTTTCGTGCGCGATAATTCTCCCAAGAGGTTGAGCGATGCGGCAATTCCGAGCTTGTCGTCGAGCCGGCGATTGATTGCCAATCCTTTTTCAGTAAACTTTCGCGCCGCCATCAAATCGCCTTGCGGATATGCAACCCTTCCCAAACCTTTGTTCGACTGGGCGATTTGCCGCAAATCGTTTGCCGCTCTGCCCGCCGCCAAACCTTCTTCATAAACTTTCCGCGCCGCCAAGTAATCGCCCTGCTGCCGCGCCGCCAGACCAAGCCCGTTCAGCAGTCTGAAACGCACGGCGGCGGGCGCGTTTTGGCTTCCGCGCTCCAACGCCGCTTTCAGCCACTTGCGCCCTTCCGTCAGATGACTGTGATTAGTCCAAAAAGTCCGTATCGCCGCCGCAAGGCGTGCCGCCATTTCTGCGTCATTTTCCAACAACCAAGCAAGCGCATCTCGCAAATTGTCGTGTTCATCTTCCAGACGGTTGAGCCATTTGACCGATTCCGCGCCCGTCAAATGCGGCTCGGCTTCTTCTCCGAGCGCGAGAAAATACGCAGCGTGACTGCGCCGCATCGCTTCCGCTTCATTGTTTTTCTCCAAAGATTCGAGCGCGTATTCACGAACTACTTCCAACATCCGAAAGCGTTGTTCGCTGTCCGTCTGCTCTTTTGCAACCAGCAAACTTTTATTAACTAAAGAAGTTATTAAATCAAGAATCAACAAGTCAGAACCGCCGCACACCGCTTCGGCGGCTTCAAACGTAAATCCACCTGCGAACACCGCTAAACGCCGAAATAAAGTTTTTTCATCTTCATTTAGTAAATCGTAGCTCCATTCAACCGCGCCGCGCATCGTTTGCTGACGGGCGGGCAAATCTCTCGCACCGCCGGTCAGCAATTTCAAACGGTTTTCGAGTTTAGCGAGAATCGCCCGCGGCGAAAGAATCTTCACTCGTGCCGCCGCCAGTTCAATCGCTAGCGGCAAACCATCCAGCCGACTGCAAATTTCCGTTACGCTTTTGGCATTATCTTCCGAAAGAGCAAAATTCGGTTTCACGTTTCGCGCTCGTTCGACAAACAATTTGATTGCCTCGTAATTTGAGAGTTCATCGAGGGAAATCTGCGCGGTGTTATTTGGCAAAGCAAACGGCGGAACAATAAACTCGCGTTCCTTACTCAAATGTAAAAGAACACGACTCGTAATTAAAATTTTCAGATTGGCGGCAGAAACCAGTTCGGCAATGTTTGGCGCGGCATCGGTTACTTGCTCAAAGTTGTCAATGACAATCAGCGTTTGTTTTTCGCACAAGTAATCTTTCAAAACTTCGAGAATTGGCTTGCCGCCCGCTTCCTTTGCGCCGAGCGTTTGCGCGATGGTCGAAGCGACTAATTCGGGATTTGTAATTGCCGCCAATTCGACAAAAAACACGCCGTCCGAAAAATCTTGTAACGCTCTTTCGGCGACGGCTTGCGCGAGTCTGGTTTTGCCTGCGCCGCCAACGCCCGTCATCGTTACGAGCCGTATGTCTTCGCGCCTTAATAAATTTTCGATTTCCGCGATTTCTTTTTCGCGTCCGACGAGCCGCGAAAGATTTTCCGTGAGATTATTCGGCGGAATTTTTGGAGTTTTTGAAGAAACTACGGCTTGAAAAATTTGCGTCTGCACTTCTTTCGTGTTTCGGTTCGGCGATTGACTGCGTTCTAATTCGGCTTCAAACTCCTGACGTTTTTGCAGATTTTTCAAATCAAGGAATAAATCTTTCGCTGTTTGATAGCGTTCTTCTTTGTCTTTCGCCAAACTTTTTCGCACGATGCGCTGTAATTCCGTCGGCGTGTCGGCGAGTGTTTTCGCAATCGGCGGTTCAAAGCTGAGAACGGCGGAAATGGTTTCGGCGTGACTTTCGCAGCTGAAAACTTGTTTGCCGCTCAACATTTCATAAAGCAGCGCGCCGAAACTGAAAATATCAGTTCGCGCGTCGAGCGGTTCGCCGCGCGCTTGTTCGGGCGACATATACGGCGGCGTGCCGACGATCATATTCGCCTGGCTTAGAAGTTGCACCGTTCCGTCTTCGCTTCCCGCATTGGAATTTTCCCCGAAGATTTTCGCCAGACCGAAATCTAAAATTTTCGCTTGCCCGCGATTATTGACGATGATATTGGCGGGCTTGATGTCGCGGTGAATGACTTGGTGTGAATGCGCGTTTGCCAGAGCGTCGGCGATTTGAACCGCCAAATCGAGCGTTTCGCGGAGCGTTAAATTTTCCCGTTCGATTTTCTCCGCCAAGGTTTCGCCTTCGCAAAACTGCATTACGATAAACGAGCGACCGCCCGTTTCGGCGATTTCGTGAATTTGACAAATATGCGGATGGTCGAGCGCGGCGGCGGCGCGCGCTTCACGAAGCAGGCGTCGGTTGGCGTCTCGGTCGGAAGACAAAGATTGCGGCAGCAGTTTGAGAGCCACGCGGCGATGCAGCTTCGTATCTTCCGCCGCGTAAACTTCGCCCATTCCGCCCGCCCCAAGTCGGCGGATTATTTCGTAATGATTGAAGCGTTCGCCGGTTTGCAAATTTTTCTCCGCGCCGACAAAAATTTCCGCCACCTCGCCGATTGCCGCCTGCTCCATAAAACTGCCGACATTTTCCGAAGAAGCGAGTAAAATTTCGACTTCGCGGCGCAATTCCTGGTTGCCGTCGCAGGCTTTGTCGAGAAAAGACGAAAGCTCATTCGGCTCTCGTTTCAGCGCGGCATCAAAAATCTCCTTTACTTTTTGCCATTGTTCCGGGTTCATTGTGTTAAGTCATTGCGCCAAACCGACGTGCCGCAGCAAATCTTGAAAGCGCGGGTCTTCGCGCAGAGCATCGTAGCCCGGCTCAACTTTGAGGAATTGTAACTGAAGATCGCGGGCGGCGTAGGCTTGTTCGAGCAACTCAAGTGCTTTTTCTTTATCACCGAGCGCGGTATAAAGAATCGCTAATTCAGCGGGAGAAACATACTTCTCGGTCGTCTTTAACTTATTAAGGATAACGAGTGCTTCATCACGCTTTCCGGACTTAGCGTAAGTCTGACCTAAATAAATTAATGTACTCGTCGTTTCACCATTAATTTTAATTGCTAACTGAAAACTACTGATTGCCTCCGCATACTGCCCTTTGGCAATGTAAGCGTAGCCGAGATAGTAGTGCGAAATAGTGTTGTCCGGCTCCTTCTCCACGGCATCCTGCAATTTCTGAATGGCTTCGTCATACCGCCGCCCAAAATACAAAATATTTCCTTCAGTGGTTTTTAGCGCAATTCTCAAAGGATCAAGTTCCTGCGCCCGCTCGATTTCCGTCAAGGCTTCGTCCGTCCGCCCCACCTGCACCAGATAAACTGAATAGGCTTGATAAGCATCCGCCAGATTTAGATTTAATTCAATGGCTCGTTTATAATCGCGTTCAGCACCCATCCAGTCCAATTCGTCCCTTTTGATTCTTGCTAAAGCGAGATGCACTTCGGCAAGCGTTTCGTCCAACTCCAACGCTTTCTCTATCGCCGCCCGCGCTTTAGGCTTGCCCTCTTTCGGGTCAAGTACGCCATTTAAGACAAGATTGTTATAACCTCTTGCCACTTCGGTGTAAGCCAGCGCGAAATTCGGGTCAAGTGCCAAGGCTTGATTTTGATATTCAAGCGATTTTTTTACATTTTCAGTTCCGCCTTTGCGGCGCAAAAATACTCCATTCAAATAAATCCGGTAAGCCTGCGGATTGTTTGTAAATTGCTTGGTTATTTGCTGCTCTTGCGCTTCCGTCAACTTCAAGCGAAGTTCTTCCGAAACCGTTTGCGCGATTTCCTGCTGCACCGCGAGCGCGTCCGCCGCTTTTCGATTATATTGTTCGCCCCACAATTGTTTGTTATTACTCGCATCAACCATTTCGACTCTGATTGATAAATTATCGCCGCGCTGATCAACTTTTCCCATCACAATCGCCCGCACGCCGAGTTTATTTGCCACGTCTTGAACATCTGTGATCTCGCCTCTGTATTTGAAACTAGAACTGCGGGCGATGACTTTCAGTTGCGGCAATTGGGAAAGACGGTCAATCACGCTTTCGCTCAAACCGTCCGACAGATAATCCAAACTTGCATCACCGCTGGCATTCTGAAACGGCAGAACGGCAACGGAAGTTATCGGCGGGCGCGACGCAAAATATGCAAAATAGCCGACGACGGCGAGCGCGACGACAAATGTTGCCAATGCCGCGAGTGCTGCAAATTTGCGGCGTTTGTATAAGTTTTGAGTCCCGCCTTCAAGAGGCTTGATTTCAGCCGTCGAATTAGCTTTGAGAATTTGCGTTTTCGCTTTGGCGTTTTGAATTTCTTGCCGCGCATCTTTCAAATCAACGAGTAAATCTTTCGCCGTTTGATAGCGTTTTTCTTTGTCTTTCGCCAGACTTTTTCGCACGATACGCTGTAATTTCGTTGGCGTGTCGACGAGTGTTTTCGCAATCGGTGGTTCGTAGTTGAGAACGGCGGATATGGTTTCGGCGTGGCTTTCACGATTGAAAAGCTGTTTGCCGCTCAACATTTCATAAAGCAGAACGCCCAAACTGAAAATGTCAGTCCGCGCATCAAGCGGTTTTCCGCACACTTGTTCAGGCGACATATACGGTGCTGTGCCGATAATCATATTCGCCGCGCTCAGCAATTGCGCTGTCTCCGCTTCGCTTTCGACATTTCCGCTTTCCAAATTCAGCTTTTCCGCGATGATTGTCGCCAAACCGAAATCCAAAATTTTCGCTTGTCCTTGTTTGTTAACGATGATGTTAGCGGGTTTGATGTCGCGGTGAATGACGTGATTCGAATGAGCATTTGCCAAAGCGTCAGCGATTTGAATCGCCAAGTCGAGCGTTTCGCGGAGATTAAAAGTTTCTCGTTCGAGTTTTTCCGCCAGAGTTTCGCCTTCGCAAAATTGCATCACGATAAATGAACGTCCGTCCATTTCGGCGATTTCGTGAATCTGGCAGATGTGCGGGTGGTCGAGTGTCGCCGCCGCTTGCGCTTCACGAAGCAATAGGCGGTTAGCATCTTGGTCGGAAGACAAGGATTGCGGCAGCAGTTTGAGAGCTACGAAGCGATTCAGTTTCGTATCTTCGGCAAGATAAACTTCGCCCATTCCGCCCGCGCCCAAATGCGAGAGAATTCTATAGTGATTGAGGCTTTCACCGATTTGCAAATTTTTCTCCGTGCCGACAAACATTTCCGCCACCTCGCCGATTGCCGGTTGCTCCATAAAACTGCCGACATTTTCCGAAGAAGCGAGTAAAGTTTCGACTTCGCGGCGCAAAGATTTGTCATCGCCGCAAACTTTATCTAAGAATTGCTCACGCTCATAGGACGAGAGTTCCAACGCCGATTGCAGAATTTCTTTAACTTTTTGCCATTGTGCCGACATCTTTAAGTTTTAAGTTTCAGGTTTCAAGTTTCAAGTCCAATAGTAATTTGTATTTCAAATTGACCTGAAACCTGAAACTTTTCATTTCGTCAATTCGCGATGCAGCCAAACTTTTGCCATCGTCCAATCGCGCTTGACGGTCGCCGTCGAAATTCCCAAAACGTCCGCTGTTTCCTGCAAAGTTAAATCGGCAAAAAATTTGAGTTCGACGATGCGGGCTTGCTGTTCGTCTATTTTGCCGAGTCGGGTCAAGGCTTCGTCGAGCGCAATCAAATCGAAATCTTTTTCGTCCGCCGCCACGAGCATTGCTTCTTCAAGCGGCAAATCGCTTTTCACGCCGCCGCGTTTGAGTCGGTGTTTCGTTCTGGCGTGGTCAACCAAAATCTCGCGC
The DNA here is from genome assembly GCA_002050365.1 of Acidobacteria bacterium 28-1. Lineage (GTDB taxonomy): Bacteria > Acidobacteriota > Blastocatellia > Pyrinomonadales > Pyrinomonadaceae. The sequence continues at coordinate 10,568 of MWYZ01000100.1, forward strand.
ATCAGATTTGCCGCAATAGCAAAAAAATGTGTGCGGCTTTCAAAGCGGACGTTTTTTTGTTCGATAAGTTTTAAATAAGCCTCGTTTATCAACGCAGTCGTTTGCAAAGTGTGATTTTTCCTCTCGCGGCGCAAATAGCGGTGCGCCTGGCGGTGCAGTTCTTCATAAACAAGCGGCACGATCGCCTCTAAAATTTCGCCGCGCCGCTGTTCGCTCCAATCGCGGAGCATTTCGGTTATTTCCTTCGATGAGTGCGTTGTTTCCGGCATTGCATCTCCATTGTGGCGAGAAATCTTTGTAAATATCGCTTAAGAATATGCCGATAAATAACTCAAGTCAATCTTTTTTAATTCGCGTGAGCCAATTCCGATGTGGGTGTCGCACTATATTTATGAAGGCGGAAAAAAAGCCGCTTCAACCAAAAAAAATCGTAAGGAGCAAAAACTATGAAAAAACAAATTTATACATTCGTCGGTCTTATAATCGTTTTAACAATTTCTTCCGTAACTGCAATCCACGCCCAATCCGCGACGACTGCCAAAGCGCATATCCCGTTTGATTTCAGCGTGAGAAACCAGACCATTGCGGCGGGCGATCATGTAATAAACCGGTTGGGTGACAGCGGCGCGGTTTGGTCACTTCGCAGCAGCGACAATCGCCAATCGGTAATTTTCTTGGGAATGGGTGCCGAATCTAAAAGTACTTCGGGCAACGGCAAATTGACGTTTCGCCGCTACGGAAACAAGTATTTTCTTGCCAGTATCGAAACGTCCGCTTACAAAATCGGATTACGGAAATCACGCACCGAACGCAGTCTGGAAAAGATGTTGGAAAACAACTATCGGATAGCAAAAAATAACGTGAATGGCGCAACGCCTGAAATCGTTTCCGTCGAGATTGCGATGTGATGTTAAATCAAAAGCCAAAAATAAACACAAGCAACGGTTGGTTAATCGTTGCTTGTGTTTATTTTCGATAGACAATCTTTCCATCAACTATCGCTGCCACTGCCGCGCCCGCGAATTGCCAAGCGTCGAACGGCGAATTTTTCGATTTCGATTTGCTGTCAGAAATATTATATGTCCAATTCAAATCCGGGTCGAGAATTGTTATATCCGCGATTGAGTCGACTTTCAAAGTTCCTCTGTCTTTTAATTTGAAAATCTTCGCCGGATTGGTAGAGCAAAGTTCAATCAAACGCACCAAATTAATTATTCCTTTATGAACCAGTTCATTAAAAGCTAATCCGACAGCCGTTTCAAGCCCTGTAATTCCAAATGGCGCGCGGTCGTATTCGAGAGCTTTTTCATCGGCGTGATGCGGCGCGTGGTCGGTGGCAATCGCGTCAATCGTGCCGTCTTTTAAGGCTTCTAAAATTGCTTCGAGATGTTCCTCACTTCGAAGCGGCGGCGACATTTTCGTATTCGTGTCGTAACCTTCGACGGCTTTATCAATCAATGTAAAATGATGCGGCGTAACTTCGCAGGTTACATTGATGCCTTCGTTTTTAGCGCGGCGGACGGCTTCAACCGCGCCTTTTGTCGAAACGTGCGCGATATGAAAGTGCGCTCCGGTTTCCTTTGCCAGAATAATATCGCGCACCACATCGAGTTCTTCAGCGAGCGCGGGCATTCCCTTTAAGCCCAAAAGCAAAGATAATTTTCCTTCGTGCATCACGCCGCCCGACGAAAGCGATTTATCTTCGCAATGGTCAACCACGGGCAAATCAAAATCCTTGGCATATTCCATCGCTCGCCGCATCATTCTCGCGTTCGGCACAGGTCGCCCATCGTCGGAAACCGCAACCGCGCCCGCCGCTTTCATCTCGCCCATTTCCGCGAGTTCCGCGCCATCGGATGATTTTGTGATCGCGCCGACCGGAAAAACATTTGCCAAACCCGCTGTTCTGGCTTGCTCAATCATATAGCGCGTGATTGCCGCATTGTCGTTTATCGGCGATGTGTTCGGCATCGGGCAAACGCTCGTGAAGCCGCCCGCCGCCGCCGCCGCGCAGCCCGATGCAATCGTTTCCTTGTGTTCCTGTCCCGGCTCGCGCAGATGAACGTGCAAATCAATAAAACCGGGCGCGACAATTAGACCGGTCGCGTCGAAAACCTCCGCATCTTCGGGTGCAGATTCATTTTGATTCAACCACGCGGTGACTTTTCCATCTTCGATTAAAAGATTCTTTCCGCTGTTTTGCCCTTCGGTTGGGTCAATCAAATGACCGCCCGTGATTAAAAGTTTCATCGTCTAACAAGGCTCGGAGCCACCGAGATATTTCCATTTGGAATTGATTTTCTGGTAACTTTCTGTGCAATCGCACTGCGAAGAATCGTAGCAACAATAATTGCTGACGAGCAAATCGGGATTTCCGTCGTCGTTCAAATCAATCGCCGCAACGACCTGTTCGACTCCGACCTTCTCCGGCAGCATCTCTTTGGTTAATTCCGTTTGTTTTAATTTTTTAGCGTTTTCAACGGCTGGATAAATAACGAGAAAATCAAACGGTTGTTCTTCGGCTCGTCCCGAAATAGGTTTTATTTCCAACAATCGTCGGTCGGTTATCTGTTCAAATTCGACATCCGAGCCGGTTTTTTCCACGTCGCAATCTAAAAAAGGAACCCTTTCGATTTTCTTGACTTTTAAATTGATGTTTTCGTAATCAATCTGAAGCGAAACAGCGGTTACGGAATCGCCTGACTTGATTTTATTGGACGCGACAAAAAAGGAAATCTCCCCGTATTGAAACGGCGGTAGCATATTCATTTTTTCATCCTTCTTTTCGGAGTGCCTGAAAAATGTTTCGACAGCAAAATCGCTGACCTTCGGCGTGGGAATTTTTGTTTTCGGGGTCGTCTTGTTCGCGGGTGTCGGCGTTAAATTCACAGTGTTTGATGAATTCGATTGGTTTGAAATTTCTTGAGTATTATTGGAAAGATTCAACGGCGCATCGGTTTTTGAACAGGAAACAAAACAGTAAATAAAAAATAAAAATAGAAGAAGCTTTTTCATACTCGACCTCTGAATTCTGCAGTAATATCAATCTTACCAACAATGTTCCGATTAAATTCTCCCAAATCTTCTGCCGGAATCCAATATTCTTGGTGCGTTTTACTGCCGACAATTTTTACTTCGTATTTGTCTAAAAATTTTCTGCTGACTTCAAATTTTGTAACGTAACCGATTTTGTCTTTGTTGTATTTTGCATTCCAATCGCAGGCGATTTGCGTTGCGTATTCTTCGTTCAAAACCGGATAAAAAATCGGCTGTTCCGGCAATCGCGGCGGAAATGCCGTGAAGTTGCTTGCTTCGATTAAAGCTAATTCTTTTGTGCCGACAGGACGAAATAAAGTTGTTGTTTCATTCTTCATTTAAGCGGCTCGAAGCAAGGTTTCGCGGACGTTTTGGGCAATCTCGACCGGATAAAAATAATTCGACGGGTAAAGATAATCTTCGCCCGATTCGTCAATGATACGAATATATTCGTCTTTTGCCGCATTTTCGTCAGGCAAAACTTCGTAGATTTTGCGGATTTCCAAATCTTCGTAACCTTCGTTTTTAATGCACAAAACAAATTGTCTGTCTTTCTGATTCATAACTTTAATCCAAAAATGTTTTGATTTTTATTTTTCTCTTGCCAATTCCGTGCGCTTCATACCAATACAATTCGGCGAGTCTTATTCTACCATTTTGCAATTTTACTTGAGCAATCCTTTCAATTTTCGCCAACGCCTGCGACCGAATTTTTCTCGCAAGTCGGAAACTTCACGGATGTTTGAGCCGATGGCGATTGTTTCAATTTCTGAAATTTTTCCGATTATCTCGAAAACTTCATTCATTAACTCGGATTTCCTCCGGTTGCGAGATACAAAACCGCCATTCGCACGGCAACGCCGTATTTTACTTGGTCTAGAATTAAAGAGCGCGAACTGTCCGCGACTTCCGAAGCGATTTCGATGCCGCGATTCATCGGTCCCGGATGCAGAACGATGGCATCGGATTTAGCGAGATTTAATCTTTCGTTGGTTAAGCCGTAATGAATCGAGTATTCGCGCAAAGTCGGAAAATATGCCGAGTCTTGTCTCTCCTTTTGAATCCGCAAAATCATCACGACATCCGCGCCTTCGATGGCTTCTTCAATGTTTTTTGAAACGAACAAATTTTTTTCGACAAGATGCGCGAAATCGTCCGGCACAAGCGTTTTCGGTCCGGCGACGCGGACTTTTGCGCCGAGTTTTGTTAAGAGATGAATGTTTGAACGCGCCACGCGCGAATGCAGAATATCGCCGACGATAGCAACTTCCAAACCGTCAATTTTGCCTTTGTGTTCGCGGATGGTCATCGCGTCGAGTAAGGCCTGTGTCGGATGTTCGTTCGCGCCGTCGCCCGCGTTGACGATTGCCGCTTTTGAAACTTTGGCGAGTTGGTGCGGAACGCCTGCCGAAGCGTGCCGAACGACGATGCAATCGGGCGACATCGCATCAAGATTCATCGCCGTATCGAGCAGAGTTTCGCCTTTGGTGAGCGCGGAAGAAGAAACGCTGATGTTGACCGCATCGGCGGAAAGACGTTTGGCGGCGAGTTCAAACGAGGTGCGGGTGCGCGTTGAAGATTCAAAAAAAAGATTGATAACGGTTTTGCCGCGCAGCGTCGGAACTTTCTTAATCTCACGAGAATTTATCTCGCGGAAATTTTCGGCAGTATTCAAAATTCCGACGATTTCATCGGCGGAAAGATTGCGGATTCCAAGTAAATCTCTTCGGCGAAACGGTTTCTCCATTTTATTTTATAAAAAAAGCAAGGCGTTCGACCTTGCTTTAAAAATTCATACAGACGGACGCTCGTAAATCCATACGGCTTCGTCGTCGTCATATTCTTTAAGCATCACTTTGATAATCTCGCTTCTTTTAGTCGGCACGGTTTTGCCGATATAGTCGGCTTGAATCGGCAATTCGCGGTGTTCTTTTCCTCTGTCAACTAGAACGGCAAGCTGCACTTTGCGCGGGCGACCGAAATCCATTAATTGGTCGAGCGCGGCTCTAATAGTTCTGCCCGTGTAAAGCACGTCGTCAACCAAAATGATATTTTTATTTTCGATATCGGCATCTAATTCGGTGCGGTTGACAATCGGATTTGCGCCGACGGTTGATAAATCGTCGCGGTAGAGCGTGATGTCAATAATGCCGAAAAGCGGTTTTTCGCCTTCTAGTTCTTCAATTTTTGTCAAGATTCTTTCTGCTAGAGGAACGCCGCGCCGCCGTATGCCGACGATATACAAATCTTCCGCGCCTTGGTTTTCTTCGACGATTTCCGAAGCCAGCCGCGACACGGCGCGTTTCATTCGTGCCGCGTCCATAATCCGCGATTTTTCAACTAATCCAAATTCATCTGCCATATTCTTGAGGCAAATCGTAGCAAAGACAGGTTCAAAGTTCAAAGTTCAAAAATCAAAGTTTTTACATTAGACATTATTGGAAATAAGTAAAATCGGTTAATCTATGTAAATGTTAAAATATGCGGAGTTAAAAGAAAAGCCGAAAGAGTTTCTTGCCGCCACCGGTTTGACTGATGAAGAGTTTCAATGTCTGT
>MWYZ01000096.1 GCA_002050365.1 Acidobacteria bacterium 28-1
ACAGACATTGAAACTCTTCATCAGTCAAACCGGTGGCGGCAAGAAACTCTTTCGGCTTTTCTTTTAACTCCGCATATTTTAACATTTACATAGATTAACCGATTTTACTTATTTCCAATAATGTCTACTGTTGATAAACTTCCGCCATTTCCAAAACGGCGACGGCTTGTTCGCGCGAAACGGGCGGGAAACCTTCGAGAAAATCTTCCAAACTTTCACCGCCTTCGAGATAATCGAAAAGATTCTTTATCGGCACGCGAGTTCCCGCAAACACAGGCGTTCCGCTGACCTTTTCAGGATTTATTTCGATAACATCGTTTTTCATAAAGCGATTCTAACACAAATTCAACTCGTCAACCTGCGATAGATATTCGGCATTCTTAATCGTATAGCAGACATTACAAAAAATTAACCGACGTGAGCGTAAGCCGAAGACAAGGCGTTAGCAGTTTCCGTTGGAAGCTGCAATGGCAAAAAGAAATTTTTCGGATAAACGGCAACCTCGCCTCGTTCATCAATCACACGCGCATATTCGCCGCGCAGAGCGACGCGGTAAATTTTAAATGGCACGAGCAATTCGGCATCGTCAGTTTCCAGACAAACGGCAAAAATTTCTTCGCCTTCTTTTGAATCAGCAGAAAAAGAAACTTTCGTCTCACGCATCGGCAATAAATCTTCGGCAACTTTGTTCATCTTATTTCTCCTGATTTTTCAATTTCGCCAAGCCAAAAATCAACGGCGTTTTTCAATTCGCGCAAATCCTTCGCGGCTAAATTTTCCTTTTCGTTTTTGGCGTAAATATCGAGCAGCAAAATTCTGCCCGCAATATCGGCAAAGTAATAGATGATTCGCGCACCGCCGCGTTTGCCTCTGCCCGAAGCCGACCAGCGCAGTTTTCTGATGCCGCTCGAAGCGGGAATTACCGCGCCGTCATCCGGGTATTTACACAGATATAATTGTATCTCAGAAACAACGTCTGCGCCCAAAAGATTTTCGGCGCGTTTGACAAACCTTTGAGTTTCGGTAAATCCAAAATAATCCATTTTAGCTCGTCAATCTTCGATAGATATTCGGCATTCTCTCGGGCAAAGAAAGCACGTCGTCAATAATTGTATAGCCGACATCGCCGTATAAATCTTTTAATTCAAATTCCGAATCTTTATCAACCGTGATGCAAAACGGCGTGATGCCGCTCATTTTCGCTTCGGTTAAGGCTTCGCGCACGTCTTCGCGGGCGTAGCGGGCGTCGCCGTAATCGTGGTCGTATGGTCTGCCGTCGGTCAGGATGATAAGAAGTTTTGTGCGCGAATCTTGACGTAATAATTTCGCCGCCGCGTGGCGAATTGCTGCGCCCAAACGCGTGTTGTTTTGAAAAGTTATGCCGCCGATTCTGCGTTCGATGTCTTCCGAATATTTTTCGTCGAAGTCTTTGACGACGTAAAATTTTACGTTGCGTCTGCCTTCTGATGTGAAACCGTTTATCGAATAAACGTCGCCGACGGCTTCGAGTGCTTCGCTCATCAACACCAGACCTTCTTTTTCGATTTCGATAATTCTGCGTCCCGGATGAGTGTAAGGTTGAAGCGGATTTCTAGTAATCGTCCGCGCCGTCGAAGAAGATTGGTCGAGAAGAATCGAAACCGCAACATCGCGCTCGCGTCTTAATCTTTTTGTATAAAGCCTTTCTGATTGCTGCCCGTCGGCGCGTTTGTCAACGACGTAATCAACCAGCGCGTTTAAGTCGTAATCTTCGCCGTCTAATTCTCGATTTATTTTTTGCAGATTTTCGGGTTTCATCAATTGAAATTGATGACGAATCGAAGAAATCTGACCGCGATAACGCGAACGTGCGAGTTCGACGAAATTACGGTCGCCTTGCCTGACTTTTTTCTCAATCACGCGACACCAATCGGTTCGGAAATCCGACAAATCCTTGTCCCATTCGTCGTAAGCGAAAGCTGCGTCGCCGGCTTCGAGCGGCTGTTCCGGCATTTCGTTGTGCGTCCAAGCCTCTGCGCCTTGAAGGTCGTCCGGCTCGCCTTCGTCGTCCTGCGAATTCCAGGCGTTGAACAAATCGCGCACGTCCTGATTTTTTTTCGGCTTTTGCTCGCGCTTGATTTGCGATTCCAAAACCGATTCGGCAGAGTTTTTATCTTCGTATTTATACTCGCCCGTTTCGTCTTGTTTTTCTTCCGCGTCGGCTTGCTGTTGCTGCTCCGCCGTAATGTTTTGAAAGAGCGTGTAAACGCGACTCGTTGCTATTAAAGCGTCGGCGACTGTCGCTTTTTTGTCGGCTAAATAATACTCGATGACCGATTCGATTTCCGATACGATTTGTCCGTAAAACTTGCGCGAATCCTCGCTCGCGCCGCCGCACAAAGTTATTTGAAAAAGCAATTCAAACGGAACTTGATTCATCGGCAAATCGAAGATAAACGGACGCTTTTCTCTCAGATGAGACTGCATCAAATCTAAATCCTTGCGCAGTCCGCGGTAAGTTTGGCGCAGACGCGTGTCAATCCGCGCATTTTCCATCGTGCCGAAAATCTTTTTCGCCAGAAACGGTTCGGGAAAAACTTGCAGAACCGTTTTATAATCGGAATTCTTCGGCAGTTTCTTTTTCGCTTTTTTGAGTTCCGCCTGTGTTTCCTCTTCCGACAAAGCGCGCTCACCCGTTTGCACATCTTCGATATAACCGGCGAGCGAAAAAGCGTCGGTTTGCTCTGCCGTCGCTTCGTAAATCGCGGCGAGTTCCGTGAACGCCGCTCTCAAACCGTCTGAATCTTTTTCGTAAGTTCCAAATTCGATTTGCCCAGCACCGTGCGCCGCGAGAACTTTGTAAAGCCGAAAATCCATTTCGTCGTTACCGAATTCCGTGACGCTTGACGGCAGATAAATCGTTTTGCCGTCGCCGATGCGCGATTCCTGCGGCATCGTCGTGAGCGGCGCGATTTCCACTTCATTGCCCGTTAAACCTTCGACGTAAATCCTTAAAATCGTCTGCACTGCTTCGAGCGGCAAACCTTCTTGTGATTCCTGCAGAAGCGTGTTGCTGTTTCTGGTTTCAAGTGCGAAATAACTTTTCCGCGCCTTCGCGCTCTCACCTTTGTTTTTCGCTAAACCCGTCGCAACCCATTCTTCAAACTGCGCGAGCGAAACTTTTCTTAACGCGGTCGCGCTCGAACGAAACGCGGCGAGCGCGGATTCGGCATCGGTTTCGGCAATTTCTTTAATTAACTGCAAAACTTTTCGCGCCATTTCAACTGCTTCGTGCTTTTGGCGCAAAGTTACGATTTGCGCGAAAAACTTTGGACTCGAACGGATAAATGAAATTAAAATAGCGTTGCCGCTTCGAGCGATTACGAGAAGAACTTCGCGCCAATCGTCGAAAACGTCGCCGGCGCGCCGCAAAGCATCGCCGCCTGCGCTCGTGAAATGGAGCGTCACGCTTCCGCCGAATTCTAAAAACTCCGATGCTTTCTTCGTTAATCGAACGGCTTGTTCGGCGGTGAGTTTCTCCAAAGCGTCAGGCAGAATCTGCCATAAATCCGCCGTCATTCCGCCCGTCCGATTGGCAAAATGTGAAGCAAGAGCAACGACTGATTTGGCAACTTTTTGTTTGTCGTCGCCAAAGTTTTTCAATGTTTCGGCAAGGCGCGGAGTTTTTTGCAAAAAATCCGCACTGTGTTTGGCGGAACGGTTAGCGATTTCCGAAGCGAGCTGTAAGATGTCGGTGAAAAGTTTGTCGTCGCCGATTTCTTTCGCCAGCGTTGGAATCAGATTAAAGGTTTCCAGGGCAATCGAACTCGATAAAACGAGTTGGCGAGTGCAGATTTGAAACACGAGCGGACGCGCTTTTTCAGGAATTTTTTTCAAATAGTTCACGCCGTCGGTGAAAAATTTCGCGCCTAAATCAGCATTCGCCATTGCCAGCCGCCTGCCCATTTCCGCCCAATTTCTTATATCGTCGGCTGATAAAATCTTTGCCGCTTTTGGCACTGCTTCGACAAATTCACGGCTCACTCTTAGGGATACGCCCGCTAAAGATGCGCTCATTTCCAACGAAACTATTTTTTTATCATTGGGAAGTTTGCCTAATCTTCGAGCTAATCCAGTGAAGGTTTGTTTTTTAGAAGTTGATAAATCGTTTTCCGTTTCTGCCATACTTCAAGTTTAAGGTTCAAAGTTCAAAGTTCAAAGTCGAAGTATACACACTTAACTTTGAACCCTAAACTTTGAACCTAAAACTGTTATTTACGGAAAAACAAAAGTATGAATACACGGCGTTTGACCGACTTCGTGGAGTGCACAGCGTTGCGCCCGCTGTCCAAATTCTTTCAAAACTTCTTCGGAATTAATTTCCTGCATTGTGCGATTGTCTTTCCGAAACGAAAAAAAATTAAGACTCGTTTTTGTCGGCTTGCAAAATTATTCGCCGTGTGTTGTAAATATAAAAACAATGCGAACTTTTTACAGCCAATTTAATCATCTGCATCATCACGCGATTCACCGACATCATCGCGCGAGCTAATTGTTGTTTTTATCAAATCCGTAAAAATTAGTTATCAAGCGTGAAACTTTACCAAAGTTTTCAGGCGTATTTGTGTCTTTGAATTATTTTAATGATGAATCAAAAATTAAAAATCGCTTTGCAGAAATCCGGTCGCCTTAGCGCGGATTCGATAAATCTGCTTAAAATTTGCGGCATAAAATTCGACTATAATTCGGGCAAACTTCGCGCTGCCGCTGAAAATTTCCCGCTCGAAATCTTTTTTCTGCGCGACGACGACATTCCCGAATACGTTGCTGATAAAGTCGCCGACATTGGCATCGTCGGCGAAAATGTTTTGGCGGAAACGCGCCGATGTTGCGAAACGATTGAAAAGCTCGGTTTCGGTAAATGCCGTCTGTCGCTCGCCGTGCCGAAAAGTTTCGATTACCAAACAATCAAAAATCTCGACGGCAAACGCATCGCCACGAGTTATCCTAATATCTTAAGTGAATGTCTGACCAAAAATAATGTAGCGGCTGAAATCCACATTATCAGTGGCTCGGTAGAAATCGCGCCGTCAATTGGTTTAGCCGATGTAGTTTGTGATTTGGTTAGTTCGGGAAGCACGCTTTTGACAAACGGTTTGCGCGAAGTCGAAACGATTTTCGAGTCGGAAGCCGTCTTGATTGCGCGTCCAAATTTAGACGAGAACGCGCGGGCAATTTTAGACAAGCTGCGTTTTCGCATTAACGCCGCCAACGCCGCCAAACAAAATAAATATATTCTGCTCAACGCGCCTGACGAAAAGCTCGCGGAAATCGTCAAACTTCTGCCCGGCATTAAAAGTCCGACCGTGCTGCCGCTCGCGGAACGCGGCTGGAGTTCGGTGCATTCGGTCATTGGCGAAAACGATTTTTGGGAGATTGTCGAACAATTAAAAGACACGGGCGCGGAAGGAATTTTGGTTTTATCAATTGACCAGATGATTAACTAAGCGACAGAACGCCGATTCAGATGATTCGAGCAAATTGAAAAAGATTTATCAGCAAAAGGCGGCATTGTCCGATTAAGAAATTTATGAAAACAGTTCGTTATCCAAAAAAAGAATGTTGGGCGGGAATTTTGGCGCGTCCCGTTTTTGAAACAAAAAGTCTGGAACGCCACGTGGCAAACATTCTGAATTTCGTCAAAAAAGACGGCGACCAAGCCGTGCGGCATTTTACAAAAACTCTCGACCGAGTTGAGATTGCGGATTTTCTCGTGTCCGAAAATGAATTTGCCGAAGCCGAGATAAATGTTTCGCCGAAATTAAAAGATGCAATCGGCATTGCCAAATCGAACATCGAAAAATTTCACGCGGCGCAGCGCGAAGAAACGCAGGAAATCGAAGTAGTCGAAGGCGTGTTTTGCTGGCGCAAATCCGTCGCCATCGAGCGAGTCGGGCTTTACATTCCCGCCGGCAGTGCGCCGCTTTTTTCGACGGTTCTAATGCTCGGCGTTCCGGCGAAACTGGCGGGCTGTCGTGAAATTGTTTTGTGTTCGCCGCCGAATGCGGAAGGCAAAATCAACAACGCGATTCTCTACGCGGCGCAAATTTGCGGAATCACAAAAGCGTTCAAAATCGGCGGAGCGCAAGCCGTCGGCGCAATGGCTTTCGGGACGGAAACCGTGCCGCAGGTTTATAAGATATTCGGTCCCGGCAATCAATTCGTTACCGAAGCCAAACAGCAAGTTTCCAAAACCGGAACGGCGATTGATATACCCGCCGGACCGTCAGAAGTCGCGGTTTTGGCGGACGAAACTTGCGTTCCGGCGTTTGTCGCGGCGGATTTGCTCTCGCAAGCCGAACACGGTGCCGACAGTCAGGTTTTGCTGGTTACAACGAGCGAGACGGTGATTAAGGAGACTTTATCCGAACTCGAAAAACAGCTTGCGAGATTGCCGCGCCAGGCGATTGCGGAAAAAGCCTTAGAAAATTCGGTGGCAATTTTAGTTGAAGATTTGGACGAAGCCGTCGCCCTTTTGAACGAATACGCCGCCGAGCATTTGATTATCGCCGCGAAAAACGCCGCCGAAATCGCGGAAAAAATTACGAATGCCGGTTCGGTTTTTATCGGTAATTATTCGTGCGAAGCGGCGGGCGATTACGCTTCGGGAACAAATCACACTTTGCCGACGAATGGTTACGCGAAAGCCTTCAGCGGCGTTTCGCTCGATAGCTTCGTCAAAAAAATCACGTTTCAGAAAATAACCGAAAAGGGAATTTTAAATTTAGGAAAAACGATTGAAGTAATGGCGGAAGCTGAAAATCTGAACGCGCACAAACACGCCGTTTCGATTCGATTGGAAAAATTAGCCGTGAATGAAAACGGATGAACACGAAAAATCTATACTGGGGAACGCCGGCATCTTGCCGGCACACGCCGCCCAAGCGGTGTAAGAATCGGACAATAAAGCGCATTTGAACGCTACCAGCGTCCATTGCCGGCAAGATGCCGGCGTTCCCCAGTGAAAAATTTTATGAATTTCAATCTGGAAAATCTGGTTCGGGAAAACATCAAACGCTTAACACCGTATTCGTCGGCTCGCAAGGAATTTAGCGGCGCGGCGCGGGTTTTTCTCGACGCGAACGAAAACAGTTTCGGCTCGCCTTTGAAGCGCAACTATCATCGTTATCCCGATTCGCTGCAAACGGAAGTTAAAGAAATTATCGCCGAGATGGAGAACGTCAAACAGAGCGAAATTTTTGTCGGTAACGGCAGCGACGAAGCGATAGATTTGCTTTTCCGCATATTTTGTCGCCCGCGAAAAGACAATGTTTTGATTTGTCCGCCGACTTACGGAATGTATCAAGTGGCGGCGGAAATCAACGATGTCGGAATAAAGCGAGCGAATTTAACCGCCGATTTTCAACTTGATTTTCAGCGAATTAACCAGGCAATTGACGAGAACACAAAACTGCTTTTTATTTGTTCGCCAAATAATCCGACGGGCAATGTTCACGCTAAATCCGAAATTTTAAACTTAGCGAAATCCTTCGGCGGCATTCTTGTGGTAGACGAAGCATATATTCACTTTTCAAGCGAAAAATCTCTTGTCGGAGAAATCAACGATTTTCCGAATTTGGTTGTACTGCAAACATTTTCAAAGGCTTGGGGTTTGGCTGGTTTGCGCGTCGGCTTGGCGTTGGCAAACGAAGAAATAATTGCGCTTTTTAACCGCGTGAAACCGCCGTATAACGTCAGTCAAACCGCGCAGGAAGCGTTAATCGAAGCGTTAAAAAACAAATCGGAAGTTGAAAAAACAATTGTCGAAATCGTTTTCGAGCGCGAAGAACTGATTGAAAAATTAAAGGGGTTTTCCTGCGTGCTGAAAATTTATCCGTCGGACGCAAATTTTGTTTTGGTCAAAACGACGAACGCGGAAGAAATCTACAAATTTCTGTTAGATGAGCAAATCGTCGTGCGAAACAGAACCAACGTCGAACTGTGCGCGGGTTGTTTGCGAATTACAATCGGAACGCCTGATGAAAACGAAAGTTTATTGAAAGCGTTGGAAAAATATCAAAAATTATATGAAAAAAGTTTTATTTATTGACCGCGACGGAACTTTGATTCTTGAGCCGCCGGATTTTCAAGTTGATAGTTTTGTCAAGCTGAAATTTCTGCCGAACGTCATTACCTATCTCGGCAAAATAGCCTGCGAACACGATTACGAATTGGTGATGATAACCAATCAGGACGGTTTGGGAACGGAAAATTTTCCCGAAGAAACGTTTCATCCGGTGCATAATTTTATGCTTGAAACTTTGGCAAACGAAGGAATTAATTTTGCGGAAATCTTTATTGACCGCAGCTTCGCGCACGAAAATAAGTTAACGCGCAAACCGAATACGCAGCTCTTGGGAAAATATCTCGCCGGCGATTACGATTTGGCGAATTCCTTTGTTATCGGCGATAGAGAAACCGATGTTCGGCTGGCGGAAAATCTTGGGGCGAAAGCGATTTTTATTAAAAATTCAAATTTCGATTTGCTGAACGGTGACAATGTTTTTGTCGCAAGCGGTTGGCGGGAAATTTACGAGTTTTTGAAATTGCCGCGCAAAGTTTCGCACAACAGACGAACCAACGAAACCGCTGTTTCAGTCGAGTTGAATTTGGATGGCGACGGAAAATCGGAAATTTCGACGGGAATCGATTTCTTCGACCATATGCTCGAACAAATCGCCAGACACGGCGTGATTGATTTGAAAATCGAAGCGAAAGGCGATTTGCACATTGACGAACATCACACGATTGAAGATGTCGGCATCGCGCTCGGCGAAGCGTTTACGCTTGCCTTGCAAGACAAACGCGGAATCGAGCGTTACGGTTTTTGTCTGCCGATGGACGACTGTCTGGCGCAAGTTGCAATTGATTTCGGCGGGCGCAATTGGACGGTTTGGGAAGCCGAATTTAAGCGCGAGTTGATTGGCAAAATGCCGACCGAGATGTTCTTCCATTTTTTCAAATCGTTTTCCGACAAGGCAAACTGCAATCTGAACATCAAAGCGGAAGGCACGAATGAACATCACAAAATCGAAGCGATCTTCAAAGCATTTGCAAAAGCTGTAAAAATGGCGGTCAGACGCGATATTAACGTTACGAGCTTGCCAAGCACGAAGGGAAGCCTGTGAACTAAAAATGCAAAATTTGAAATCAAAAAATTCGATTTAAATTTTTTGCATTTTACATCTCAAATTTTTAATTTATGCGGATTGCTGTTGTCAAATATAATGCGGGAAATGTCGAGTCAATCAAGAACGCGCTCGCTCGCCTTAATGTCGAGACGATTTTGACGGACGACGCGGAAATTCTGAAATCAGCTGATAAAGTTATCTTTCCCGGAGTCGGTGAAGCGTCAACGGCGATGCGGTTTTTACGAGAGAAAGGTTTGGACGAAGTGATAAAAAAATTAACGCAGCCTGTTTTAGGAATTTGTTTGGGAATGCAGCTTTTATGCGAGTTTTCCGAAGAAAATTCAACCGAATGCTTGGAAATTTTTCCGTATCAAGTCAGAAGATTTGTGTCCGACGATTTGAAAGTGCCGCAGATGGGTTGGAACACTATTTACAATTTGAAATCGCCGCTTTTTAAAGATATTCCAGAACATTCATTTGTTTATTTCGTGCATAGCTTCTACGTCGAAACAGGCGCGGCGACAGTTGCCGCTTGCGATTACGAATTGGATTTCAGCGCGGCGATTCACCGGCAAAACTTTTACGCCGTACAGTTTCACGCCGAAAAATCGGGTGCGGTTGGCGAGAAAATTTTAGAGAATTTTTTAAAGATATGATTGAAATAATTCCTGCGATAGATTTGATAGACGGTAAATGTGTGCGTTTGTCGCAGGGCGATTTTTCGCAGAAAAAAATCTATTACGAAAATTCGCTGGACGCAGCGAAAGAATTTGAAGCGGTCGGACTAGAACGTCTGCACATTGTTGATTTGGACGGCGCAAAATACGGCGCGGTGACGAATCTGAAAGTTTTGGAATTAATTGCCAACAACACGAATTTAACGATTGATTTCGGCGGCGGAATTAAAACCGACGAAGACATTGAGAGCGTATTCGATGCCGGCGCGAAAATGGCGAGCATCGGAAGCATTGCAATAAAAAATGCGGAAAAGTTTTTCGCGTGGATTGAAAAATACGGCAGCGGAAAAATTTTGCTCGGCGCGGACGTGAAAAACGGAAAACTGGCGATAAACGGCTGGCAGACTGAAACTGATTTGGAGATTTTACCGTTTTTGAAAAATTATTATGCGCGAGGCGGAACGCAGGTTTTCTGCACCGACATCTCTAAAGACGGGCTTCTGCAAGGTTCCGCCAATGAACTTTACGCCGGTATTTTAGATTATCTGCCGCGACTCGACTTGATTGCGAGCGGCGGCGTAAGTTCGATTCAAGATGTCGTCGAACTCGAAAAAATCGGCTGCGCGGGCGTGATTATCGGCAAAGCATTTTACGAGGGAAAGATAAAAATTGATGAACTAGGACAGATGAACGCGGAGCGAAACAAGATTTAATCAAATAAATTCATCATTTAGATTTATGTTAGCGAAACGAATTATTCCGTGCCTCGATGTCAAAGACGGACGCACGGTTAAAGGAACAAATTTCGTCAGCCTGCGCGATGCAGGCGATGCAGTCGAACTAGCCAAAATTTACTCGGAACAAGGCGCGGACGAATTGGTCTTTTTAGATATTACGGCGACGAACGAAAAACGTCGGACTTTGAGCGAACTCGTCAGACGAGTCGCAGCGGAAATAAATATCCCGTTCACCGTCGGCGGCGGAATCAATACAATGGATGACATTAAAATTCTGCTTGATTCGGGCGCGGACAAAGTTTCGATAAATACTTCCGCCGTTAAAAATCCGCAGATTTTAGCGGACGCGGCGAAAAACTTCGGTTCGCAATGCGTGGTTTTGGCGGTTGACGCAAAATTTGTCAAAAACGAGTGGAAGGTTTTCTTGAACGGCGGGCGAGTTGGAACCGATTTGGATGCGATTGAATGGATAAGGCGCGGCGTGGATTTAGGCGCGGGCGAAATTCTTTTAACGTCAATGGATGCCGACGGCACGAAAAAAGGTTTTGAAATCGAGTTGACCCGCTCCATTTCTGAATCGGTCAATGTGCCGGTGATTGCTTCGGGCGGCGCGGGAAGTTTCGAGCATTTTGCCGAAGTTTTTAATCGTGGAAAAGCCGATGCCGCGCTTGCCGCAAGCATTTTTCATTTTCGGGAAATTGAAATTCCGAACTTGAAAAAATATCTTGCAAAGCAAGACGTTTCGGTAAGAATTTAAACGGTGCAGGAGACGAAAAAATTAGAAATAATTAGTAAAAGCGAGCGTTGTTTATTCGCTGAAAATATGAAAATCAACTTTGAAAAATATGCCGACGGCTTAGTTCCCGCGATTGTGCAAGATGCTAAAACGCAAAAAGTATTGATGCTCGGTTTTATGAATCGCGCTGCGTTTGAGCAGACCGAAACGACAAGAAAAGCCGTATTCTTTTCGCGTTCGCGGCAGAAATTATGGACAAAAGGCGAAACGAGCGGAAACTTTCTCGATGTTAAGGAAATTTTGCTTGATTGCGATGCCGACACTATTCTTATCAAAGCCAGACCGAGCGGCGCGGTTTGTCATACGGGAACAGACACTTGTTTTAACGAAAAAAACGAAACCGAAAATTTCTTGTCTGAACTCGAAGAAAAAATTCAAGCGAGAAAATTAGAGCCTAAGGAAAATTCTTACACTTCAAAACTTTTTGCGAAAGGAATAAACAAAATCGCGCAGAAAGTCGGCGAAGAAGCGGTCGAACTGATTATCGAAGCGAAGGATAACAATGAGGAATCGTTCAAAAACGAAGCCGCCGATTTGCTTTATCATTTGCTTGTTCTTTTTGCTGAAAAAGAAGTTGAATTAAAGGATGTTTTGGAAACACTAAAAAAAAGAAAAAGATAGTTTGTTTCTACGAAATAAAAAGGAGCGATGAATTCTAATTGAACTCATCGCTTTCTTCAATTAAACTCCGCACATTTTACTGCACAGCTTTCATCTTCTCTTTGGCTTTCGCAAAATCGCCGGCTTTAATAATCGTGATGTTATCAGGCGTGAGATATTTACGCATTGCTGCATTAATTTGCTCCGCCGTCAAACTTTGTATTCTGCTTTCGAGTTCCGCGTCCCACGCAATCGTGCGATTTAAGAACAAATAGTTATTTAACCTTCCCGAAAGTTCGCGGTCTTGGGCGCGGGCAAGTTGTCCTCTTTGAACGAATCCCTTTTTAGCTTCTTCGATTTCCTGTGCCGTGAAACCGTCTTTCAATAGTTTGGCGAGTTCGTCTTTGAACGCTGCTTCGAGTTTGTCAGCGTTTTCTGGCGCGTAAATCGCGTTAGCGAAAAATTGTCCCGATTCGTCCAGCGAACTTGCGTTAAACTGGGAACTGACTCCGTAGCTCAAACCTTCTTTTTGACGAATCCGAACAGCTAGACGCGAATTAAGAAATCCGCCGCCGAGCATATAATTGCCGAGCGCGAGCGCGGCGTAATCCGGATTATCGTCGCGCACTTTTAAATTGAGCCGCGCCACGAAAAACGCATTTGCCTTGTCGGGTGTTTCGAGCGATTTGTTAAGCGGCGCGACGGCGCGATATTCGCTCTTGATGCGCGTAAAACTGCTCGGACTTTTCCAATTGCCGAAAAGTTCCTGCGCCAATGCCGAAACTTCCTTTTCGTCAAAATCGCCGACCACCGTCATTTGTCCGCTCGACGCGCCGTAAAAGTCTTTGTAAAACCGCTTCACGTCGTCTAATGTAACCGCTTTGATATCGGCAATATCTTCTTCGACGGTGCCGGAATAAAACGGATGACCTTTCGGGTAAATGTTGAAATGGCGGCTTAATTCCGTAAAGGCAACTGATGTCGGCTCGCTTTTTTGGCTTTCAATCTGCGTTAGAGTTTCTAGTTTTAATTGGTCGAATTCGTTTTGCGGAAACGCGGGTTCGCGCAAAATTTCGCCGACTAGACGAAGCACGGCAGGCAGATTCTGGCGCGTCGTTTCGATTGAAACGTTTACGCTGGTTGCGCCGCCGAAAACTCTTACCTGTGCCTTCAGACGGTCGAATTCGTCCTGAATCTGCTGGCGCGTGTGCTTCGCCGTTCCGCGCTGCAAAAGCTGTCCGACAAATTGAGCGGCATCGGCGCGATTCATCAAAGATTTTTCGTCGCCGAATCGCAAAATTAAATTTGTCACCACCGCATCGCCGCGATTTTCTTTCGATAAAAATGCAACGTCGAGTCCGCCGACTTTCATCCGTTTGACACGCGACTCTATATTCGCGGGCGACGGGTCGAACGCTTCGCCCTGCGCCATCATCGCATCGCCCTTGTAGTCTTTAACCATTGCAAGAACATCCGCATCTTTGATGTTCGGTATTTCGGCGCGGTCGGGTTTTTCAGTCGGAACGAACATTCCGACCGTGCGGTTTGATTGTTTCAGATAAGTTTGCGCGACTCTCTGAACATCTTCCGGCGTAACTTTTTTAAGACGGTCGCGGGTTAAGAAATATAACCGCCAATCACCTTGGGCAATCCATTCAGAAAGCTCCAGACCGACGCGGTTCGGATCGTTGAGCGCGAGGTCAATGTCTTTTAACAGCGAAGTTTTTGCGCGTTCAACTTCTTCTTTAGTCGCGGCGGTTTTTGCGAAACTTTCGATGGTGTCGGTCATCGTGTTGCGCACATCGTCAAGCGAATTTTCCTTTCGCAACTCAGACACAAAAAGCGTGTAACCCGGCTCTTTCGTCTGAAGATTTAAAGGAAAAATCGAACTTGCCTTTTTCGTTTCGACCAGCGATTTGTAAAGTCTGCCGGATGGTTCGCTCGACAAAACTTCCGATAAAACGGCGACTGCTGCCGCGTCTGTATGTGAACCGGGCGGGACGTGATAGCCGGCTATCACAAATTGCGTGTCGCCGGTGCGCCGCACGGTAACTTGCCGCTCGCCGTCCTGCGTCGGCTCGATTGTGTAATTCGGCGGTAAGGTTCGGTCAGGTTTCGGAATCGCGCCGAAATACTTTTTAATCAAATCCAGAGTTTTCGCTTCGTCGAATTTTCCGGCGACGAGCAGCACGGAATTGTCCGGCTGATAGTATTTTTTATAAAACGCCTGCAGACGGTCAATCGGGACATTCTCGACATCCGAACGCGCACCGATAGTTGATTTTCCGTAATTGTGCCATTCGTAAGCCGTTCCCATCACGCGCTGCCAGAGAACGCGGAACGCATTATTCTCGCCCGATTCGAGTTCGTTGCGAACGACCGAGAATTCTGAATCCAAATCCTTTTTGGCGATGTATGAATTGACCATTCGGTCGGCTTCCAAATCCAACGCCCAATTCAAATTTTCATCATTCGCCGCGAAAGTTTCAAAATAATTCGTGCGGTCAACCCATGTCGTGCCGTTCGGACGCGCTCCGTGCGAAGTCAGTTCGGCAGGAATATTCGTGTGTTTCGACGTGCCTTTGAAAACCATATGTTCCAAAAGATGAGCCATTCCGGTTTCGCCATAGTTTTCGTGGCGCGAGCCGACGAGATAAGTGATGTTGACGGTTATCGTCTGTTTGGTCTGGTCGGGAAAAAGCAGAACGCGCAAACCGTTCGACATACGGTATTCCGTGATTCCTTCAACCGACGTAACTTTTTGGATGCCTTCCGGCAATTTTATATTTTGCGTTTTCATATCTTGCGCCAAGACACTCATTGGCGCGGTCGCAAAGGATAATAAAATAAAAGCTGCCATCAAGCAGTAAAATCTCTTAACAAAGCGATGTGAACTCATTTGATTTATACCTCCGAAAATTTTGGTTTGTGTAAGTTTAGAATAGCCGAATGAATTATATAAACGCAAAAAATAACAAAGAGTTTCTAAAATAATCGGAAAAATTATCAGAAGGTGGAAATACAAATTTTGAAAGCGCGACTTTAGACAATCTCGTTCTGCCAAATTAAAAAATTGTATTCTAAAGCCGCGCATCAATTTTGCAAAAAACTAAAATGCCGCTGCTCCGGCTTCGGCAACCCGGTGGTCTTGTTCGCCGCTTCCGCCTGAAACGCCGATTGCGCCGACAACTTTGCCGTCTTTTTTGAGCGGAATACCGCCCGCAAAAATCATCACTTTCCCGTTGTTGGAAGCGTGGATGCCGAAAAACTGGTCGCCCGATTGACTGTTGTCCGCTAAATCTTTAGTTGTAATATCGAAAGCGCGTGATGTCCAAGCTTTTTTGATTGAAATATCAATGCTTCCGAGCCACGCATTATCTATACGAACATGAGCGACGAGATTTCCGCCCGCGTCGGCGACGGCAACATTCATCGGTTGTCTAACTTTTTCCGCTTCCTTTTCAGCGGCGGCGATAATTCTTCTAGCATCTTCAAGTGTAATCATAAAAATAAATTTCCCTGCAATTAAAGTTTGTAGAAACGATTATACTGAAATCGAAACGGTTTTGGCGATTTGGCTTTATTCGCTCTTAATTAGACATTATTGGAAATAATATATTTCTTCAAAGTTCGTTAAATCAATTGTTTGAAGTGGCTGGCGGAAGGTTACTCGCAAATTGTGTAACCCACACGCGATTTCCATCACCACATCTGAAATCTTC
>MWYZ01000099.1 GCA_002050365.1 Acidobacteria bacterium 28-1
GAGAGATTGAAAATCAAGACCAAAGAAAATCATTTTGCTTTAAAATCGAAACTTTATCTCAAAGCCTTGATGTCGGCTTTTCAAACTCTCAAAAACTTAAACCAGGTTCATCTCTGCGTAAGGTGAGTTAAGATGTTAATGTAAATTCTTTTTAACTTTGCCGAAGTTTTAAGATAAGCAGTATTCGGGTAACTGTCAAGTTAAATATAGACGGTTACAAAACCTGTTTATATGCAATCATAAATAACTGCTCAACTAATCACCAGAACATTGAATTTTGCCGTCGCTAAAAAATTTGAGAGTGAATAAATTTATCAGAATCATTCAAACGCTATTCGGCGTTCCGTGGCTTGTCTTCGGCGCGCAGCATTTTTGGTATGTTGATTTTGTGGCTAACCTAGTTCCGGCGTATTTTCCGGCGAGATGGTTTTGGGTTTATTTGACGGGCGCGGCGATGATTGCCGCCGGAATAAGTTTTATCGTCAATCGAAAATCCGCGCTCGCCGCCGCTCTGCTCGGCGTAATGCTGTTGATATTTATTCTGTTGCTTCACACCTCGACAATAGCGAAGGATTCATCAAACATCATCAATTGGACGCGAGCTTTGCAAGACCTCGCCATCGCCCGGTTGAATCACTATTCGACAAGTTCTTTAGATAATCGCGCAAAATGAAAGACTCTGCTTCGGCCGAAGGATAATTTAGTTTAAGGTCAATCATATTTATGCTTCGGGCGTGCCGCCGCTCGGTTTGCGTTTTTTCGCTTTCAGCTTTCATAAAAATTTGCTTTTTCATTTGCTCTGCTTGTGCCAGTTCAGCAACCCGCGTATTTGCAAAACGATAAAAATCGAGCTGCCGAAAATCAAAGGGAAACTGTTCACAAGAAATCCCACGGCAATCCAACTCGAACTGCCGAGCATACAAAGGACGAACCCGTATTTGCTTTTGCTGCCGAGCAGAAACATCCCCGAAAGTCCGCAAAACATCGCCAGCCAATCGAATCCGTAATACTGCATCTTTATTTCTTCATCTCCCTTTTGAACTTGGCTGCGGATTTCAAAGATTTTTCCATCGTCAGAAGCGGCGTTCCGAATAAATCACCCGCGCCGCGTCGGACAAAACCGAATTTTTTATAAAGCCGAATCGCACGCTTCAGAAAAGGCGTTGTGTTTAAAGATAATTTTTGGTAATTGCAAGCAACGGCGTAATTTTCGATTTCCTTTAATAATCTCTCGCCGATTCGATTTCCGCGTGCTTCGGGCAAAATCGCCATACTGCGAATGTATAACGCCTTATTTTTATCAATGATGGAAACCGTTCCGACAATTTCGTCGCTGCTTAATGCCACCCAAATTTTTTCTTCGCCGAAACGCTGCTTTATTTCGTCAACGGTCGGAACGGTCGCGGCGTATGCTTTCGCCGTGTAAGAAGATTCGTGTTCGGCAAACGATTCAGCCAAAACAGCGGCGATTTCTTCGGCATCTTCTGGCGCGGCGATTCGCAAACTCGGTTGTTTGTTTATAAACCGGCTTTCGTATTTATCGCGCAGCATTGACATCACGAAAAGCGATTCGTAGCCGTTTTCGATTTTCAGACAATCACGCAAAACGCCTTCCGCGACGAATCCCTCAGCTTTGTAAATGTGTCTTGCCCGCGCGTTTTCCTCTTTCACGTCAAGCCACAGGCGGTGCGCTTTTAATTCTTCAAACGCGAGTTTTTTTATTTGTCGCAAGGCTTGTTTTCCATAACCTTGATTCTTTTCGGTAATGACTATCCGGTGAAACTCGATGCTTTCGTTCGCGTCAGCTAATCCAGCCAGAATGACGTAGCCAACCGGCTTGCCTTCGATAGTTTCGATAATGAGATGCGACAAATCTTTCGCGTCGAACGCTACCCAGTGTTGCTCTCGCGTCCACGCGCCGATAAAAATGCGATTCTCCGCGCTTTGTTCCGCGCCGAGAACAAAATCGAGATCTGATTCGTTTGTGCGTCGCAGGCGAATTTTCATTTGGCGTAATCGGCAGTTCCAAGAAAATGCAAGGAGACATACGGTTCGTCGCCGATTACCCAACTATCGTGCGGCTCTGGCGGAATGTGAAATAAATCGCCGGGCGCGAGTTCAATGACCGAGCCGTCCGGCATCGCCGCCGTCGCACGTCCCGACAAAACCATTCCGACGTGTTCGACCGCGCACAGCGGCACGCCTGCCGACTGGCTGACGTGCTTTGACCATCGCCAGCCCGGTTCGTAGCTTGCTTTGCCGATTGTCATCCCGCCGATTTTGACGATTTCAAATTTGCCTTTTTCAAACTCGCGGATTTCGTCAGGCGTTTCAAATCTTTTTAAAATTACTTCCAACATTCATATTTTTCTCCGTAATTATTGCCGCAATCTGATTATTTCGCAGGCTGATTTTTCCAAGCATCAGAAACGGCGCGTCCATTTTCCAAATCATCAACCACAAGAATGAGTTGGTTTTGATGGTCACTGTAAATAACTTCTATATTTACGCCGGCTTCCGCCATCAGACGAGAAATTTTTCCCAATTGTCCGGGCCGGTCTTGATTTAGTCGCTGAACGAGAACTTCCCTGTCCGCAAGAACTTCGATTCCTTTTTCTTCGAGAGCTTTTCGGGCGGCAGTGCCATCTTCAAACAGAAAATGCGCGATGCCTGCGCCGCCGAAGACGAATGCGTCGCCGCCTTCGACGCTGACACCCGCGCTTCCCAAAGCCTCGCCCATTTCAGCCAAAGCTCCGGGACGATTTTCCAAACGGATAGTTAAATCTCGCATTGTTTGTTTTCCTTTATTTTTATATCCGAATAATATTTATTTTTGTTTTTACAAAGTTTGCAGCAATACATTCCTCGCGTGCAAACGGTGAAGTTCAGCTATTCAAGCGTTTCCAAAAATTCCGAAACGACTCGGTTAAATTCAACCGGATTTTCGAGATTCGGCATATGCCCCGCGCCTTCAATCACTGCCATTTTTGAACCGGGAATTCTATCGCGCATAAATTCAGCATCGCCGACGGGCGTAAATTCGTCCGCGCTTCCAACGACGATGAGCGTTGGAACATTTATCTGCGGCAGCAAGGGCGTGTAATCCGGTCGCTCGGCTCGTCCGCGCAGCGCGGCGGCTGCGCCTTTCGGCGACGTTCCGCGCATCATCGAAAGGACGTGCGCGGCAACTTCCGGCGGCTCACGAATCGTTTGCGGCGCAATCATCTTCGGCAAAACTTCTTTGGCGTAATCGTGCATTCCTTCGCTCAAGATGCGTTCCGCCGTGTCGTAACGCGCCTGTTTTCGCTCCGCGTCGTCGAGTTGGGCGAATGTGTCGGCGAGAATGAGTGCGCGAACGCGCTGCGGATACAAGCGGTAAAACTCAAACAAGATTTGCCCGCCCATCGAAAGACCGCACAAAATGATTTCATCAACCTTTAATTCATCAAGCAACGCCGCGATGTCGCGGGCGAATTCTTCGAGCATCGTCTTGTCGGACAAAACTTCGCTTTCACCATAGCCGCGCAAATCCGGTGCGATGATTCGATATTTCGAGCCGAACACCGACGTTTGCTCGCGCCACATCGAGCGGTCGAACGGATGCCCGTGAATCAGGACAAGCGGCTCGCCTTTTCCCGCGTCTTCATATCCCATTTTTATCCCGCGAATTTCTTTGATAGCCATAAATAAATTTCCTCATTAAAAATTAATCGCCGCGCTTGATGGCGAGTGGCGCGGAAGACTGAACAGCATTAGCGAGAATGGTGTTGATAATTTAATTCTTCAAGTCAAGCGAGAAATAATGCGCTTCGATATTCATTCTTTTCCGCAAATAAAAACGGTGCGCGTCGAATCTTGTCACGCGCGAGACGAGTTTTATTTGCCGGCAGTTTTCGCCTTTTGCGTATTCAACCAGCCAGTCGAATAACGCGCTGCAGTAGCCTTTCGACCGCTCGCCCTCTTTTGAAACGAAATCTTCTATTTCCATAAATTTGCCGCCCGAAAGCCAGTCGGAGATTCTGAATCCGGCGACCGCTTTGACTTCGCCGTCGAGCAAATACGCCAATCGGTAATTGGAAATTTCCGCTTGCCTTTTGCATTTCGGGAGAAATTCTTCGGGCGCAATATGCGGGCGCAACTCCGTCATCACCGAAAAGCAGCTCAAGATTTCTTCGTCTGATTCCGCCAGCGCGATTTTGTTCGTCATTCGTTTCTATTAAACAATCGGTTGAAAACCTTTTTCTAAAATTTTGCCGCCTTTTCGCTCTCAACCGATAAATGCAATAATAACGAAAAGCGGTATTCGGACAAGTGCCGCTTTCGAGCTTCAGAGCTAGACCGCTTTCGGGAGATTCGATAAAATTAAAAATGCCGATAAATCGAAAAACAGCCGCGCCGCTCTTTACCATTTCGCTTGAAACTTCTGGCGTTCCGATTTATCGCCAGCTTTACGAAACGCTGCGCCGCACGATTCTCTCGGGACAATTGCCCGCCAAATCGCAACTGCCTTCGACGCGCTTCCTCGCTCGGCAGCTCGCCGTTTCGCGGATGACGGTCGTCAACGCTTACGACCAGTTGCTCGCCGAAGGCTATATCGAAGGCATTTCCGGTTCGGGAACTTACGTGGCTTCGGTTTTGCCGGAAGAATTACTCGAAACCAAAGACAAAAGCCGCAAACCAAAGAGTGGTGAATCTCTGAATCGGCGAGTGACGCTTTCCAATCGCGGCGAACGGCTTGCGGCGTTCGATCACGTTAATCTTCGCCCATCGCGCACGGACGCGCACTTTGCGGCTTTTCATTACGGCTTGCCGGCGATGGATGCGTTTCCGTTCGACGTTTGGGCGCGGCTCGTGTCGCGCCGTTTGCAAAAGATGTCCGCTTCCCTTTTCGGTTCGGGCAATCCGGCGGGTTACGAGCCTTTGCGCTGCTCGGTCGCCGCTTATCTGCGAACGGCGCGCGCCGTTCGCTGTGAACCTGAACAAGTCGTCATCGTCGCCGGAGCGCAGCAGGCACTTGCTTTAATCGCGCAAGTTTTGATTGACGAAAAAGATACGGTTTGGATGGAAAATCCCTGTTATTTAGGCGCGAGAAATGCTTTTGCCGCCGCCGGAGCCGAAATCGTTTCCGTGCCGCTTGACGCGGGAGGCTTCGATTTGCATTTTGCGCTTCATAAAAATAAAAACGCCCGCCTCGCGTGCGTTACGCCGTCGCATCAATTTCCGCTCGGGACGGTAATGAGCCTTTCGCGCCGTCTCGCGCTGATCGAATGGGCGCGGGCAAATGACGCTTGGATTATCGAGGACGATTACGACAGTGAATTCAGATACTCCGGCAGACCGCTCGCTTCTCTGCAAGGACTCGATGCGGACGGGTGTGTAATCTATGTGGGAACTTTCAGCAAAACAATTTTCCCAGCCCTGCGCCTTGGTTATATGGTCGTGCCGGAAAACTTGGTTGTCGTTTTCAGCGCCGCCCGCGCCCTGATGGACAGCCATTCGCCTTCGATTGACCAAGCCGTTCTGACGGATTTTATCGAAGAAGGACACTTTGCCAGACATATCCGCCGAATGCGTGCTTTGTATGCCGAAAGGCAAGCCGTTTTGGTTTCCGCCGCGAAAAAAGATTTAGCTGGACTGCTTGCCGTTCCGCCGGACGAAGCCGGAATGCATCTCGTCGGCTGGCTGCCGAAAAATATTGATGACCGAATCGCAGCGCAAAAAGCGGCGGAACAGGGCATCGAAACAAAACCGCTTTCGGTCTATACTTCCGAACCGCTGCCGTCGCCGCAGCGCGGCGGATTGATTTTGGGCTACACGGCATTCAGCGCGGGGCAAATTAGAAACGGTGTCAAAAGGCTGGCGAAGGCTTTAACCGGTGTTTAGTTGCGGACTTTTCATTTTAATCGCCGGTCAAAAATCGGTGAACATTAAACTTTATGCTGCGCGAACAAGCCGGAAAAACACTCAAATTATCCATTCCGATTATTTTCGGCGAGCTGGCGCAAATGGTTCTGCACCTGATTGACGCGGCACGCCGAGACAGCGGCAGAGCATATGAAAATTGCACGAAAACTTTTATGACTTCACTTCAGCCTTTGATTCGATGTAGTCTTTCAAAGAATTATAGAGCGAATTGAGCATTCGTCTGTCGTTCATCGTCTTAGTCATTGCAAACGCCGATTCTTGCGCCGTGACGATAAACTCGGCGAGCTGGCGCGTGTTGACCGCTTTTTTTAAATAACCGTCCGCTTGCGCTTTTTTCAAGTATCTGTCCGTTTCGTCAATCCACAGCGTCATTACAGCCTGGAGTTTTTCACGAAACAGCGGGTCAACCGCCGACATTTCCTGCGTGAGATTATTGAGCGGGCAGCTGAGCGCAAGATTTTCGTCCGACCACTCGTCGGTTAATTTTTTGAATCGCTTCAGAATTCCCTGCACCGGATTTTTATAAGCGGCGAGCGGACGAATCCATTTCTCGCGCCGGAAGGCTTGCCGGTTGCGATACCGCTTTTTCTGGGACTTTTATTTCTGGCTTACGCTTACCGGAAAAATTACGAGCCGCTGCTTGCAGCCAAATAACCGCAAAAAATCTGGAGGAAATATTTATGTTTCGTTTCAATTATTTTTGTTTTTCTTTTTCCAGCAATTTTTTCTTGCGCTCAATTCCCCAATGATAACCGCTTAACGTCCCGTTTGCGACGACGACGTGGTGACAGAGCGTAATCAAACCGACCGGATTCGTCGCGCCTTAAGGCTTGAACATATCGCTGATTTCCCGAAAGCTGACAGCTTCATCGGCGAACGTGAATGTGCCGTGCGTTTTCATTTCCTGCGCCGCGCGTAGAAAAGCACCGAGCGCGGCACGCGAAAGCGCGCTGCCGACGCTAATTCGCTTGACTCCGATTTCCGACAATTCCGCGAGATTCAAACGAACGCTTTGCAATCCCATAATGACGTTGATGGGACGGTCAACCGCTTTGACCAGGGAAGCGATGTCTTCCATCTTCGTTAAACCCGGCGCAAACAAAACGTCTGCTCCGGCTTTGGCATAAGCCTGAAGTCTTTTAATTGTATCTGCTAAATCGGCGCGACCGACGAGATAATTTTCGGCTCGCGCGGTGAGCGTAAAATCAAACGGAAGCGAGTGTGCCGCCTCAGCCGCGGCTCGAACTCGCTCGACCGCAAAATCAAAATCGTAAATCGGATTATCAGAATTGCCGGTCATATCTTCGACCGAGCCGCCGACCAATCCCGTCGCGGCTGCCATCTGAATGGTTTCAGCCACCGTTTCGGGCGCGTCGCCGAAACAATTACCGAGGTCGGCACTGACCGGCAAATCCGTTGCCGAAACCACGTCGGCGACGTGCCGCATCACCCGTTCGCGGTCAACCGTGTTGTCGCGCCGTCCGACGGTAAAGGCGAAACCCGCGCTGGTCGTCGCCAACGCTTCAAAACCGAGATGCGCCAAAAGTCGAGCCGTCCCGACATCGTATGGGTTCGGAATGATGAATGCGCCAGCGCATTCGTGGAGCGAGCGAAAAACTTTCCCCTTTTCTGCTTGATTCAATGCTTAATACCTCATAAAACGAATTTGATATGGAATAAGTGCTGTTTTTACAAATATCTTTCTTTAATAATGTTGATATGACGCTGTTCGTGACCGGCGATATGATACGCCAAAGCCCTGACTGTCGCGCTGTGATAGGTCGAGCTGCCCACGCCTTTTCTTAACAAAGAGTCTTCGGGCAAACCTTCGTAAAGCGCAATCGTCGCGCTCCTGACGGCTTCGTATTCGGCGAAAATACTATCCAAATTTCTATCATTCGCACCGGAATATTTTGTGTATTCGTCCTGGTCAAAGCCGGGCAGCGACTGTTTTTCGCCTCTGGCAAAACGCAGCGCACGGTAAGCATAGATGCGTTCGTCGTCAACTATATGAACGAGTATTTCCTTGATTGTCCATTTGTCTTCCGAATATCTATAAAGCAATTTCTCCGGCGGCAATGCGTAAATAAAATCTCTAACCGTCTGAAAATTGTCAGCCAAATGCTTGAGAATCAAACCGTCGTCGGGTAACAGATTCATATACATTGCCGCGTATTCGGGATATTCGCTTTTGTCGGGTTTCGGAATAACTCTCATCTTCTACTGATAAATTTCGCGCGACTGCGATAGCAACAAAATATTATGGATACAACCGCAAATCTTTTTCGGTTCGCATTTTGGTTAGCAGAAAAATTTGCCCTGCGTGCATCGAAAAATGTTCGACAACGTGATAAATCGCTCGCAGAACTGTTGTGTCGCGCCCCTGAATTTGTCTTCGTTCGGTCAAGAGCGATACATCCAAACTTGCCAAAACCGCGTCGGCTTCCCCGACAATTTTTCGCAGCCGTTCAATCAATTCAGCGCGAGAAATCATTTGCCGCTCGTCGAACTCCCGCTGCCTGACGCGCTCAACGGTAAATTGCCGACTCCGCCGACAAGCCATTCGCGCACGTTGCCTTCGAGATTCAGCACGAGATTGCCGATGCTGTTCGATTCCTCGTTCGGTCGCCACCAAACGTCTTCGTCGGTTAGTTGTTCTAAACACCGCTCGATTTTCGGCAGATATTTCGCGCTCAAAAATTCGCGCGATTCGTTAATAAAATGTTCGGCTATTTCTTTCATAATAAATCTACTTGCTTCTTTCCCGCACTTTTTCGGAAGTCAACCCGTAAAGCGGCGGCGCGGGAATTCCGAGCATTCCAAGGTAAGCGTAAATCTGCCCGCGATGATGAATTTCGTGTTCGGCAAGCGCCCG
This sequence comes from Acidobacteria bacterium 28-1, assembly GCA_002050365.1. Taxonomy (GTDB): domain Bacteria; phylum Acidobacteriota; class Blastocatellia; order Pyrinomonadales; family Pyrinomonadaceae. The sequence goes on from MWYZ01000099.1 coordinate 8,801, forward strand.
TAGCCATTTCCAAATTGTAATCGGCGCGTCGCCCGGCGTGGGGCATTTATTTTGTAAATCTTCGTCCGACAACCCGCGAAAAATCTGCATTGATTCGTCGTGCATTTCGCTGAAAAACCGCAGCACATTATCATAACCGTCGGCTAATTCTTTGCCGTGTCCGGGATAAAGGCTTTTGTTTCCCCGAACATTTTCTGCGAACATAAATCTTTCGCTGGCGGCGAGATGCCGAATCAAATCGGCGAAAGTGAATTTGCCCGCCCGGTGCGTCCAATCAAACTTGTCGGGCGGAATACATTGAATCACCCGAAGGGTTCGCCCGCGCAATTTTTCATAGTATTCGAGAAAAGTCGTGACGTTTGTGATTTCCATTTCGCATTCTACGCCGAATTACACAGCGTCGTGAAAAGCCGATGAAATTATCCGATATTACGAGAATAAATAAGTTAAGCGTAGTTGCAAGTGCCGCTTTTGCTTGCTCGCGCTAGACCAATTCGGCTAATCCGCTTCGAGAACACGGGTTATTAACGGATAGCCTTTTACTAGATTTGCCTTTAACCTTTTTCAGACGGTCGGTTGAGACGAACAATCGTTCCTTGCGCCGCCGCGCACAAACTCTCCGCGCCAATTGATTCTTTTCGCTGATTCCCGTCCCGAGCATTTCGATTAGTTTCGGGTCGTCAATGGGAAGCGTTTCGCCCGACGGCGTAACGACATCTAAAATCAAATCGTCAGATTCCCCATTTGCAGGCGTTACGCCGGGCGCGGTGCTCATCGCTTCAATCAAATTCGGCGGGTTCAACGCGCGTTCAGGATACCGAAACTGCGGGCGATAAAGCAGCATTTGCGGTTGCGTATTAGCGTTCAAATAAGGAAATCCTTTACGTGCGGCGGAACTTTTGAAGGCATAACAACGGTCACCGTAAACGCTGGAAAATCCCATAAAGATTTCGGGCATTTGCTCGCCGCTCATACTTTTGACCGGATAACGCCACAAACTTTCGACAGCACCGATTGTCACCATATTAATTTTCGCCTTTTAGTGTTCTGTGAAACCATCTAACTTACGCTCCCAAATCTTAGTGAAAATAATGTCGCCGCGACGAATAATCCCGCGCCCAAGAAAAGATGCGGCGCGGGAAAAATCAGCAGCAACAAAACGAACACGGCTAAAGTAACGAGGTTGGCAATCGCGTAAAGAGTTCGCACGAGTCTGTCTTTGCCAATAACAGAGCGCAGCAGAACGATGTTTAGAAAGCCCGCGAAAATGATCGCCGCGCCCGCGCCGGCGAACCATATTGCATCGGCGGAAAGTTTGTCGTATGCGCCGAAAGTCGTCAAAATATGAATAATGCCGAGCGCGATAATTAAACCGATTAAGATTTTATAAATAATTTTCATTATCCCAATTCATAAGGCTTTTAGCGATTATTTTTCTCGATTCAGTTTCTTGCAAAAAAATATGCCCGCCGACTTTGGTGTTCGACCGCTTCCGCGTAAGGGTCTCTTTCAATCACTTCTTCTAACTCGAAACCCGCCGTTTTGAGTTGATTTTTAATTTCTTCGGTCTCAAAAAAGAAAAAATCCAGCGAAACCTTTTTGTCCAGCATTTCTTCGATGTTGATTACTTCCTGTCCGATGTGAAAAGTGAGGAGCAGCACTCCGCCGGGGCGCAGAACCCGCCGCAATTCCCGCAAAGCCGGAAGAATTAATTCGGGCGGAATATTTACGATTGAATAAAAAGCCGCAATCCCGCCGAAAGATGTGTTCGCAACTGTATCCAGATTCAGCATATCGCCCGTTTGAAACGAAATTTCCGGGTTCAAAATTCTCGCCTGCCGCACCATCTCCGGCGACAAATCAATGCCACAAACAGTCGCGCCGCGAGAATGTAAATAACCGGCAATCTGCCCGGGTCCGCAACCCATATCGCAGGTGATTCCCGCGTCGCCGACCTTTTCAATCAGCCAATCGAGCATCTTTCGGTCGAACGGCTTTTTGTCCATTTCGTCACGAAACTGCGCCGCGTAGTTTTCAGCCAGAATGTCGTAATTTTCCTGCACGTTATTGTTTTTCATTTTAATAATGAGATTAAAAGCCGCCCGGTTGCCGCCGGTAACTGCTCTCCGCCGCCTTCTTGATAACGCAAAGAATTTCGCGCCGAATCAGACCGCTGAACGCGCCGATTAAAAACCAGTAAAGCCGAAAGCGTGCGCGGCTCGCCGCATCCGTGCAGAAAATACGCGTTTCCGTGTTGAGGCGAATCGCGCCGTCGGCGGTTTCAAAAAGCGAAAAATTCCACGCGGCTTTTGCATAACCCGGTTTATCGAAATGAATGAAATCATCTCTTTCGACGCGCACGAGGTTGCCGTCCGGCTGCCAGAATTTGCCGGTTAAGCCAAGCACTATTTCTTTATCCGGCTCTTTGGCTAAAATGACGAAACGCATTTTCAAAAGATCGGCGATTGAGAAATCCGCAGGCGCAGAAATACCGCGCAGTTTGTGCAAGAAATTAGTCAGCCGCGCCCGCCGCAAATCCATTTGGCGCATCGCCCGGCAAACTTCATCAATTGGAGCGTTGACTTTGATGGAGTGTCGTTCACGCGCGTCCCACTTCGTCAGAAATTCATCAATCAGCATTTTTTATTCCTCGCTTCCCAAAAACTGCAAAACCGCCGCCGTATCCTGAAACATTTCCGATTCGACGATTTTGCCGTTCCGAAGTTTATAAACGCTCGCCGCCGATGAATCGAATTTCCGCTCGCCGTTTGTCGCTCGCTGTCGCCACAGCACGACGACCATATTGCCCGCGTCGAGAAATTCGGCATCCATTTTCTGCTCGTTTGCCGTCTGAAAATTTCCCCCACGCTTGAACGTAACCGGCGGCGTGTTTCTGCCCGCCGTCGAAGCCGTGATACACGCCGCCGTAAGGCAAACTGTCGGCTTCGCGGATTGTAATTTCAGAATCATACGCGGCAAGAACTCCGGCGAGGTCGCGCCGTTCGACTGCCTCAAAAAGTCGGCGGACAACTTCTAGGTTTTCTTTCGACATAATATTCTCCTTTGTTTTTGTTTCGATGTTTAATCGTTCCTTATAGGTTTAATTCCTCGTGGCTCTGCCACGAAAATAAGGAAAAAAGATTTTCCGATTCAATTCCTCGCGGCTCTGCCGCGGGAAAAATTTAATAAAGCGTTTTTCGCACTCGTTCGGGAAGCTCGCGGTCGTATTCGTTCGCGTCCATTTTGCCTTTCATATGCGGCGCCAAAATCGTTCCCATCGTCGGAACATTCCCCGCCGAAAAATGTTTTTCGGGATGCCACAAATCGGAACGAACCAACGCCCGCGAGCAATGCACGAAAGCCTCGCGGACGCAGATGATTAAAATTGTTTTCGGCGTTTTCCCTTCGACGGCGAATTGTTCCAGCAAATCGGGCGCGACGGAAATTTGCGCCGTGCCGTTGACGCGAAAAGTTTCCGCCACGTTCGGAACAAAAAACAATAAGGCGACTTGCGGGTTTTCGATGATATTCTTCAAACTGTCGGTGCGATTATTGCCGCGCCGGTCTGGAAGGAGCAGAGTTTTTTCGTCCGCGACGCGCACAAATCCGGCGCGGTCGCCGCGCGGCGAACAGTCGAGATTTCCCTTGCGGTCGGAAGTGGCGAGAACGGCAAACGGGGCGGCTTCGATAAAAGCGCGGCTATTCTCGTCCAAAAAATCATTGACTTTCAAAACCGACAACTCGTTCGGCTCGCCGTAGAGTTTTTCCAGTTCATCCGCAGTATGAAGAATATAATCATTCTTATTCATCTCATTTCTTATTTTCCGCCAGCCGACGCAGATTATCCGATTCAATTTCGAGCGGCACGGCGAAAGCATTGAAATACTGCTCGAAAGCGTTCATCGCCACGATTTCGATCATTTCTGTTTCGCTGAAAAACTTTCTCAGCTTTTCAAATGTTTCGTCGGACACTTTTCTGTTTTTGGAGTATTCACTGACGAACGCGACGACGGCTTGTTCTTTTTCGGTAAAGACTTTTGCTTTCGTTTCCACGTCGTCGCCGAGCGCGAAAAACTTTTCCGCGCCCAGCTTTTTCTTGACCGCCTGCGCCAAGGAAATGTCATTGCAAAACGAGCAGCCGTTCAGCGCGGAAACCTGCGTTTGAATCAGCAGCTTTATGGAAGGTTCGAGCGAAACATTCTTTTCCTGAAACTGATAAATCTTGTTCGCCAGAAACATCAATTTCGGCTTTCTCGCATAAATCACTTTCATCGGCATTATCACTTTGCCGAATTCCCGACGCGACCACCAATAAGCGATTTTAACGAGCCAGTTGTCTGGATTTTCGATTGGTTTTAATCTCATTTCCGCAAAAAGAATTCTTTACCGCTCTCTTGTCAGTCGGTCAAAACTAATCTGCCGTAAGCCACGAACGCGCAGACCAGAAGCAAAAAAAGATTCAGCAAAACGGTCATTTTTTCGTTTCGTCTAAAATGCACGACCGCCGCGAGAATCATTATTATTCCCAAACCGATTGCTGCCGTCGGAGTCGGAATCGGCAAAATTCCCGTCAGCCAAGGCAGAATTATTCCGACTACGCCGAGAATTTCCGAAATTCCGATAAAGCGAATCAAACTTAGCGGCAAATTCTCGATTCCGGTTTGCCCCATTGCCACGAGTTTTTCTTCCGATTGCGTGGATTTCATCGCACCCGAATAAACGAACACAACCGCCAAGAAAATCTGGCAAATCCACAACAAGACGTTTGACATAACGCTAAGTTATGCCGCATGTCCCATAGGTTAACTCTGTGAAGGTTGTCTATTAGTAATGTGAATCATAATGATTCAAATAGCCAATCAGATTTATTTGAGAACACCATTGATCTAGTTTTCAAAATTAAAATGTCTGTCATTTGTTATGTTAAGTGGATGAATCAAAGCCTTGTTGCTGTAAGTTGCTTTTTCAAATTCACATATGTTGATTGAAAGAATTGATATATCAGGAAGTATTTCGTTCAGTCGTTCAATCATTTTTCTTGAAAGGCTCGCTTTTTGTTCAGTGCTTCTGCCTTCCATAATATATCCAAAAATGTGAATGAAGTCTTTTTTGCCTTTTCCCAACTTAAAATATTTGTAAGGACGAAGCCGAACTTTAATGTCGCCCGCTGCAAATAACCCTGTTGCTTCGGCTACATCATACACCGCCCGCATTATTTCCTCAGGTGATTTTTGCTCAATGATATTTTCTGAACAGTCAATTATGAAGTGTGGCATTGTTGCTTGTTTCCTTGTCCTACTAATTTAGTTAGTCATCAAACTAATGGGTAATGTCTTCCTAGTTTTCTATATCGCCGCATCCTTATAAATGAAAGTCGCTGTTTCGCTCTCACATCCATTGAATTGTTCGGCGTGCGTTTGTTTTCAATGCGCCCGCTTCAATTCGCGGAGCGCGACAACTTTATAAAATTTAACGCCACTCTTTAACGATTTGTTAGGCATAAGACAACGCCGCAGCCAGAATAAAGCACCCCATGGAAATTCCTGTGTAAATAGCTGGCTTTGAGAACCAAAATTTTAGCGAAATGACCACATAAGCCGCCGGTACCGAAATGGAGCAACCTTGCAAAAGCGGTGTCTGTGAAAACAATAACGAATGAAAAATGCCAACGTATAGAAATGCGCCGCCGAACATGAAGAGTCCGAGGCTATGGCTGAAGTTAAATCCTAACCACGCTCGCCACAGATTGATTTTCGGGTGAAGAGCGATTGTGGACTGCTGCATCGCGGTACGAAGCCCGGCATCTCGCGGCGTGAAATTGCGAGGATTGCCAATGTCTTGGAGGGTGAGCACTCCATGTACTACGCCGAGCAACACGAAAATGCTTGAGCCGACGATGAGAAGTAATTGAACCACGAAAACCTCCTTATGCCTAACTTCTGTTTAACCAAAAACTTTTGCAACCACGCCAACGCTCACAAAAGTTTTATTGATTTTTTCGCACAACTCACAAAACCCGGAAGCGCGACCACTTTTCTTTTCGACAAATTTCGGTTTCTCACGCCGGCTTTCGCCGCGCCCGTTTACCAGCGCGAGCGCGTTAAATTTCAAAGCGTACTTTGAGAACCGAGGAGCGCGAGCGTCTTTAAAAAGCAGCAACATCGGGAAAACCACGATTGTCTGTCAAAGAAATTCTTGTCGTTTAGCAAACAAGAAACGCCGAACGAACCTTTGGCAGAACCAACTGCAAGAGACGTTAAGCCTTTTGGCTCGCCGTAAATTGACCGGGCTGATAACTTCCCGGCTCGGTGCGAAACGCGATGTTCAGGCGATTCCAGCCGTTGATGGCGACAACGGCAAGCGTTAAATCAATCAACTCCGTTTCGCTAAATTGCTTTTTGGCGCGTTCATAAACTTCGTCCGAAACGCCGTTTTCATTGAGCGTCGTCAAACATTCCGCCCATTCGAGCGCGACTCGCTCGCGTTCCGAATAAAACGGCGATTCGCGCCACGCCGCGAGCAGGTAAATTCTTTGTTCCGTCTCGCCCGCTGCGCGTAAATCCTTCGAGTGCATATCCAGACAATACGCGCAGCCGTTGATTTGCGACACGCGGAATTTTAATAAATGAAGCAGATTCTTTTCGAGCGACGATTTCGCCAAATAGCTTTCCAAGCCATACATCGCCTTCATCGCACCCGATGCGTTTTCCATTAAATTCAATAGACATTATTTGAAATAAACAAAATAAGATAAACTGTGTAAATGTTACAATATCTTGAATTAAAGGAAAAGCCGCGAGAATTTCTTGCTGCCACCGGAATTACTGATGAAGAGTTTCAGGCAA
>MWYZ01000020.1 GCA_002050365.1 Acidobacteria bacterium 28-1
GAATATTTCGGATGTCGTGATGGAAATAGCTTGTGGACTGCACAATCTTCGAGTTACTTTTCGACAACCGATGCAAACTATTGATATTACAAATGTTGAGGAATTATCTTATTTCACATAATGTCTATTCAACATTCGACATCGGGATTGGTCTAACTAACTTCTTTTTGTGCCGTCTGCTTTTTTGCAACACATAAGGAGATTGCCAATGTCCAAAAATATCAAATCAGCCAACCGATTGCTCGCCGCTTTGCCCGCCAAAGAATATACGCGTCTGCTTCCAAAGTTGGAGGAAATTTCTTTAACTTACGCCGAAACAATCTACGAATACGGAAATATTATTCGCCACGTTTATTTTCCCAATAGCGGAATGATTTCGCTGCTCACGAGAGTCGCAGAAGGCAACCTATTGGAAATCGGATTAGTTGGCAATGAAGGTATAGCTGGTCTTCCCGTGTTTCTCGGCGTAAAAACCTCAAGCAATCACGTCATTGTGCAATCCAACGGAACTGCTTTGAGAATAAAGACCGAAGATTTTCTCAAGGAATGCGGGCGCGGCGGCTCGCTGCCGAAATTACTTCAACGATACACATATGCTCTCTTAATGCAAGTCTCGCAGACGGTTGCGTGTACTCGCTTTCATCTGATTGAACAGCGCCTTATTTGCTTGCTTTTGATGATGCACGACCGAATGAAAGCGGATAAATTCAGAATAACGCAGGAATGTTTATCGAAGATGCTGGGCGTGCGCCGCGAAGCCGTCAACAAATCGGCGACGAATCTTCAGCAGAACGGGTTGATTAGTTACAGTCGCGGAAATATCTCAATTCTCAACCGCGCGGGTTTGGAAGCTGCCGAGTGTCGTTGTTACTTCATTGTTAAAAAGGAATATGAGAAATTGCTGACAACGTAGGAATTTCAATTTTAATTTGAGTGGTTTGATATTTTTATTTACTTTCGATTTTCTTGAGTTTGACTTCGATTCTTCCGATATTGGCATTGATTTGTGAACGCACGGGCAGGCGGCGCGAATCGTCGGTAATCCAAAGAATCATACTGCCTTTTTGCTCAATTAGACGATTTTCGCCGAAAACTTCCGGCTCGACGCGAAAGCACCAAACTTTTCCCAAAATGGATTTTTGCAGCTCGCGAGCGGTTACGCGAACTGGAACTTTATAAACCAAACCCGAATCGCTGACCGTCAGATTGAAAGTTTTGCCGACACTGAGCGGCAAACGGCGGAGTGTGTAAATTGCCGTAATCAAATCTTGCGTGTCGTTCTGAATCGGCGAAGCAATCTGGCGCGGCGCACGTGCTGCATCTGTCGGGTCGGTTTCAATGTATATAACTTTTTTCTCCGCGTAATCGAAAAGTGCTTCGCTCTCGCGCACGCGGTCGCCTTGCTCGTCGCGCTTGACGGTTCTTCTGATGGAAAAATTTTCGCCGTCAACAATTGATTCGTATTTTTGCACAAATCGCTGTTTGAACAATTTGAGCAGGCTACCTTTGGTGACGGCATCGGACGTGATTAGATAATCTCGATTGTTCGACGCGCGTTCAACCGCAAAACTCAAATCTGCGATGGCGATGCCTTTGATAATCTTGCTGAACTTAGCTTCGTAAGTCAGGCTTTCGCCCGCCGTATATGATTGAAATTGCGGCTCGGTTTGGGCGCAAATTGAAACACAGAAAATGTTGAGAACAATAAAAAATGAGCAGATAAGCTTTTTCATTACCATAAATTTAGCTTAGGAAAAATCGTTTTGACCAGCAATACCGAGAGAGCAAAAACCAAACCCAGAGTTGCTTGATATTCGCGGTAACGCATGTATAAATTGAAATCGAAATTCGCGCCGGACTTTTTATAAGTTGTCGGGCGCGGAAAAAAGAGCGGAACTAGCCTCGCATATTCTGTATATTCCGCGCCGAAAATTTCGGTCAATTCTTTCGCTTCGACGCGCATCACGGGTAAATAGATGCCTAAGAACAAGAGGATAAAAATGAGTCCGAGCCACCATACGCCGGACGCGATTGTGAAACCGACACCCAAAATAAAACTTCCCAAGTAGAGCGGATTGCGCGTGTATGCGTAAGGACCGGAAACCGCTAAGGTTTGATTCTTGCGAATATGTCCCGATGCCCAAGCGCGAATTAAAAGTCCGACAACAGCAATCGCGCCGCCGATTCCCAAAGTCAACGGCTCAGGTTTGGCGAAAACTAAAAAGGCGATGCCGAACAAAAAACCGAGCGGCACCCGGTAGCGTTGAATTAATGTTGCTCTTTCCCTACTCATTTTACGAATTTATCTTTGAATCAAAAACAAAAGTTCCTGATTTCCTTTCTCGATTTCCCGCGTCCATTCATTTGTCCAGCGCATCGTTGCCATTACGTTGCGTTTGTAATCAACTTTCACAAAATCAAGCATCTTGCCCGATTGCGACAGCATTTCATAAAGTTCTTCGGCGGTTGCTTTCCCGCTCGAACTGTAAGACAAAATTACGTGCTTGGCACTTGTTTTGGCAAGAAGTTTTTCTATTGCTTCGACCGCCATAAATCTGCCCGAATCGCTTTTTCTAAATTCTTCAAAAGCCGAACTCGCCAGCGTGTCGGAAGTATCTGTTCGCCTTTTGGCTTTCCCGAAAACTTTCGGTTTATCATTCAAAATAATTGTCGTCCACAAATGATAATACGCCGCATAGCGCACGCGCGAAGGCGGCATTTTCTCGTTGTTCGAGCCGTAAGGCGGGTCAAAATAAGCTAAGTCTGCATCAACTTTTTCAATTGTTTTGAAAATATCACCGCTTAAAACTTCGTGTTCCTTTTCCGATTCAAAAAGTCTTGGAACTTTCAATTTCATTCGATTAAATGAACGCGGCGACCATTCGTTTAAGTAAGACGAAAAATGTCCGAGCGTGCTGTCAACGCGGTCAAGCGCAAGAATCAAACTCGTCAAAACTACCGCCTTTTCGATTTCATCCAAATTTAACTTATCAATTTCCTCGCGGATTGCGTCGAGTTTGCGCGTGTTATGAATTTGCCAAGGTTTCTTGAAACCATCATTTTCGGAAGAACTTTTCCCGTTCGGCAAGCCGCCATAATTTTCGGTGAACCAACCGTCTTTTTCCGGCAAAAAATTTAATTGGTCAATAATTTCCTGATAAAATTTTCTATCTCCTCTGTTTTTCAAATAACACAAACCGAAAATTTTAGACCAAACGGCGATGTCGTTTGAGATAACTTTGTAACCGAGTTGGGCAAAGGCTTGCGAAACGCGAGTCGTTCCCGCAAAACCGTCAAATACAGTTTTAGGTTTAACTTTGTGGGCAAGCTGCAAAATGTAAGGCAATAACTTTAGCTTTGAACCCGCATATTTTACTCCCTCGGTTTCAGGAAAATTGAAGATTAAATCTGGAAACATTGATGGAGTCATACATTTACATTTTTTTTTTGGCGCTTTAATATCAATTTTTAGATTTTCGAGTGCCTTTGCGTGTCCGTTTCGCGTTGTGATAAGCGCGTGTGCAAACAGTTCAACCAATAAACGATTTTCCGAATAATCAACCCAACCTTTCGTGATGCTGGTAAATCCGTGTTGCAAAGCACTTTCTTTTTTGGTATCCGTCCAAAAGCCTCGTTGGAGCGCGTTTGCTTTTTTATCTCCATAACGAACTTCGCAAATGAAGCCGTCCAACTTGTCATAAAATCTAAATTTCTGATGTTGTTTTCCTGTTTCAAAACAAATTTTGGCGGTATTTTCTTTTGCTTTTTCAAAATCAAAAACCATTATATTACAGCGTTTCTTTTTTTCGTCATAAATCAACGGCAAAACATTCACATTGCTAAAACCGCTAAAAGCTACATCTTCAAAAAGTGCGGAAATAATTTTCGGGGTCGCTAATCGGACACTCTTCGGTTTTTAATCTCGGAAACATCCTAAAATGTTTGTCCGTTGAAAGTTGAAGCGGTCCGACACCGTAAGCTTTTAGACTGATTGCAAAATCTATGTTGTGAATTTTGTTGGTGATGCGAATATCTTCTTCGTATTCTTTAGCGCGAAACAAATCTTTGCCCACGTGAAGCGATTTGAAGTCATCCATAATATTGGTTGATGAATTCTGAAATGGCAATTTCAGCTAAATCTCCGTGAGTTTTGTTACCAATCAGCCGTATCGTAAAAATGTTACTCAAAGTCGTATTGATAAGTTGCGGGTTTTTGCTAATCAGATGTGTAAGACGTTTGATAAAATCTAAGTAGGCTTCTTTTGCGGTTTTCATATTTTCGCCGTCAATTCTAATCTTTTTTGCGCCGCTTGCAAAACCGTTTCAACCGAGATGTCCATACAAATCCAATTGGCACAAGTCCTTCGATGGCAGTCCACGCGACAGCCAATCTCGTTACGCTCGATGCAAATGTCATCGGCATTTGGGCTTCCGTTGCGCCACCATTCAGTCGGACCGAAAATGCCGACAATCGGAGTTTTAGCCGCGACCGCCAGATGCGTCGGCGCGGTGTCGCCGCCGATGTAGATTTTTGCGCGTCTTGCTAATTCATAAAAACCTTTCAAACTCGGTTGAGCGAGAATGACTTTTTTCGATTCGCTCCGTTGTAAAACTTTTTCCGCTAACCGAATCTCATTCGGCGCGGTTGTTACGACCGAAATTAAATTGTTTTCTTCCCAAAGCTGGTCGGCTAACGCGCCGAATTTTTCCGCGTGCCAGAGTTTTGTCGCCCAACCACCCGCCGGATTTAGTATCGCAAAATTTTCGCCCGTTTGTTCGGTAATTTTTTCGGCTTCTTTTCGATGTGTTCGGTCGGTAAAAATCGGAAACTCAAAATCGTTTTCGGGAACGGAAATCTCTAAAGCCCGCTGCGCGAGCGTCAGATTTTTGCGGATGATATGCGTTTTTTGCTCGACATCGATTGTATTGGTGAGGAGAAAACGGCTAGCTGGTTCGCGCAGATTTTGTTTGGAAAAACCGTAGCGACGCACGGCTTTGGCAAGTTTTATGATTGACGCGGATTTTAAAAGCCCTTGAAAATCAAGTGCGACATCGAATTCAAAGCTGCGCAGCCGGCGCAATTGCTTGCTTGCGTCGAGTAAAATTTCTTCGATTATCTTTCCGCCGCGAAGCGAGCGCGTGTCAATTTCGATAAGATTATCTACAAGCGTATTTCCGCGCAGAATTTCTGCCGCGCTTCGTTCGACCGCCCAAGCGATTTCTGCTTTGGGAATTGCGCGCCGAATCGCGGCAAGCACGGGCAAAGTATGGACGATGTCGCCGATGCTGCTAAGTTTGACTATGAGAATTCTCACTCGTTTTTATAGTAAATGTTTAATTGAAAATCGTGAAATGCTTCGCTTTCTAAAAACTTATTCGTTTGTTTTCACTAATCATCAGAAGTTTATACCACAAAAATAATCTAGCAAATTTTTACGAAAATGTTTTATTCTGTAATGTCGGGCATAAAATATGTGTCCAAAACTTTTTCCCTTTTATGCCAAAGTCAAAGCGTCAAACTCGTGATTTGCGCCCCGCTCTAGTTTTTTTGAGCGGAGATTTACTTGCCGTGCCAATTCCGCTTGAACGCGAAGAAGTCATTTTGGGACGCGCACTCGAAGCCGACGTTCGCATCAACGATACGAAAATCTTGCGCCGACACGCTCGCATCAACACAATATTCAATGCTCAAAACGAAACGACGAGTTATGTTTTGACCGATTTGACTTCGAGTGACGCGACGCTGCTCAATGGTCAGCCAATCGCGCAGGAAATTTTGCAGCCCGGCGATAAAATCACCGTCGGCGAACACATTTTGCGCTTTGAAATGCTCGACGAAATTGACCGCGAATATCAACGTCAGATTCGCCGTCTGCTCTCGCACGATGATTTAACGAAACTTCTTTCGAGCCGGTCCTTTTTTTCGGAGCTGCGCCGCGAATCCGAACGGGCGAAACAGGAAAAGCGCGTGTTTTGCGTATTGATGATGGATATTGATTATTTTAAAACCGTCAACGACACTTACGGACACCTGACGGGCAGCAAAACTTTGGAAGAAATCGGTTTGTGCATCACGCAAAGTTTGCGAAGCGGCGACGCGGCGGCGCGTTTCGGCGGTGAAGAATTTGCGGCGTTCCTGCTTGACGCAGAACTCGCCCAAGGATTATTTGCGGCGGAGAGAATCCGCGCGGAAATTGAAAATCATGAGTTCAGCGTTATTCGTCAAGGCAAGTCGTCAGCCGCTTATCACATTACCATCAGCATCGGCGTGGCAACTTTTCCAAAAGATTCGAGCGACCCGATTGAACTCGTCGAGATGGCGGATTCCGCTCTTTATCACGCAAAACGCGCGGGCAGAAACCGCGTCTGCGCTTACCAGGATTTAAATCCCGAAGACGCAAACAAACCTTTGCCGCCGCGCCGCGATTAAATTTTGCAACTTTTCTCTTAAATCCATCGTGAAAGCAAGCGGTAAAAGCATAGAATAAAGAAAAGTTTTTCAAACAAATCAAAGAGTGCGGACAACAAATAAAGCATAAAGGACAATCTAAATTTTTCGTGCTAAACTAACAGACAAAGTTTAAAGTTTAAGGTTCAAAGTCAAAACAGAAAACCTTGAGCCTTAAACTTTGAACTAAAAAATGATTACAAAACTCAATCTTGCCAGTCAACCTTTTCGCAATCGGACTTTGCCGTATCTGGTTTCTCTTTTATTTTTGGCGTTTGCCGTCGCGGGTGCGGTGCTGTCGTTTGCCGGTTGGCGTGACGCAGCGTCGAGAAACGATATCGCCAAAGCCGAAATCGAGCAGATGAATACGGAATTGCAAGCCTTGAAAGGCAAAGGCGCACTCGTTCAGCAATCCTTAACGCCCGAACAACAAACTCTTTTGATTGCCGCGCACCGGCTTGTAGCAAACAAAACTTTCGGTTGGTCGCGCCTGTTTGCCGATTTAGAGTCCTTGCTACCGGGCGGCGTCAGCGTCTCGCGCATCGGTGTTCAAAACGTTTATCAAGACGACGATAAAACGAAAGCCGATTTGGAATTCTCCGTTTTGAGCCGCGATTACAAGAGCGTAATAACGATGATTGAAAATATGAACAGCTCCGGCATTTTCCAAGCCGAACTGCGCGGTCAGGATTTGCAAAAAACCGAAAGTATAACTTATACGGAATATACTCTGCGCCTGCTTTACACGCCGCGCTACGGCTATTCGCCCGCCACCGCTTCCGATGTCGCACAAAAGACGCAAGCAGGAGGAACTCAATAATGGACGAAAATCAGAAACTGAATGAAGCGACCGAATCAAACGAAGAGCCGCAAATCATCGTCAACGATTACGGCACGACAAGAGATTCGACCGTCGTTATTGAAGAAGAAACCCGCACGGTTCTGCTCACCGATGACGAAACAATTATTTTTGAGAAAGAGCCGAGAATCGACATTGTGCCGAAAAATCGTCCGCGCAAAGTCTATGGTGGAATGTGGGGACCGACGGAAATTGCAACTGTCGGTTTAGGAATGCTGGCGATTCTGACGACAATTTTATTGTTTGTTTTTCTTGTTTTGCCGGCGAAAAAAGAACTCGAAGCCAACAAATTAGAGCGCGACCGAATTGAAACGGAATTAACTTCAGCAAAAAGAAAATACGGCGATATTACCGATACGGAAACGCAAGTTGCAAAACTTCTCGGTAGCGTCAACGATTTTGAAACCAGATTTTTGCGTAATCCGTTGCTTGATAAAACTTCGCTTTACCAGCGTATCAACGGTTTGATTTCAGCTTACGGTTTAGTCAATACGACCGGACCGGATTACGCGCCGCTTGAAATTTCCGATGACCGGAAAGGACAAGAAACCGAATCGGAACGCGGCAGAGCGAAATTTCAAAGCCTTTTTCCTGGCGTTTATGTAACCACGACGATTGAAGGTTCATACCAAAATTTGCGGCGGTTTATCAGAGAAATCGAAACCAGCGAGCAGTTCGTCGTGATTAGTGCGATTGAGTTAGAGCCGGCGGAAAATAAAGAGGAAAATAATTCGACCACAATAGCAACCCAAGCATCTATTAGTCAAGTGCAAATAAATCCGATGAATCCGGGCGAAGTCGCGCAAAACCCGACTTTCACGCAGACTGTTCCCCTAAATCAGCAGCCGAAAATTGTGCGCGGCAAAACGCACGGCGAAACTGTGAGTTTGAGATTGGAGATGGCGGCTTATTTTCGCCGTCCGATTGTTCAGCCGACGCAAATCAGCACTCAGCAATAGCATTAACCGAAGATGAAATTATTTGAAGGAAAAAGTCCGACGGAACGCAATAAAATTATTGCTGCAATCACACTTGGCGTGATGGCTGTGCTTGCGCTTGGCTATACATTCGGCGGAAGTTTTTTTGGCAGCCGCAAAGTTTCCGTAACCGTAACCGCTTCGCCGACACCGACCGGCACGCCGCGCACTAGTTCGGAAACCGTCGCGCTTCCAAGCCAAGAAGAGATAAATAGTATTTATATAAACACGCCGGTTGTTTACAATCCGGGTTCGTTCTACGCGCCGGACGCGGGCAGAAACATCTTTGCGTTTTATGAGCCACCGCCGCCGACTCCGTATGTTGCGCCATCACCGACGCCGCCAAAGCCGATTATTGAACCAGTTGCGACTCCGACTCCGGTTCCGCCGTTTTTTGTCGGCAATGTTACGCCGCAGAGCGTCTATGCCGGCTCGAAAACTTTTCGTTTGGAAGTCAATGGCGATAAATTCACGCCTGATTCGCTTATTTATTTGAACGAAAATCAATTGCCGACGACCTTTATCAGTCCGCAAAAACTCGTGGCTGATGTACCGTCAAATTTTATTGCGGGTGCAGGTTCGATATATATAATCGTTCGCACGCCGGGCGGCAAACTTTATTCAAATCAAGTCGCGCTGAACGTGCAGGCGCCGCCGACACCGCAGTTTCAATATATCGGGATGATTGCCAGGCAGCGTTTTAACAACGACACGGCGTATTTTCAAGAGCAGGGAAAGCCAACGCCGTTCGGTGCGCGACTCAATGACGTTGTCGCCGGGCGTTACCGCTTGACAAGCATCTCCGCCGGCGAAACGGTTTTTGAAGACGTGAGTTTGGGCTTTAAATATCGGCTCGCGCTTTTCCGCCCGCCGCCCGGTCAAACCTCAAGTTCAGATTCGGGTCAGAATCAAGACAATATTTTAGGTAGTCCGGGTCGTTTTCCAAACAAAGGCGGTTTTAATCCGAACAATCCTAATATTCAGCAGCCGGTATATCAGCAGCCGCAAGGCGAAATTCCGGGCATTCCGAGCAATATCCCGATTTATGTGCCGCCGCCACAACCGGCGAGAACGCCGATTCCAAATAAGGATAAGGATGCTGATGATGATGGAAATTATTAGAAGAACTGTCAGTGGTCAACGGTCGGCGGTCGGTTTAGGAGCAAATAGCCGCCGCCGTTCGGAAAACTGCGAATTACGAATTACAAATTACGTAGTTCAAGAAGCAAAGAGCGAAGACCACAACCCCGTAGCAAATCCGAAATCCGAAATCCGAAATCCAAAATCCGAAAGCGGGATGTCTTTAATTTTGGTGTTGGGGGTAATGACGCTGTTTGCGATTGCGTTGCTTGCCGTTGCGCCAACCGTTCAACAGGGCGTTCAACGTGAAAGGGAACTCGAAGCGATTCGGCGCGGCGAGGAAGTGGCGTCGGCAATTCAGCAATATATGGTTTTTTATCAGGGAAGGCTTCCCAATTCGATGGACGATTTGACGGAAGGTTTGCCGCAAGGCACGAAGAAACGTCAAATTCTGAGACCATCGGCGGCGATTGACCCGCTTTCTGAAGATGGTAAGTGGCAGCTTATCGAACCGACCAAACAAGCCTTTCTAAATTTCGGACGGCGCGTGCAAATTTATAACAACGATGTATTGCCGTCAAGCCCGGAGCCGAAACAGATATTCGACCAATACGCAATTCAACTCGTCAATATCATCAATAGCAAAAGCGCGGAAGATTTAGAAGAAGCTTCGGAAGAAGAAATCGAAATTCTAACCGATAAAGTTCCTTTTATCGGCGTTGCCAGTAAAAGCCAAAGCAAATCCATCATTGCTTACTACGGCATCGAAAATCACAGCAAATGGGTTTTCACTCCGCTTTTTCGAGGCACAGGCATACGCGCGGTAAATCCGAGAAAACCAGTAGCAGAAGTTGGTAAATAATCACTTAAAAACGGAGAAATTGGTGAGTTGAAAATGCTCGCACCTCTTGTCGAGTATTGTATTTGTGCTTATTTTACCGACTTCATTCTTTTGTACCAATCAACAATCGGCGTAGCACAATCCGTTTCATCTTCGGCAAATATAATACGCCGGAAGGGGTAGATTACTTGCTGGAAGTTTCGCCGAAGCTAGTCGAAAATCTGTGCCGCCTTTTTCCTCAATTTCAAAAACGCTGATTTGTCTCGCCGACGAGCCGCGGATTTTTAATTGGAGTTTACGAAAAATTATTTACTTTTTATTACAAAAGTAGGAAACTATTTGCGTAAATTGCCGATAATCTATATATGAGGATTTAATCTAAGCTTTTTGGAGGACAAAAATGAGCGGCAGCAAAATCGGCTTCAATTTTCAGACAACCAATAATCTTAACTTGGCGCAAAAAATGTTATCAAAAGAGCAATCGGTCTCACAGGATAAAGTTCCGCAAACGGACGAATACATTGTCAAGCGTGGCGACACATTAACGGAAATCGCCGTCAAAACCGGACAAAACTTGCAGGAGTTGTTGCAAAAAAACCAGCAGATAAAAAACCCGAACAGAATCTACGTCGGACAGCGCATAGAAATCGGCAAAACGTCAAACATCTACACGGTCAAACCGGGCGACACATTGTCGGAAATCGCAAAGGCGAAACACACCACCGCCGGCGACCTCCTGCGAGCCAACCCGAAACAAATCGGCAATCGCAATCTGATTTATCCCGGTCAGAAATTGATTATTCCGACCGGCGTCAATCAATCCGTGCCGACTGACCGGAAAACGCCGCCGATAGATAAACCTACACAGCCCGTTCCGCATAAGCCAATCGAAACAACTCCGCCGCAAGTTGAAAACAAACCAAAAATTGAACAGCCGAATGTTAATAATCAACAGCCGAAAGTTGTAACAACCGGAAATTTGAAAATAGCGCAGATAAATCTCGATGATTTTCTATCGCCCGAAAAAGGCTCGAATGCGGGCTATGCAATCCTAATCGGTAATGCTGAAGGCAATAGAACTCCAGAGGGTTACTTCAGACCGTCATATTACGGACACCGCGACCCGGGCGACGGTAAATGGAATATCGGTTCTTTTTCCTATTCAAATGAGCGAGGCGGAGCGCAAAAAGCAAAATCGCCGGAAGATGCCGACCGCATTCAATTGGGCAGACTTTACAAAAACAAAGATGTCTATGCTGCGGCGATGAATAAAGCCGGACTCGACCCGAACAACGCGCTTTTAGCGACAGTTTATTTGGATATGTATAACCAATCGCCGACATCGGCGGAACTGCTGCTCAAGCCGGAAAACCTAAAATATCTCAAAGAGAACGGCGTTACGATCGAAACGATGAAAGAATGGCGTTATCGCGGTTTTATAAATCCTGAAACGGGAAAACAACGAATTAACGGCAGAGGAAAATCAGCGGGCGGCAATTTAGCGAGCGGTGATTTGCGTGACGGATACGCTGGATTGGCAAACCGAACTGCTTTGAAAAAATATAATCGTTCCGCAACTGAAGATGAATTAAAAGCGTTGATTCGCCGCGACCAAAATCGGCGGGTTGATGCAATGATTCAGCCTTTGAAAGACATCGGTTTGTTATCAATTGAAAATCAAACAGCAACTCAAAAGCCTGTTGGTGATAAACGACCTCAACTCGAAACGTCACCGACAGCCGGAACGGTTTCAAACAAAGGGGAAATTCCAAAGTCCGAAATAAATATTCCGCACATAAAATTAAAGCCTGTTAATGACATTAGGCTCTCGCCGCAAGTGGCTGTAAGACTTGGCAAAATAGCAGCCGATTATTATCAAGCAACTGGAAAGAACTTGACTATCACCGACGGAAACCGAACGCCTCTCGAACAAGGATTTATGATGATTAAACAAATTAGAATCCGTAAACTAGGTATCTACCGTCGTAAAGATGCGGCAATGGAAATAAAACAGGCTTACGATAACGCAGTAGCGCAAAGAAAATCAGATAAACAAATCGCCCAAGATATTGCGGTTGTAATTAAAGAACAAATAAATAAAGGTGTATATATTTCTCCGCATCTGAGAAATAACGCCGCAGATGTTAGATTTTCGGATATGGAAGCCGGCGACAGGGCAAAATTTATTCAAATAGTAAATAAATATGGCGGTGAAGTTGTTACGGAAAAAGATCATTTCCATGTTCAGTGGAGATAATACCCGAGAACTAATTCCAACAAAAACAAATTTTTCTTTAATTTTGTTACCAGAATAATAGTTTTAAAGAGGAAAACACTTGATGAAAATATTTTTACTGTCTTTCGTGATTCTAACGCTCGCTTTCGTTAGTGTCGCTTGTTTCTCACCTAAATTTGGCAATGCAACGGACGAAAATTCTTCGATTCAAGCAAATAATAGTCTTGATAAACAGATTACTTATGCTTCGGAAAGTAAAAAAGAAGAAAATAAAAATAAAGTTAATCAAGTCATCGAAAATGATGTCGTAAAATCTAAAGGCGCAAATAGAGTTGGAAGTTGCCAGCCATCAGAAGTTCCTTTAGGTTTGGGAGTATCAGAGAATACAAATATGAGCGAAGTCTTGCCCGAGCCAAAAACCAGAGAAGAATTTGACGAATGGTTATCTTTCTCCGGCGGATTAAAGCTAGCACAACTTAAAGACAGAAACGAGATCAGACAATATTTTGACGAAGGAGATTTTAATAACGATGGTTGTCGAGATATTGCATTAATTGTTGAAGGAAAGGAAGGCAAAACAGGCGAAAAGGATTTAGAAAATAATTCAGTCGAGATAACGGTTCAAAATCTACGCACTAATGCGGTATTTGAAGGCGGCGATGTGAAAAAACTCCCGTTCCCACCGAAGTTTGAAGCGCAAATCAAACCGCAGCAGAAAATTGCGCTTTTTGTTGTGATTGGTGGAGAGAACGGCTGGAGTTGGAAGCACGGCGGAAGAGGAAGAACTTTTTTACTTTATGATTCGATTTACCAAACGCCGAAAACCAAAGATATGACGGATTTATCAACTGTTTTCGGCGTGATTGAAAAAAGCAAACCCAATCAGGATTATGACGATTTGCTGTATCTTTTCCCGCCAAACGCAAAAGGCGACTGCATTCATACGGAACTCGAGATTCAAAAAAAGGGCGTGGAGTATGTAGACGCGAGCAAGAGAAATCTGATTTGTTTTGACGGAAGGAACTTTTTTGCCAAATCTTTACCGAATACGAAATTGTATCCCGAATAAAGTTTGTGTCGAGCAGAGCATTGAAATCGGCAAGCACTCAAGCATTTATAGGAAATATAATAAATTGTAGTTCTACGGTGAAAAGATGAATAAAATGTTTATTTTTTTGTTGTTTATACTCTATGTTGCGGCGTGCCGTTCCGAAAGTTTTGTTGCAGTAAATCAAGAAACTGCAAATCAAGGTGCAATCAGCATTTCCAATTCTTCAAACACGGCGAAAGCAGCCATTGACTCACCTCCGACTAAAACGGCTTCATACGGAGAGATTACGAACTGTGCGCCTGAAAAATTCGGACGCGGCACGAAACTCGTCATTTCTCTGAAAACTCCGAACGGCGGTTATTTGGCGATTGAGCACGAAGGCAAAAACCCGGATTATTTTCTGCTCTCCGAACCTGATAATTCCGAAGAACAAAGATTTTCTGCGGCTGCCGACGCGCTTCCTTTTTGGACAACGACAGCTTTGAAGACTCTGCATCGCATTGAACTCGATTCTTCCGAAGCGCGCGCCGTCAATCTGTCAAAACTAAATAATCAGGGCGAAGGCAAAGCTGAATTGATTTTCAATCAAACAGGCTGGTATAAAATTTTACTGAGCGACGAAAATTTTGAACAGGATGATCCAGTAATTACGGGACAATGCCGCGTTTTTTATAATTCTTCAGCTTCGCCGCAAAAATACCCGGAAACTAAAAATACAACCGGAAATAATTTAATTAAATGGAACAATAAAACTAAAAGCCTTAATTTTGAAACACAGCTTGCGGTAGAAAATGATCAACCGACGGCATTTCTTATCAACGGTTCGCGCATTGTTATACGGGGCGGAGAAAAAAGCGCGAACGAGTGCAGTTTCGGAGTCGAAAAAGATAAAAACAATTCCGTCTGGCAAACCGTCGGAAACAAAACTTTTATCTCAGGAAAAAATGATTCGGGAACTGATTTCAAAATGTTTATCGAAAAAACCGACAAAGGTTTTCTGATAGATACTTCGGCAGCGACGGAAAGTTGTTTCAATGTCGGTATGCCGGGAAATATTTTATTATTTAAAGAAGGAAATAAATACACTGGCAAATTCATTGCCATTGTTTCAAAAGCCATTGTTTCAAAATAAATTCAAATCGGCAAACGGTCAAACATCTACACGGTCAAACCGGGCGATAATTTTTCCGAATATAAAAACAAAAAAGCAGTGAACGAAGTTTTGGATGCTTATAAACAGGCAAAAGCCGACAATAAATCTCCACAGCAAATAAAACAGGCAATGGCGCAAACCATTGAAAATCAGACAAAACAAGGGATGTATATTTCGAGACATCTGCGCGGCGGCGCAATTGATGTAAGTCTGAAGGGACTAAATGAACAGGCTTTTAAGGAATCCGTCAAAGCGGTTACAGGTCAAGAGCCGCTTTACGAAGGCAAACCGCGTCATTACCATTTTCAGTTTTAGAAATATATCCGCTGTTTAGAATATTACCGGAGGTTTGTTATAGATGTTATTCAAACGACTACGGCAATGGACGTTTATTTTAGCTTGTTTATCGGCGGTTTCCTGCGGGCAGAGTGAGGTGGTCAAGTTTTTCAGGACACAAAACTCTCTCTGCTCCTTATATTTTTAATTTCTAACTGTTTCTCAAACTCCATTGGACTTTTGTAGCCTAAACCCGAGTGCAGTCTGATTCGATTGTAAT
>MWYZ01000060.1 GCA_002050365.1 Acidobacteria bacterium 28-1
GAATTTATCAGACGTTGTAATGGAGATTGCCTGTGGTTTGCACAACTTGCGAGTTACATTCCGACAACCAATGCAAACCATTGATATTACTGTTGCTGAGGAATTATCTTATTTCCGATAATGTCTAATAACTTTGACTATCGTAGAGACGACACATCAAACAATACAGTTCGATAAGTTTCGTTTGTTCGAGCAGACGAGCAGTTTTTAGATTTCCGGCATCCATATAATCACCTCGCTGCAGACTAACGGCGGAGTTGACGTGGGGCGAAACCAAATACACGCAGCGTCAGGATAAGAAGTTACGTTCAATGAAAGTCGCTGCCCGTGCCCTCACGTCCAATGACTTGTTGGCTGTCGTTGTTATTATTCAATTGTTACTTTTAACCGATAGGCTGATTCTTCAAAGGTCTTAGAGGTAATTAAAATAGAATAATCGCCAGTCTTCGGTAGTTTGATGCGAAACTTTCCGCGTATCTCTGCATCTGTCTTCCACGCCAACGGCAGTTTTTCAACGTTTTTGCAATCGTCCAGCGTCGTAATCTCCAAATACAATCCGCCAACGTCAATTCTGGCTTCATTCTTAATTTCTTTTCTTTGCGGCGGCGAAACCTGCAACGTCATAGTTTGTCCGGCTTTGGCTGAAAGAATGTATTCGTTGACCAGATTCTCATCAATTGACGGATTTGCCTGCTCGCCTTTGACATTAACAATTTCACGATTAGCGGCGTAGTCCTCGATAATGACGCTTTTCTCACTACTTGCAAAATCAACTCTGTAAGTTCTTACTTTTACGCCTTGCTTAAATGTTATTTCGCTTGCGCTTTGACAGCTTTTAACATTATCAGAAGTCAGTTTGCCTTTGGTCGCTAATTCGGCGGGAAGAATGGTAAACGGATTTTCTGATTTTGTTGGCGTTGGCGAAACTGCTGCAATGGGCGTTGTCGAAGCGTTGTCCTGTGTTTCAATCTTTGTCGTCGGCTGCGGATTACCGCCTTTTAACGAGTTTTCGCTATGCGCCGATGAACGACACGCCGTTAGCGATAAGAAAATAATCAGCAATCCGAACGCTCCGGCTTTTGTCTTTTCTTTCATAAAATTCTCTCCTCTCGGCGCGTGATTTTAGCGCGGCGTAAATGCCGCCGCGCCCGCTTTCAAATTGCGTCCTCTGTTTTGTTTAATCGCCAAATCGAGATTTTGCCGCAACTCGTCGCTCATCTCAACATTTAACGCTGTCAGTGCTTCTTTGTATCGCGCCAAACGGTCGCCCCAGCCGTTAATTGCTCCGTTCCATTTGCCGGAATTAACGCGCGAAGATACTTCTCGAAAATCTTTCAAATCGGCTCGCGGCGCATCGCCTATTTTACCGTTGCAATCATTAACAGACCAGAACCAACCGGAAATCGGAAAAGCATAATCCGGCCGAGAGACAGCCAACGCCCGAATTAACCCGCGCCGAGCGAGCAGCACACAACCTGAGCGCGAGGAAAGAACATGAAATGAATCGCACCTTCCGAAACCGGCAAATCGTCAATTCCCAAACTATATTTAACCGCTTCAAACTTGTCGGGCGGAGGCTGACAACGAACGAATTGGTTTACGTGAGCGCGTGGTGGCTGCCCGCGTTAACATCAATGCAGACGAGAATGAGCGGCGCGGGTCTAACGAGACGGAACAAAAAGCGCTGACCGTAATGCCGGCAGTTTTCCGTCTGCGTCTTTAAGTGGTAACGACCATCGCGCCGCTGGCAAAATGTCCGAGCGTAGCGCGAAATTCATCTTTGCTAATCATCAGAATTCCCCAGAATCTTTTTGCGTAAAGTATCAAACTTTCGCGTAAGTTAAACCCGTCTGTCCTTGATATTTTCCGCCGCGGTCCGAATAAGAAACGGCGCAATGCTCGTCAGATTCAAAAAACAAAATTTGTCCGATGCCTTCGTTGACATAAACGCGAAGCGGCAAGTTTGCCAGATTTGCTATCTCGACGACCAATCTGCCTTCCCAACCGGCTTCGAGCGGCGTGGCGTTGACGAGCAAACCGGCGCGGGCATATGTAGATTTCCCGATCGCCAAGCCGGTGACGTTACGCGGCATCTTAAATGTCTCGACTGTTACGCCCAAACCATAATGATGCGGCGGCAGCAGGTAATACTTTGCGCCGTCTTCAGCGGTTCGCAAATGCGGCTCAATCAACGAATTTTCGTCAAAATGTTTCGGGTCAATCTCAAGCCCGTAGACTGATGAAAAGATACGAAAGCCGTCGTCCGCCAGACGCATATCGTAACCATAACTGGACGCGCCGGCACTGATAATGCGATTGCCGTTTTTGTCTTCTCTAACCAGTTCGGGCAAAAAAGGCGCAATCATTTGTTGTTCAGTCGCCATTCGGCGAATCCATAAATCCGATTTGATGCTCATAAATGTCGTCCGAAAATAAAAATGAAAAGCGATAAGAAAACATAACTTATCACTTTCCGTTTGCAAAATTCAAAATGTATAAAACAAAAAACCGGCGTTTTATTTTTCAGTTTCGATGAGTTTCAAAGTTCCGTCGCCGACGGTAAAATTCAAAAATGCGCCGCCGCCACCCACATTTGCCAAGATAGACTTCTCGGTAAATTTCGTGCGGTCGCGCGGTTTTAGATTGGTTAAAGCATTCTCGATTTGCCCGCCGCGCAAAACTCTCGCGTCGAGATTAGCATTCAGATTAAGCGGCAGTTGAACACGCATCGTTCCGCTCGCCATCTGAATGTCTGCGCTTCGACCGCGCCAACTGCGGTTTGGAATGATGACTTCGACCTCTCCGATGCCGAATGTTGCAACGACGCTTCCGCCGATTAAATTAAGTTTGGCGTTCGATTCCAAAAAATTTATCTGCATCGCGCCTTCGACGTTCGATAAAGTTAAATCGCCTTTCCCGCCGTCAATCTGCAAATCGGTATAGGCGGGAACTTTGATGACGTAATCAATTTTATACGGCAGCCCGAGCAAATTTTTTGGAAACTTCTTTGCTACGCGCTTCATATAATTTTTGTCGTGGGTGCCGACGCTCGTAATGCGGATGTGTCCGAAGCTGTCGTCAATGACAAAACCGTTGACTCGTGCGAGTTCGGCTAAATCGGCTTCGGTCGCCGCTTGCATCTCGACTTCCGCCGAAATTTCAACCGCGTTTCTTTGCCAGCCTTCGACGACGATTGAACCGGCGGGCGCACCAATAATTGAAACCGTGCCGCCGACACCGAATTCTACAGTTTCAGTTTTGTAAGTTGTGCGTTTGATTAATTGATTGGTTTGCGCGAAGGAGACGACAGTCAGACTCACAAAGACAACTGTGAATTGAAAAAGACCGTATAATTTTTGATTCTTCATTTTTGAAAGATTGGGAGAAAACCAAAAAGACAATCTAACTGTAAGCGGTAAATCGGAATTGGTCAAACTTTTTTTCTGGGAGTGCGGAGAGAGAAAGGCGAAAGTTAAATCTGTGCGCTTTTCTTTCGCCTTTCGCCTTCAGCCTTTCGAGGCGTTCCCAGTTTATCGTCGGATAAAAGAAATGCTGCCGCGTTGATTGGTAACTGAGATAGTTGCGCTTCCGTCACCGTTTTGTCCGACGACGCGGCGACCGTCACCGAATCGCATACCCGAATTGGCGAAATCTCCGAGCGAGATGTTGCGCGTCGAAGGCGCAGTGGCGATTAGCCGAAAAGAAGAATTAAAAGGAATGCGAAGGTTGATGTTGCCGCGCGTTGAAGTAAAGCGATAATTACCGCTCGAAGCAATTGTGCCGTCGAAAAATATATCGCCGATAACGTTTTCTGCTGCGACATTATCTGCGTTGATATTTGTCAAAGTAATGTCGCCTTCGCTGGAAATGTGAGCGCGGACAAGTCCGCCGCGCACGTTGCTGACGTTTAAATTTCCCATTCGGGTTTCAATATCAACCGATGAAGAAAAGGGAACTTTGATGAGAAAATTGACGTTACCGACTTCGTTTCTGCCCTGATTATCTTTGACCAAATTGATGTCAATTGTGCCGCTCAAACTTCGGGGTTCGATGTTCGCCGCCGGGGCTTCCATAAAAGCCGAAATACTGATTTCCTCTTTGTCCCAACCTTCGACCGTTACTGTGCCGGTGCGATTCGTCAACTGCAGGCGGACGTTCTTGCTTGCCGGATAAGTTCTCGCAAAGTTTTTCTGAGCAGAAATTCCCATCGCCGAAGACACAAAGAAAAAAACTACGGTTAAAAGAAAAATCGTAGCTTTCCTGAAAGTGAAAAATTTTTTCAAATTCCAGTTCATCGTCTATAAACCCAGACTTTTATAACTCGGCAAATTCCCGAAGAAGTTCCATTTTTTCGTTCAACGCCGAGTCGAGCATTTCGCCCGAAAGGTCGTCTTGCGGATTTTCCTGTAAGATTCGGTTATATTCAAACACGACCTGATCTATTTCATTTAAATTTCGGTCAAACGCCTCACGCAGATAATTGTTCCAATTTCTGCGTTTCGCTTCGACGCGCTTGTTCCAATAATCAATCGCCGCTTGCTGTTCTTTAATGCGGTTTTCGCGTGTTTGCTGCGGCGTTTCGATTATTCCGATTTTTCCTAAAACCCGTTCAAACACGCTCGGCGAAGCGTTCACTGAAACATCACCCGGCGCGGAAAAGTTTTTGATGCCGACGATTGTGAGCAAAGAACTAGCGAGCGCAATTCCTAAAATTGAAGCGAAAACCTGCGAGAAAGAAAACTGCCAATTTCTTTTAACTTTTTCTTCCCTGTTTTCTTGCGGAGTTTCGGCAGCGATTTCCGTTTCGATAAGATTGTTTATTCGACACCAGAGAGCTTTGGAGTTAGGCGGCAGAGAATAATCGGTTTCGTCGAGGTTGCAGAAATCAAGAATCATTGCAAAATCTTCGCAAACCTTCGCGCAGGATTCGCAAACAGCCAAGTGCGTTTGAATATCCGATGAAACTTGGCTCTCAAGTTCATTGTCCAGATAAACGCTGATTAACTCTTGACATTGTTCGCAGTTCATTTCACCTGTATTTTTGCAGAAAAATAGATTCTTTATAAATAGCTTGCCGCTAAATTTTCGACTTCAAGTTAATAGATTGCCTTTGAAAGTTTTAAGTTGCCTTGTAAAAATTTTTATTCGGCGATTTATGTTTGTTTGATAAGGAGACCGCGCAGTTTGAGACGCGCTTTGTGAAGCTGAGATTTTGAAGTGCCGACCGAGATGCCGAGAATTCTTGCAACTTCTTCGTGTTCGTAACCTTCGACATCGTGCAGAACAAACGCGCTTTTGTAACCGGGCGGCAATTGTTCAATCGCTCTGGTCAAAGCAATGCGGTCAAGCACCGGCATTTTCGCTTGATTCTCCGTTCCCGGCACAATTTGTTCAGGTATTTCACCATCTTCTGAAGTTTTTTCATTCTTCACGCTGCGCCGCCGAAAGTGCATCAAAACTTGATTGACCGTCAAGCGGTGAAGCCAAGTGGAAAAAGCCGATTCGCCACGAAAGCTGCCGATTTTTCGGAAAAGCTGGATGAAAACTTCCTGCGTTAAATCTTCCGATTCGGTTTGGTTGTTGGTCATTCGCAGACAAAGCGAATAAGTTCGCCGATGATAACGTTTGTAAAGCAGTTCAAACGCGGCAATGTTTCCCGAAGCTGCAAGTTTGGTTAATTCAAAATCAGGTGTATTAGCTTCGACCAGTTCAGATGGCGCAGAAGATTGAAAGACAGGAACGCTTGTGCTTTCCTCGGTTTGGAAAACGCCTTCGCACGGCGTAGCAATCGAGGTTGAGTCCATATTTGCTCCTAAGATTGTGCTTTCGGAATTTAGAAAATCGTTGACGTTTATGATGAGCCACCTCCAAAAATTGGTTGCTTTCCTCAGAGAGATTTATTTTATGACAAGTTGAGGAAAAGGTAAATGTTTATTTTCGGAAACCCGTCATCACGGGCGGCTCTTCTGTTGATATTAAGATAATGATATTCCGAAAAATATGCCGCCCGTGATGACGGGTTTCCATTTTAACAAAAGACTTTTTAACAGAAATCTGCTATAAATTCAAACATTCCAGATTTAAAAATCATTTCGTTTGAGATGAAAATTTATGCTTTTCCTTACTCAATCTGCCGTCGTCTATGGCATTGACGCGCTCGTCGTTGACATCGAAGTCAATCTTCAGCCGGTCAAAGGCGAAGCAGATTCTTCACCGACCGTCCTGATCGTCGGCTTGCCCGACACAGCCATCAGAGAATCGCGTGAACGCATCCGCGCGGCGATTACTAACAGTTCATTCTTTTTTCCCTTTCACAAAACTACTATCAATCTCGCGCCCGCCGATGTCAGAAAAGAAGGCGCGAGTTTCGATTTGCCGATTGCTTTGGGAATTTTAGGCGCGAATGGCGATTTGGGAACGGGCGAATCTTTGGAAAACACTTTGAGCGTCGGCGAACTGTCGCTTGACGGGCGCGTTCGTCCCGTGCGCGGTGCGCTTTCGATTGCTTTGACGGCGCGGGAGAACGGCATCAAAAATCTGCTCGTACCGGAAGAAAACGCGACGGAAGCGGCGGTTGTTTCGGGTGTTGATGTTTATCCGATAAAAGATTTGCGCCAAGCGGTTGAACTTTGCCGCGATATTCAAAGCGGACTTGTCCCAAAAATTGCACCGTTAAAATTAGACATTGCCGCGATGAAATCCATTGACAATCGTTATCGAGTTGATTTTGCGGAGGTGCGCGGACAGCAAAACACGAAACGGGCGCTTGAAATTGCCAGCGCGGGCGGACACAACATTCTTCTAATCGGTCCGCCGGGTTCAGGAAAAACGATGTTGGCGAAACGCCTGCCGACGATTTTACCGCCGCTTGAATTTGAAGAATCGCTTGAAATTACGAAAATTCATTCGGTTGCCGGTCTGACAGGAAAAACCGGATTGATAACCGAACGACCGTTTAAAAATCCGCATCACACGGTTTCGCAAGCCGGACTTATCGGCGGCGGTTCAATTCCGAGACCAGGCGAAGTTTCGCTTGCACATCTCGGCGTTTTGTTTCTCGACGAACTTCCCGAATTCGACCGAGGGGTTTTGGAAGTTCTACGTCAACCGATGGAGGACAAAGAAGTTACAATTTCCCGCGCGGCGACATCTTTAACTTTTCCCGCCAGTTTTATGCTTGTCGCTTCGATGAATCCGTGTCCGTGCGGATATTTCGGTTCGACGCGCGAGTGCAAATGCTCGCCCCTCCAAATTCAGCGATACGTCGGCAAAATCTCCGGTCCGCTGCTCGATAGAATTGATATTCATATAGACGTTCCCGCCGTCAATTTCAAAGAACTGCGCGGCAAAGGCGTTCCCGTCGGCGACAGTTCCGAATTGATTCGGGCGCGAGTGATAAGTGCGCGTGAAATCCAGCTTGAAAGATTTTCCGGCGATGGTGTTTTTTCAAATTCGGCAATGTCGCCGACGCAGATTCGCCGATTTTGTGCGCTTGATGCAGATAGCGAAAATCTGCTGGAACGCGCGATGCTCCGGCAGGGACTTTCCGCCCGCGCTCACGACAGAATTTTGAAAGTCGCCAGAACAATCGCCGATTTAGACAGGAGCGAAACGGTCAAATCAAATCACATCAGCGAAGCGATTAATTATCGCTCGCTCGACCGCACTTATTGGACGTGAGAAGATTTCAAGATTCGAGATTGAGAGGTAAGATTTTGAATTTTGAATCTTAAATCTAATTCTTCAAAGACATAATTAATTGAAAATGTTAAAATAAAAAGTTCGTTTTGACGGTCGAATAAAAGATTAGAAGCAATATAAAAATGACAGCAGAAAATTTAATCGGATTTGAAGATTTGCCGCAGACGATTCCGCATTTTTGTCTGGAATCGTTTCGCCGCCACAACAAACCTGACGCGCTTAGTCATAAAGTTAATGACATTTGGGAAAATCTTTCGGGTGAGGCGGTCATCGAAAAAATTAAATACATCGCGCTTGGACTCGCCGATTTGGGCGTGAAGGCGGGCGACCGAATCGCTATTATTTCCGAGAATCGTCCCGAATGGTCTTTGACCGATTTGGCGATTTTGTCGCTGCGTGCCGTTAATGTTCCAATTTACACGACGCAAGCCGTCGAGCAAATCCGATATATTTTAGAAGATTCGGGCGCAAAAATGCTGTTTGTTTCAGGCAAAAAGATTTTGCGCCACGCCGAAAACGCGATTCAATCGGTCGAGCGTTTGGAGAAATTAATTTTCTTTGACGCGGATGCCGTTCCAGAAAACGATAATCGGGCGATAACTTATCAAACGCTCGAAAAACGCGGCGAAGCGTTGGAAAAAATTGATTCGCAATTCTTTGAAATGAATCTTTCAAATGTCAAAGCAGATGATTTGGCGACGATTATTTATACTTCGGGAACGACGGGCGAACCGAAAGGCGTGATGCTCACTCACGAAAACTTTATCACCAGCGTCATCGCCGTTTCCAAAGCTCTGCCGATTAAAACAACCGACCGTTCGCTGGCGGTTCTGCCCTTGTCGCATATTTTCGAGCGCACGGTTTTTTATGTGCTCTGCGCTAACGGCGTGGCAATTCATTTTTGCCAGTCTTTCGACCAGATAGTGACGTTTCTCAGTGAAGTGCGTCCGACGATTATGACCGCTGTGCCGCGCCTCTTCGAGCAGGTTTATCACAAAATCGTCAAAAAGGGGAAAGCCGCCGGCGGCTGGAAAACTTCGCTTTTCGATTGGGCTTTGCAAATCGGACAAAATTATTGGAACGCGAAAGACAAACGCGAGTCAGTGTCGCTTGTGTTGACTATAAAACATCGAATTGCCAGCCGGCTGGTTTTTTCAAAATGGCGGATGGGCGTAGGCGGAAGCATTCGCTTTTTTGTTTCAGGCGGTGCGCCTTTATCGAAAAAACTTTCAAACGCATTTTGGGCGGCGGGCATTCCGGTTCTGCAAGGCTACGGAATGACGGAAGCGTGCGTTACCTGCGCGAATCGTCCCGACAACAGCAAGGTTGGTTCTATCGGAACGCCGTTTGAGGGAATCGAAATGCGAGTCAGTGAGGCGGACGGCGAGATTCTCATTCGCGGCAAGAACGTGATGCGCGGCTATTACAATAACCCGGAAGAAACCGCGAAAGTCATTGACGACGAAGGTTTTTACCACACGGGCGACATCGGCTATGTTGACCGGGAAGGACATTTCTTCATCACCGACCGCAAAAAAGATTTATTCAAATTATCGAACGGCAAATACGTCGCGCCGCAGCAAGTCGAAAGCCTTCTGAAACAATCGCCGCTCGTTAGCCAAGCCGTCGCCGTCGGTTCGGGCAGAAAACAAGTCGGCGCTCTTGTTGTGCCGGATTGGGAAACGCTTATACAAACTTTGAAAGAAGAAGGAATTTCGGCGGAAGGTTCACGCGAAGAACTTTGCGAAAACCCGCACGTAGTCAAAAGAGTTCAGCGCGATGCCGTCGAATTCACTAGAGAAATGAACGATTACGAACGAGTCAAAAGAGTTTATTTATTGCCGCGTGAATTTTCGATTGATAAAGGCGAGATGACTCCGACGTTGAAAATTAAGCGCGGCGTGATTGACGAGAAATATGAGGAAGCGATTGACGAAATTTGCGGAAGCTAACGCTAAAGTAAAAAGTAAAAAGTAAAAAGGTAAAAGTAAAAATGTGCAGGCATCGGAAAGCGTTTTCAGCGTTTCGCTTCCGCAAAATCGTTCGATCACTTATATTTTGGAAAATCAGGTTTAGAGCGAGTTCAAATTACCTAACATTTGTTATAATCGAAATTGCCAAATTTATAAATAAGGAGAATTTCGATTATGCAAGACGTTCAAAATATTCCGAATCCGGATGTTAATTCGCCCGATGCAGGCGACGATTTCGGCAGTCATCCAGACCGCAACCAAGACATTGAAAGACCCGAAGAAGATATTCCCGTGCCGCCCGACGGAAATCGGAATGTGCCGATTGAAGAACCGCCGACTACGGAGGATAAACCGCCGATTGAGGAAGACGAAACCGAGCCGAAACGCATCGCTTAAATCGTGAAACATTTCGCAGAATTAAAATAGCTGTCGGTTATCAGCCGTCAGCTATTTTTGCGTTCTAACTTTTTCACGCCGCTTGTGATAAAAAATATGTATGAAAATTCTCGATGTTGGCTGCGGCACGAACAAATTTGAAGGCGCAATCGGTTTGGACAACAATCTGCGCACGGCGGCTGACGTAATCCACGATTTAGGCGAAATTCCTTATCCGTTTGCCGACAACGAATTTGATTTAATCGTTTCGAATCATGCCGTCGAACACGTTCCCGACGTAATGCTGTTCGTTACCGAACTCTACCGCATCACTAAACACGGCGGGCGCATCAAACTTCTCACGCCGCATTACACAAACCCCGATTGGGCAACCGACCCGACGCACCGCAACCATTTTAACTGCTATTCGTTCAATGTTTTCGTCCCCGAAAAACAAAATTTTGAATTTTATACGGATGTTAAATTAAAACCGATTCGGACACATGTTTCACTAGCGAATCTGTGGCGTGCTTTGGGTTTTGAATTCGTTGTAAATCTCGACAATCAGTTTCCAAGTTTTCGCTTTACACGAAAGTTTTGGGAGCATTATTTAAGCTATATTTTTCGCGGCAAGGAATTGCGTTTTGAATTTGAAGTGGTAAAAAGTGAAAAAGTGAAAAAGTGAAAAAGTGGAAAAGTTAGCTTGAACATCGTCAACCCGCTTTTCCACTTTTTCACTTTTACCCTCTAGACAACTTTCTCTTTCCATTTTCCGCGTTTAAAAAGCAATGCGCTGACGATTGCCAACACCGAAAATGCAATTGTAATCGCCCAGAAAACGCCGTTCACGTCGAAGCCGAAACGATACGCCAAAAGGTATGCAAGCGGAATTTCAAACAGCCAAAAAATAAATAGATTTAAATAAGTTGGCGTCCAAGTATCGCCCGCACCGTTAAAGGACGATTCCAAAACCGTCCCGAAAGCGTAAAACACGAAACCGTAGGCGACGATGTGCAGACAATCCGTTCCGTAAGCCAAAACTCGCGGCTCATCGGTGAAAATTCCGACAATCGCGTTTGAAAAGAACAGAAAAATTAAACTGACTGCACCGAGAACTGCCGCATTGACGAACGCCGCTTTCCAAACCGAAGATTCGGCGCGTTCGGGTTTGCCCGCGCCCAAATTTTGCCCGACGAGCGTTGCCGCCGCGTTGCTCAAACCGACGGCGGGCAGAAGCGCAAACATAATCACGCGCAAGCCAATAACGTAACCGGCAATCGCCTCGCTTCCGAAACCCGCGACAACACGAACTAACGCGCTCCAACTCGCCGTCGCAATCGTAAATTGCAGAACGGCGGGCGCAGCAATTTTGATAAGACCCGACATTATTTCCGAATCAAATTTCCAATGCTCTTTATGAATCGTAATTCGTCCACTTTTGCGAATCAGATACCACACCGCAAATAAAACGCCGATGCCGCGCCCGATGGTCGTGCCGATTGCCGCGCCCGTAACGCCTAAGCGCGGAAAAATCCAATTATCAAGAACCATTTGCGGCACACTCCAGCCGAGAAAAGCGAAAATATCCGCACCGTAAATAAAACACGGCGCAAGAAATATATTTAATAAATTTGCCAGAAACAAAACGCGCATCGCAACGGCAGCGTCGCCCGCGCCGCGAAAAATCGCGTTGAGCAAGAACAAAAAGACGATAACTGCGTTGCCGCCGAGCATAATGCGCGTGAATGTCGTGCCTTGCTCGATGACTTGCGGTTCTGCGCCGAGCAGTGCCAGAAAAACGGGAGCGAAAATTATGCCGATTGCGCTCATCACGACGGACACAATCACGCCGAGATAAATTGCGTGTGCCGCACTCCGCGCCGCGCCTTCCACATCTTTTTCGCCTGTTCGTCTGGCAACTGTCGCCGTTGCGCCGTTGCTTAAACCGATGGCGACGGCGTAAATAATTGCCAACATTGATTCGGTCAAACCGACCACCGCCACCGAATCCGCGCCCAGATGCCCGACGAAATAAATATCTACAATAGCGAAAACGCTTTCCATCCCCATTTCCAAAATCATTGGAACTGCCAATAGAAAGATTGCTATCCAGATTGAACCTTGCGTGAAATCGCGCGACGAACCGGCGACGGCTTCGCGCAAAATTGACCAAAAAGAATTATCCTCCGCAGACGCAGACGGATTTACTGTATTAGTAGACATACAAAAATTATTTAATTAATAAAAAAAGAAAAAAGTAGATTCGTCCAGCGTCGGGGATTGACGCGTTGCGAAACGAATGTAAAAAGAAACGAAGATTTAGCGGACAAGGATTCTCATAATATTTGAGAAGATAACATAGCAAGAGGAAAATTTCCAATCAAGCAAACGGATTATTTTATGAGGTTAAATTTCTAAATTTTATCAAGATATTCTTTTAATTTTTCAACCGAAACTTCCGACGAAATTAACCCGATGTAATTGTCAGGTCTGAGAAGTAAGACAAAAGAAGTTTTCGCGCCGAAAATTTCCGCGATGTTTGGGTAAAGGGGAGCGACGCTGAAATCCAACATAGAGGCGTATTCGTTTTTGAGTTCCGCTGCAAAATTCTGAAAATCGCTTGCACCGTCGGAATAGAGAAGCAAATGAAATTTCGGCTCGCGCAATCTATCATAAATGCTCGCGTCTTCAATCGTAAAATACGGCATTCGGTCGCCCGCTTTAACTGAAAAATTCCCATCCGTTTCGCTCAAAGAACCGTGACGATAATTGATACCGATTTGTGAAATACGCGGGAAAACAAATTTTTTAACCGCATCAATACTAAAAGCTACACCGGCAATATACGGAAAAATATGCGTTCGGAAATAAGCGA
Organism: Acidobacteria bacterium 28-1; assembly: GCA_002050365.1. Classification (GTDB taxonomy): domain Bacteria; phylum Acidobacteriota; class Blastocatellia; order Pyrinomonadales; family Pyrinomonadaceae. The sequence goes on from MWYZ01000060.1 coordinate 12,925, forward strand.
GAAATGCGTCGGGGCTGGCGACGAGATTGAAAAAACGGTCGGTCGTTTTTAGCAGATTTTTCGCGTTTTCGAGCCGTTCTTCGTTGTAAGTTTCCAGAATTTTTTTCTCCGCCTTTCCTTTCAAAACTAGAGCCATTTTCCAAGCCAGATTATAACCGTCCTGAATTCCCGTGTTCATTCCCTGCGCTCCGGCGGGCGTGTGAATGTGCGCGGAATCTCCGGCGAGAAAGCATCTGCCTTCGGAAAATTTGTTGACGTGGCGCGTGTGGACTTTATAGGTTGAAAACCAATTTACCTTTGTTATGTCGAGGTTGAGTTCAGCATCGTGTTTTATGCGGTCTTCGATTTCTTCATACAAAACCTCGCCTTCGTCTTTTGCAAATTCTTCGGGGAAAGTGCCGACGATGCGCCACTGGTTTTCGCCTGTCATCGGGAAAAACGCGAGAAGCGTATCTTTCATTAAAAAAGCGTGCAGTGCGTCGTGGCTGAACTTCCAATCAATCTGCACATCGGCAACATAAAACATCCGCTCAAATGTGCTTCCTTCAAACGTCAAACCAAGCGAATGACGAACGGGACTTTTCGCGCCGTCGCAACCGACAAGAAATTTCGCCTCGATTGTTTCGGTTTCGCCGTTTGCGGTTTTGACCTTTGCTTTTACGCCCGTTTCATCCTGAGAAAAATTTTCAAGTTCCGCCTGCCACAAAACATCTTTGCCGTTTGAGTTGATAAAATCATACAGAATCTTTTCGTGCTTGCCCTGCTCGACGATAAGCACAAACGGATACGGACTCAAGCCTTTGCCCATTTCGCCAAACTCGACCTCGCCGCGCACTTCGCCGCTGACAACCATTCGCGCTTTTGCTGCAATCGCACCTTGCTCGATTAATTTACTGGCTAAACCAATTTGCTCGTAAATCTCCAGCGTTCGCGCCTGCACACCGATTGCCTTTGAATACGGCGTGGTCGTTTCCTTTTTGTCGAGAATGACAAAGTTAATGCCATATCTGATGAATTGACAAGCCAATGATAAACCTGTTGGTCCCGCGCCGACAATGATTACGTCTGTTTTCATTTTCCGAAGTTTAGGAGTTTAAAGATTCTAAATCAATTTGCTTATTGCAAAAAATTAGATTGTTTTTGTGCAATCGTCAATAAAATTCGAGCGATTCAAAACCGATTCGCGTTTTAACGGAACGGCGAAAAACCCGAAATGGCTCGGCGGAATGCAGGAAGGAATGTAAATTTGTGAATCAATCGAAAATGTAACGCTTATCATATTCGATTCCGTTCCGGTTCAAAAACGCTAAAAATTCCGATATGAAATCGGTTTTCTGATGATGCTCAGCTTGATTTTCGATATATGCGGTTGTTCTTTCGACATCGCCGATACCGATTGAAAACGCGCCGTAGCCTTGCTGCCATTCAAAAAGGCGATGTTCTGGAAATGAATCGTGAACCCATTTTGACGAACCGCCTTTGATTAACTGCATCGCTTTTGAAATCGAAACGGTTGACGGCAGAGAAATCAAAAGATGAACGTGGTCAGGCACTCCGCCGATTTTCAGAAGTTTGATTTTATGCTCGCGGGCAATGCCGCCGATATACGGATAAAGTCTGGCGGCGAGTTCGGGCGTGATGAGGTTGCGCCGTTCCTTCGTGCTGAAAACACAGTGCATCAGTTGGCTATTGAACGAATGCGACATATTTTTCAAATGTTACCACGTCGGTCAACACATCTTCCGACGAACAATAATTTTCAAGTAGTTTGTATCAAGAATCCCGCAGGGATTTTCGACAATAGCCCAGTGCTTCTGCGTTGGGTATTCTTGATTTGATTTGAAAGTAAAATTTAACGCAAATTTTCAGCCGTTCCTACGGAACTCAACGGTTAATTACCGATGTTTCCCAACGATAAATCGTCGGGCTATTTTCGATTTGTTCCTACGGAACATTTTACGTTTTGAATTGATAAAAGCTACCAATTCAAAAATCTATCCAATGCCTGCAAAAAATCTTCTTTTGACGGGTTATTTTTCTTTTGAAAATTAGACATTATTGGAAATAATATATTTCTTCAAAGTTCGTTAAATCAATTGTTTGAAGTGGCTGGCGGAAGGTTACTCGCAAATTGTGTAACCCACACGCGATTTCCATCACCACATCTGAAATCTTC
>MWYZ01000038.1 GCA_002050365.1 Acidobacteria bacterium 28-1
GGAGATGTAAGTGTAGTAATATATTTAGTTGACCAGCACTAATAGTCCCAAGGCTTGACCATAAAATTTACTGACTAGCAAATTTTATTTTCAAATTACAATGCGTATTTGATTATCTATTTTCAGTTGTCATTTTGATATTTACCAGTTTTCCGGTGATTTTATCGGCAGGGTCACACCCGTTCCCATCTCGAACACGGAAGTTAAGCCTGCTAGAGCCGATGATACTGCATCTTTCAGGTGTGGGAAAGTAGGAAGTTGCCGGATTTATTTTAACGAAAAGCCCGTTCTTATTTGAATGGGCTTTTTTGTTTTTCAAATTTTGTTGGTATTAAGATTCAGTTAAGGAGTTTAGGATAATACCTAAAACGGAACCTACAAAGCCACCAGAGGTTATTAAATGAAAGTAAAATTGAATAGGCGGATTAATAACATATATTGTTGTAAATAAACTTCGTGTCTTTCTAACTTCCTTTGTCAAAGATAAATGCAGTCTCTGCCTCGCTGTCCCAATTCGTCAAATCTGTTAAATAATAATTATTACTTTTGCACTAATCTCAGCTATATTTTTTTTGGGGGAATGGAAAAGATAAGCCTGAATTCTGACGGATTGAAAGCGGCGATGATGCTGGCGCGGCGAATACCGAGTGGCAAATCATTTTGAAAACTTCCCAAATCAAAAGCCGTTTCAAAATCTTTCCAACGACGATTGAGCAAACGGTATATTTCCTCTTCCGAAAACTGCCAGTCGGTTTCGGAAAACGCTCCCGCTATTTCGACAAAAAACTCATTGTGTTCAACGATTATCAGGTTCCTTTCCGTTTCCAACAGTTCGCCCAACGCTTTGCCGTAGACTTCGCCCGCGTTGTGAAACAGCAAAAATCTCTTTTCCGAATCGTTTTCCGTTTGAACAGACACTAGCGGCATCGCGCCCGTTTCATCGGCAGCAGGAAAGCATAATTCGTTTGCCAACGCTTTGGTCAACGCGGCGGATTTGACGCGCCAATTCCATTTTTGATGCGGTTGGCGGACGTTTTCCGTCTTTGTTTCGGCGCGGGTCAGGATTTTGCGCCCGTTTGTCGAAGTTACGCGGCGGGCGTGTCCGCCCATCAGAAAAGTGCTTCCGGCGGGCAATTTGGAATCGAGAAACCCGACGCGCCTGCCGGTCATATCGTCAATCACGACCGCCCTTTCATTTGTTCCCGACATATTGCTGTAAAGCGCGCGTTCTTCGTAAAGTTTTTCCCAGATTTCGCCGGCTTGCAACTGTTTTCCGCCGCGCATTGCCGGTCGGAAAAAGTCTTTTTCAATCAGATGCTCGACGATTTTTTCGTATTGATGTTTGTCTATCAACGGTTCGCCGTTGGGCGTGATGAAAAGTCCGAAAGCGTGTTCGGGGTTGAGTTCGCTGTGCGTCGTTTGTTTCAAATAAGAGCAAAGCTGCTGGACGACAACCGACGGGCGAAACGCCAAGCCGTTGTCCGATGCGAGCAGCGCAGACGTTTCCGCACTGGAATTTTTGGCGGCGCGAATAAAAACTTGAAAAACGGCTTCTTCGGTCGGCGTTCGATAAAAACAGGCGACGCGGGTGCGCCTTGTGCGGCGATTACCGCGCCCGATGCGTTGGAGAAACGAGCCTAAATTGTCCGGTGCGCCGACGAGCAAAATTAAATCAACGTCGCCGATGTCAATTCCGAGTTCGAGCGTCGAAGTGGCGAAACACAAAGCCGCGCCGGTGCGGGCGAAATTTTCTTCCGCTTGACGGCGGATATTCGCGCTCAAATTGGCGTGATGAACCAAAACTTCATCGCCGAAGGGCGCACTGCCGCGCAGTAAATTTACCCACTCTTCACATTCCGCCCGTTTTTGACAAAAAGCCAAAACTTTTTTTACCTCACGCGCTTTGAACGTCGCAAAAAATTCGCGCAAAGATTCCGCGCCGCGCATCTCGAAAAGTTTCGCGTCAATTTCGCGCTGCCCGTCGGTTTGAATTAAAACAGGATTGGCAAAGTATTTGGCGGCGATGCTCGCGGGATTGTGCATCGTCGCCGACAGAGCGCAAAACTGAACTTCAGCGGTCGCCGCATCGCCTTTTGTAAAAGCATATTCACGAAGCCGCCGCAGGCGATTGAGCAAAATCCGCAGTTGGTCGCCGCGCGGCGTGTTGTCGTAAAGATGCAGTTCGTCCAAAACGACGGCGGACACGTCGCGCAGCATCTTCGGGCGATTTGCCAGCAGTGAATCAAGCGATTCGGGCGTGGTGATGAGAAATTCCGGCGGGCGCGTCGGTTTCAAGGCGGGTTCGTCGCCCGTTTTGACCGCCAAGCTGATTGCCATCTTTTTTAACGGCTGTTCGATGCGCCGCGCAATATCTCTCGCTAAAGCCCGCGTCGGCACAAGATACAAAAATTTGACGGTTGCAGTTTGTTTTTGTGAATTGGTTTTGAATCGCCGCTGTTGAAAGCGTTCGAGAATCGGAGCTAAAGCCGCTTCGGTTTTGCCGCTCGCCGTCGCCGCCGCCAAAACGCAATTTTCCCCGCTCAACAACGGCTCAAGCGCAAGTTCCTGAATCGCGGTCAAGCGTCCGAAACGCGACAAAAAAGCGTCGAATGTATGCGACAGTTTTTCGATTGCAGATTTTGGATTTCGGATTTCGGATTTTATATTTCCGTTGTGCATTAGCGTTTAATCTATAATTGTTTTCCAAAAGCATCAATCAGACATTCAAAAAATTCGATGGGCGAAGCAATCCGCAAGTTTATTGTTTCGGCTACTTTGTCGGTAAAATGGTCGCGGTTTTTCGTGATTATCCAATCCGGTTGGCTGTCAATCGCCGCTAAGATAACCGGCACATCCGAAGCGTGCCGGATGAGGTGGCGGTTTTGCTTTATCCGTTCTTTATCTGTTAAAGGAACGCGCATTGGACGGGCTAATTTGATAAAGCCTTGATAGTCGGCAATTAAAGATTCTGTTTGTTTCTCACCGAATCTGTCAATAAATTTTAACAAATTATGCTTTACTTCCAGTCGCACGATTTCCGGCAAAACGAGACGACAGGTTTTGGCGGCACACAAAGCTAAAACGGCTTTGCTTTGCCCGAATCGGCTGACCAGTCCATCTGTAATAACATTACTGTCGGTAAGAAGCTTAGGCGCGAAAGTGTTCATTTACAGTTCGGACTCGTTTTCAGCCAAATCGGGATAATGTTCGCGGAAAACCTCGCGGCGCGTTTCCGGCAGAGTGTTGAGTAATTCCTCAGTTCTAACCCCGGCTTTTTGCAATGTCTGTTCAATCCGTTCGCAAAGCGCGTTGAATTTCTCCATCTCCGGCAACAACAAAAGACTGTTGCCGATTTTTAAGATGGCAATCGGTGAACCGGCTTCCAAACTTTGTTCATCCCGAAATTCTTTTGGCAAAACAAGCTGTCCCTTCTCGGATAACCTTCCGGTCATCAGATATTGAACAAAGTTCATTTCATTTTTGACATTTGTGTTCATTTTTAATCTCCTAGTAGTAATTTCCTACGCAAATAATCTTATAATACTTTTGTAGAAAAAACAATCTTTGTAGAGTTTCTAAACCAAACCCTAAATTACTTTGGGTATGCTGTCCAAAATTCTCTAACATCAATCACAATAACGCCCGCCGTAGTTCGGCGACGGCTTGGCTGGCGTTGAAATCTTTATGCGCGTAGCAGAGGTCGAATATCTCAACTGACAGGCGTATGACCTGGCGGAGATTTATCAAATTGTTGTCAAGGCATTCCAGCAAACCTTGCGCGACATCGAGAAATTGCCCGTTGTTATCGTAGTTGTAAGATTGGCGATGCAGTACGTAAAGCCGCGTCATCAGTTCGTCAAGTGCGGCGGGCGGCAGGTATTTTTTTAATTGTAAAATTTGTCCTTCGTCCAGGGTGCGCTGGTAATCGAAAGTGTTTGCCGACGGCGTAACGGCGAAAAGCAACAGCAAATGGCTGTTGTCTTTGAGCCGGAACGGGTGCGAATGATATTGATGCTGTAAATCGTTTTCGCCGATTCGCCCATTTTCGCCGAGCGCGGTGTAAATCAGAGCCTTGAAAAAATTGTCGGCGCGTTCCTGCCCGCGTTGGTTGAGCAGGCTGTAATGTTCGGATTCGTCAATAAAAACAGCGAGTCCGGCGTAGCCCGCCTGCGTAGCCAGCCAGCCCCAGCCGTTGAGTAAATAACAATATTGGTCGGCGGCGGTGGTCAATTGCGAGAGCGATTTTATCTTGAATTCTTTGCTCTTAAACGCGGCATTTCGGCGCACGTCGCTGATGAAAACTTTTTCGCCCGACATCCAATCAACCAACTCATCCAAAGCGTTATCCGGCGTGTCGCGCATCAGCAAATAATTATGCAGAGCCGTGGCAAAAAATGTTTCTCTGATGCTGTCCTGAATTTCGGAATAATTCGGCTGGGCGATGATTTTTTCAAGTAACGGCGTGAGTCCGACTTCCGCCGAATCGGGAAAACGCAGCGAACGCATCAAGGAGAGATAAATGCGTTGCGGACGATTCGGCGGGACTTCGCGCAAGTCCAGACTTGTCGTGGCGATGATAAAATTATTCGCCAGAGCCTCTTGCGCCGCCAATTCGAAAAAATGACTTTTGCCCGCGCCGTATTCGCCCAACACGACGCGCACATCTCCACCGTGTTCTTTCGTATTCGCAAACGCACGCTGCAAACTCTCTTTTTCATCATCAAGTCTGACACTCAATTCGCGGATGCGTTTCGCTGGAACAAGCCCGTAACGCAAGGCTTCAATCGTCCGCCGCGCTTCAATTCGTCCGGCTTCTTCGGGCGTGAACGTCTTTTCCGGGCGCGGAGCGATAAAAGATTTCGGCGCGGACGGCGTTTCAGTTTCGGCGGTTTGCAAAACCGACAGCATCCCGCTCGGCACAACCGCCCGGATGCCGTTATCAAAACGCACGACCGAATCGCGTCCGGCGTTGCGTAATTCCAACACCTGCCCGCGCCCGAAAAGCGGATGATTTACAATTGCTCCAATCATATTTTCCAAACTGCGAAAATCTCCTTATTAATAATTTCGAGCGAATCCGGTGCTAAATATTCAACCACTTCGGACGCCCGCCCCTGAAAGGGACGAATTTAACGGCAATTGTTCGACGCTTTCAGCGTCGGATTGAATTTTTCAACCTGACGACGGGTTGCACCCGTCGCTATCAAATCTGTCCGCTTCGCGGACTTTTAAGTAAATCTCCACAATTTCTTAATATTCGCCTGTTTCCGTTCGTCCGAGTTGTTCCGTAACATCGCGCAGAACGCCGTTGAGATTGTCTTCTTCGTAAATGTGTTCGCCCGAAACACGCTGTTCGGTCAGCATTGTTACCAACGATTTTACAAAATGGCGGCGATGACTGGTCGAAAGCAAAGACGCGCATCCGGCGGCGAGCGCGGCGATATTTTCGCGCTGCAATTCGTGATTGAAATTCATCTGGTAAGCCGTTTCATAAACGCCTAAAAGTTTTTCGCCGATTAAGCGCAGCAATTCTTCGCCCGGATAATCGAGATGGTCGAGGCTGATTTGGACGCTGAACGGATTTTGGCGCGAAAACTTAACCTTTGAACTGATGCGCTGGCTTAACGCTTCGTAATTCGGAGCGATATTTGTTACGAAATAAGGCGGCACGGCATAGACAAAAAGTGCGGACGGCAGACTTTCACCGGCGCAGCGGTCAATTACTTCGCGCAGATTGTCGCAGGCGACTTTTTCCGTGCGCGACGAGCCGATGCTGACCATTCGGTCGCCTTCGTCAAACAGCAAAACCAAACCCGCGTAACCGAGTTCGTGAACCGCTTGCGCCAGCGATCGCATCATCTTAAACGCGACCGTTTTATCGAGTTTTTCCGTGATGCTGAACGCCCGCACATCTTTCAAAGCAACACTCTCGCCGCGCAGCCAAGCTCCAATCAGACGTTTATTTGCCTCGTTTTCTTCGGCGACAGCGCGAAAATAATAATAAATCGCGTGGCGAAACGAAGGACTTTCGATGTTGAAACGCAAAACCGTGTCGAGCCACAAATTAACGCGCACATCCAGACCGACGCTTGTTTTCGGGTTTTCCACGCCGAGTGTTTTCAAAGTTTGAAAAAAATGATTTTCTAGAAATGCTTCCAGCCCGCTGGTGTCCGCGCTGTCCGCATTCGGCGAATGATAAATCAGATTGCCCGCGACGGCTTGATAGACTTTCAGTTGATTATCGTAAGGACATTCTTTCGGGCTGAGTTCGGTGCGGCTGACAACGTAACCGAGTTCCCAAGCCAAATCACGCAGGCGATAAAGAAAATGCGATTTACCGCTTCCGTATTCGCCGACAACCAGCTTAAAACTCGAACCGCCGTCGCGCAGATAGCCGCCTAAATATTCATCTTTCAGCGTCCCCAAAATCGAATCAATCCCGACCGTGTAAGCCTCTAAATTGCGGGCGGGCGGAATGCCCGATTCGCCGAGTTTGCGGATAATATGCTGCGCTTCGGTCTGCGTCAAAGCCATTTTTGATTCTCCTTGATATTTATCCACGAAATTACACGAAGGTTTTACGAAGGTTTTTTGAAATTTCCAAATCTGATAAAACCATTTCAATTCTGATTTTCAAACAAGAAAATGTTTAATTATCTTTTCTTCGTGTAACTTCGTGGATAAATATCTTACTTTTCTTTCGTAAAATATAAATGCTGGATAAACTGTCCTTCGTTTGCGTCCGTCGCCAAAAACATCGCGCGGGCTGAATCGCTGCCGACATCAATCGTCGCCGTGCCTAAATTCAAGCGATGACCTTGATACATCATATTTTGTGAACGGCGCAGTTGCATCATATCGTGAGCAAAATGCGTCTTCGGGTAATCGGTAAATTTCTGTTTCGACGGCGTTTTACGAAACGAAGCGGGCTGCCGAACCATAATCAATTCACGATAGCAATCAACAATTATCGTACGCGTTCCCACCGGTTTATCCGACAATTTTAAAACGCGGTTGTAAGCCTCGAACAACTCGCCGAGCAGCGCGTTCAAATCAACATTGCGCTCGCAGATTTCGCGGCGGGCGCGTTCATATGCGGAAACGACCTGCTCGACATTCAGCTTGATTTTTTTGTCCGTTACCGGCTGCCGCGAAAAAGTCATATCAACCTGTTTGCGCCGCATATCAACTTTTATAATGAACAATTCGGCAATCAATTCGGACGCGGAACTGCCGCCGAGAGCGATACCTTTTTCGCCGAACGCTTCGCGCAAATCTCTGGCAAAAGTGAATTCCAATTCAGAGAGATTTTCATCCGCAGTTTCTTTGAGTTTTTCGATTAACGATTGATAGTCGCCCGGCAGTTCCAATTCAGATGGCGGCGTCTCCAAAACGACACACGCCTCAGCCAAAGCGACGGCGTTTTTATGCGGGTCTTTTAACGCTCGAACGGCGTTTTCCAAAGGCTTGATGACATTGTTTCGGAGCTTAACTTCGCCCGCTAAAATTTTGCGAACTTCGCTCAAATCCACACTCAAAATTTCCGTGTTTTCACTCATTAAATTTCCTGTTCCTCGAATAGATAAATGTGTGTTTGAGGTTACAATAGTTCAAACGCTTTTTCAATAATACCGTTGAAACTTTGGGCGAAAACAGGAGATTTGAAAAACAGAATTGAAAGAAACCGGAGATTTTGCGTTAAAAGATTTCATTAGCGAATTCCGGTACTCGGAAATTTTAATTTTCGGATTGAGTTTTGAATCGGCAAACGGCTTCTAAAAGAAATTTTGGACAACACTTGCGCCCAAAGCTATAATCCAACCTAGCAAAGTTTATCTTAAATCCAATGAATTTCGACCGATTTTTCAAACTCATCTCTTATGCCGTCGTCTTTTGCGGCTTTTTTTCATTGTTTGTTTCGGGCGGTGTCGGCGCAGTTTCGACTTTGCTTTTCGTTTCGGTTTTAATCGCCGCTTGGTTTTTGGAAGGCTCGCGTTGGCAGATTTCCGAACGGTTCGGAACTGTTTCGGTATTCATTGTCGTGCCGCTTTTTTATATTGACCGGAAATATCAGGTAACTGGTTTCAGCGGGAATGTTGCCGACCTTGCGGCAATGCTCGCTAAGATGATTTTGGTGCTGGCGGCGATAAAACTTTTGCAGCGAAAAGCTGAGCGCGATTGGTTATTTCTTTATCTGATGGCGTTTTTTGAAGTCTTGCTGGCGGCTGGTTTGAGCATCAGCCCGCTTTATCTGGCTTCTTTGATTTTGTATTTGCTGGTGACGATTTGCGCGATTGTTACTTTTGAGATTAGAAAAACCTCCGCGTCAATCAACCGAAATTCAAATTATAAAAAGACTGAGAACAAGGAAAAAACTTTTGCAAAAATTCCGCTTGCCCGATTGCCTCTGACGGCGATTAGTTTGCTCGTTTTAATTATCATTTTTGCCGCGCCTTTATTTTTCGCGCTGCCGCGTGTCGGCAGCGCGGGTTTGGGAAGCAATCAAAAAGGGCTTTCGAGCGTGACGGGTTTTTCCGATTCGGTTAGCTTGGGAGAAATCGGACAGCTTTTGCAAAACGACCAGATTGTGATGCGGGCGCGGATCGATAAAACGGATGGTAAAAATTTCGGTGCGCTACATTGGCGCGGAGTCGCGCTCGATACGTTTGATAATAAGCGTTGGAGCAAATCGAAAAAAGATTTTCGAGAATCTTTCGTTAAACTCGAACGAGGATTTTTTTTGATTGATTATCCGGCGGCGAACACCGTTTCAACGGTTCAGACGATCTATCTCGAACCGATTGATATGCCCGTTTTATTCGCACTGTCGCGTGCCGTTGCGGTCGAAGGCAGTTTTCCGTCCGAACCTTACAAAGATTCGGAACTTTATAAAGACTCGGAAGGCTCGATAACTTTTCAGCGCGGCGATCACGGGCGTTTGAGTTACAAGGTAAATTCCGATAGGTCCTTGCCGGACGTCAAAGATTTAAAATCCGACAACGGAAATTATCCGTCGGAAGCAAAACGCTATTTACAGCTTCCCGAAAAACTTGACGAGCGAATCGTTGCTCTCGCCGCGCAAATCACCGAAAAACAGGCGAACCGCTACGACAAAGCAAAAGCTGTGGAAAATTATTTGCAAACGCAGTTCGGTTACACTTTAGAAATGAAAGCCAAAGGCGAAGAACCTTTGGCGGATTTTTTATTCAACGTCCGCGAAGGTCATTGCGAGTATTTTGCGACGGCGATGGCGATTATGCTGAGGACTCAAGGCATCGCCACGCGCGTCGTCAACGGTTTTCAGCAAGGCGAATACAACGAAACGGCGGATGTTTTCGTTGTCAAACAAAAAGACGCGCATTCTTGGGTGGAAGTTTATTTCCCGCGCGAAAACGCCTGGATTCCGTTTGACCCGACGCCTTTCGCCGGACAAGACGGCGGCGCGGCGCAAACGGGAATTGTCGGAAAATTCAACCGTTATCTTGAAGCCCTCGAAACTTTTTGGATACAGTATTTCGTTTCTTACGACAATCAGGAACAACGTTCCTTGATGCGCTCGGTCAAAAACAGCTTCGCCGAATATCAAGCGAAAACTTCCGTCTGGTTGGGTGAAATGCAATATTACCTGTCGGATTGGTGGCGGGAAGTTCGCGGCGACAAAGGCTTGCAGGCGAGCGCGCGAGCCGTCGCGTTCGGCATCGGATATTTGCTGGCGGCAATTCTCGGAATAATTTTAATCGTTTGGCTTTATCGAAAAATCAGACGACTCGACGTTTGGCAGAGAATCTGCGCCTGGCTGAAATTCAGAAACGAAACGACGATTGTCGAATTTTACGAGCGGATGCAAAAGGTTTTGGCGAGCAAAGGTTTCACCCGCGCCGCGCATCAAACGCCTTTGGAATTTGCCTTTGCATTAAATATGCCTGAAGCCGTTCGCATCACGGAAAAATATAACCGTGTGCGTTTCGGCGAGAAGAATTTGTCAAAAGATGAAGCAAATGAGATTGAGAATTGGTTGAAAGAATTAGAAGTCAATCCAATCGGAAAATAAATTTCTTAAATGAGTAAATTCTTTATAGTATCTATAGTGTTAATGATAATCGGAGTGGGCTGTTTTGCCATCGCTGGATATTTTTATTGGAGATTGCAAGAAGTATTTGAATTACTTTCATATTATAGTTTAGAGGAACAGTACTACTCAAATCCAAGGATAGCGGCAGATGTTTGGAATTTGTAATTTGGAATAATCAGATGTTCAATTATTGGTTTTGCTTCTTGGATTTTATCATTAATCTTTTTCTTGAGAAGAAGGAACACATAATTTTTAACAAACAGAAATGAAAAAAGTAGGATTTGTCAGTCTCGGTTGTCCGAAGAATCTCGTTGATTCGGAAGTGATGATGGGACAATTGAAAGCGGCTGGCTACGAAATTACGAATAACGCCGACGAAGCGGAAACCGTCGTGGTGAACACTTGCGGTTTTATCGAATCGGCGAAAGCCGAATCTATCGAAGCAATTCTCGAAGCGACCGGCGCAAAATGGAATGGCAAAACGCAGCGAGTCATCGTCGCCGGTTGTCTGGTCGAGCGTTACCGCGACGATTTGATGAAGGAATTGCCTGAAGTTGACGCGTTTATCGGCACAAATGAAATCGGCAGAATTTTAGAAGCCGCCGATGAAACGAAGAACTTTAAAGAGCTGCCTTTGATGCCAATCGGCAACAAAACCACGACGTATCTTTACGATTTCGACACGCCGCGTTTTCGCGCCACCGAATCGCACACCGCATTTATCAAAATCGCTGAAGGCTGCGACCGCCCGTGCGCGTTTTGTTCGATTCCTTCAATGCGCGGCTCGTTTCGCTCGCGCCGTTTCGGAAGCATCTTAAAAGAAGCCGAAGATTTGGCGAAACAGGGCGTAAAGGAAATCGTTTTAATCGCTCAGGACTCTTCGCGTTTCGGTGAAGATTTGGGCGAAATTGACGCGCTGGCAAAACTCGTCCGCGCTCTCGGCGAGATTGAAGATTTAGAATGGATTCGAGTGATGTATGCTTACCCGACGCATATTTCCGACGCTTTTCTCGAAGCGATTGCTGAAACTCCGAAAGCCGTCAAATATCTCGATATGCCTTTGCAGCACGCTTCACGCAATGTCTTGAAAAATATGAAACGCGGCGGGACACGCGAAAGTTTAGAAAAATTGATAAAAAGAGTGAGAGAAAAAGTTCCGAGTATCACAATCCGCACGACTTTCATCACGGGTTTTCCGGGCGAGACGGAAGAAGATTTTGAAGAATTGATGGCGTTTGTGCGAAATTGCGAATTCGATAACGTCGGCGTGTTCACATATTCGGACGAAGAAGGAACGCCAGCTTGTTTATTGCCGAACAAGGTTGACGCGAAAACTGCGAAACGTCGCCGCGCAACTTTGATGAAAGAGCAGGCGAGAATCTCCAAACGAAAAAATCTGCAAAAGGTTGGAAATACATATAAAGTCCTTTTTGAAGGTCTCTCGCAGGAATCAGATTTGCTTTTTCAAGGTCGGCTCGAAGGACAAGCACAGGAAATTGATGGTTATATTTTAATCAACGATATGCCTGAAAATTTCGAGCCGAAAGTCGGCGCAATTTACGATGTCCGCATTTCAGAAGCTCACAATTATGATTTAATTGGTGAGATTGTGTGAAAAAATTAAGTTGAAGTTGATACTAGCAAAATTCCCAATAAACCAAGTCAAAGTTTAACGCTAAAATCATTTACCAATTTTCTTTCTATCTTTCTGCAAACTCAAAATTTCGGTAGTGTTCCAATCTTGTAGTGTCGAAAAAGGTCGTCATTGAGATACAAAATCCTTTGCTGAATAATTTGCGAGTCAACTTTCCGAACAATACGCTTGATAAAAGCGTGAATTCTTATCATTGCGATTAGCAAATTGCCTCCAACAACAAATAACCGCCCTCCTAACAACAAAAATACTTTTTCGTTTAGCGACATTGCACTATCCTGAACCAAAATAATTCCGAAAAGAATAAGTAACACCGTTGCCGAAATGAATAATCGTTTGAAACTTATATAGTAAGAAATCACTACGCTTTTTGAAGAAGGCAACACTTCAATATATCCACTATCAATTGGAACAAGGATATTCCAATTATGAACAAACCGAAAAGAGGCGACCCAGAAAGAGATTTTACTATCTTGAATCTGAATCTCACTAGCTTTAACAATCCGTAATTCCTCAGACATTTCTGTGAGAAATCGCTTTTGGTAGTTAATAATATCTGATTGGTTGATATGAGTAATTTCGATTTTATTTCGGTAATCAAGCGGGAACATCATTAACCTCTAATTAAGAGCAGAAGATAGCCAACTTTGTATTGAGATAAATTCTCTCTCATATAAAGCGTCATCTTTGAGATGAATAAAGTATAGCATCACAAGATTAGAACATTACCAAAATTCGTTCCACTTTTCTTTGCTCGTTCAAATTGGTAAAATAGTCGTTTCGCAAATAGACGATAGTTTTACCCATTCAACACTAATGAGCATTAAACACATTACCGTTCGCGGTGCGCGTCAGCATAATTTGAAAAACATCAACGTCGAAATTCCGCGTGATTCGTTCACCGTTATTACCGGTTTGAGCGGTTCGGGGAAATCGAGTTTGGCTTTCGATACGATTTACGCCGAAGGTCAACGCCGTTATGTCGAATCTCTTTCGGCTTACGCGCGTCAATTTCTCGACCAATTGGAAAAGCCGGACGTTGATTCGGTTGAAGGACTTTCGCCCGCGATTTCGATTGAGCAAAAGACGGTTTCGCGCTCGCCCCGTTCGACGGTCGGCACGGTGACGGAAATTTACGATTATCTGCGTCTGCTTTTTTCCTCAATCGGACAGCCGCACTGTCATCAATGCGATTTGCCGATAACGAGGCAGTCAACCGAGCAAATTGTCGCTAACATTTCAGATCTGCCCGAAGGCGAAAGAGTGATGATTCTTGCTCCCATTGTGCGCGGGCGCAAAGGCGAATTTAAGAAAGAACTCGAAAAGCTCCACAAAGACGGCTTTATACGCGCCCGAATTGACGGCGAACTGCGCGCGCTCGACGAAGAAATTAAGCTCGACAAGCGGAAAAATCACACGATTGAGGTCGTCGTTGACCGTCTTTTAATCAAAGAGGGCGTGAAGGAACGCTTGAGCGAATCGGTGAAAACCGCTTTGAAATTAACGGGCGGCGCGGTGCTTGTTTCGATTGTTGACGGCGAGGAAAAACTTTATTCTGAGAAAATGGCGTGCATCAATTGCGGCATTAACATCGCCACTTTAGAACCGCGCTCGTTTTCTTTTAATTCAAATTACGGCGCGTGTAAAAAATGTCAGGGATTGGGAACGGTAATGGAAATCGTGGTAAGCAAAATCATTCCTGACGAAAGCATTAAAGTCGGAAAGCTCAAACTTTTAAATGATTCCGACAAGCAGGGCGGAAAGTTTTTGGAAGCGGCATTGCACGCGATTATCGAGAAATTTACCGATGAAGATAAACTCGGAAGTTGGGACGCGGATGAAAAAAAGGGTAAATCGAAATCAAAAGATAAAACTTTGGACGAACTTTCATTTGCCGAACTTTCGGAAGAAATCCGCGATGCTTTTTGGAACGGCACGAAAAAACGTCTGACGTTTCGGCAGGGAAATTATCGTTATGAAGCCGAATGGAAAGGCGCGTTGCGGGCGATGCGCGAGCGGATGGAAAATCCGCCGTCGGAAAAAGTTCGCGTCGCGCTCGAAGAATTAGTTTCGCCCGTTGGGTGTCCGGTTTGCCACGGAAAGCGTTTGCTGCCCGAATCTTTGGCGGTCAAGGTTGGCGGTTTCGGGATTGCCGATTACGTCGGTTTGACGATTGAAGAAGCGGTTAAAAAATTCGATGACATCACGCTCAGCGAGCGCGAAGAAAAAATCGCCGGGCTTGTTTTAAAGGAAATCCGCGAACGTCTGCGCTTTCTACAATCAGTCGGTTTGGATTATTTGACGATTGACCGCGCTTCGGCAACTTTATCGGGCGGCGAAGGTCAGCGCATTCGTCTGGCGACGCAAATCGGCTCGCAACTGCGCGGCGTTTTGTATGTTTTGGACGAGCCGTCAATCGGACTTCACGCGCGCGATAATCAAAGATTAATCGAAACTCTGCACGCCTTGAGAGATTTGGGAAACACGGTTCTGGTCGTCGAACACGATGCTGAAACAATCGAAAAAGCCGATTACGTCGTGGATTTAGGTCCGCTTGCCGGAACTCACGGCGGCGAAGTCGTCGCTACCGGAACGCCCAAAGACATTGAGCAAAATAATAATTCGCTGACGGGCAAATATCTGTCGGGCGAATTAAATATCGAAGTTCCGGACTTGCGCCGATTGCCCAACGGCAACCGAATTACAGTCAAAGGCGCACGCGCTCACAACCTGAAAAACATAGACGTAACTTTTCCGCTCGGAGTTTTTACGGTCGTGACCGGCGTTTCCGGTTCGGGAAAATCAACTTTGGTCGAAGACATTCTATATCCTGCGCTTTACCGTCACGTTTATAAATCGGCGGTCGAGCCGCTCGAACACGATTCGATAAAAGGTTTGGAACTGGTTGATAAAATTATTGAAATTGACCAATCGCCAATTGGCAGAACGCCGCGTTCAAATCCGGCGACTTACACTGGAGTTTTCACGCCGATCCGCGAACTTTACGCGATGTTGCCCGAATCGAGAGAACGCGGTTACAAAGCGGGAAGATTTTCGTTTAACGTCAAAGGCGGACGCTGTGAAGCCTGCGACGGCGACGGAATAAAGCGCATCGAGATGAACTTTTTGCCCGACGTTTATGTGCTGTGCGATGTTTGCCGAGGCGCGCGTTACAACCGCGAAACGCTTTCCGTGAAATATAAAGGTTTATCAATTGCCGACCTGCTCGACACGACGATTGAAGACGCTCTGCCGATTCTCGAAAATATTCCGCAAATCAAACAGAAACTGCAAACGCTCCTTGATGTCGGTTTGGGTTACATCAAAATCGGACAATCTTCGACGACACTTTCCGGCGGCGAAGCGCAGCGTATCAAACTCGCCAAAGAATTATCAAAACGCGCCACGGGAAAAACGATTTATATTTTGGACGAGCCGACAACCGGACTTCATTTCGCCGACGTGCATAAATTATTAGATGTTTTGCAGCGATTAGTTGACACAGGCAACACGGTTATTGTCATCGAACACAATTTGGACGTAATAAAATCCGCTGATTACGTGATTGATTTAGGACCCGAAGGCGGCGAAGGCGGCGGCAAAGTTGTAGCGACAGGCACGCCCGAAGAAGTTGCGAAAGTCAAAAAGTCGTATACAGGTCAAGCGTTGAAAAGTTTGCTGAATGGGCGTTTGAGTAAAAACGAAAATGGCAAAAATTAATTTACGTTAAAATTTGTTTATGAGAACGCGAGAGGAAATGTTGGGTATATCTATGCCTATTATCTTTTCCAAATCAATCACTCTTCTCTATCCCTGGTGGTGTCTTAATTCTGTGTTGCCAAAAATTCTCTCACCTATTGTTTTTGAAAGCGGTCATATTCTTGTTTAACCGACTGGTAACAAGCGCAAGTAAAATCTTCTAGTCCTTCGCGGTCGGTGACGACAATATTTCCGCGCGAGTATTTGATATACCCGGTGCTTTGCAGTGCAATCGCGGACATTGTGACGCGCGCTCGATCTGCACCGAGCATAATTGCGAGAAATTCCTGCGTTAATTTCATTTCATCCGTTTCCGAGCGATCATGACAGATCAGCAGCCACCGCGATAACCTTTGATCGGTCGAATGCAGGCGATTGCACAGCGTGGTTTGACCAATTTGAATCATCAGCGCGTGCATAAAGCGCAACAATAAGTCATGTAACGCTCCGCCTCGCTTGAACTCTCGCCTGACGGCGGCGGTACTCATCCGCAATGCGCCGTCGGCAAGTTGAATGATATTCTCGTTGGGCATCGAATCAACTCCCATTAATACATTGACGCCCGCCATCCCTTCACGACCAATCACGCCGGATTCGACGCTCTGACCGTCTGCTGTTATAGCGACAACCGAAATCACTGAGTTGTTTGGAAAATAAACGTATTCAATCGGTTCGTCGGGTCTGTAAAGAATTTGACCGTGAGGAAGTTTGACGGGCGTCAGGTCAGGCAGCAGCCGGTTGAAATCTTCTTCCGGCAGAGCGTTCAGAATATAATTTTTGGTTGAAAGACGCGATTGCGTTGAGGGATTTGAATTTTCGGGTATTGGTTTTCTCATTGGTTTCCGGTTTGCGTGAATAAAGCAGACTGCACAAGGAAGGCGGCTGCAAAGCAAAATTCGATGTCGTGTGATGAATTCTCAAAAGAACGATTAAACTCGCATCAAAATGAATATAAAACAATAAATAAAATTGTCCTATCGGAAAAGCGCCATTAGGTGCAAAAAAGGCATAAATATACTTGACTCACCTTGTGTGCGACTCTGCAAAAAGTTGGAAACCTCCGTTGATGGAGCATTTCAATTCCACATTGGTTAAGTAAAAGATTCATCACCGCGAAATCGAAACTAAGAACCGCGTCCGTTTCAATTTTATTTCTCACAAATAGAACGGCTCAGAAAAAACTTACGCTTTTTCTGAGCCGTTGGTAAAACAATGTTACCTGATAATTTGATTTAGAAGGCGCGCAGTCCGTCAACCACGAAATCGCCCGGCTGACCGAATTGAATGCCGGAAAAAGTGTCGAAATTTGAACCGTTGAGCCAGCAGAAACTGTTGTTTGACGAGCGGTAAATGGCGATGTCCTATTTGCCATCGTCGTTGTAATCACCGCAGATCGGTTGGTAACTGATGCAAACGATGTCAGTCCGAACGGTCAGCCGACTCTTCCACTGCCGCCGTTTTCTTGGATAAATCAAGTGCCGTTTCAACCGCCTACGAAGGGACGGTAAGCGGCGAAATCAGCTCGGCGGTCGCCGAGTAAATCGCCGACAACATAAAAGTCCGTGTCAAACTCGCCCCACTGCTGCGCCAAAATAAGTATCAGGGGTGGTGTTGCCGGATGAACGGCTGGATATTGTGCAACACTTGAACTGCCGTTAGCGGTTCGTCGAAGGCTTCGCTGACGGTCGTCGCCGGTAAGCCGGTCAGAGCGACTAAATTAATTCCGCCCTGAACGACGTTTTCTTCGCCGTCATAGACACCTTGAAAGATTGCCGGTATATTGCCGCGCTGGTTCAACGTAATCCAGCCTTTCAGTCCGGCAATGCGCCGCAGTTCGGATGCGTGGCGCGCTTCGGTCGAATGAAAACGCAGCGCGGTCGTCAACACGAAATCGTCCGACATTACGTTTCCGGCTTGTCCCTTGATGGCGCGCACTCCTTGATCCTCAAAGGTGCGACCGAGATTTAGAAACGATTGAAAGTTGCTGAACACGTCAGGCACGGCACCTCTGGCAGTAATATCGAAAAACGGCTTCGGAACCGCGTTGAATCCCAAAACGGTCAGAAAAAATTCGCGGTGTCCGACTTCGTTTAGGAGAATGCGCACAAAAACCTGGCGCAGCTCGTTCGGGATAAGACCGGGCGTGTTCAGACCGGTGCTGTAAAATTCGGTTTCCAGATACTCGGTGGTCAACGCCAGATTTAATGCCGCGATGATTTGCGGCGGCAGCGGCTGGTTGAGCGGCGTTCGACCGTTTGTCGGGGTAAATAAGTCAGAATTTCCGGTTTGCTGCGCCGCGGCGGCACTGCTATTCAGATAGTGCGAATTATGAAACGCTTCCGGGTGTTCGCTTAGATTTTGAACGAGGGCTGAATTTACTTTATCAAATATGGTTTCCATCTTAATTTTTCTCCTGTTATTCGCCTGTTAGACGACAATTATTCTGGGCAATCCGCTGGCGTTAACCGTTACTGTTCGCGGAATAAACGGGCTGGCGATGGCAAGCACGGTCAGCGGGTCGAGCGCGAAATCATCTGGGTGCGGGGCGAAAAATCCGTTGCGCGGAATTCGCAAATCGCGGATGGCTGCCGCGTGCCGACCTTCGACCGAAACGATTTTACCGGCAAGTGCCAAGATTTCTGGGCTGACAATCGCCTGTCCTGCTCCGTTGTAAGCTGACACACCGGTGTCTTCCAAATTCTGCGAAGTCGTCAGCACGCTGTCGCGGCTGTTGAAATCCACCAAGCTGAAATCAAACGCCGGCAGTTGCGGAATACCGTTCGCGCCGAGTATGGCTTTGAAGAATTCACGATGAATAATCTCGTGGTCGCGCAAATCGGTCAGTATCTGGCGCTCTTCGGCGGTTGCTCCGGCGTAAAAATTGTTTGCCACGACGCGCGTGTAAAAGTTCGCTTCGAGTTGTTCCAAAAGGTAGGCGAAATTCATAATCCCGATGTCGCCGCTGCCCAGATTAATCGTTGTCTGCTGCTGCCGGTTGGTCGCCGCCGGATTGGAAAACGCCGTCGCCTGATTTGCGCTGCCCAGGGCGAGAGCGGCGATGCCTGCGCCGCCGAGTTTAAGAAACATTCGGCGGTCGTTGAGATTAGCCTTGCGAGCGCTATCAATCTCATCATTTTTATTTGAATTTGTATTGTCCGACATTTATAAATCTCCTTCTAATTAAATTAGCGTTTAGTATTTTTACTGAATGTTATTAAAAAGATTAATTTGTTGATAAGCGGATTTTCCCCTAAGGTGCTGTGATAACTATTTTCCTGCCGGCAACACCAAATTAAAATACTGCTTGTATCTCTTAATCTCTTGGAAAAATGCAGGCTTAATACGCAATATAAAAAGCTTGCCCACGGCTTTGCACCCAAATGTTAAATAACTCAAATTTAAAAATTGGAACTGTAATAATTTATACTTAGCGGATTATCTCCGTCTGTTGCGGGCGCAACATACAGGAGTTTTTATTTCAGCTAATTTAGTTATCAAGCCATTGAATTAAAATTGAGTGCCTTGTCCTAATTTGCACTCGGGTTGTGCGCTCGCATTACCAAAATTTGATGGCGGCTTTTATCAGAGAACAAGGGGAACGAGGGGAAATAAAGATGAGTTGAAGTTAAGCTCATCTTTATTTTTCATTGCAAATATGCCGATTGCGGTTTTTACCTTTGGCATTGTGAGTATTTACTGATAAAAAGTTCAGTGTATGAAGGTGATTTTATTTTCGTTGTATTACATCAAACTGCGGTTAAGTGTCCTGCTCGGTATTCACAAAACTGTTAATCCGGTGAGTCTTAAATGGCGGTGGAAGGATTGGAACTACAATTATAAATCGCGCCGCCGCCACCGATAAAAGCGCTTCACTAATTTTGGAACGGAAAACAATGGAATTACCGGCGTATCAAACGAATCTAAGCAGCGAGTCTTCGGCGATTCTTCAAAGAATCGGCAAAACCGATAAAACTGCCGTCAAAGATTGCATTGACACTTACGGAAATTTGGTCTGGGCATTGGCGAGAAAATATACCGACTCGCTGGAAGAAGCGGAAGCCGCAACCCAAGAGATATTTCTCGATATTTGGCGGTATGCAGGACGTTGCGACTCAACCAAGTTTGATGAGGTTACTTTTATTTTTCTCATTGCTCGTCGCCGATTGATTATAAGATTGCAATAATTATTCGGTATCTTGAGAACAACTCACTGTTGGGACATCACCCTATCCCTATATTATTCACTTTCTAAAAGAGATTTGAGAACGGTAAAAGGTTAGCAAGCGAGGCAGTAATTTAGTGAAAAGTGAAAAATGAGAAAGAATGTAAAAGCAAGAATTTTCACTTTTGCTTTTTTGCCTTTCACTTTTCATTTTTCACTTTTTGAAATTGCTTCAATCATTTCTCCAACGGCTTGATTTAGACCGACAAAGATTGAGCGCGAGATGATGTTGTGTCCGATGTTGAATTCAGTAATTTCGGGAATCGCGGCGAGCGCGCCAACGTTTCGATAAGTCAAACCGTGTCCGGCGGCAACGATTAAACCTGAGCTTTTTGCAAACCGTGCAGCGTTTTTTATCCGCTCGATTTCCTGCGCGGCACGCTCTGCGCCTTCGCCGTGGGAAGATTTTGCGCCTATGGTCAGTTCGGCATATTCCGCCGTGCAAAGTTCGACTTGTTGTGCGCCCACGCCTTTTGCTGCTTCGATTTGCTCGGTGTCCGGATCAATAAAAAGACTGACGAAAATTCCCGCGTCCTTTAATTTTTGCGCCGCGTTTTGCACGTTTGAGAAATTATTTATGACGTCGAGTCCGCCTTCGGTCGTTATTTCGTTTGGATTTTCTGCAACTAGCGAAACTGCGTCGGGTTTTGTTCTGACGGCAATTGCCAGCATTTCTTCGGTCGCCGCCATTTCGACATTCAAATAAGTCGTAACGACTTCGCGGAGAAGTAAAATATCTTTGTCCTGAATATGCCTGCGGTCGCCGCGCAAGTGAACCGTGATGCCGTTGGCACCGGCTTGTTCGCTGACGACAGCCGCCGCGATGATGCTCGGCTCAATGGTTTTTCTGGCTTCTCTAACGGTGGCTACGTGGTCAATGTTGACATTTAATTTTGCGGGCATTGTTTAATAACGATATTTAAATATACTTTTTCATAATCTTTTAGGCTTCGTGCGTTGCAGGCTTTTTAATTTCTTAAAAAGCCTGCGGAAATCTTTCTCTTATTTTAAGGCACAAAAGCGTTCGGCACAGGTTTGTCGTTTGTCGTACCAAAAGCTACGCCCGTAAAGCCCGCCGTGCTTCTTTGCAGATACCATGCTCCATCACGGAATACCGCTAAGTCTGCTTTCCCGTCGCCGTCGTAATCTGCCGGTGCTGGCACATCCGTCGTGATCCCAAACTGGATTCCTGCAAAACCCGCTGTCGAACGATTCAAATACCACGTCCCGTTCGACGGACGAAACACCGCCACATCCGCTTTCCCGTCACCGTCGTAATCTGCCGGCACTGGTCGGTCTGCCGTTTCACCGAACTGTATCCCGATGAATCCCTGACTGCTTCTCAAGATATACCATTCGCCGTTTCGATACACTGCATAATCAGCCTTGCCGTCGCCGTCGTAATCTGCCACCACGGGTTTATCACCGTTTTGTCCGAACTGCACGAAACTGAATTGATTAGTCAGTAAATTCAACACATACCACGTGCCGCTCGATGGACGGAAGACAGCTAGTTCCGCTCGTCCGTCGTTGTTAAAGTCAGCAGGCTGCGGAATATCTTCAGCAGTTCCAAAGCCGATGGCAGTAAAGCCTGCCAGTGAACGATTCAGATACCACGTGCCTGAGCGATACACGGCGACATCGGTTTTGCCGTCGCCGTCGTAATCGGCAGGCACGATTTTATCGCCCGCTTGACCGAACGCGATACCGGTGAAACCATTCATTGATTGGTTGATATACCATCCGCCATCCGACGGTCGGAAAACAGAAACGTCTGATCTACCGTCTCCGTCAAAGTCAAAAACTCGACGTGGTGTTGATGTAATCCCAGTTACGATAATGTCATCAATACCGATCCATTCATCATTCCCAACCGCATTGACCGTCATTATTCTTATCTCTAGTGATATGTGACCGTTGGCGAGAGGCGGTAGAATTACATCAATCGGCGTCACCTGCGTGGCTGTCCCGCCTTGTGTCGCGTCGGCGATATACGCTTCTGGAACGTCCGTAAAAGGTCCTGTTTCGTCCTCGCGGTAGCGGAACTGCACGGCGACTTGCTGCACGGCGTCATTGACCGTGCTTAAGTCACGCACATTAGCTCTAAACCTGATGTTGGTTAGTCCACGCGAGTCGACTAACACGTTAATATACGGCGCGTGTGCCGTGTCCGAACCTTTCAGCGCAATGGTCGGATTGGCTATCTCAAATTCAGCTACTCCACCCTCGACCAAAGCATCCGGATTCGTCTGATTAGCCTTAACATTGAGGATCAGCGATTCAGGCAAAACAGTGCGGGCATTGGTTCCGGGGACAACTGGTGTGTCAGCTCCTGAATAACCTCTGACTCCTAACTCTCCGCTGACGCTCCAAATATTGTCGGTGGTAATGAGGTTCGTATTTGTCCAATCAATGGAATAGGGAATTGGATTGTGCGCAAGAGCAATTATGCTAACAATCAAAATGAGGAAGAGGCTCAAAATAAAAGCGTATTTCTGTTTCTTCAAAATCATTCTCATCTGGAAATCTCCTAAAATGTATAAAATTTGAATTTAGAGCAAAGATACTGGTGTTGAAAAAAGGAAAGAGATGAGTATCCGCAGAAATATGCTTTGCCTGGTGAACAATAAAGATAATACAAAAAACTACATGAGAAGCAGTACTTTTGAGTTACTAACTTTTTCCTCAATTTTGCAAGTATCGGATTTGTAAATAAATCTTAAAATTTAGCAGAAATAAAGTCAAACGAGTTCATACTTGACCGCGTAACCTGTACTCCAAAATAAACTTTGACCTCTGAGGCTTTAGTGGGATTTGTTTCGCAAAAAATTTATTTATCATAAACTCCGCGTTTCGCATTTTTGCGGATTTGCCGCACTTCGCCGAACATTCTTTGACTGTCGCGGAAAACGCTCACCTTCGTTCCCTCGCAATGATTCCAGCGCACCGGAATTTCCTTAAGTCGCAATCCTTTGAGGTTTGCCACATATAAAAATTCGACATCAAAGCCGAAACGGTCAACTGTCATCACGTCGAGCAGCGGACGGAATTTGTGCATATTGAATGCCTTAAAGCCGCATTGCGTATCCCAAAACGCCAAGCCCGTCAAAGTTTTGACGATTAAATTAAAAACTTTCCCGCCTTGCTCGCGCCGCCACGGCTGATGCACGCCGATAAGATTTCTGTTGAGGGCGCGTGAGCCGAAGGTTACGTCAAACTTATCTTCCCGAATCGGTTCGACGAGTTTCGGCAGTTCGGAAATCGGCGTTGATAAATCTGCGTCGGAAAAAACGGCGATGTCGGCGTTGGCAGCCAGTAAACCTGTTCTCACCGCGTAACCTTTCCCGCGATTCACTTCGTAATGGATAACTTTTGTTGCAATGTCGGGAAACTCCGCGCCGGCTTTTTCGCTTGTTTCGGCGGTTTGGTCGGTTGATCCGTCGTCTACGATTATCAATTCGGCGGACAGATTTTGATGCTTAATGTAATCGAGAATTTTTGCGATAGATGCGCCGATTCGCGCGCGCTCGTCAAAAGCCGGAATGATAATGGAAATTGCAGGTTTCATCTGGCAAAAAGCTAATATTAGATTTTTGTTGTTTAAAAGTAAATTGCTATCAAACATAAATTTTTTTTAGTTTGGTAATTTTGATGAACACTCATCGTTTTAGGATAAAATAGAGACAATCTATCAAAAAATCCAAAAATAAATTTGACCGACAACCGAAGATTAACTTTCGGCAACCAATTTGTGCTATATTTTTAGAAGTTTGGAGCGCAAGAATAATGAGCAAAAAGTTAAGCATTATCGCTATTGTTTTGGTTATCGTCGGCGCGATTGCGGGCGGAATTTTCGGCAGGCTGCCAATGACATCTTCGGCTGATACGTCTATGACGCGGGAAAAAGTCGTCGCCGATTACCGCGAAGCACTTGCCGTGATTGACGGTAATTACGTTGATAAAATTGACCACGAAAAAGTGTCGGAAAGTTCGATTCAAGGAATGTTATACACGCTCGACCCGCATTCGGCGTTTTTCACCCGCGACGAATTTCGCAAACTTTACGAAGACCAACAATCGCAATTCTACGGCATCGGTGTTTCGATTCTGCAGCACCGCGACGGCGTTTACGTGCAGTCAATTATCCCGAACACGCCCGCCGACAAAGCCGGACTGCGTTACGGCGATCGGTTTGTGGAAATCGAAGGCAAAAGCGCAAAGGATTATTCGAGCGCGGAGGTTTCCAAAAACGTGCGCGGCGAACGCGGAACTTCTGTCAATATAAAAATCGGACGCGCCGGCGTTGAAAAGCCGCTCGAATTTAATATCGTCCGCGGCGGCGTTCCGCTTCCGTCAATCCGTAATTATTTTATGCTCCGCGACACGGTTGGTTATGTCGGTTTTACGGGCGGATTTCAGGAAACCAGTGCTGAGGAACTCGACGAAGCGATTGCCGAATTGAAAAAACAAGGAATGAAAAGTTTGATTCTGGATTTGCGCGGAAATCCGGGCGGACTGCTTCCGCAAGCCATCGAAGTTGTCAGCAGGTTTGTTCCGCGCGGTCAAACCGTCGTCTCGGTAAAAGGTCGTTCGCGCTATGCGCAATCGCAGGAATTACCCGCCGTCGGTGATAAGACGGAAAATTTGCCGCTGGTCGTGATGATAAACGGCGGCTCGGCTTCGGCTTCGGAAATTGTCGCGGGCGCAATTCAGGATTACGGACGCGGCATCATCGTCGGCACGGACAGTTTCGGCAAAGGTCTCGTTCAGAGAGTTTTTCCCTTGCCGTTCGGTACGGGCTTGACGTTGACGACGGCGCGTTATTACACGCCGTTTGGACGTTCTCTGCAAAAAGATTATTCGAGCGGTTCGATTTACGATTATTATACGAATCACGACGGAAATGAAGAAACGACTGATGCGAAACCAAAACCGGTCGGAAGCCCTGTAAAAACGGCGGGCGGAAGAATCTTCAACAGCGGACGCGGCATTGAGCCGGATTTGAAAGCACCGCCACTCGCACCAACGCCGCTGCGCTTCCGTATCAACGACGCAGCGTTTTATTTCGTGCGTCAACTCGTCGCCGGACAAATCAAAGCATTTGAAAACTTTAAGGTTGACAAGCAAAATTATATTCAAACGATTGAACCAAATGATTTGCAGATAAGCGATAAAATGCTCGAAGCGTTTCGCGCTTTCGTAGTAAATGATAAGGAAAATGGTTTATCGTCGGAGAACATTAACAGTCAGATTGATTACGCCAGAGCGCGTTTGAGGGAAGAACTGGCGACCGCTAATTATTCAACGGAAGCCGGATACCAGGTCTGGTTGGAACAAGACCCACAGGTTTTAAAAGCGATTGACGCAATTCCCGAAGCGCGAAAATTGTTGGGAAGTTATACAGCAAACAAGTAAAAGTGAGAGGTGAGAAGTGAGAAATGAGAAATGAGAAGTTTTTGCGGCAACCATTTCTCATTTCTCACTTTTCATTTCTCACGTAATAAAATACTTCGCTAATCCGCATAAACCACCGCCGATAACGACAATCAAAACATCAATCTTAAAAAAGTAGAGCGCGATGAAAGATAAAATAGCCAAGCCGAGCGCGAAAACTTCAACTTGCATATTCGGAAAAACGACCGCCCAACCGAACATCAAAGCTAAATTCAAAATTACGCCGACGACCGCCGCCGTAACTCCCGAAAGCGCGGAATTGAGCTTTTGATTGTGGCGCAGTCGTTCGATATACGGCGCACCGGCAAAAATAAATAAAAATGAGGGCAAAAATGTTGCGTAAGTTGCAAGCAGTCCGGAGGTAACCGCGCTTAGAGTTTGATTGGCAAAAGCCGGATTGTTCCAACCGGTCATAAATCCGACAAATTGCAAAACCATAATGAGCGGTCCGGGCGTGGTTTCCGCCAGAGCCAAACCGTCAACCGATTGCGCCGCCGTTATCCAGCCCGCGCTGACCACCGCTTGATTGACATACGCTAAAACCGCATACGCGCCGCCAAAAGTTACGAACGCGGCTTGTGTGAAAAATAGATAAGTTTCGGTAAGAAGATTGTTTGAGCCGCCGAAAATCAACAGCAAAATAAAAGGTAAAAGCCAGAGCAAGAAAAAAATTAAAAGTATTTTGAAAAAGCGATTTTTAATTTTCGGTTTTTGGTCTTCAATTATTTCAAATTGCTCATTCGCCTTTGAACTTTGAACTTTGAACTTTGAACTTAAAATTCCCAAAACCGCCGCGCCTAAAACTATTAATGGAAACGGCACGTAAAAAAAGTAAATTGAGACGAATGCTAACGCGGAAATGACTATGTGCCACCACGTTTTGAAAGCCTTTTTCGCAATTTTGAAAACGGCTTCGACGACAATTGCCACGACGACCGCTTTAAATCCGTCGAAAATCGCGCTTACTTCAGGCAGATTTCCGTAAGCCGCGTAGATGTATGAAAGAATAAACAGGAAAAAGATTGACGGAATGACGAAAAATGCACCAGCGACGATGCCGCCCTTAATGCCGTGAAGCCGCCAGCCGATATAAGTGGCGAGTTGCTGCGCTTCCGGTCCGGGCAGAATCATACAGTAATTGAGCGCGTGTAGAAAATCGTCTTGGTCAATCCATTTTTTATTTTCGACCAATTCGCGCTGCATGATGGCGATTTGTCCGGCAGGACCGCCAAAGGAAATAAAACCGAGTTTGAGCCAAAAGCGAAACGCTTCACCGAATAAAATTTGTCCTTCTTCCCGCGTTTTTTCGCTCACAAAATTTTCTCTTATTTTGAGTGAATCAATAATCTCTAATTAATGAACTTGCTTATCCGAAGGGAGCGCAATCCTAAGAACAGGCTTCCCGTTAACATTTTCGAGTGGAAGATAAACGCGATGCGTTGTGCTGTCAACGGCCACGGTATGAGCGTTGGCGGCGTAGAAGCCGCTTCCGACCTTTTCCAACGCATCCTTTTTTTCATCAAAGATGGTCAGAATGCCGCTTTCGGCGGAAACATAGAGCCGTCCTAAATCAGAATCGAAAGCAAGCACATCGGGGTCGTCGCCGACTGAATAAATCGCCAGTAGTTTTTTCTTTGACAAATCGAACATTGCCAGCTTCGCATTTCCTTCACAGGCGGCGAAGGCATATCGGTTTTTTCCGTCTATCAGCAAACCGTGACTGTCTTCGCAACCCGCGAGCGGATAGTTTCCCACTACTTTGTCGGTTTGCGGGTCAATTTCAATTATCTGATTAAGCTGGTGAACGGCGACGAAAATGCGGTCTGAAACAATGTCGTATTGAGTGTTTCCGGCGGGCGCATTAAGAGAAACAGTCGTTACGACATTGTTAGTTTGAGCGTCAATCACCGTGTCGGATTTTCCGCGCAAATTGGAAACATAGAGTTTCTTTTCTTTGACGGCGTAGGCGATGCCGTCGGGATAATCTCCGGTCGGGACACGCGCTATGACTTTCAAAGTTTGGTCGTCAATGACCGCTAGTTCGTTCGTGCCGGTCGCCGACGCATAAACGCGATGCATTTCCGGTATTGCCAGGACGCCGTGGACGTGCTTTAAGTTTTTGACATCGCCGATAATTTTTTGAGTTTTGGTATCGAAAACGGTCATCATATCGTCGCCTAGATGCGCGATATAGAGCCTGCCGCTGTCGGCATCAAAGCTCTGGTAATCAAGCCGCGTCGCCTTTCCGGTCAAGGAAATATCCGAAACTAATTGCAGAGGCATTTTTGGCTGTTGTGCCTGAGCGCAGTTAATACTGAGCGACGCAAAAACCAAAGCGAACGCCAATCTCAAAAACGTAAATTTGCTTTTCATTTTCTTAAACTCCTTTGGTTAATTTATCTTCCTTTAACAATAAACTGTCAAGCAAGTTTTGAGAGTCTTTTACCGAAGGGTAGAATTGAAACAAGGAGCAAAAGATTATGAACAAAATTACACGACGAGAAGCGATTGGCGGAATGTTGGCGACGGGCGCGGGTGTTTTGGCTTTTAATGAAACAGGCAATGCTCAAACGGAGAATTTGCCGATGGCTTTTCGCGGAACGCATCAGCCGAAACCTCTGCCGTTTGACGCGGCGAAATTGAAAGGCATTTCGGAAAAACTTATTAAGTCGCATTGGGAAAATAATTATATCGGCTCGGTCAAAGCCTTGAACGTTATTGAACAAAGGCTTGCTGCAATGCTGAAAGAAAAAGATTTGCCTGCATATTTGTATGGCGATTTGAAGCGTGAAGAATTGATTCGGACCGGTTCCGTTGTCTTGCACGAACAATACTTTGCCAATCTCGGCGGCAACGGCAGAGCCGACGGGAAGGCTTTGAAACTAATTGAGAAATGGTTCGGCAGTTATGAACAATGGGAAAATGAATTTAAGAAAACGGCAAACGCGCTTTCGGGCGGTTCGGGCTGGACGATTTTGGCTTTCAATCTGCACACCAAAGAAGCTCATAACTATTGGGCTGCAGACCACGCGCATAATTCGCCGTTTTCCGTTCCGCTGCTTCTTCTGGATATGTATGAACATTCGTATCAAATGGATTATGGCTCGGCGGCGGCGAAATACATTGATGTATTTATGCAAAACGTGAATTGGGAAGAAGTCAATCGGCGCGTGGAAACATCAGCGAATTACTAAACTTGAATTAGATAAATTAAGGGGTTAATCTTAAAACGATTTAGGAATTATTATAAATCTACTTTTTTAAGCAATCTGTCGTTAATCTTCAAAACTTGTCGGTGGCGGGAGAATTTATTTTGGAGTTAAGATTTTGCAGTTGGATTTATATCTTGACTCGTTGATTTATGTATAAACAAATTGGCATTATCACCGGCGGCGGTGATGCGCCCGGCTTAAACGCGGTAATTCGCGCGGCGGTTCGCACAGCGGTCAAAGAATTCGGGATAAAATGCGTCGGCATCGAGGACAGTTTTGAAGGTCTGACCGGCGAGACGCAAACCATGAAACTTACAACCAGAAGCGTGAGTGGAATTTTGCCGCGCGGCGGAACGATGCTCGGTACACGCAATTCGGGAAGTTTTTGCTGTTTTGAGGACGGCAAGGTAATTTTCCCCGATGAAACGGTTAAAGCGGCGATTGAAAATTTAAAAAAACTCGAAATCGAAGCGCTCGTCGTCATCGGCGGCGACGGAACTCTGGCAATCGCGCAGGAATTTTACAAGCGCGGCATTCCGGTCATCGGCGTTCCGAAAACGATTGACAATGATTTAGCCGCGACCGAATTGACATTCGGATTTATGACGGCAATTGATATTGCCACCGAAGCTCTCGACCGACTTCACACGACCGCCGCGTCGCACGACCGCGTAATGATTTTGGAAGTAATGGGCAGACATACGGGTTGGATTGCACTTCACGCCGGGCTTGCCGGAAGCGCGGATATTATTTTAATTCCCGAAATTCCTTATTCGTTCGAGTCAATGGTGCAAAAAATCTTTTCACGCGAAAAAAGCGGCTCGCGTTTTACAAATATTGTCGTAGCGGAAGGCGCAACCGAAATCGGTAAATCGGAAATTTACAAGTCGGTGGGCGACCGTAAAACCGCGCCGCGTCTTGGCGGTGTCGGCGATTACATCGGTCAAAAAATTGAAGAGATGACCGGCAAAGAAGCCCGCTGTGTCGTGCTTGGACATCTTCAACGCGGCGGCAGTCCGAACGCCTTCGACCGTATGCTCGGAACGAGTTTCGGTGCGTGCGCGGTTCGCGCTCTAGCAAACGGAGAAGCGGGAAAAATGGTAGCTTTAAAAGCCGGAGAAATAGTTAATGTTCCACTTTCCGATGCAATTGCCAATATAAAAACCGTTGCATCAGACGGACAACTTATCCGCACGGCGCGTGATATTGGAATTTCTTTTGCCGCGCCGAAAGAATCAAGATTATAATGTGAGTTCAAAGTTCAGAGTTCAAGGTTCAAAGTAACTTAATAACCTTGAACTTTGAACTTTGAAGTTTGAACTTTTTATTTATGGAAGAAATAAGAAAAAAAATACAAGCGCAATTGTCGGAGCTTGAAAACGAGCTGCGGTTTAAGTTGCCGAAGGAAATTCAAAAAGCGCGTGAGTTTGGCGATTTGAAGGAAAATGCCGAATACAAAGCTGCTGTGGAGCGTCAGAAAATGGTAATGGCGCGGGTGGTTCAATTAAGCCAGCGTTTAAGCGAAGTCGAAGCAATTGATTTATCAAAGATTCCGACCGACAGCGCGGCTTACGGCTCAAAGGTTGTTCTATACGACCTCGACAGCGAAGAAGACATTACTTACCGTCTTGTTTCGTCAGAAGAAAGCGACCCTGAAAACGGTTTGATTTCAACGGTTTCGCCCATTGGTCAGAGTTTGATGGGCAAAGAGGAAGGAGACGAAGTAAAGGTTAAAACGCCGAAAGGCTGGCGCAATTTCGAGATTAAAAGATTGTTAACAATTCATGAACAAGGAGAAAAGTAAAAAGGAAAAGTAAAAGGGCAAGAGTGAAAACCGTTTAGTTCATCGAAATTGTAACAAGTGACAAGTTCTTTACTTTTTGCCTTTTTACTTGCGAAGCAGTGTTTGGGCTATTGATAGACAAATACCCGAAAGAGACGCGCGAAAAACTGCGGAAATTACCGGCGTTAGCTTCGCGCGGCGCAGTCGTCATAAAATCTCTGGCGGCTTGTTTTGATTTGTTAGTAGTGATTATTAGTTTTGCTTCGGTTAGTGCATTGTTTATTTGCCTTTTCGTGGTTCTATTGGCCGCATTTTGGAGCTATTCTACTTTGGCGTAACATTAATAATCTTGTTCAACGGGGTGTTAGTCTAATCTTCTGATCCGGTATATTTATCACGATAACCACAATTATAAGTATAAGGATAATCATAAAAAGAGGTATTAAAATTCTAATACTCCAATCTTTTCCAAATTGATTTTTAATAGAGTTTTTTAATTTTCGCTTAAAAGTCTTTGTCTTGTTAATTTTACGTCCCTTTGATTGCATAATGTAAATAAAATTCCCTAATTTAACTAAATGGTAAACCTTCTTTTTCTCATTTTGCAACTTTTTATTTCTAAAGGCGTGTCTTTAATCGAAAGGCAGGTGGGTAACTCCTTTCATTATACTTTAGTACTCCTAAAAGAAAAGCCGTGAGTTCTGACGCTCACGGCTTTTCTTTTTTCTGATTATTGATTTACTTTAATTTTAGATTGTAAAGTTAAATTTTTATGCTTTTCAATAAAACATCTATAAATTTTGAGAGATTGATCATCGCCAAACCAAATTTAAGTAATGTTGTTTTCGAGCCACTCTTTCAATTTGTCAAAGTTCTCTGTTGTATAATGGGAAGGCTCACTGTTTGTCATAATTTTTACGCGCGTAAGACTTGGTTCAGCTAAAATGAGTATTTCCCAGTAATCATCTGCGTTTCGTTTATAAAATTGAAGACGGGTGGAGCTTGTATCTGATAACAAATCAAATCCTTTTTCTTGGAGTAGATATACAATGATTGTGGTAGTTGGCGGCAATCCCGGCGCAGGATTTGCGCCCGACAACCAAGCACCATATTTGAGAGGTTCAGACGAACGCCTTGTTATCAAATAACCTTCACGTTTCCGTTGGTGTCGGCGGCTCAAATACAAAAGCGTGGTCAGTTTTTCTTGGCGGAAATAACAATACAAATGTTTTATTTGGGTTTGGCGCATTTGAAGATGCGGCGAGTATTTATGCGGGACGCAATAATTATCCAGCCTATCAACTAAATTATAATCAGCACGCCGCCTAATAAGGACTTTTGCATTTTTCAAATATGTATCTGAAAATATAGCTGTTATGTGTTAGTTTCGAGTGTTACCGAGTGAACACAGTTTTATTATCCACTGTATAGTACTCTATAATACCTTGTAACTGTTGGCAAATTAAGACTTATATGTTTGGAGCAAGCATAAGACATTCTCTTTTGTAATGCTTCAAGCCTTTTATTATCTATTAGTTACAAGCCTTAGAAACGTCTCTAAAATTGAGATGTATCTAATAATGTAGCCATTCGGCTGCAAAATCCGCTTTTAGACTGCTTTTGCGAACTTTCTGTTTTCCATTTTCTTAATGGCATCCGCTTTATAACTTTCCGACGGGTGAGCATACCGGGAAATTGTCTTTAATCCGCTATGACCTAGAATCTGCGACAAGGTAAGCAAATCAACTCCATTCTCGACGGCACGGCTGGCGAATGTATGACGGCAATCGTAAAGCCGGAAATTCATCTTCAATCGCTCCATTGTCCGAATGTGCATCTTGTCTATCGTTTCGGTTGCAGCGCGGAAATCTTCGTCGTTTTGCGGAAATAAGTTTTCACCTTTGAATCTTTGCAGACGACCTTTAAGAACCGCGCTTGCCTTTGCGGAAAGATGAACTTGCCTCAAACTCGCTTTTGTTTTGCCCTTTGTAATTTTCAAAAAACCTTGATTAAGAAAAACTTCGCTTCGTTTTATTCGATAAATTTCACCGCATCGCATACCACTTTGAAGCATTAAAATTGCCACGTCTTGAAGCGGCTGCGGAGCTGCAAGCAAGTAAACCTTTTCTTCGTCGTCTGTTAAAACGTGAAAATCCGCGTCATTCTCTTTTAACAGCTTGACGTTTTGCGCTGGATTATTACGCAAGACATCTTCATTTACCAACCTTTTGAAAATCTTCTTTAGCGTAATCAATTCACGGTTGACCGTGCCGCGTGTGATTTTGTCCTTTGTCTTTCTCGACGTTTGACCGCTTCGCCAAACGACGAACTTTTCAACGTCTTTCGCTTCGATTGCATCCGTTTTCTTTTTTCCGAAAAATTCAGTCAAAACTTGAACCGCGAACCGCTCGCGCCGTTCGGTTGTCTGTTCGGCGTGGCTAACCATTGACCACTTGAGAAAATCACTCGCGGCGGCGGCGAATGTCGGCGCATCTTTCTTCGGCTTGATGCCGATGCGCCCTAACGCTAATTCGTGCCGGAAAGCCGCTTCAATCGTCAAAGCATCGCGCTTATTCGAGCATTTTGTTGATTGCTGGACAAGCGAGCCGTCAAAGGTGAATTTCATCCAAAAAAACTTTGAATTTTCGCGTTTATATAAACTCATTATTTTTGCTCCTTTTTGTAGACTTTGCTGTTCCTTCTTTTATAAGTTCCCGGTTTGCTTCGCGCTTGGCTTTTCTTTCGGCTTTTTCTTCCGGCGTTAAATTGCGATAACGGCGCGTTCTTAAAATGCCAAAACACGGAGCAGAGCAAGTTTTTGATTCTTCGCGTTTTGCCCAAAAGACGCGATTGCAAATCTCACAGGCTCGCAGCCTATCAAGATTTATAGTGCTGATTAATTCTAAAAAAACCGGGAGACTTGCTCTAAATTCACCGTCTTTTTCTGTAATTGGAATCGAAATTTCCAAGCTAGGTTTGTGCCAGGAAGAGTTTTCTGTTTTTTTCTTTTTTTCAGACACCCTGTCAATCACTAATTTAATATTTTTGCGTGTTTGGTAAATTTCTTCGTAAGTGATAATTACAGCGTCCAATAAAGCCTTGTATCGCCGCCTATCTAAATCGTTGTTCGACTCCGCCGACTTATTAAACCAACAGTTGAATATATTTGTTTTGGCTTCTCTGTCGAAGTCTTTGAAACATTCATCAAAAATATCAGACCACAAATCTACGTCAGTTTTTTGTTCTTGTAACAACCATTCATTGGTGAATGCTTCTATCACCTTGCCCGCGTTAGGCATATCAGCATCAGGCGGAACTAAATTAACCATTTTAAGAATAGCAGCCAGTTCTGGCAGACATTTATACTTTGCCCTTGATTTCTTTTCCGTTTGTTGCAAGCCTTCACTCTTTTTCTTTTTAGGCATATTTTTGAAACCGTGTAACGCTTAATTGCTACATTGTGTTTATTAAAAGTTACATTTCCTATAACGCTTACTCGACATTTTTTGCTTGATAAATTAAAACAAGTTTTTTGTTGCAAATAGCACACTAGATAACGTAGCATAGCCTTAACTTGTTAGCAAGTAAAAGTAACACAAGGAGTGAAATAAAATGAATTTGAATGTTATGGAGAGAAACCAAATGACGCAATCAAACGTTACAAATAATAAATTTGCGTATTCAGTTGAAGAAATCAGCGAACAAACCACGCTTTCAAAAGCCTTTCTGCGAAACGAGATTCGCGCCGGACATTTAAAAGCAAATCGTTTCGGACGGCGTGTTTTAGTGCTGTCTGAAAATTTACAGAATTATTTAAAAAAAGGAGAAATCGAAGATGCAAAATGAAAAAGCCGTCGCGACAAACAACGGCTTCAATAAAATAAACAAACAATTAACTATGACAAATTCTACACAAAAAACAGAAATAAAGCAATCGAAATTAAACTTCGGCAATCCGCCGGAAATAATAATTTGTTTTGCTTGCCATCGCGAAAGGGAATTTGACGGATACATTTTCCGTCTCGTTCGCGTGTGCGCCGATTGCCGAACCGAAAGCGAGGTTTTGATAACCCGAAAACGATTTGAGCGGCGGAGGGCAAGCAAATGAATCAAATTTTAGAACACGCAAGAAAATATCATCGGCGAGGCTGGCAGCCTTTGCCAATCGCTTACGGCTCAAAAAACCCGAACTTTTCCGGCTGGCAGAAATTTCAAACCACCGAAGCGGATTTGCCTAACCATTTCAACGTCGCGGCTCAAAACATTGGAGTTTTGCTGCACAACGGCTTGACGGATGTTGATTTGGACTCGCCTGAAGCGGTCAAGATTGCCGATTACTTTTTACCGCCGACCGACGCTGTTTTCGGACGCGCAAGCAAAATGCGTTCGCATCGAATTTTCAAATGCAAAGGCGCGGCGTTTGAGAAATTCAATAATCCGTTTCTTGTAAGTTCTAAAGACGAGAAGGAACGAAAAAACGCTTGCATTGTCGAGATTCGCACGGGCAACGGACTGCAAACAGTCTTTCCCGGCTCGACGCACTCAAGCGGCGAAGTTGTCGAATGGCACACGGACGGCGAACCGCTTCAAGTTGACGCTCAAAACTTGCGCCGGGCGGTTGCTCTGATGGCTTCAGCGTGCCTTATTTCCACGTTTTGGCGCGGTGGTGTGCGGCAAGATTTAACAATGGCGGTGGGCGGTGCATTACTGCGAAACGGCTTTGATGTGCCGCAGGTGAAAAAATTTATCAAAGCAATTTGTTTTGCGGCAAGCGATGAAGAAACCGCCGACCGATTGAAAGCAGTGGACGCAACGGCGCAAAAATTAAAGAGCGGTAAAAATGTTTACGGCTTTCCCAAACTTGCCGAATTGACGGACAACAAACTTGTTGAAAACGTTTGTAAATGGCTTCAAATTGAAAGCAGACAAGACGGCGAACCCGTTCACCAAACCGACGCGCCCGCCGAATTTACAGGCGAACCGAAACCGCTCGATTTAACTTTGAAACCAGTTGAACCGCTTGACGATGATTGCCTGCCGAAAGTGCTTGTTGATTGGTTGAGACCAGCTTCAAAAGTTATCGGATGTCCGTTTGATTTTCTCGTTTTATCGGCGGTGATTATGGTTGGGAGTATTATCGGCTCACGGCTTCGCGTGAAACCTTTGCGCCATTCGGATTGGTTTGTAGTTCCTAACCTTTACGGCGGATGCGTCGGTTTGCCGTCCACAAAGAAAACGCCCGCGCTCGACGAAACTCGCAAACCGATTTTGGAATTACAGGCGAAAGCCCGTAAAGAGTTTTCGGATAAAATAAAAGATTTTGTGATTGAAGCGAAATGTTACGAACGGGATACAGCCGCAGTTTATAAAGAAAAACTAGGATTGACGGAAACAAAAGGGAAAATCAATTCGTTGACCGAACCCAACACGCCTGTTTTGAAGCGTTACGAAACCAACGATATAACCACGCCGAAGCTCGCGCAATTTCTTTCCGAAAATCCGATTGGTTTATTACAAAACCGCGATGAATTAGTTGGTTGGTTTAAATCGCTTGAAGCAGATTACGACCTCAACGCCCGGTCATTTATTTTGGAAGTTTGGAAAGGCGCGATTGCTTACGAACTGGCTAGAGTTGGAAACGGTGAAATTCAAATCACATCGGGAACGCTTTCGATTATCGGCGGAATTCAACCGTCAAAGCTGCAACGATACATCTCGGAAGCCTACTCATTCGACAATTCGGACGGCTTGCCGCAGCGTTTTTTGTTCGCATACCCCGACACAAGCAAACGAAGCGAAAAGCCGACACAACCCGATTATGACGCAATGAGAGACGGCTATTCGGCGGTGAATCGGTTATGCAAAAAACTTGCCGAATTTGATTTTAGCGGAAAAGTAATCGGCGCGAATGGTGACATATTTCAAATCGTCAAATTTAACGCCGAAGCTCAAGCCGTAGTTGACGAATGGCAAGCCGACACGGAAGCCGAAGCCGAAACCCTGCAAGTTGAAGATGAAGCATTTTCGGCATATCTCTACAAAATGCCGAAAAGCTGCTTTGCCATCGCTTTAATTTTCCACTGTCTTGAACATATCAACGATGCCGCGTTCCCGGACGAAATGACAATCGAAACCACTTTGCGAGCGATTGCTTACACGGAAATTTTAATCACACACGCCCGGCGTGTTTTTGCGCTCGGCGAAAATCAAATCTTTTCTTTGGCGCAAATCCTAATCGGCAAAATCAAAAAAGGCGAACTTGAGCAAGGTTTTACCGCTTACGAAATCAAACGTAAGCAGTGGAGCGGACTGAAAACGCCTGACACGATAAAAGACGTTATCGTTTTGTTAATTGATTACGGCTATTTGCTGGAATTGCCGACAA
Source organism: Acidobacteria bacterium 28-1 (assembly GCA_002050365.1). GTDB lineage: Bacteria > Acidobacteriota > Blastocatellia > Pyrinomonadales > Pyrinomonadaceae. The sequence goes on from MWYZ01000038.1 coordinate 36,542, forward strand.
GCGGCGAACCCGGCAGACCAACAATAAAATACGCCTTTCATCCTTCATTGGAAACGGAGAAAAAAGATGAAGTGGAATAACCGATTGAAATCAGTATTAACCAAACCCGAAGAAAGCGTTTTTTCGGGAGAATGTCTAGAAACGCAACTGCGAATAACTGCGGAAACTCCGCTTAAGTTAGTTTCCGCAGTTATTCGCAGTGACGAGTTTAGACATTTTCCCAAAAACAACTATGAACTTGCAGACATCAAAAGCGAAAAACTTCACGAAGTCTTAAACCGATTTATCGAAAGCGGAATCACATTTGACGTTTCCGCCGACGATTTTCAAATCATTGACCGGGCGCAAATCTTGAAGGCTTCGGACAAGGAATTTCTCAAACTGAACGGCGCGGCAATTCTCTGCCAACTTCAACAATCGCTTTTGATGAAACACTTGTTTTCACATTCGCCGGAACAGTTTGAAGATTTTTGTTTTGAGATAATGGAACGGGAATCTCTAAACTCACCACTGCGAATAACTGACAAAACTCGATTCGAGATTTACTTTGAAGCGGTGGAAAGCGTCACGCGCAAGTGGTTTGCGGGTTTGCTTGGTGAAGAGTTAGACCCGGTATCGGATTTTATAAACTAAAAGGCATAGCAAGGGCAGCCTTTGACAATAAAAACGCGCCATAGGACGCGCAAAAATCAGGAAAATTAAACAAACAGGAGAAAATACTATGAATTTTAACAATGAACTAATAAAAGACAAAAACGAATTTGCCCGCGTCGTTCGCAAAATACAAGCATCCGGGATTACTGATGACGAAGAAATCAGCGAAATAATAGTGCGTGATTACCGGCATCTTTTTCGCGAACTAAACGAACTCGAAAAGGAAAAAGCCGCTCACCAAGCGGAAACCTCTCTAATTGAGAAGGTTGTGGCGGAATCTAACCGGGAAAGTATCGAAGAAAAAGGGCATCCGGCTTTTGTGTGCCAGCGTATTGACGGCGTGAAGCAATTCAGACTATACGACGCTCTTACACAGGCAGAGATTGCCGAACTCAAAACAAACGGAATAATTCTTTAGTTATGCAAAAAACAAACGCAAAATACACGCTAATGCTTCACAATAATCGGCATTTAATCATCAAGACATCCGAAAACGGCAACCCGCACGTGATTGCCGAATGTTACCTTGAGCAAACAGCCGCTCAAATCTGCCAACTTTTAACAGATGCGGCGGACGCTGATTTAACTCCGGAAAATAACCAAACAGAGCGGAAATAACCGAAACGATAGAAATTTAGAGATTTTGATAGATATATGCCAAAACAAGCGAACAAAGAAAAAATACTGATTGCATTGATTGAAACACCTTCAATCCGTGAAGCGTCAAAAAAATCCGGCATCGGCGAAGCGACCATTTACCGATATTTACAGGATAAGGATTTTCTTGCCGAATACCGAAACGCCCGAAGGCAAACGGTTGAATCGGCAATCGCACAGATGCAAAGCGCGGCATCCGAAGCGGTTGAAAGGTTAAAGGAACTGCAATACTGCGAAAATCCGGCGGTTGCGGCTCGATGCGCTCAAATTATTTTTGAAAATTCCATTAAAGGAATGGAAACGACCGATATTTTACAAAGATTGGAGATGCTGGAAAATGAACATTTTAAATAGATTGAAGAAAATCGAAAACCAAATAACCGAAAACGATTCTGAATTTTGCGCGTGTCAGAAGCAAGCCGCGTTTAGAATTATCGAAACGCCGGAAGATGATGTTGAAGATTCAACCGCCATCTGTGCGGCGTGCCTCAAACCGCACGGCGAACCGATACACGCCGCTTTTAATATAAAGACAATCGGAGAAACTAAATGAATATTTTGAACAGGCTAAAAAAACTCGAAAGTGAAGTAATTGGCGATTCAACCTTCTGCGATTGCAACGGGACGGAGCAGAAGGTTGAATTTCAGAAGCGCACTGTCGAATACGATGCTTACGCAACGGGCGTTTACGTGGCGTATCAAAATTCCGAAACGGCAAAAAAACTTGGGCTTGAAACGCCAAACGAACCGCCGACAGTAGAGAATTGTCCGGCGTGCGGCAAACCGATAAACAAGCGCGTGATAATTCTCGAACTTATTAAATGAAAATGGAGAAAATAAATATGAACGACAAAATAACGAAAAACGAAGAACATTTCAACGAAATTCGCCGAAAAAAAGAGGCGGAAAACGAGGAAAAGCGTAGCCAAACAAAACGGCGGCTTGAATCTGAATTTAACCGCCCGGATAACAATGTGATTGAAAAATTTAGAGGAGAAAATAATGAAAAAATTAGCTGAAATAAAAAAAGGACTTGATTCGACTAACGCGAGAATTGCCGAACTCGAAACCGAGCTTAACAAGCAAACGGCGACCTTTGAAGCCACTCAAACGGCGTTCATCGCAGGCAAGGCGAATTTGCCCGCGCTTCACACCGAACAATCGAAATTATCGCTCCTCACGCAAGCGATTGAATCGTTAGAAGCAACTGCAAACGAATTGCGGACTACTTTTAACGAAGTCACGGCAGCCGAAACGCGGACTGCTTTAATCGAATCGGCAAGGGTAGCCGGGCGATGTGCCGAAACTCTTTTTGATGAAGCACTCGCTGACAGGCGCGAGCTGGATGACGCAATCGGCGAACTTGCCGAAAAGTTCACCGACAGGATGCTTGAATTTCACGCGAAACGAAAATCATATTTGAAGTCACGCGGACAGCTTGAGCCGACCACAAAAATTCCCGAAATTTCCGACGATGCTATCCTGCTGCTCGAAAAAAACCACCTAAATTTTCCGTCGATTCGATTCGGTTTGAGCTTTCAAGCGGCTTGCGAAGTAATTGAAAAAGAGCGGGAAAAATCAGAATTAGCCAAACGCCAAGCCGAAAAAGCGCGGCAAATGTCGTCCGGCAGATATTAAATCGGCGGGCTGGAGTGTTTCTCCGTCTCACATACCGCCGACTTTGGCGGGCGCGGCTGCCAAAGCTCGCCCGCCAAAGCTAACCAAAAAACCTGCTAAAACCAGCTAAAACCGCCGAAAATCACCCCTCGCCAAAAAAAGCCGTGAGCGTTAAACTTGCGACTTTTGGTGTTGCGAGTTATTATTCACGAACGTCAAAGGCTGATTGCTTCAAAAACTAAAAAGGCTAATCAGATTTGGAAACTATTAAAAATGAAAAACCTAAATAAATCAGTTTATGTAGCAATTTGTGTTTTAGCCGTTACTCTCGGATGCAAGCAGGCAAAAGTCGACAATGATGCCGCGCCGGTCGCTAGCCAACCGATAAATACTTCTACATCAGCAAACACAGTAGAAAGTGTCAGCACAATTAAATGGAGTGATTACGACAATGTTTATAACATCAAAAGCGAATCTACCGATATGCAGAAAGAAGCCTTATGGAAACGCTTTGAAGGGCAAACGGTAACTTGGCAAGGCACTGTCTCGGAATTCAGCGAAGGCATGCTCGGCGGATATTTGATTAGTATCGAAATGAATCCCGATACACCGACCGGCGACATTATTTTAACGCTCAAGGAAAATCAGAAAGAAAAGGTGGCGAGTTTAACCAAAGGAGAGAAAATCTCATTTGTCGGCAAGCTAAAAACTCACGGTGGCGCGACGCTGCCGCTTTTGATGGATGAGGGTGAGATAAAATAAATCATTTAATTTATATATGTGAGAGTAATAGGATTGAGAGATACAAATACTTTCACCAACAAAGAAAAAGGGCTGTGATTAAAAATCATCCTTTTTTTTCTTCAATAATTTAACCCTTACCAATGGAGTATGCCTGATTTTCATAGCTTCCTATAAACTATACCTATTGAGACATTACAAAAACGTGTCTTAAATAGTGTCTCAACAGGATTTTCTCATAACGTCTAAAAGGTTTTAAGACAAGTCCCGGACAATTGTTTAGTTCTTTATCCTGTGCGTGCGCCACGCTTACGATATGTTTTTTGTGCAATTTGTAGATTACGAAAACACGCGTGCGAGCGTGGCGCAAATCAAAAGCCGTGAGTAACATCACGGCTCTTCTATTTTCCTTAGTATGGAGGTAGCTGCCCGCGCCCTCACGTCCAATGATTTGTTAGCTTGCATCTTTATTTTCACCACGCACTTCAGCAACATCATACTTTCGATTGTATGTGCCGCGCCAAGCACGAACATAAATATCTTGACACGACTTATCAAGCCAATCCCAACCCGACACTAGTTGGGACAACATTGAAAAACGGTTTGCTCTTTCGATTTATACTTAGCAATCTTGCTGACGATGAAAGAGTTTGAGATTTGGTCAGAAGGCAACAAAGGTTCTACGGTGTTCGGATAGTATCCTCCGGCGCGTTGTGGTATTCGTTCAGACATTTGTCGAGTGGTTCGCCGTTCTTATGAATACAATCACAGAAATTTTCACCGGCTTTGATTTTGCTACTGTCTTTAAATTGTCTGTTACATTGCGCTAAAGTGTTGCGGGGCTTAATGCTGTAAAGACTTGGAATGCCCACGACACAAACGACAACGGCGGCAAACACTCCGGCAAAGAAAAGTGTCGGGAATTTATCGTTAAGAAGCTGTTTGAAAAAAATGCGGAAACGCGCATAAAGTAAGCGTATTCCGTGCCGGGAAAAGACGGCACGCTGACCCGCGCTTTCTTGAGTTTGAACATCGCTTTCAAGGCTTTTCCGGTTTGTTGTGTCATTGGCATTTGCCTGACGATTAAACGGAAGAATGTATTTCCATTTCTCGTAATTCCAGCCGAGCAGATACAAATTCGCCAGCACCATTAAAGGCGCGGTAAAAAGCGAGCCGTCAAAACGCAGCGCATACGTCAGAATACAAATATTTAGGATAATCGGAAAATAAAGAAACGCGCCGAGCGTCACCGTGCGCGGTATCAACAGCAGAATCGCCGCCGTCACCTGCACCACGCCGATAAATGTGTAGTAATAACCCGTATGGTGCAACGCTTCCAAATAATGCCCCATCGGGTGATTAACGGATAAGCCGCTGGCGAACCGCTCGTCCATAATTTTGACCATCCCCGAAGGGAAAAATCCGGCTGCCAAAGCCAGACGACAAAAAATAGAAAAAAGCCAAAGCCATCTGTTTTCCTTTGCCTGCAAATGAAGTCGGTCAAGTGTCGAGGCAATACTCATAAATGTTTAGAACGTAATTACTCGGAAAAAAGTTTTCAAATAAAACAGCGTCGTTCGCTTTCCAAACAGAAGCAAACTGTTTCCATTCGGAAAAAGCCGCAAGTTTTAACGCTTGCGGCTTTCTATTTTTTTACATAAAGGTTGTTTTACCAATACATAACATTTCGTGCTATTTCAGCATTGCACTCTTCTAAAGTTCCGCGAAAAGTTTCGCGGCTGTATAAATAAATCGAATAGCTGCCATCTCTATTTCGTTCAATTTCAACTGTTTTTCTCATTTTTCACCTCCGCCTTTTTCATTTCCTCGAGATTGAACAGAACACTTTCAGGGGAACGCCAATCGCTTGGAGTGTCGGAAAGCTCGTCTGCCATCACATTAAATAACTGTGTCGGCATCGCGTCGTTTTTCATCACAGATGATATTTGACTTGCAAGTAATCTTAAATCACCGTCGCGGGTCGCGTCTGAATTTTCGCCGATAAGCTGCAAAGTGTCTTCGGCAAGTGTTTTTGGTTTCGGTTGTTCGGGTTGTGTTTGGGCTTCCGGCGCGGGCGCGTCGTTCAGGCTGTCGGCTTCTATTGGCGTTTCTAATTCAATGCCGTGTTCGTCTAAGCCTCTTTCGGCAAGAAGGGCTTTTTCCCAATTTCGTTTGTCTTCGTCGTGCTTCATTGTCCAGGTGAAAAGATACTCTTTCAAATCTGCTATAAAATCCGGCACGTCAAAATTCTTATGTCTGATTGAAAGCATTTCAAAAAGTTCTAAAAAATGCCCGTGTCCCCACTCACCATTATATTCAGTAACAACACTTGAGCCAGTCGTAACCGATAAAATATCACCGATTAAGGCTTTTGCGCGGTCAAGCGTTTTTACTTTGAAGTCATACGCTTTTGCGTCGTCGTCCAAAGTTATCAATAGTTTTTGATAACTCGTTAATTCTTTATTTTCCGTTTTGTTTGTTTTTGTTGTATTATTTTCTCTCATTGTTAGAAACTCCTTTTAATTTTTAATAATTGATCGGAAAGAAGGGCTTAGTTTGCTGATACTTCCTAAGCCTTTCGTTTTTAGTTGATTCTTATGCCCGCTATGCGCTCCGCTTTGACTTGAACCGTCGGCTTGAGATACGGGATTTCTTCGGCTTGAACCGTCGCATCTTCCGTTTCCAGATAAAGCCGAATCAATCGAGCGGCGGCACGGTGGAAACACGGGCTGCCTTGCTCAAATGCGCGGCACTGGCAGACTCCGTTTGACGTGTAGATGTTATTGCTCTTCTGGCTCCAGATGAGCAGGGATTTGTCCGCTTCCTGCCAAGTCATAAAGACGTTTTCTTCAATCTCGACGACGGCTTTGGCAATGGCGCGAATCCAACGTGTCTTTGTTTTCGCGTCGGTTACGGTCTGCTCAACCTTGCTCAATGAATCGGCGATAACTTTTCCGAATCTGTCTTTGTTTTCGATTTGTAACATTTTAGTTTTACTCCTTTGGTTTAGATTTAGTTAATAACTTAACTTTCTAAAGTATAGCGAAGTCGCTAGTGTCTGTCAAGTTAATAATAGCGAACTTGCTAGTTTTTTGGAAATAATTTATAATCGTTTGGATGGCGAATAAAAAAGGAAAATTATTAAGCGTAAAAGATGCCGCCGCCGCGTTGGATTTGTCGGAGCAAAGAATCAAACAGTTGATTTATGAAGGAAGGTTGTGGGCTGAAAAAATCGGCAACCAGTGGATTATTGTTGAATCGGATTTAGAAGCCGTCAGAGACCGGCAGACCGGCAGACCGGCAAAGGAAAAGAAATGAAATACTTACTCTCTCTAATCTTTATATTCGTTTTTGCTTTTTCTGCGTTTGCGCAAACCGAAAACACAACAAAAGCGACAATCGAAAACAAAGCCGTTGTTTATGTTTATGCGCCTTCAGCAACCACCACACTCGTTAGAGTTTCAAAGCCCGTATTTCTTGACGATAAAGAAATAGCGGACGTTCGACCGGAAAAGTATTTTATTGCTCTAGTTGACCCTGGCAAGCATAGCTTTCGGATGAAAAACAAGAAATATGGCGGTATTGTGATGGATTTTGAAGCGGGAAAAACTTACTACATACGAATCAATTGGTCAACAGGCAATATTGTTCGCCCGACAGGTATGTCAAAAATTGAAACGGAAAGTGGTGAGTTCGACATTAAACAATTGAGTCCGGTTAAAGCGGAGAATATCAAAGAAAAATCAATTGCTTTTACCGCATTACCTAGCTCGCACTAAAAAGAAAAACGGCTTGAGTATCAATCAAGCCGTCTCTTCCAGTTCTTTGAAAACTGAATATGTATTAAACAAGCAAAAGTAGTCTATCAAAAGACTTTTGCATTTTTCAAGCCTGTATCTGAAAATGTAGCTGGTATGTGCTAGTTTCGAGTGTTACCGAGTGAACACAGTTTAATAATTATTCACTGTATAACACTCTATCGCATCTTGTAACTGTTGGTAAAAAAGGACTTATATGTTTGGAGCAAGCATCGGACGCGGAGCAATGCGAATCATCGACGCAATGGTACGCTGGCTGGCGTTTGGCGGAATCAGTCCAAACATTTTAACGGTTATCGGCGTAACGATAAATGTCGGGTGCGGCGTGCTGTTCGGTTTCGGCGAATTTTTCTGGGCGGGAATTGTCTTAATCGTCGCTAATCTATTTGATATGTTGGACGGGAATGTGGCGCGGCTTTCGGGCAGAGTTACGCGTTTCGGCGGCTTTCTCGATTCGTCGCTCGACCGTCTTTCAGATATGGTGGCGTTTTTGGGCATAATAATTTTTTACGCCAGCAATACGCCGCAGCATTCGCTTTTGAATGTAACTTCTGCCGGTATCGGATTGATTGGCTCGGTAATGGTCAGCTATACAACAGCGCGTTCCGAAGGTTTCGGTGTAAAAGCGAATGTCGGGTTTTTGCAGCGACCTGAAAGAATTGTTTTGCTGATAATCGGTGCGCTTTCAACCGTGCCGAATTCAAATTCGTTTTTCGCCAATCGAATGCCGCAGGTGCTTTGGGTTTTGGCAATCGGCTCGCTTTGGACGTTTATTCATCGGATGTTTTTCATCTGGAAAGAACTCAGAAAGATGGAGACGGTAAAGGCTGAGTAGACAACGGCAGTTGGCAGGGAAAAATCGCTGACTGCATTCTGCCAACTGCTTTATGGAATGGATTTCAGGAATTTGGGAATGGCTCGCACGGTTTTGGGAATCGCTCACGTGGGGCGGAATTGCGTTCGGTTCAATTGCTATCGTGTTGTCAGCCGCCATGGGCTATGTAGCAGTCATTCTAGTGATGGTTAAAATTCCAGCCGATTATTTCAGCCCGCATTATTCGCCCGCATCGGCGAAAAATCAATCCTTTTTCATTCGTTGGGGCGCGGTGGTTTTCAAGAATTTTATCGGTCTTCTGCTGATTCTCGTCGGCATTGCAATGATTTTCGGACCCGGACCCGGACTTTTAACGATTCTGCTCGGCTTGATTATGATGGATATTCCGGGCAAGCGTCCGCTCGAAGCAAATATTATTAAACGTCCGGCGGTTTTGTCGGCGGTCAACAACTTACGCGCCAAATATAACAAATCGCCTTTGATTATGGATTAAACAATGAGATTATTCGATTTGTTTAAAGAGAAAAAAAAAGCGAATTTGGATGTCCGGCGGCGCGAATTTTTGCATTCAAAAGGCAGGATTACCGACGGTACAATCATTGGCTGGATAATGGATAATTTATTGGTTTTAGTTTCCATTATCCATTATCCATTTTTCATTTAATCGCTTATGTTTCAAAAAATTCTAATTGCTAATCGCGGAGAAATCGCCTGTCGTGTAATTCGCGCCTGCCGCGATATGAATATCAAAAACGTCGCCGTTTATTCGGAAGCCGACCGTGACGCGCTTCACGTCCGAATGGCGGACGAGGCGTATCTTATCGGTGCGCCGCCTTCGAACGAAAGCTATCTGCACGGCGAGAAAATTATTGAAACAGCCAAAAAATCAGGCGCGGAAGCGATTCATCCGGGTTACGGTTTTCTTTCGGAGAATGCTGATTTTGTCCGCGAAGCAACTAGGCAAGGAATTACATTTATCGGACCGTCGCCGGAAGCGATGGACTCAATGGGAGGAAAAATCAGCGCGAGAAAAATTGCGATTGACGCTGATGTTCCCGTCGTTCCGGGAACGACCGAGCCGCTCGAATCTTTTGAAGAAGCGCAAAAAATCGCGGCGGAAGTCGGATATCCGATTATGCTCAAAGCGGCGGCGGGCGGCGGCGGAAAAGGAATGCGTTTCGTCCAGAGCGCGGACGATTTGAAATCCGCGTATGAAACGTCGCGCGGCGAAGCACTCGCCTCTTTCAGCAACGACGAAGTTTATATCGAAAAAGCCGTCCTGCGTCCGCGTCACGTCGAAATTCAAGTTTTTTCAGATAAATACGGAAATTATGTTCACTTAGGTGAGCGCGAATGTTCCATACAACGTCGCCATCAAAAAGTCATTGAGGAATGCCCGTCACCAATTAACTCGGCAGAACTTCGTGCAAAAATGGGTGAAAGTGCGATAAAGGTCGCGAAAGCGGTCAATTACGTGGGCGCGGGAACCGTTGAATTTCTCGTTTCGGATGAAACGCGCGAATTTTATTTTTTAGAAATGAACACGCGCCTTCAAGTCGAGCATCCGGTGACGGAACTCGTCACGGGCATTGACCTAGTGCGCGAGCAAATTCTGGTTGCCTTTGGCGAAAAATTATCTTTCACGCAAGGTGAAATCGAATGGAAAAATCACGCCATCGAATGTCGCGTTTATGCTGAAGACCCGGATAATAATTTTCTGCCGTCGCCGGGAAAAATTACCAGATTGAGAATTCCGCAAGGAAACGGTGTCCGCGATGACGGCGGCGTTTATGAAGGCGCGGAGGTCTCGATTTATTACGACCCGATGATTTCCAAACTTGCTGTTTTCGGCAGAACACGCGCGGAGGCGATAGACCGCATGCGGCGGGCTTTGCAGGAATATGAAGTCGGCGGCATCAAAACCACTCTGCCATTTTTCCGCGAAATTGTTGAAGACGAGGAATTTATTGCCGGAAATCTCGACACAGGTTTTATTACGCGCTTTAATGAACGTAAGAAGGCAAAAGACCCGGACGAAACAGCCCGTGATTTGGCTTTGATAGCTTCGGCTTTGGCTTTTTCAGACAGACAAAAAACAGTTTCAAGCGAAGCGCAGACTCAAACCGCAAGCCATTGGGCAACAATCGGAAGAATGGCTTTACACGCAAATCGTTTGTAAAACGGTGGTATGAACAGTGTTTTCCAGCGCAAATTGATTCATATCAGCCTAAAGAATGAAGAAAGGAAATAGCAATTTGCGAAAGAGACTCGCTTGTGAAGGTAATTGATTATTACTCAATGGTTTTTGCTGAAATGTGGTTATTAAATTAGGATAGGGAAAAATTATGGAAGAATTACTGAAACAATTGATGGGAAAAAAAGTTGACATTTCTTGCGGCACAAACGCGATTTTCAGCGGCGAAGTGGTTGATATAAAAGGCGGCATTTTGTATCTGCGCGATGACGAAGAACGAGTGGCTTATGTTTCGATTGAAAGAGTGGCGATTGTTTGGGAAGTAAAGGAACAGCAGACTCGTCCGGGTTTCGTAAGTTAACTTTTAATTTTTTAATTTAACGCGAGAAAATTTGAAGAAATCCGCATTCAAAGTTTTTCTAAGTTTTTATTTTTCCGCTGCTAACCGCCGAAAACCGACAATGCGTTTTGCCCAATAACCGTCAAATCTTGAATATGTAACGCCCTGGCTCGAAGAAGCGTGGTAAAAGCCGCTTTCGTCAAAGACGATGCCGATGTGTCCGAGTTTGTTGAAAAAGACGAGCGTTCCGAATTTATATCTGTCCGCGCCGTCAACCTCAACCGAATTTTGCCAAAGCGCTTTTGCGCTCGAGCGTTCGAAATTAAAGCCTGCATCATAGAAAACGCTCCACACAAGTCCCGAACAATCAAAAGCATTTGGTCCCGTCGAGCCGTAACGATAGGGAATACCCGCGCGAATCTGAATCGCTCTCAATAACTTTTGATTGAAAGACGCGCTGTAACTTTTCATTGCAGAAGGGATTGGTAAAGAATTAAGCGGTTGCGAAGAACCTGTTTTTTTTACAAGTGTGGGCGGCTTTTGAGTGATAACGATTTGGTTGGTTAATGTCGGTCTCTTTGAATTTTGGCTGGGCGGCTGATTTATCGGTCGAGATTCGGTCGGCTGATTCGGAACGACTCTCGATCGTTGCTGAGAAAAAGCGGCGGCGGAAAAAATCAACACGATTGATGCGGAAAAACACAAAGACTTACAAAAATTCATCAAGCAAAAACTCCAAATTTTTAAATTTGTTAAGGGAAAGTTTCGGTGCCAAGCAGAAATGATTTCCGCCCTAATTTAAAAACAGTTAAAACAATAATTATTTCTGAAAATCTTTAACGAAGACTTTTTGTAAAAGTAAATTGTTGGATTATTATTTAACTAAGAACTGGTAAATTGTTGCTTAAATAACCGAAAAATGCAAATTGAAAATTCATTACAATTAGAAACAGATTTATTTAAGCAAATTTTACGATTGGGTTTTGATAAAACGACGGGCAAAAACAAGTCAGATACTAAAGAAATACTTTTTGATTGAATTTTAGAATCCAATCAAAAAGTCCCGCCATCTCTTCTCCGCTTTGCCTATCTTCCGAGTTGTTCTCGAATAATTTGAGACACTCTTAATGAATGACAGCTTCCAAATATTTTATGAAACAAAAAGGAGCGTGTTTATTCACGCTCCCAAGAAATTTGTAATTTCAAAATTACTTTATGCTGAGTAATTAAAATTGAGGAACAAATGCGTTCGGAAACTGAAATATCCCGTCTCGGCAAGCGTGGCATTTATTCCCGTAGTGGTCACATTTGTTGCACTGACTACCGTCAATGATTGCAACCCAGCTCCGGCGTTCACATGGTTAACCGCCACCGAGCCCGATCCGCTTGACACTCCAAAGGAAACGATACCACCTGGGAATAGGTCTCCCTCAGTCACCGTCGTGAATGGGGTGCAAATCTGCGATTTCGGAGTTGGCGTCGGCGTTGGTTAAGGTGTCGGAAATGACGCAACACCGCTTGCTACCAGCGCATAATCAGCGTCAATCACGTCAGTTTCCGCGCGTGCGTCTTGCACCAATTCCGCTGCGGTTACTTCTATCGTCCAATTTCCCCCTTCCGGAGTTTGTATAAACACATTTTCTACCGTGTCCACAATGTTTGCTGTGCCGCCGGGAGTTGACCACATTCCGCCGCCCACACCGAGACCATTGTTGCCGTGATAAACGTCGCCGTTCGGAGCGGTAACTTTCAGCGACAAATCGTTTATTCGCGCTCTGGTGGCTGACGGACTGCCCATCGGGTCGGCGTAAACCATCGTTATTTTGAGCGGGTCGGTGCTGCCCGATGCAACCGTTACCGTATAAGACGTGGTTTGCAGATTCGTCAGCACGTCGGCTTCGTTGACAATCAACATTCGATCGCGAAGGTTGTAAAGATTTGTTAAATCGGCTCGTCCGAAACCCTGCCGAACACGCGTTATGTTCGTTCCGGGAATCGTCATATCCCATTGAATGGCGGTATTAATCATTACGGCTTTGGCGGTTGTCATATGCGGTGCGCTTTCAAAAACAGTTGCGCCGGTCGGATTGCCGAAAATGCCGTTGTGCCACATTTGAAAGAAAATACCGAAATGTCCAGCAGTAATCGGTGTCGCCGAACTCGTGCCGTTAAAACCTGCCGTGTAAGCGGTGGTTGAGCTGCTGGTAGTGGTGAAGATATTGTCGTAAAAATGAGCCAGCTCCGGTTTGAGTCGCCCGTCAGCAGCCGGTCCGACGCTCGCACCTGTCCAACGGTCGTCGGTTAAAGTTGCAGTGTTGTAATGGGTGATGCCGCCGATGGAAACGACGTTTTTCGCCCACGCTTGCGGACGTGATTGTTGATTGCCGGAGTTGCTTTGCGAATTGAGCAGAACGAAATCGTTGATAAATAGAATATCGTCCATCTCCGCGGAAATAGTGTTATACGCCGTCGTCAACGAACTGCCCCAACTGTTTGATTGATAAACTGCTCTATACGGCTTTTGTTTAAGTTCGGCAGTGTGCGTGTAACGGTTGCCGCCGACATAATTGTTATAGCTCGCCATGATGCCTTGCGCTTCTGGCAACATTCCGCGTCCTTGCGGATTTGCCGTGCCGCGTCCGAAATTGATGCCGTAGGTCGCCGTACCATGACTGTCAACGCCAAACGTGCCGTGCAGAAGCGGAGCTAAACCCGAATTAAAATCGACGTGGGTAGTCAGGAAACCACCGTCCATCACTTCAGCCCGAACGCCTTCACCTCTAAAGCCGAGCGTTGTTTCGATAAAATTCGCGCCGCCGATGGCTCGCACAATATCCATATCCGGTTCGGGTGCGCTCCACCGGTCAATAAATAAAACATCCGTTTCATCTGCTAAAGCGAGCAGTTGCCCAGCCGTCAGCGTGGCTTCCATTCTGAAACCTTCCTTAATTATTAATTCAACTTTGCCGCCGAGCGTCTGAATGCGCTGGGCGAGTTTGCCCTGCATAAATTGTCCGCGTTCCAAAACCATAATGTTGTAACGCATCGTTGGTAAGCTATCATTCGCTAAACCTTGACGCAGATATTCTTCGAGTTTATAAGCCGGTTGATACCGTCCGACCCACCGCACATACGGCAGATTCTCCACCGATTGTTTGGTTTCACCATCCATTTTGACAAGGTAAGAATGATTCGGCAGATAAATATAAGTTTTGCCGCCTAAAGCCTGAATCGCATCGCTGTATTCTTTGAGCGGCTGCGTCACAAACTGGACGATATAAGTGTTCTCGGCATCGGCACTGTTTTTCGCCGTCAAAGCATCGGTCGTCGTCGGAACTTCCACCAAGGGGTCGAAGTTCGCATACCGCAGAAGCATTTCGTAAGAAGTTTCTTGAGTTTTTACAATCGTCTTGCCATCCAAACTAATGGCGTAAAACGGCGATTTGCTTCCGCTTTGGCCTTCTTCCTGCCAAGTGAAGACTTTTGTATTTGATTGCGGCAATTCTATTACTCGTGCATCGGTAATTGCCCGCGCCGAGCGGTAAAACGTGCCTAATTCGCCCGCGCTCATCGCAAATTGATTATTCTCCTGATTGATTTTCAACTCCATCGGTTGATTGGCACGGGCAGTATTCATTGTTTGAAGAACGACAATCATCAAAAGCATCACGGCTAAAGATAAAAAAAACCATCGGTTCGATTTTCGGATATATTTCATTTTTTATTTCCTATAATTTATTTCGCTGTTGGCAAGCGATTGAAAGAATAAGTTTTCCACCTTTATTCTTTGAGCCTCATTTGAATTAACTTTGCACGCACAAAGTCCGTTTAACAAATAAAAATGTGTATTCAAGCGTTATATCGAAATTGGCACTTCAAATTTTATTTGTTTCAGAAAATAATACTTCGCTTCTTTTTGAGATTTGTTTCGAGTATTCGAGTTAAAGATGAATAAATGTTACGACATTTTCCCTATTTTCGTAAAGCGAAAAAAGCAAAATATCAAATTATTTTAGCTTGCATCAAATCACAAATAAAAAGACGGTCAAAGCCGTCTTACCTAACTATTCAAAATTTCATAATAAAGTTATGCTGAAAACGAAGTTCCGCAACCGCAGCCGCCAGTCGCATTTGGGTTTTCAAACGTAAAACCAGAACCCATCATATTCGATGTGTAATCAACTTGTATACCATTTAAATATTGTGCGCTGAACATATCTACAAAAAGGCGCACGCCTTCCTGTTCGACGATAAAATCGCCGGTTTTCGATTCTTCTTCGATGTTCAAACTATATTGAAAACCCGAACAACCGCCCGGCACGACTCTAACGCGAAGTCCCGCCGTTTCCGGCAAATCCTCTTCACTCGTCATAAACGTTTTAATTTCTTTCGCCGCGTTCGGCGTTACCTTGATTTCAACCGATGGTGCTGCAACTGCTGACATTTTTATAATCTCCTTATCAATAATTTCAAAGGATTCGGCTGAAGGCGAATCCTTACTTTAATGTCAATTTTACACGGACAATTTGAAAAGCACAAGCTAAAAATCGGCGCGGCTGCCGGCATCGCAACGCGGGGCAAAATCGAAAAATTATTTGCTCCGGCAGTCAGCGTGTTGCACCGGACGGCAAGATCGACTTTTTTGTCGCGGTTAAAATCGCCAACGGTCATAAATGCCGGCGAATTAGTCACGATCACGGAAAATGTCTTCTGTTTTCTGTCTTCTGCCTTACACCATAAATCCCAAATCCGAACCGCTAAAACTATTAATATTTGGGAAGACGAGCGGAATGTCGTTTTGGGAAAGCCCGAACCAACGCGCTAACGTGGCGGCATATTGTTCGACCGACACTGACGGAATCAACCTGCCGCGTGTTTCGGCATCGTCGGGTCCGGCGTTGACTAAAGTCGGAAAAATTGTTCCGTTAGCCGTCGGTCTGCCGTAGAAATTTCCGCCGAGAACCGAGCCGCCCAACACGAGATGATGTCCGCCCCAAGCGTGGTCTGTGCCAACGCCCGAACCCGAACCCGACGGGTTTAGCGTCCGGTTAAAATCGCTCATCGTAAAAGTCGTTACGTCCGCCGAAATTCCTTGCGCCACCGTTTCATCGTAAAACGCCTTCAACGCTTGGCTAACTTGCGTCCATAAACTCGCGTGATTCGTCAACTGATTGCCGTGCGTGTCGAAACCGCCTAGTTGGACGTAGAAAACTTGACGGCTCATATTCAGTTGAGAGCGAAACTTCATCAATTTTGCCACTTGCTGGAGCTGATTGCCGAGTGAGGTATTCGGAAATGTCACGGTCAATGCCGGGTCGCTGCTCAGTTGCTGGCTGACGTTGATTGCCTGCTGCGTTAAAGTGCTGGCAGCTTGCGTCAACGTATAATTCAAATCGGCTTGCCGGATATTGTTCATCGCCGTGCGCCGTGCAAAATCATCGGTTGCCGTGCCGAATCCGTTCAAAGTCAAAAGTTGATTGAGCGGTGTCGGCGCGGGCGCGACGATGAGCGGCGTTGAATTATTGCCGACGGCAAAAACATTTGCGCCGCTCGACAATTGGCTAATCATCGGGATCGCCGCGCCGCCGTTCTGATTTGCCGTGCGGTCTGAAAGCCGTCCGCCCCAGCCGGTCGGCGAACTGTAGTTGGAAATCGCGGTTTTAAATTGTTCGACTTGGTTTGTGTGCGAAAATAGCTGCATCGGACGCGCCGCGCCGGATTGATATTGCGCTCTGGTGAGCGTCTGCATTAACGTTCCAACGTTACAGACGACGGCAAGTTTATTTTGTCCCCAAAGCGTGTGCAAATCGGTCATACTCGGATGAAAACCGTAAGTCTGACCGCTCAAAGAAGCGGGTGAAATTGAAAGCAGACTGCTGCGGGCAATTGCCAAACCTTGCGATTGCCGCGCCGCCGCATATTGCCCGTAACCCGCGTCGTAATTCGGAATAACCGTATTGTTGCTGTCATTACCGCCCGCCAGAAAAACGCAGACGAGAGCTTTGTAATTGCCGCCGCTCGCGTTATCAGTTTCCTTATCCTGCGCGAGCGCGTTGATTAAACCGAAATGACGCATCTGCGTCGCCAATGCCGCCATACTCAAAGCCCGGCAGGATGTTTTTAAGAATTCTCTTCTATCTTTCATAACTGTAATACTCAAAAAATTTGTTTTAATAAACTCCGATGCCTATCTATAGGGCATATTCGGAACGGGAACGTCGTCCGGACTACCGAATTGGATACCGATTAAAGTTTCAAAATCAGCCCCTAAGATATACCAATATTGATTACTTGGACGATAGACGGCGATGTTTGCACCGCCGATATTATCGTAATCTGCCGGAACGGGAATATCAGTTCCCGTTCCGAAGTTATACGCGCTGACGGTTTGGTATGTGTCAAAATTGCTTTCCCAGATATACCAAGTGCCGGTACTCGGTCGAAACACAGCTAAATCTGTTATTCCGTCGTCATTATAATCTTCCGGGACTATACGGTCTCCAGTTGCGCCAAATCGGTAGACAGCGGGAACGTCGCCATCTTTTAACAAATACCAAGTGCCGTTAACCGGTCGATAAACAGCCAGATTGAGACCGCCTTGTAAAGTATAAAATCCCGGAACAGGTATATCTCCGCTTGTTCCCCAGAATTTAGTCGTTAGAGTGTTATTCGAACTATTAAGAATGAACCATGCGCCATTTCTAAACACGGCTATATCAGCTTTTTGGTCATTATCGTAGTCCATCGAAACAGGACGGTCAGTGCTGATGCCAAATTGAGTTGATTGAAATGTATTTCCGTAATCGCCGGAAATATACCAAAAGGAATTACCGGGTCGCCAGACGGCAATATTACACACAGCCGGGTCAAGGTAAAATTGTGGAACAGGTATATCGCCGGCTGTTCCAAAGGTAAAAGATGCTTCTCTTTCTCTGGAACTAAAAAGTATTCGCCAGGTTCCGTTATTATATAAAGACAAGTCGGCTTTTTGGTCGCCGTCAAAATCATATGGCGTCCGATTGGGAAAATTATTTTTTAAATCCGGTTGAGCAGATGACTCGCACAAATATACCTGAAACAACATTATCAACAGATAAATAGTCATGTAAATTGCTTTAACCAACCGACGAGATTTACTATTTTTCACATATTCTCCCCGAATATAAATTCCGTTTGTCTTTGTACAAAAAATTATCTCAACACTTGGTATTGTGACGAAGTAGTAATCAAATAAATCACCGTTTGCGTTCGCCGGAGCGGATTATTTGACGCAACGGCTTGGACGGCGGTTAAAATTTCGTTTCGGACGACGGGCGACATCGCGCCGTGCATCAATTCCCGGTTGAGCGTGTCAACCAGTAATGTTCCGGTTAAATCGGACTGTGCCAAAGTCAGGTAGCGAGTCAGATTAACTCTCGTTCCGCAAGGGATTTGATTCTGAGTTATTGTCTGATTCTGAATTATCGTAATGCCGGTTGCTCCGTTCGTTCCGGGTCCAAACATTTGATGAATAAAATTCGGGCGTTTTAAAGCCGTGCCGGTTGTCAAAATAGCAAATTCCGGCGCGAACAAATTAGTGTTCGGCAAAGTATAATCGAGCGAGTAATAATTAAACACCGACGGCGGATTAAAAACGTCCTGGTCAAGCGCAATTGTCACACCGTTGATAACGCCGTCGCTCAATCCGTTACAATTTGCTGGCGCACCAATGTTTGCTGTTGGTGAAAACGGACGCAAAACATTTGTCACAAACAACACCGGCTCTTTCAAATGTCCGTAGTCGGGATCGCTTTTGTTGTTGCCGCGGGCTTCCGGATCAAGCAGAATTGCGCGAATGACTCGTCCCAGATTGCCGCGGTCAATACCGCCGCCCAATTGGTCGTTAAAAACGTCGGCGACTCGTTTAACATAGGCTGAGGTCGGATTGCTGGTAACGAATTGCTGAATTAAAAGTTTACTGATAAAAGGCGCAACATTCGGATGATAAAAGATATTATCCAACGCCGCTTCAAAATCCTGCTCGCCGGTCTGTCCGGCGGGAATCGTCGAAACTGCTCCCGGATAACTCAAAATCTGTTTCGCCGTTTGATCGTGATTCGCCGCTCTAAGCAGCATCGGGTCTTTAAAGTTAGGCGTTCCCTGAGTCCGATTCGGACAAACTGCCGTATCTTCACAAAAACTCCAGCCGGTGAAAACTTTGGTAAAACCGTTGACGGTTGCCTGATCGTAAGTCGGAATGCGATTGCCCTGCGAATCGAGCATCGGGGTTCCGTCCGGGTTGAGCATATCCAGACCGATGCTGAATAATTGCAAAATTTCGCGGGCATAATTTTCGTTCGGACTCTGGCGCGTGCTGATTGCCATATCCAGATAGTTGCCCATCGCCGGGTTTAATGTGATGTCTTTGAGCAAATCGCGATAATTGCCGAAAGCGTGCCGGTCGAGGACTTGCAAATACGGAAGCATACGGCTCGGCTGAACGGTTTCGCGTCCCGACACGACGAAGATCTGGTGCAACGCCCACGCTGCGCGTCGCCGCAACTGCTGGTCTTCGCCGTAGAGAGCTTCGCGGAAAAACCAATTCTGGAGCGGGTACATCGAGTAATTGTCGCGTTGACAAATCACGTCGCACGTGCTCGGAATAGCCACCGGTTGAAGCTGCAAATTCGGGTAAGGAAACGTTGAAAAACGCAATCCATTATTGGCATCACGCTTTTGTTCCATCTGTTGAAAAATCCAGGTCGAATAGCTTGTGCGCCGCAGTTGATTTTCGAGCGTCGCATTCGGTCCGAACGTCGCTTGCTCCATAAACCGCACGCGGTCGCCCGTAAATGGCAAGCCGACCGAATCAATCTGCTCAATACGCGGCGGTCTGTCAGGCATCGGAGTCGGTTGTGCGCCCTCGTCGTCTTTAAGTCCGTCGCCTTCGTGTCCGATGGCGACGCGCACCCGATTACTCGCCATACCGCGCCAGTTGACGCGAAGCAAAACATCGCCCACATCGCCCATTCCGCTGTGCAGTTTTAAGGTCAAAGCATAAACCCATTTGCGCTCGGCGGTTGGCGCGAGCGAAACGATTTGGAGCGGATAGCGATAATGTCGTCCGTCTTCCGCGTCGGCGCGAAAAGCGGTCATGCCTTCGTCGGACAATAATTCGATGTTGGTAATGAAAACAGTAATGCGCGTTTTCGCGCCCGGCTGGAAAACGTGAGTGGTTGAATTGAGTCCTTGCCTCATCGAAACGGCGGTCAAAGCCCGCGTCGAATTCGCTTGGCTGATAACAATCGGGGCGGCATCAATGTTTTCTTCAGCCAAAACTGTCGAAACGCTTAAAGCCAAACAAAACAAACCGCCGAGCAGCACTAACGAGCGCAAGCGGGGGCGATTATTGAATTCAGACGACATTTAAAGTTCCTCCTCCTAAAATTTACATTTTGAACGACATCGTAAATTTGAGAACCGGTTAATTTTGTTTTACGCTTTGAAACGATTTACTACAGACATTTCCGAATGAATAGTCAAAAATAGCATCAAAAAATCGTCGGCGAACGTGACCTTACAATCACAAATGTAAGAAAAAAATTCTAATGAGATATGCCGATTTGATATTAAAATAGTATAATAGAAGTAATTTTTATAACTCTTTTTTAAAAAAAAAGCAAATTTTTTCGATAAAAGTCTTGACCAAATTAAAAAAAAGGGATAATAATTCTCCGATAACACTTTTTTTAATTTACATTTATGCCAATCTAATTTGATGTTTGTCGCACCTCAAGCGTAAGTAGTCTACCAAAATTAAGAGAAGGTTTAGAGTCTAAACTTTAGTTTGCCTTCACTCAATAGAAAATATGATAAATCGCCGACTCTGAACTTTATTATTGAATTTTTAGCCAAACTTAATTTTGCTCGCTTACTTAATTTCGAGCATTTGTAATTGGTTTTAAGGGAAAGTCAATGAAAAAAAAATCTCCTACCGTTTTCGTTCGCAGTCCGAACATATTTGTGTTGTGTTTCGCATTTTTAATTGCGCTCGGTTTGCTTGCCGCCCAGTTTCGTCCAGTTGCGGTCAACGCACAGCCGGACGAAGCGAGTCCGACGAGCGTTCAATTCAACGAAAACTTTGACGGCGTAACTGCGCCGCAGCTTCCTATTGGCTGGACGACTGCTGTAACCGGAACAACTGCGCTGCCATTTGCTACCGTAACAAACCGACCGGATACGCCGCCGAACTCGGTTTATACAAACGACCCGGCTATTATCAGCAGTTCCGAAATCGTGTCGCCATCCGTCAGAATCGGCAGCAATTTGCCCAAACTAATTTTCCGCCACGCCTTCAACACTGAAAGCGGATTTGACGGCGGAGTTTTGGAAATAAAAATCGGAAATGGTAATTTTCAAGATATTCTCGCGGCGGGCGGTAGTTTTCAAACGGGTGCTTACCGTGTTGAGCCTCTCAGGAGTGATTTTGAAAATCCGCTTGGCGGGCGGCGTGCTTGGACCGGATTAAGCGCCGGAAGCGTTGCAAACCCGACTTTCATTACAACCGAGATTAATCTCCCGGTTGCCGCTTATCGTCAATTGGTGCAATTTCGCTGGCGACACGGCTCGGACAGAGTCTTTGCGGCTGAGGGAGTGAGTGGTTGGTGGATTGACACAATTCAAGTAACAAACGATATTTCCGGCGAGAATAACAACGCGATTACAATTCCGTTTACCGGTTTGACTTCGCCTTATCCTTCGGAAATAAACATCGCCAATCTGGACGGATTGGTCAAGGGCGTTCAAGTCAATTTAAAAAACTTCAATCATACGTCGCCCGATGATGTTGATTTAATGCTGGTCGCTCCGAACGGACGAAAAGTCATTCTGATGTCGGATGTCGGCGGAACAAATCCGGTCAGCAATCTTAATTTGTCTTTCGATGACACGGCAACCGCTTCGCTGCCTGACGACGACGCGATTGTTGACGGCAGCTATAAACCGACGAACTTTGAGCCGAACGATGATTTTCCTTTACCCGCGCCGCAAGGCGAACCGACCGGCGCAATGCTCGCTGCTTTTAACGGCTCGAATCCCAACGGCGCGTGGAAGCTGTTTCTGGTTGACGACGATTACGGAAATAATATCGCAAATGCCGGAAATATTTCCGGCGGCTGGAACATTGTCATCCAAACATCAACTAATTTAATCAACATTCCGACCATCGGCGCGGCAGAACCGTATCCATCGCAAGTTACAATTAGCGGTTTGCAAGGCTCGGTAACAAAAGCCGTCGTAACCTTGAAAAATTTCAGTCATCTCGCGCCGGACGATGTTGATGTCCTGCTCGTCGCGCCGAACGGACGCAGAATCGTTTTGATGTCGGATGTCGGCGGCAATACGGAGGTCGGCGGGCTGAATTTGGTTTTCGATGATGCCGCCGCAAATTCACTACCTGATGATGAGCCGCTTGTTTCGGGAACCTATAAGCCGACGAATTTTGAAACAGATGATGTTTTTCCCGCACCTGCGCCGACCGGCGCACCGACGGCAACAACACTTGACGCTCTTAACGGTTCGCCCGCCAACGGCGTTTGGAAACTTTACGTCGTGGACGATAACGGCGAAAACTTTGGAAGCGTGGCGGAGGGTTTTAGCCTTGATTTAACGACTTCGACTTCTGCCTGCGCGTTCACGATTACACCGACCGGACAGGGTTTTCCAATAACCGGCGGAACGGGCAGTTTTACCGTTAATATGCCGTCGGGCTGTCCGTGGACAGCTTCGACTAATTCGAATTTTGTCAACATCACTTCGGGCGCCAGCGGCGAAGGCATCGGCACAATCAATTTTACCGTCCAGCCGAATATGATTGGCGGACGCACCGGTTCGATAGTCGTAACGAACGGCGTTTTCTCGCAGACATTTTTGATTCAGCAGCCGTCGGGCTGTCCGTTCGCTTTGGGAAATAGCGTGCAGAATGTTTCCGCGAGCGGCGGAACGGGGACAATTTCCGTTACCGCCGGTGCGGCGTGCGTTTATCAAGCGGCGAGCAACGTCCCTTGGATTCAAATCACGAGCGCATCGCAAACCGGCAACGGCACGGTAACTTTCACCGTTTTGCCGAACCCGACGACGGTTTTGCGGAGCGGCACAATCACCATCGGAGCAAGAACCTTCACCGTAAATCAAGCGGCTGGCTCAAACGCGCGGCGATTCGATTTTGACGGCGACGGCAAAGCCGACGTTTCCATATTCCGTCCGTCAAACGGCACTTGGTATATTTTGAACAGCCAAAACAATGCTTTGTCGGCGGCGCAATTCGGCATCTCCACCGACAAACTTGTTCCGGCTGATTACGACGGCGACGGACGAACCGACTTTGCCGTTTTCCGCAACGGAACTTGGTATTTGCTCAGAAGTAATTTAGGTTTCACGGCAGTGGAGTTCGGCGCGGCAAGCGATGTTCCCGTCGCAGGCGATTACGACGGCGACGGTAAAGCCGACATTGCCGTGTGGCGACCGGCGGACGGAAATTGGTACGTCATTCGGAGCAGTAACAACAATTTGCAAGCGACAATTTTCGGCGCGGTGACTGACAAACCTGTTCCCTCTGATTACGACGGCGACGGCAAAACGGACATCGCGGTTTATCGCGGGGGCGCAAACGCGACTTGGTTTGCCTTACAAAGCGGTAATAATTCGGTTGTCAACCGCCCGTTCGGAACGAGCGGCGATATTGCCGTTCCCGCCGATTTTGACGGTGACGGGCGCGACGATTTTGCGGTTTTCCGTCCGTCGAACGGCACTTGGTATTTTGTTTCAAACGATCAAACAGGCAATTTCGGCGCAAGACAATTCGGCGCGGCGGGCGACATTCCGGCGGCGGCTGATTACAACGGCGACGGACGCGCCGACATCGCTGTGTTTCGTTCGGGAATCTGGTATATTTTGCTGCTCGGCAGTGAAATCGTCCGCTCGGAACAATTTGGTTTAGCAAGTGATGCGCCAGTTCCGGCGGCTTACAACCGGCAGTAATTTGGTATGAAGAAATTAACAGGATAAACGAGATAAACAGGATAGAAAATTTAGTAGCAAAATTCTTTTCTTAATTCTGTAAGTCCTGTCTATCCTGTTACATTTTGCGTTGAGCTATTTTGCCCGCGACATAATCACGAGTTCCGGTTTCATCGCTTCGATGGAAATTTGCCTGGCTACTTCTTCAGCAACGGTGCGAAACGCTTTTGATTGCGGCGAATCGGGATTGGCAATGACAACGGGAACGCCCGCGTCTCCGCCTTCGCGCACTTCCATTCCAAGCGGAACTTCGCCCAAAAGCCTTATGTTATATTCGTCGGCGAGTTGCTGTCCGCCGCCAGTCCCGAAAATAGCGTAGCGTTTGTCCGGCATATCGGGCGGCACGAAATACGACATATTTTCGATGACACCGAGAACCGGAATCGAAACCTGCTCAAACATTTTCAAAGCGCGACGCACGTCCGAGAGCGAAACCGCTTGTGGAGTCGTGACAAGAACCGCGCCTTGCACGGGAACGAGTTGCGCCAGAGATAATTGAACGTCGCCGGTTCCGGGCGGCATATCAACGATTAAATAATCGAGTTCGCCCCAATCAACATCAGTCAAAAATTGACGGACAACGCCGTGCAGCATCGGACCGCGCAGAATCATCGGTTTGTCGGGCGGAACGAGAACCGCCATCGAAATGATTTTTACGCCGTGTGCTTCAAGCGGAATCAGTTGATTATTTGGGGAAACTTGCGGCTGAATTTGTCCGATGCCAAGCATCATCGGCACATTCGGACCGTAGACATCCGCGTCCATCAAACCGACTTTCGCGCCGTCCAAAGATAAAGAAACCGCGAGATTAACCGCAACGGTTGATTTGCCGACACCGCCTTTGCCGCTGGAAACGGCGATGATATTTCTCACTCCGGGAATAGCGACATTGTTTGCCACGCCGCGACCTTTCGGCACGTCCGCGTCCATCGTGACATTAACCGTTTCAACGCCTTCAATTGCGCCGACGAGTTTTCGGGCTTCTTCTTCAAATGCTTCTTTAACCGGACACGCCGGCGTCGTCAAAACAATCCGAAATGAAACGTCACCGTCGTTTATCGTCAAATCTTTGACGAAGCCGAGCGTTACGATGTCTTTGTGTAGATCGGGGTCAACAATATGGCTTAAAGCCTCTAAAACACTTTGTTCTGATAGTTGATTCATAAAATTTAATTCTAAAATTTAGGCGCGAAGCAATGTTCGCAATTCTTCAATCCGCGATTCGGGTTCGCCGAAAGTTTCGCGGTAATCTTGAAAACTAAGACTGATAACTTCATGCGCTTCGTCGCGGGAATAAACGTGCGTTACCTCGAGCGCCCGCGGCGCGTCATTCGGCAGTTGTTTATAACTCAAAAAATAATGCGTCAGCCGTTCAATCAAACCGCTCGGACAATCATTGATTTCCTCAAAATGTCCGAAAGCCGCGTCGTTATTTAAGACGGCAATAATTTTATCGTCCGCTTCGCCGTGGTCGAGCAGGCGCAGACCGCCAATCGGTTTGGCGTTCATAAAAAAGTTGCTGCTCATAATCGTTTTTTCGGTCAGAATGCAAATATCGAGCGGGTCGCCGTCGCCGACGATTCCTGTGCGTCCCGTTTTTTCCATACAAAATTGAGCAATGCGCGTCCCGCAATAAGTTTGCGGGACGAAACCGTAAAGCGTCGGACATAGAGATGAAAACTTATGCGGACGGTCCAGCCGCAGATGTCCCGAAGGTTTGTCGAGTTCGTATTTGACGACATCGCGCGGCACGATTTCGACATAAGTATTGACGAGTTGCGGCGCGAGCAAACCGGGCGATACGCCGTGCCACGGGTGCGATTGAAACATCAGTGAAAGTAAGCGGGTTAATTCCTGTTTTTCCATAAACTTCTATTTCACAATAAACTTGCGAAGAAAGCAAAATCAGTTATTGAAACCTGCCGCTTGAGAGGCGGAAAGCAATCGCATATTATCAAATAAGGAACGTCGTTAACTTGACGGCAAACAATCAATGCCGCCCGTGATGACAGCGTTCGTTAATTGAACAAAAGCGAAGCTTTATGAAGTTGAAATTATTATTCTTACTCATTTTTCTCATTGTTCCGACAATCGTTTCGGCGCAGAAAAAAGATTTAATCGGCTACCGGCACAAAGGCGTGATTTACGGTGCAACCTTGCCGAACGGCGCGAAGGATTTAGGCGGCGGTTTGCTCTCGAACGAAAATTACGGCGTGTCGCGTTTTTCCAAAGGCAAAAAGTTTATGCTCTGGCTGGAAAAAATCACCGAGCGAGATGCAAGAGGCGTTCCGAGTTGGGAAGTCAGAGACGTTTTATCATTCGGTAAATTGAAAAAGAATCAGGAATTTCTTTTTTCTTATAGTTCGAGTTGTCTGCAAAACGGTAAAGAGAAGCTCGATTTAATCGTGCAGGCGGAATTTCTTTCAAAGGCGAAAACTTACAAAATAATTCAGGCTTGGCGGGCAAATGTCAAACGAGAAAAGTTCGAGAAAATCTTAACCAAAGGAATTAAATGTGCTTACGTTGAGTCGTAAAACTTATGAATGAAATTTATTTCTACGGGCTTCCAGATTGCACGACTTGTCAAAAAGCGTTGCGCCGTTTGGATTATCATCGAGTTACAAACGTCAAAAAGCGAAATATCAAAGAAGAACCGCTCAGCCGTGCGGAAGTCGAACGATTAACGACGATGCTCGGCGGCGCGGAAAATCTTTTCTCGCGCCGCTCAATCAAATACCGCGAACTCGGCTTGCGCGATAAAACACTTTCCGACGCGGAAAAGCTCGATTTGATGACGAGCGACTTTACTTTTCTCAAGCGTCCGATTTTAACTGCGGGCGGCGAGGCAATCGCGGGCTTTTTCGAGAAGGAATACGACGAATTTTTTAGAAGAAAATGAATACGAATTTATTAAATGAATATAATGTCGTGCGCGAAAACGCAATCGGTTTTTATGAGCGGAAACGCGGCTTGATTGAAATCTCGGGCAAGGAAGCCGTGCAGTTTTTGAACGGTTTGATTACAAATGACGCGGCGAAACTTGAAGAGAATCAACAAATGCTCGCGGCATTTCCGAACGCGCAAGGTCGTTTGTTAGCGGTTGTGCGCGTTTTAAGATTGGGCGATAAATTTTTGTTTGAAACCGAAGCTGAAACTTATGAGAAGATTTTGAAAAATCTGCAACGCTTCACTTTCGCGGGCGACTTTTTCGTTGAAGATTTATCCAGTGATTTCAGGTATTTTGAAATCACAGATTCTAAATTTCAAATTTCAAATCATGATTTTATCACGTTTCAAAACAACTTCGGCGTGAATGTTTTTGTCCCGCAAACATCGGTGGAAGATTTTTTGAGCGAATTGAAAAATAAAAACGCCGTTGAAATTTCCGACGAGCTTTATGAAATTCTGCGAATCGAAAATGGCATTCCAAAATACGGTGTTGATGCGGACGAAACGACAATTGTTCCCGAACTCGGAATTGAAGGTTTAATCAGTTACAACAAAGGCTGTTACATCGGGCAGGAAATTATCGCGCGAATCCATTTTCGCGGACACATCGCCAAACAATTAACCGGCTTGATTTTGTCAGAACCGTCTGCGGCAATAAACGGTTTTAGAGCAGAATTGCAAAACGCCGAAATAAAATCGCTCGACGGCAAGAACGCCGGCAAAATAACATCCGTCACATTTTCGCCAAAACTTGAAAAATTTATTGCGCTCGCTTTCGTGCGTTATGATTATTTGGCGGAAGGTACAGAATTAAAAGTCAGCGACGCGACAGCGACGGTTAAGAATCTACCGTTTATCAAGCGAATAAGCTAAAATGCTTCAAGAGGTAAAAAATATGGCAACCGCAGTTAAGCAAGATTCGATTTTGTTCACCTTCGACGTTCGTCCGCTCAAGATGACCGACAAGGCGTTTTATGATTTTTGTCAATCTAATAAAGATTTTCGATTTGAAATGAATCGCAAAGGAGAATTGATTATTATACCGCCAACCAGTATAGAAACCAGCAACCGCAACAGCGAGATAAATTACCAGCTTCGCGGTTGGACAAAAAAGGATAAAACGGGAAAGTGCTTGGAATCGGACGGAATGTTTATCCTGCCGAGCGGCGCGAAACGTGCGCCCGACGCTTCTTGGATGCTAAAGGAACGATTTTACGCCTTGTCGGTGGAAGACCGTGAAGAAAGATTCGCACCCGTTTGTCCAGATTTCGTCATTGAACTGCGCTCGAAATCGGACAACCTGCGAAAGCTGCAAAACAAAATGCGCGAATATATCGAAAACGGTGCGCGGCTCGGCTGGCTGATTGACCCGTATGAGAAGCGGGTTCACGTTTATCGCGGCGACAAAACGGTTGAAGTTTTCAATAATCCGAAAACTGTTTCGGGCGAAGATGTTTTGCAAGGTTTTGAATTGAATTTGACGGAGATTTGGTAATGTTTTTCCGCCCTTGCTAACGACGCGGGCTTCTGCCTTTTATGAATGCTGCACAGACGAATAAAAACGAATTGGATATTGATTTGCCGAACGCCAAACTCGCTTATACGATTATTCAATCGCTGCTCAAAAATCAAGAAGCGTTGAGCGATTTGCTAGCATTGATGGCGCACGCTTTGGATGAAGATGTGACAAAGGCTTTGACCAACACGAACGAATGGCAAAATTACCTTGAAGCCAAGCGAGAACTCGACAATACGCATTTGCAGATTGAGAAATTGACGGAAGAGTTAAAAAATTTGGAAGGTGCAAATCAATGAGTTTTTTGCCTGATGAACTTAAAACACAAACTTTTCCTTGCCCAAATTGTCAACAGTACATTTCTTCGGAGATTGGTAAATGTAAATTCTGTTCGGCAGAAATTACTTCTGACATTAGGCAAAACGCAATTGCAAAAGAAACCGATGAAAAGAGAGCTATTTATTTGAAAAATCAAAAAAATATGTTGGTTTTCGGAATCGCATTTTTGGCAATCGGTTTAGTTGCGTTTTTGTATCCAATAATTTCCGTACGTTGGATGGGGACAAGTTTTTCCTGTTTGTCGCCACCATTAGTTGTCTTTGGATTAGGTGTAATAATTTACAGTCTTCTTGGATACTACAAAGAAAAAAGAAAAATTTAAGGATGTTTGATTTGTTAATTATCGGCGCGGGACCGGCGGGAATTTCCGCCGCTTATGAAGCGCAAAAACTCAATCTCAATTATCTGGTGCTGGAGAAAAATTTAATCGGCAACACGATTTATCAATACCCGATTGGCTTGACGGTTTTCTCGACGGTCAACGAATTAGAACTTGTGCCGAACACGCTTTTTCCCGCGAGAGAAAAACCGACGCGCGAGGAATTATTGTCTTATTACACTAGATTTGTTTTGGAAAATAATCTCAACGTCCAATGGGAGGAAGAAGTAAAATCGGTTGAAAAACAGGGCGAAAATTATTTTAAAGTAAAAACTGAAAAGGCGGAATATGAAACTAAAACGGTTTTATTCGCCGTCGGCGCGATGCAGTATCCGCGACACTTGGGCGTGAAGGGCGAAGGTTTACCGAAAGTTCATCATCTTTTCCGCGAAACTTATCCGTATGTCAAAAAACACGCGCTCGTCGTCGGCGGCGGAAACTCGGCGGGCGAAGCCGCACTGTTTTTAGCGCAGGAAGGTGCGTTCGCAACGCTCGCCACGTTTCGCAAAGATTGGGAAGAAACCGACCCGAAACAAGGTTGCATCAAGCATTGGGTTAAAGAGCCGCTTGAAGAACAATTGGAAAAAAATTGTTTGGACGTTTTTTTCTTAAACCGCGTCATCGAGATAAAGGAAAATGAAATTGTTTTGGAAGAGGAAAACGGCGATATTGAAACTTTACCAAACGATGTTGTTTTTATTTTAGTCGGCTCGGACGCGGATTTGACGATGCTTGAAAATTTGGGCGTGAAAACGAAAGATTCAAAATACGGCATTGTGCCGGTTTATGATGAAGCAACCTTTGAAACGAACGTCGCGGGCGTTTACGTCGTCGGGCATTTCACCGAAGCGCGTCATATTGCCGGCGCGATTGAAGTTCCGAAAAAGATTATTCCGAAAATCGCCGCGAAGTTTGAAAAGGGAAAATTTGCTTAACTGGGAGCGCAGGCATCTTGCCTGCAATGAGCGTCGCGCGGGCGCAAAGAGTATGTAAAATAACGACGCGCTAAATTTCAAACGCATTTTTCGCGCTCCGCGCTCACTGCAGGCAAGATGCCTGCGCTCCAATTAAAATCAAATGAAAATTGCACGGGCAAAAGAAATTCTCAAAAGTCAGTTCGGCTACGATTCGTTTCGGATGAATCAGGAGCAGGCGATTGAAACGATTTTAGAGAAAAAGGACTGCATCGTTTTGATGCCGACCGGCGGCGGAAAATCTCTGTGTTACCAAATTCCCGCGCTGATGCTCGACGGTTTAACGGTTGTCATTTCGCCGCTGATTGCCCTGATGAAAGACCAAGTTGACGCGCTGAGAAACAATGGCGTGGAAGCCGCGTTTTTGAATTCGACGCAAACAGCAAAAGAACAGGTAAAAGTTTTTCAGTCAATCAGAAGCGGCAAATTAAAACTGCTTTACGTCGCACCCGAAAGACTTCTGCAGAGCGGCGATCAGTTTATCGATTTTCTCAAAAGCGTTAAAGTGTCGCTGTTTGCGATTGACGAAGCGCATTGTATTTCGAGTTGGGGACACGATTTCCGACCGGAATATATGCAGCTTGCGAAATTGAAATTTAACTTTCCCGGCGTTCCGCTGATTGCGCTGACGGCGACCGCCGACCGATTAGTTCGCAAAGATATTATTGAGCGGCTGAACATCAGAGATGCCGCGCAGTTCGTTTCGAGCTTTAATCGTCCGAATATCTTTTACGCGGTCGAGCCGAAACGAAATTCTTTTGCGCGTCTTCTCGATTACCTCGAATCGCGCCGCGAGGAAAGCGGCATCGTTTATTGTCTGAGCCGCAGTTCGGCGGACAGTCTCGCTGCCGATTTGCGCGACGAAGGCTTTAGCGCGCTCGCCTATCACGCCGGTTTGGACAAGGAAATGCGCGACGGGCATCAGGAATTGTTCTTGAAGGACGAAGCGAAAATCATCGTCGCCACGATTGCTTTCGGAATGGGCATTGATAAATCGAACGTGCGTTTCGTCGTCCATATGGATTTGCCGAAAAACATCGAAAGTTATTATCAGGAAACCGGACGCGCCGGACGCGACGGACTGCAAAGCGAAGCGTTGCTGTTTTTCAGTTGGGGCGATGTCAACAAATTAAAAGGTTTTGCCGAAGTCGAAGGAAATCGGGCGCAAACCGAAATAATGCTCAAAAAGCTGAACACGATGGGCGCGTTCGGCGATTTGAAAACCTGTCGGCGCAAGTTTCTGCTCAATTATTTCTCCGAAGATTTGACGGAAGACTGCGGGCATTGCGACAATTGCAACACGGAATTTGAACGCTTTGACGGAACAATTATCGCGCAAAAGGCGTTGAGCGCGGTTTATCGCACGGGACAGCGTTTCGGTTTGAGTTATCTGATTGATTTTCTGCGCGGCTCACAGGCGAAGACGATTCGGGACGAACATAAAAACTTAAAAACCTACGGTGTCGGCGCGGACATCTCCAAAAATAACTGGTTCGATTACCTTAAGGATTTAATCGCGCAAGGTTATCTAGCGCAAACCGAAGGGCAATACCCGACGATTGTTCTCACGGAAAAAAGCGAAGCGGTTTTGAAGGGAAATGTTCAGGTTGAATTATTCAAAGTAACGATTAAGGAAGATAAGGAAAACAAAAAAGCCTCGCTCGTGTCGGAAGTTTCGCATCCGTATATCAGAGATTTGTTTGATGATTTGAAACAGGTGCGAACGGCTTTTGCAAGAAGTGAAAACGTGCCGCCGTATGTCGTTTTCTCCGACGCTACGCTGGTCGAGTTCGCCACTTATCTTCCCCAGAACGATTCGGAAATGCGAAAGATTTCCGGGGTCGGCGAATTGAAGCTTCAGAAATACGGCGCGGATTTTTTGCGCGAAATAAAACGCTATTGCGAAATTAATCGGCTTGCATCGCGCATCAATCTAAAAACGCCGAAACGCGAACCGAAAAAACGGAAGAAACGCGATGCGGACGGCAATGATACTTACAGCATTTCTCTGGATATGTATAAATCCGGGCTTTCAATCGAAGAGATTGCCGAGTCGCGCGGAATGGCGAAAAGCACGATTGAAACACATCTCATCCGGTTTATACAGAGCGGCGAAGTAATGCTCGACGACCTTGTTCTCGAACGTAAAATCGAGCCGATAAGAAATGCGGTTCTTCGCTTGAATGCAGGATTTGCGGTTGCGCCCGTGAAAGAATTTTTAGGTGAAGATTACAGCTACGCGGAAATCAGAGCGGTGATGGTGACGATGTAATTTTCTGAGTTCAAAAGCGAAACGCATTTTGCTTTTCGTTAACCAGAAATACGCCGCAAGCGTGAACTCGAAATTGAGAAAAAAGGGACAAATTGAAATAACAATCTATCCCTCATCTTTCGTTACTCGCTCCTAAATTACTGCGATTTTTCAGTTCTGATCATTACTTTCTGCGGCATTTTCCCGAACCTCTCCGCGATGTTCGCCGGATTTATCTCGTAACTTTCGATGTTCACCGTTTCGACCGGTTCGCCATTTTCAGATTGTATCCAACGGTGCGGAAGCTGCAATCCGTCAACGCTTCGATAATCGGAAAATTTTACATTTATTTCAGCCATCTCAGGTGCTTCAGCTTTTCGGACAAATACTTTTACATCTTTTTTATCAGAACTCAAAACATTTGAATCATCTTTATTAAACTTGATGACTTTCGGCATCTGCATTCCTTGATAACTCATCATCAACGGCAGATTGTTCAATTTGCTCAAGTAAATTTTAGCAACCGGATTATTTCCGGTTCGCGCTTCGACGATTTCGCAAGCGTTTCCGTCAACATCGCTCGCGCCGACGTAAAAGTATTCTACCGTCACGCCTTCTGGCGCGGTCAAAAACAAACTCAACATCGTGCGTAAAAAATCGTTGTGTAATAAATCGCCTTGACCTTTTGCCAAGCGAATTTCTTTAACCACCCGGTTACTGCCGTCGCCGATTGGTTGAACATCTTCCGTTTCAATTTTGCCGTCGCCATTCTTAACGATGACAACTTTATTTTTTAACGCCGCGTTTTTGTCGTCGGAATTAAAAACTGTGTTATCACCTTTTTTAATGATGACCATTTTGTGTTCTTCATTGACGACTTGTTTCGAGCCGTCGCCGCTTATTTTTTCGATCTGCAGCTTTATCATTTTGCTGAACTGATTCGGCAGCGCGAGATTGATTTCAAAATCGCCTGCCTGTAACGTATTTGTGCCGTCGAAATTGAACGTATGCACGGCATTTCCTTTAGCCGTCAGACTGCGAACGCCGGCGATACTCGCGTCGCCGCCGATAGCGATTCTGGCTTGCCGAATCAAAGCCAAAGCTCGTTCGTCGGATTTGAACCGTGCGCCGACTTGATTTGCAATGCCGCCCAAACCAATAAAAAATACTGATACGCATAAAATAGAAAATATAAATCGTTTCATTATTTGCCTCCGAGAAATTTGAATTTTGTCTATTGACAGTTTGCAGTATCGCCTAAAATTACGAACGGGTGGTTAAGAGGACGCAAAGAATTTGTTAAGAATGTAAAATCTTTGTTTTTTAGTGGTAATTGTTAAGTGGTAAGTGGTAAATATGTAAATGATAAGCAAGGTAAAAACACTTACCATTTACCGTTTACCACTATTAGTTATGAGGCGTTCTTGGTTTCCAATCACACTTGTCATTTTGCTTTTGGGTTTGCTCGCTCTGCTGGCGACTTTGCAATACCGTTGGCTCGGACAAATCAGCGACGGCGAACGGACACGTTTGCAAAACCATCTGCAAATTGACACGCGCCGATTCGCCGAAGATTTTAATCGCGAAATTCAAAACGCCTATTTTAATTTTCAATTGAACAGTGAGGTTTGGCGCGATAAAAATTGGAATGAATTTAATCAACGCCTTGATTTCTGGCGCGGCAAAACGGCGTATCCGAATTTGATTAAAAATTTTTATTTCGTCGAACTCGGCAGCGAAAATCTTCTGCGTTACGACAATCAAAACAAGACTTTTCAAGCGGCTGATTGGACTGCGAATCTAATAAATTTGAAACCGAAGATAGCAGACGAAAAAAATTTTCAGCCGATTGCCGAAGAAATTCCCGCGCTATTGATGCCCGTTCACGCGGCAGAAGATAAAATAAGTCGGGTAATCAACATCAGAACGGCAGAGCTCGAACAAGAAGATATTTCGTCGGTAATGATGCCGAAAAGATATGGCGTTTT
Source organism: Acidobacteria bacterium 28-1 (assembly GCA_002050365.1). Lineage (GTDB taxonomy): Bacteria > Acidobacteriota > Blastocatellia > Pyrinomonadales > Pyrinomonadaceae. Next base: position 70,850 of record MWYZ01000038.1, read on the forward strand.
GGTCATCGAGCTCGACGCGGACGTGGTTGTAAATCAGCTTTTACCTGATATGGCGAAAAAGTATTTCAGCGACAGCGACGGCGCGGATTATAAATTCGCCGTCGCGGGCGCCGAAAACCAAGTTGTTTTTCAAACCGAAGATTTAACCGCGACCGATTCAAGCGCGAAGTTTTTCAATCTCGCGCCCGACAATTTTATTTCCTTTAGCCACCGCGATTTGCTTTCCACAAGTCAGGGCGAAAAAAAAAGTATGGTTTTTAGCCGGATTGAGCGCACGACACGGCAATCTGTGACGAACGACAAACCAAATCGCGTTGAGGTGCAAGTGTTGAAAGGCGACGAAAAACCGCGCGTCAGAATTTTCGACGGGGAGAATTTGCAGCAGAATGACGGCGTTTGGACTTTGAACGTCCAGCACACGGCAGGCTCACTCGAACAATTTATCGCCAACACGCGCCGCAAAAATCTGGGCGTGAGTTTTGGAATTTTATCGCTGCTCGCCGTCAGCGTTGTTTTAATTTTCCTCTCAGCGCAACGCGCTAAGCGATTTGCGCAAAAGCAAGTTGATTTTGTTTCGGCGGTTTCACACGAATTTCGCACACCGCTCGCCGTGATTTATTCGGCAGGCGAAAATCTAACCGACGGCGTTGTGCAAAACGAAAACCAGGTTTCGCAATACGGCAATCTCATCAAACGCGAAGGCAAAAAACTCTCGGCGATGGTTGAGCAAATTCTCGAATTTGCGGGTGCGCGTTCAGGCAACAGAAAATACGATTTGCGGCAAACCAACGTCGAAGAAATTATCGAAGCTGCTTTGTCCGAGTGTAAAAGTTTAATTGACGAAAAAGATTTTTCAATCGAGAAAGAGATTGCCGAAAATCTGCCAAATGTCATCGCCGATAAAGCGGCTCTCAGCCAAGCGATTCAAAATTTAATTGCTAATTCAATTAAATACGGGAACGGAAACAAATGGCTGAAAATAACCGCTCAAAACGGCGGCGATAAAATAAAAATCGCCGTCGAAGACAGAGGCATCGGCATCGCGCCGAAGGATTTGAAACACGTTTTCGAGCCTTTCTTTCGTTCTGAACGAGTGATTGACGAGCAAATTCACGGCAACGGCTTAGGACTAAGTTTGGTAAAACAAACCGTCGAAGCGCACGGCGGCACAATCGAAGTCAAAAGCGAAATCGGAAAGGGAAGTCGGTTCACGATTGAATTGAAAAGTGAAAAAGTGAAAAAGTGAAAAAGTTTATTGCGCGTCGTCAATTTACTTTTTCACTTTTGACCCCAAATGAAAATTTTATTAGTCGAAGATGAAGAAGGCTTAATCATCACTTTAACCGACCGTCTGCGAAGCGAAAACTTCGATGTGAAAACTGCGGCGGACGGCGAAGCCGGTCTATCTCTTGCCCTTACGGAATCTTTCGATTTAATAATTTTAGATGTGATGCTGCCGAAGAAAAACGGCTTGGACGTGTGCCGCGATTTGCGGCAGAAGGGAATTTCAACACCGGTTTTAATGCTCACCGCAAGAGGCGAGACGATTGATAAAGTTCTCGGCTTAAAACTCGGCGCGGACGATTATTTGACGAAACCGTTTGAAGTAATAGAACTTCTCGCCCGCATCGAAGCACTTCTCCGCCGCTCGCCGAACACAAATTATAATTCAACCGAAGGTTTCCGTTTCGGCGATGTTTCCGTTGACTTTAAACGCGCTGAAGTCGTGAAAAATAATCAAATGGTAGAACTTTCGGCGATGGAATTTAAACTTCTGCATTTTTTAATCGAGAATCGCGGCGCGGTTCACTCACGCAATAAGTTGCTTGATGAAGTTTGGGGCTACGACGCGATGCCTTCGACGCGCACGGTTGACGTTCACGTCGCTTGGCTTCGGCAAAAACTCGAAACAAATCCGAGGCATCCGCATTTTATTCAAACCGTTCACGGCTTTGGATATAAATTTAAAGATGAGTGAAAAGTGAAGAGTGAGAACCGTCAGTAAATCTCAATAGCCAATACGCTAATAATTTCCAATTAAATTTTTCAAATATGTTTGGGAATCTAAAATTAACACCGAACATTATCGCGTTTTACCTGACGCGTGTTGAGTGAAAGTTAGTTATCCGCCAAGTGTTTTTTTTGTTTATCCAAACGACCGACATTCGGTAACGGTTCGCGTAATCTTTGTTGTCCTTGTCTTTGCCCGAAACAACCAGAATATAATTGACGATTACCATTTTCCCGTAGGCACGCGCCTTGAAATCTTCGTAAGCAAGTGTTTGTGGTTGCGCAGGTTCGGTGTCACCTTTTATCTCGTCGAGGAATTTCTTTTTGTCGTAAACCGCACCATTAGCAGCGATGAAGATAAAATCGTCGTTGAATAGGCGTTCGAGCGCGGCGGTATCTTTTTTTGCTTCAGCCTCGTCCTGTGCGCGTTGAAGTTTTAACATCTCTTGAGCAAGATTATCGTTTTTGCTTTTTTGGGATTGAGCATGGGCAGAAGAAGACGTGGCGATTAATAAAGCAACGGTAAATATAATTATTCGTTTCATAAATCTATTGCAAACTTGAGTGGGTTGGTTTTTTGACAAAAAGCATAATACGCCGAATGGAACATTCTATCAATCCTTAATTATTTCCTGAAATCGCAATGCGTCTTCCGTCATTTCGATATTGTTAAAGAAAACGTATGACTGTTTATTTTTTGGCAAGAGAGAAATTAACTCTTCCAATTCGCCCGCTTCATATTTGTATCGCCAGCCGGTCATACCGTGCAGCCGGTAATAACATTCGTTCGGCGTAACCGTTATTTTTTTGAACGGGTCAACAACGTGCCAGAGATTATGGCGGTCGCAGATGTCTTTGATAACTCGTTCGTCCCACACACCGCGCGGCTCCCAACAGAAATTCAGTTTGCCGCGTTTGATGGCTGAGAAGAAATTCTCCAAATTCGAGATGTTCTCCGCGTTCTGTTTAAAACTCGCGGGGCATTGAAACAAAATCGTTTTCGCTTTCAGAGCCTCGGCACAAGCGAGCGTGGTTTCCCAAGCCTCTCTGACAATCCGGGTCGGTTTGAAATAGCCGGCTTCTTCGCGTTCGGCATCAGACAGATTCTTTTTGAGACGTTTATAAGTCGGACTTTTGGCTTCGTGCGTGATTAATTGCCACGCTTTTATGGTGAATTCAAATTCGGCAGGCATTTCTTCGCGCCAGCGTTCAAGCGTCTTGACCTGCGGCGGTTGGTAGAACGTCTGTTGAATCTCGACACAAGAAAAAAGTGCGGCATATTCAATTTTGTTGAGGCGAAAGCCGCACGTACCGATGTTTATCTTGCTTTTCATAAGCGAAAGAGCGAAAGGAATTTGAATTTACGAACACACAAGAAGCAACATTATAAGGAAACAAAAATCTTTTGTGATATTTCGTGTTATTTTACAATATCAAATAATTCAACTCAGAGGACGAAAGAGTCCGCGATGAACGCCCAGAATTTCTATCTTGTGCGCGGGAAGTTTTATCGTTTCGTAAAAGTTGTTGGCGGGGCGAAGTTCAATGTTTGAGCTGTTACGGAAAAATTGCTTGAAAACAGTTCTTTTATTGTTCGCTAAAGCAACTACAATATCACCGTCGCGGGCGTAAGAGCGTTTTTCGATTAAAGCGACATCGCCTTCGCAGATGTGTTTTTCAAGCATCGCGTCGTCGAAAACGCGAAATCCTCGAAGGCGTTCCGGCTCTTGATAACCAATCAGAAACCGCGGCACGAACAACGGTTCATTTTCCCATTCTTCAACAAAAGTTTCAGTTCTTGGAATGTCGAGCCATTCGATTTCGCAGATGGCTTCGAGGATTGGATTGACCGGTTGTATATTGAGTCCGAAAGTTCCGTTTTCGCGCCGCCGTTCAAGCAAACCCTGTGCTTCGAGGGCTTCGATATGACGAGCGATGCCCGCTTTTGACCGAACACCCAAGTGTTTTGCAATCAATTGATACGAAGGTTTGCAGCCGAATCGCTCGGCGTATTGTTTGATATAATCGAAAACTTCTTTTTGTCGTCTGGTGCGCGGCTGCATTGTTTGATTATATTGAAATGGATTAAAGATTCAAGATTCAAAATGGATTCCAAATTCCAGATTCAAGATTTAAGATTTCAATCCTAAATCTTGAATCTGGAATTTGGCATCTTGAATCTGCTATAATCTAAATACAGTTTTGGAGGTTTTAGTTTTATCAGTAATATTCAAGGCTTTACACAAGGCTTAAAACATAATCAATTACGGCGCATCGAACGGCTCGGAACGCGCCGCGTCGCTCCCGAACAAATCGTCTCGCCCGAACTCGCCCGACAATTAACGGAAATATCTTTTGAAACCGGCAGACAAATCGGCGTTCTCATCAATCGCAAAGGACAAGTCGAATATGTAATGGTCGGCACGGCAAAACGAATCGAGATGCCCGATTTCGGACGCGCCCGCGTTTCGGCTGACCGTTTTCGCGGTCTGCGATGCGTTCACACGCAGTTAGCAGGTGAGCGTCTGACGCAGGACGATTTGACCGACCTTGCATTGTTGCGACTTGATTTAATGGCGACAATTCAGGTTGACCGCGAGACGGGGTTGCCGAATAACGTTTATTCGGCGCATCTTCTTCCGACGACTGCTGAAAAACTCGTCGAAGAAGCAGAAACCTTGCCTTACGAATTTTTAGAGCCGAACATTCCCGCGCATCTCGACACAAATTTTCTCGCACTGATTAATTCTCTGGAAACCGAGATGGCGCGGATTCGCTTGACGGCGCGAAATCGGCAGACAAACCGCGACCGCGTGATCTTAGTCGGCGTAACGACCGGTTATTTTTCAGAAGCCGAAGAATCAATGAACGAACTCGAAGAACTCGCGCTGTCGGCGGAAACAGTCGTGCTTGATAAAATTATCCAACGGCGGCAAAAGATTGACTCAAGAACTGTTTTGGGAAAAGGAAAACTTGAGGAGTTATTAATTCGGGCGATGCGTTTGGGCGCGGATTTGATTGTCTTCGACGCGGCACTTTCGCCTGCACAAGTGCGCTCTCTGTCTGAAGCGACCGAATTGAAAGTGATAGACCGCACGCAACTGATTCTCGATATTTTCGCGCAACGCGCTCAATCAAGCGAGGGAAAACTACAAGTCGAACTCGCGCAGCTAAAATATCTTCTGCCGCGTCTGGCACAGGGGCAAAATCCGGCGTTTTCGCGTTTGGCGGGCGGAATCGGCGGACGCGGACCGGGCGAAACGAAACTCGAAACCGACCGTCGGCGCGTGCGCGATAAAATTTCGCATCTCGAAAAACAAGTCGAAAATCTTCGTCGTCAACGACAACAACGCCGCAAGGAAAGATTGCGCCGCGCCGTGCCGATTATTTCCCTTGTCGGTTATACGAATGCGGGAAAATCAACTTTGCTGAACACTTTAACGCAAAGCAAAGTTTATGCGGAAAAGAAAATGTTTGCGACTTTAGATCCGACATCGCGCCGTCTGCGCCTGCCGATTGAACAGGAAATAATTATCAACGATACGGTCGGATTTATCCGCGATTTGCCCGAAACACTCGTCGCCGCTTTTCGCGCCACGCTCGAAGAAATTAGTGACAGCGATTTGCTCGTTCACGTCGTTGACGCATCGAGTCCGCAAGCGATGGCGCAAATCGAATCGGTTGATAAAATTTTACTTGACCTCGAACTAAACAAAATCCCGCGCCTTATCGCTTTAAATAAAGCGGATTTGCTAGACGAAATTTCTCTAGAGTCCTTGGAGAGACAAATTTGGCTTGACAAACAGGCGGAAAGCGTGGCAATTTCAGCTATTCAATCCAAAACATTAAAACCACTTGTTGAAAAAATTGGAGAACTCGTCGGAAACTTTGCGCTTTCAGATTTGCAGGTCGCGATTGGAAAATAATTCCAATCCAAAATCCGAAATCCAAAATCCAAAATCGAAATGAGTAAGCGTCTTCAAGATTTGGCAACGCCTTTGACTAAGATTCGTCGAACGATTGGGGAATACGTTTCGCGTCCATTTGAAAGTGTATCGGAAAATCAGAAATTTTGGGTTAGCTTCGCGTTTCTCTGTCTGCTGACGACATTTCTCGTCAACAACCCGTTTTGGCGCACAAGCGTTGAGCAATATAAAGAAGGCGACATCGCCCGCGAAAGCATTATTTCGCCCGCCGATATTTCCGTCCTTGACGCGGAAGAAACCGAAAAAATTAAACAGTCGGTGCGTGAAAGCATCCAGCCGATTTTCACTTTTGAATCGAAACGCGGCGAGGAAGCCGTGCAGGGTTTTCGTTCGGCGTGGGAAAATCTAGCCAGAAAAAACGGAAATGTCAACGCGAACTCGAGAATGAATGCTAATGAAAAATCCGGTTCGCAGGAAAATTGGACGGGAGCGGGCGGCGCAGAAGTCGGGAAAATTTTCTCCGCTCGACGATTCAGTACGAATGAACTTGAAGCCGTTACTCGCGTGCTGCGCGAAAATGCCGAAGGCTCGATTTACGGCGACCAAGACCGGCAGTATTTTCAGGAAGAAATTACCCTCAACGACCGCCAAAAACCAAATCAGCAATCAATCGTCAAAATGCCCGAAAGTAATATGACGGCGCTTTCCGAGGCGAGAGATAAATTGAAAGACGGTTTGAAACAAATCAGAAGTTTATCTGAAACGGAAGTTGAAGCCTTCAATGCCGCACTCGCGCCGCTCGTTCAGCCGAGTGTCGTTTTTGACAGTGTAGCGACAAATAATGCTAGACAAGCCGTAGAAAAAAATGTCCAACCGGTAACGATTTCCCTCAAACGCGGACAAACCGTCGTCCGCGATGGCGATACGATTACACCCGCCGTGCTTTCGCAAATTGCCGCGATTCGCAGTTACAGCGATTCGACGCGTCAATTGAATCGCTTTTTTGGTTTGCTGTGTTTGATTTCCGCGCTTTTTTGGGCGGCGTGGAAGTATATCGAGCATCGCGGAGTCGTGCCGCGCCTCGTCCTTTCCGAACAAAAAACTTTCGCGCTGTTTGGTTTTATCGTTTTAGTGCAGACGGCTCTGATGGCAATTTTCTTTCGCCTCGCCGAATTCACCGCCGCGCAAAACCTCAAAGCGCCGCTCAACGACCCGACACTGTGGGCGTTCGCCATTCCGTTTGCCACGGGCAGTTTGTTGATGACTCTGCTCGCCGACCGACGCACCGCAATTTTTACAGGACTTTTTCTTTCTTTAATTGCCGGACTGCTCGCGCCGAAAAGTTTGGAATACGCGCTTTATACGGCAATAACTTCGGCAGTTGCGGTTTATGGAATCGGACGTTATCGTTCCCGTCAATCGGTTACGACGGCGGGCATTCTAGTCGGTTTGGCAAGCGCGGCGACGGCAGTGGCTTTGATTGGTTATACGCAGCAGCCGTTTATTTTAAACACGGTCACGCTGGCAATTAGCTGCGGTTTGGCGAGCGGACTTATCACGGCGGCGGTCACGGCAGTTTTTCTGCCGTTGTGTGAAACAACTTTCGGGATTTTAACCGATGTCAAATTATTGGAATTATCGAATGCCGATTTGCCTGTTTTAGGACAACTGGCACTCCGCGCCCCCGGCACAAATCAACATTCTCACGCCGTCGGACAACTTGCCGAAGAAGCCTGCCGCGTCGTTGGCGCAAACGGTCTGCTCACCAGAATCGGCGCTCTTTATCACGACATCGGCAAAACAGCCGCGCCCGAACATTTCGTTGAAAATCAACACGGCAGAAATCCGCACGACCGTCTGAAACCTACTCAAAGCGCGAAAATCATCGTCAGCCACGTTACCTACGGAGTGAAGTTAGCAAAAGAGATGGGCTTGCCGCCGCGGATTATAGATTTTATTCCGCAGCATCACGGCACGCGCACGCTGCATTATTTTCTGCGGAAAGCGCAGTTGGAAGCCCGCGCCGACGAAGAAGTGTCGGAAAATGATTTTCGTTATCCGGGACCGAAACCGCAATTTAAAGAATCGGCGATTATGATGATTGCCGACAGTTGTGAAGCAGCGGCGCGTTCTTTGTCAGAACCAACACCGGAAAATATTCGCTTTATCGTCACGAAAATTATTGACGCAATTATCAGCGACGACCAACTCGACGAATGCGATTTGACGCTTCGTGAACTAACGCAAATCCGCGAATCAATGATTAAATCGCTCGACTCCATTTACCACGCAAGAATTGATTATCCGGGCTACATACCGCCGAATTCAATCCGAACATTAATTTCTGCGGCGGAAGAAGATGCGGAAGACCGCGGAATCCATTACAAAAATCCTGCCGATATTCCAATCAGCAAAGGCGGCGAAGTCGAAGACGAAGCGATTGACCGCTCGCACCAACCGGAAAAGGCCGAAGCTAAAACAGTCAAATAAAAGCTTTACAAATCAATCGGACTTCTCACGCCGAGCCGATTGTTTTGCAAAACGTGTGTGTAAATCATCGTCTTCGAAATTTCCTTGTGTCCCAATAAATCCTGAATTGTGCGGATGTCCGCAGCCGTCTTGCAAAAGATGGGTGGCGAACGAATGAGGTAAAGTATGCGGGCTGGCGTTTTTCGGAATGCGACTTTTTCGCAGTGTCCCTATTAAAGACTCTCTGCAAATCGGAAGGCGAAACGTAATGTCTGCCCGTTTGATTCGTCCGCGGATTAACGCTCAAACCTTTTGACGGAAAAACGTATTGCCAACACCATTCCTTTTCGGCATTCGGATATTTTCTTGCCAAACCAAAAGGCATTTTTTTGATTCATCGGAACTTGTGTTTACCTTGCATTATCTCCAATAATTTTACAAATGAATAAACCTTACGATGTCATCGTTATCGGCGGCGGTCATAACGGCTTGACGTGCGCCTGTTATCTTGCCAAAGCAGGCTTAAAAGTTATCGTTTTGGAACGTCGTCATATCGTTGGCGGCGCGGTTTGCACCGAGAACGATTTAATTAAAGGCTACAAAATTGATGTCGGCTCGTCGGCGCATATTATGATTCATCTGACACCAGTTGTGAAGGATTTGGATTTAGAGAAATTCGGTCTCGAATATATTGACTGCGACCCGTTTGCCTTTGCGCCGATGCCGGACGGCAAAGGCGCGATTTATTTTTGGAAAGACGTTGATAAAACATGCGAATCAATTGCCAAAATTTCACCGATTGATGCCGAACGCTATAAAAAATTTGTTCTCGAATGGGAAAAACTCAACGAAGGAGTTTTCCGTGCATTCCTGAAACCGCCGACAATGCTTAATCTCGGACGGCATATGATTTTCGGCACGAAGTCGAAAAATCCCGCCGATATGGTTCGCAAACTGATGACGAGCTACGGCGCACTCGTGCGGGAAACATTCGTTCACGAAGGCTTACGCGCGGCGATGGCGTGGCTCGCGGCGCAATCCGGTCCGCCGCCGTCGGCAATGGCGACAGGTGATTTTCTCGGCTGGCATTCGATGATTCACCGAAGCGGCGTGAAACGACCCAAAGGCGGTTCGGGCGAACTTACGCAAGCGTTGGCGAAATGTTTGGAGCATTACGGCGGAACAGTTTTATTAAATGCTGAAGTTGAGAAAATAGAAGTCGAAAACAACCAAACGCGCGGAATCGTTTTGCAAAACGGGACGCGCATCGAAGCAAAACGAATCGTTTCAAACGCGCACGTTCACACAACTTTTTTGAAATTAATCGGCGCGGAAAATCTGCCTGACGGTTTAGCGGAAAGAATCAAAAACATCCGCATCGGCAACGGTTTCGGGATGATTGTGCGCTGCGCCGTTTCTGAATTGCCTGATTACAAAGCCGCGCCGAACGGCGGAAAAGCGAGCGTTTGTCATCACGGGTTGCAGCTTCTTTGTCCTTCGATGGATTATTTGGAAAAATCCTACGCCGATTATCTGAACGGTATTCCGTCAAAAAATCCGTCGGCTTTAGCGATGACGTTTTCATCAATTGACCCAACGCTCGCACCGGCAGGTAAACACACGCTTTTCATTTGGGGACAATATTATCCTTTCGAATTATCAAACGGCGAGCGTTGGGAAAATATCCAAGACCGCGAAGCCGACAAACTAATTGATATGGTAAATTCCTACGCGCCAAACGTGAAAAATTCAATCATTGAACGCTTCGTCCAATCACCGCTCGATTTGGAGCAGCGTCTAGGTTTATTGAGAGGAAATGTGATGCACGTCGAGATGGATTTCGACCAGATGTTTATGTTTCGCCCGCTGCCCGAAATGTCCGCCTACAAAACGCCGATCAAAAATCTCTACCTGACCGGCGCGTCAACCCATCCCGGCGGCGGCGTTTTTGGAGCAAGCGGACATAATACGGCGCAAGTTGTTTTGAAAGATGTGAAGGGAAGTTGGTTTTGGTGATTAAACTGTATTAATTTTGAAGATAAATAAAATGACGGCAAAAGGCTTTAAAACTTACTGCCGTCATTTTATTTGCCGGTGATGAATTATCTCTGGGAAGTGCCGTCCAAATACGGAGTTTCAACTTTATGATCTTCCGTTTGCTGCGGCAGTTCGGCTTGCATCGGTCGTTCGGCTTTGGCTTTCTTTGTTTTAGCCGCAGTCGGAGCGTCAATACATCCGCCTTCTTTTGCAGGCTGTTTTATTTCCGGCGACGGCACCGGCTTAGTGCCTGTTATTTCACTTGTCATCATCGGTGCTTTTTCTCCTCCGGTCTTGAAAATATCTTCCGCTATTTTTAATCCGAGCGGAACTCCGCCGATTTCCAGACTGCCGTTTGTGCTGAAATCGGGATCAATTTCTTTACTTAAATCGGAATTGGACTGCGCCAGAAACGCATCGAAAATCCAATGAACGCCGAGGTAAATACGGCTTCGGGCATTTTCGATAATCATTTTACCCAAGCCGCCGCTCGACGGTTTATCGCTGTTCTTGAAATTGAAATTGTGAACGTGATGCGGACGCACCGTACCTAAATTGTCCTGATTCATCCCGTTGAATTCGTCGGAAACAAAGCTCAAGCCGTTGAATAAATCATCATCTACGAGATTGCCGCTTTTGATTATTTTCTTTCCGCCGGTAATGACGGTCGTGCCGCTCGCATCCTGTCCTTTACCGTAAAACAGGCGCGTGATGTGAAACGCCGCCGCGCCGAAAGTCGCGTGTCCCGACGGATAAGCCGGAAAATTCGGCGTGAAATTTTTCATCGTCGGGTTATTCGTATTCGGCGCGCCGAGCGGCAGCCAGAAAGGATCGGCATCGTCATTCAGATCGTTTTTTCCGTTCATCGTTTTCGGTCCGAAAGACGTATCGTGTTCGCGGATGCCGAGAACGGGTCGCCAGAAATCGTGACAATATTTTTGTTCCCAAGCCAGGATTCCGGCATCGCCCATCGCCGCGTTGACAAAGGCGAAAAGTCGGGCGTTGTCGCCTTCATTATTGACTCGCGGCGTAGCCTCTACGGGTCTCGGAATTTTCACGTTCAACGCCACCTGTCGAATGATTTGATTGTATAAACGCGGCGGTGTTCCCAAACGATTCGCACCGTCGTAAGCCCAAAAAACGCCAATGACGGATTCGTCGGCATCGCGCCGCTTATTAAAAAGAGCGGTCGGCAATGTCGCCATTAATTCGGGTTTAATGCCTTTCGCCCGCACCTGGTTCAAAGCCGATATGTATTTTTGGTCAAAAGTACTCGCGCTGCTGCTGCCGTCACTGCGCGGCGGCGTTTTTAATTTGTAGCGTTTGGATACGGCAAAAACCTTTGACTGAAAACCGTAAAAAGGCGCGTGAAAACCTTGTTTCGGATTGTCCGGGTCAGCACGGTGGCGATAACGATCCATCGAAGTCGAATAGCCGTCAGCACCGACACCGGGATCATTTTTACGATATTCCCAAAGCGCGTTTGCTACTTCGACCCCGAATTTAAAGCTCGCCGTCCAAGCGGCGGGATTTGAAAGATTAGGCTCGAAAAATAAAGCGTTTGTATCGAAAAACGGCTTCTGTGTCACATACAGTTTCATCAGACTTTGATACGCCGCTCCCGCGACTGCTGCCGATTTGTCGGTTGCCGCCGCCACTGGCAACGGCGCGGCTGGTAATCCGGGCGGCGGCAGAGTTGGAGGCGTGGGCAAATAGCGCGGGAAATCAGCGGCATTACGGCTGATACCTGCGTATGCGTCATACATCGCCAGGTGGACGATTGCCAATGCTCTCGACGAAAGTGTCGGACCTTGTTGTTCGGCTTTTGCCGGATCGGTGAAACTAACGCGGTTGGCTTCGAGCGCGACCGCGTTCCAAAATAAAATTGAATCTTCCATATTTTTGTCTCCAAATTAATAAATTCTTAGATCAAAGACAAAAATATGTACTGAAAATTCAGCAAATTATTTTTGCCTTCAATATATGACTTTTTAGGCGAAACATTTTGCATAAGAATTCAAGGTGATGAAAAAATATTTCACGCAGACTTATAAATGAAGAAATTTCCTTGCGACAACGTGATGCACGTCGAGATGAATTTCAACCAGATGTTTCTGTTCCGACCGCCTCTGGAAATGTCCGCCTGCAAAACGCCGATGAAATCTTTTTTTAACAGATGCTTCGACTCATCCCGGCGGCGTGTTCGCCGCGTCAGGTCACAACATGGCGCAGATTGTTTTGAAAGATGTGAAAGGAAAATAGTTCTAAAATTAACCGCGTGGCGCGGGTTGTTTTTCCTTCAAATGTTGCGTTGTTTGTTCAGTGACGGAAGAAAAGATGTCGTTCGGTTCGGGCAGAACCAGTTCATTCGTTGCGCTTTTGGCAGCGTCGAGTTCACGCTGGCTGCGGGCATCGGGCGATTTATCGGAGAGAACTTTTTTCGGAACGGTGAAAAGCAGTCCGTTGATGACAAGACTCAAACCGATAAATAAAGTGACCACGCCCAGCCCGGCGAGGATTAAAAAATCTTCATCAACAATTGAGGCAACGACCGCGAAGGCGATTGTCGCGCTCAGTCCTATCGAAGCTGCTACCGTCCCTTTACGCACGCGGCGCAGGCGTTTTTCTTCGGGCGATTCGAGAAATTTTTCGATTTCCGGCAGCACGTCTTCGGCGACCGTTGCCAACTCGCCCGACGATTTAGCTTCCCGAATCTTAAAGGCAATCGCGCGTCCGATTTCGTCGCGCGCCGCCGCCGCCGATTGAGTAATGCTGTCCGGTCTTGCCACCGCGAGGCGCACCACGTTTAAGTTCGAGCCGCACGCGCGGCAAAATTGATTGGACTGTTTCTCTTCCAAACCGCAACTCGGACAATACATAATTTTAGCGAATCTCCTGTGGCTCAATTTTGATTAGAAAATTATACGCCGAATATTTAATTTTAGTTCAATAGCGGCTAACCGGAAATTTACCTGAAAACAAAATGCCAGTGGCGAGCATCAAAACACCCAAATTGAAAAGGGAAGTTATGAATTTTAATCTGATTGATGCACTGCTTGTTTTTATCGTTTTATTGAGTGTGATTCTCGGCTGGCAACGCGGTTTTATTTTGGGCTTGCTTGATTTGCTGCGTTGGATTGGCAGTCTTTTGGCGGCTTTATATTTTTATCAGCCAGTGTCGCGCCTGTTTGACCAAATTACCGATTGGTCTGAAGTCTGGACGCAGCCGCTGGCGTTTATTTTCATCGTGGTCACGGTGAGTTTGCTGATTCAATTGCTCGGCAATTTCTTGCTCAAACGTCTGCCGCCGGACATTCACCGGAGTCGAACGAATCGGATTTTGGGAACATTGCCCGGTCTCGCCAGCGGTTTGGTAACTGCGGCGATATTATCGGCGTTACTCTTTGCCCTACCGCTTCCGGATAATTTCCAAGAGAATTTGCGCGAAAGCCGCGTGGCGAACGAATTGGCGGTTTTGACCGACGAATTGGAAACGTCGCTCGCGCCCGTTTTCGAGCCGGCAATCAAGCAGACGCTCAACCGGCGAATCACGACCAGCCCGGAGTCAGCCGAGCGCGTAGCGTTACCGTTTCAAATCGAAAATGCTCCGGCGCGTCCCGAGCTCGAAGCCGCGATGCTTGAACTCGTCAACCGCGAACGCCTCGCGGCGGGACTCGCGCCGCTCGCTGCCGACCCGGAAATGACGGAAGTCGCCCGTCTGCATTCGGCAGATATGTTCGCCCGCGGCTATTTTTCGCACAACACGCCCGAAGGCAAAACGCCGTTCGAGCGGATGCGGATGCGCGACGTTCGCTATCGCACCGCCGGCGAAAATCTCGCGCTCGCGCCGACCTTGCAAATCGCGCACACCGGCTTGATGAATTCGCCCGGACACCGCGCCAACATCTTGCAGCCGCGTTTCGGGCGCGTCGGCATCGGAATCCTGGACGGCGGCCGGCACGGGCTGATGGTCACGCAAAATTTTCGCAATTGATAAAGAATCTAATCTACTGCCCTATAGCTCGGCTTCTACCTGTTTATTTTGTCAGCGTGTTTGCCGCTTCGGGGCAAAACACGGCGCAGGTTGTTTCGAAAAATGTGAAAGAAAATTGGTTGTGGCGAAAATAAACGTATTTTTTTCTTACAGGAACATCGCTTTTGGAACGTCGCATCCACAAATCTTTATCCGAAGAGCATTGTAATAAACGATAAACCTGATCGCCCGTAGATGAAAGAGCAACTGCTTTTACAGTTGCTCTTTATAGTCTTCTGAGCAAATAAAGCTACCTTCTCACAATCCTCACCGCATCGGCAATGACGTAGCCTGCAGTAGAAGTCCAACGACTCACCCCAACCGCGTTGTAATCGCCCGCGTTTAGATTGAAAATTCCGAGACTGACCCACGTGCCGCCGTTGATTTGCTGGTTGACGCGCACCGTTTGATTGCCGCTTGAAGTCGCAACGATAAAGGGCGTCGAAGAATTGTAGCCGGTGCTTGCCGGATACCAAACATAAACTTCGTAATTGGCAACGGCGGGAATGCTGACTTTAAACCAAGCGGCATCGCTGACCGCTTGCGGCGTTGCGTAACGATAATTTGTGCCGTAACGCTGGCTGCTGTAGCTCGACGTACTCCAGTTTGCGCTTGCTGCAAAACGCCCGGTGGTTTCGTTATCGACAATCGTTTCCCAAGTTGTACCGCCTGTTGTCCAGAGGTAAGTTACTTCGACATAATCGTTGTCGGTCATTCCCAAGTCATACCAGAAAGTGCCGTCGGCGATGTCTATGCCGTTCGGTGAAATGACCGTGCGTCCGAATTCGTCTTTGCCGCCGTTGTAACCTTCGAGTTTTGCCGCGAACGCTTCGGGCTTGCCCTGCGGCAAATCGCGCCACATCTCGCGCACGCTCGGAGTGTTCCAGTAATCGTCGTGCGTGTTCCACGGTCCGACATCCCAGACGGGAACGGTCGCGGTTTTGCCGGTTTTCGGGTAATACAAGCGCACCGAATACTCGGTTCCGCCGTTCGACGACAACCCGCGGCGCGAGGGCAGAGCGACGAAGCGGTCATTTGTTTGAATAACGTGACCGTTGGCGGTCGTGCCGCCGACCAGCCCTTCACGAGTCGCAAATATTTTGTAGGTGAGCGGCGCTGCAACAGCAGCCTGAGTTTGGGGCGTTTTCTCTTCGGCGGGTTGGTCAACGGCGTCGGCGTCGAATCTAAGCCCGCGCAGAACAGGTTTATTTCCCGCGCCGTCGTCAATAAAAGTCAGACGCGCCTGAACTTCCTCGCCGAGCTGCGGAAGAAGCGCGGGCGATTTGGCGGTTGTCGCTATCCATTCAGACCAAGCTCCGCCGATTGCGCGCACGCGCACTTCAATCAGCAATTCGGCTCCCGCCGGAACTTTTGCTTTACGCACGGCGCGGATTCGATTCACCGCTTGAGAGAGTGTTTCAACCGGCAGCGTGTAAATTCCATAACCGCGCTGCTCGCCGTAAACGCTTTGACGAACATTTTCGTCGCCGAGCGTCAACCCGTAGCCGTTATTGACGACGTTGGAAACATCGCCGCCGACGGCTGACAAATTTGCCTGCCATAACAGAGGCTTGGTTTGCGCGAATGTTCCCGCCGCAAACAAAACAATCAAGGCAATTAAATTAACAATGAACTTGAAATTATGAACAATTCCGCGCATAAATGATTCTCCTTTTTGCAATGTTTGAAAATTGAAAATTAAGAAAAGAGGGAACAGCCGAAAATGCGCCGTTCCCTCTCGTTTCAAGGGTGCGTCAAGGATTGGCTAACGCCTGACGATTTTCACCGCGTCGGCGATAACGTAGCCGGTCGTGTTCGTCCAGCGGCTGACGCCGACGACGTTCTGGTCGCCCGCGTTTAGGGCGAACGTGCCGATGCTGACCCAGCTTCCGCCGTTGATTTGCTGGTTGACGCTGACGGTCTGGCTTCCGGTCGAAGTCGAAACGACGAACGGAGTCGCCGAGTTGTAGCCGGAATTTGCCGGATACCAGACGTAAATCTGGTAATTTCCCGCCGACGGAATATTTGCCGAAAACCACGCCGCGTCGCTGACTGCCTGCGGGTTGGCGTAACGATAATCCGCTCCGTATCTTTGGCTGCTGTAACTTGAAGTTGCCCAATTTGAACTGGCGGAGAATCCGCCGCTGGTTGCATTGTCAACAATCGTTTCCCAAGCCGTGCTCGGCGGATTCACCAGG
>MWYZ01000003.1 GCA_002050365.1 Acidobacteria bacterium 28-1
TGGGAAGAGAGGAGTTTTCAAACATCGCCAAATGAGGTGGAGATGATAAAAATACCTCGCTCATTAATGAAATGTTTGACAGAAACGCTCTGCTTTGTAACCTAATTTGGATAAAGTCGAGCTTAGAGTCGAAAATCCAAAACTTTACCGTTCATCCACCAAGAACCTCGAAAATCGCTTGTAATTTCTAAAATTATTTTTCTGGATTCAATTGTCGAATTTTGAAGACTTTCGATTTTCGCACAGGCGAGTGTAAAGAAAGAAAAGAAAATAATTGAAGCAAAAATTTTCATAAAAATCACTGAATCCGATACGCCTTTTCCTTCCAAACGAGAACGACCGTCCCGCCCAAATTTTCCACGATGCCGCGCAAATCTGAATCGAGTTTTTTATATTCTTTTGTGCCGCGCGTGATGTTAATCGTCGGCTGTCCTTTGTAAGCCGAGTCATACCAAGCGTTATTCGTGCGTTTGAAAGTTTTTCCGCCGACGGTGGTCGTTTCAATAGATTTTTCCTGCGCATCATTTTTCGATTCTTCGAGTTTTTTGTTTTTACTTTCCGCCCGCCTCGTCAGTTTCGGCAGGCTTTGGACGTCGCGCGAATCGGGCACGATAATTGTTTGGTTTTGAGCCATCGAATTTTGCGCGGGCTGTTGTTTCTGGGCTTCGTTCTCAGCCGAATAATTATTTTCCTTCGGTGACGGTGGCGCAACGGTAATAACCGGAACATCTGTTTTTGCCGAATCAGCCGGTTCTTTTTGCGGCGCGGCGGCTTTCGGTTCGGCTTTCAAATCTTTATCGGATTCTCTCCGCCCGGAAGCATTTGAATTTGCCGTCATAACAGGCGCGGAAGGCGCCGCTGAAAAATTTGCGGCGCTAGTGGACGACGAATTCATCGAAGCCGAATTCGACATCATCGTATTTGAGGACATCATACTATTTGAATATGATTCGACGGGTGTCGCGTCGCCGTCGGAACTCATTCCCTTGCCGGTCGGCTGTCTTTCGGAAACTTGCGAAATCTCCGCATTTTGTAAATTGTTCGAGTTTTGCAAAACCGTCAAAACTGCAATTCCCGAAAAAACTAAAACCAACGCTCCCAATGTGTAAGCCAGATTCGGAAACACGAAAAGTTTTCGATACCAGGGAATCAGTGCCGGAATAATTTCTTTTTCTACGGCGTGAACCGTTTCACTTTCCGATTCGGCATTTAAAGAAATTACGTTTGATAAAATTTTTCGACATCTGTCACAATCCGCCAAATGCGTCGTGTATGCAGCCCGCGTTTTCTCAGGCAAAGCGTTTTCGGCAAAAGCGGAAATCTCGTCTGCGCCGAGGTGAAGAGATTTTGGATTTTGGATTTTGGATTTTGGATTTTCTGCCGCAAACGCAGTTTCGTCCTGCGCCGTTTGCCGCAAAAGAGCATCTATTTCTTTATCGAATTCAAAATCCATTTATAAAGTGAAAAAGATGAAAAGTGAAAATGTGAAAAAGCCGCCACTCCGAGAGCGAACGAAACTTTTTCCCTTTTTCACATTTTCACTTTTCATCTTACTAATCCCAAATTAGAGAACGCCGGTTTGGAAAATATCTTGCAAGAGCATGGCAACGACGAAGATTGCCAACAGTTTCTCGAAACTAATGCCGAGTTTTGATGCTGCATCCGACAGATAGCGTTTGACTTCTTCTTGCTTCCAACCGTGTTCAGAACGCAAAATTTTCTCGACCGATTTTCTGATTTCCGTCTGAATCCGAACTAATTTTCGGCTCGCTGTCGCTTCGTGAAAACCTAAAGTCGCGCCGATGTCTTTCAATTTTAAATCGTCAAAATAATAAAGTTTTAAAATCAATTTATCTTCCGCGCCAAGTTCGTCAATCGCTTGTGTGAGCGCGGCGGAAACGTCCTTTTCAGTTTGTCTTGCGCTGAACGTTTCTTCGGGATTTTCGCTTTTCGCCACGACTAAATTATTGTCCGAATTTTCCGAAGATTCGTTCGCTAAATTTTCAAATTCACGCGCTTCTTCGATTTGGACGAATTTTGATTCTTTGCGAAATTGGTCAACCGCCAATTGATTCGTTACGGCGCGAAGCCAACCGGCGAGGCTTCCGCGTCCCGAATAATACGAAAGTTTAGTTTTTAATCGACCGCCGGCATCCTTTTTCAGTCCGTAAAGTTCCGCCCAAATCGAACCAGCCAAATCTTCCGCATCTTCCGCATTTTTAGCAAACTTCCGCGCCGCCGATTTCACCTTCGAATCAAAACTTCCGACCAAATCTTCCCAAGCCTTTTCATCGCCGCGTTCGCAAGCGATTATCAAACACAGATCGTCGGCTCTGATTTCTTCAACAAAACTTTTCACATCTGCGCCCGACGCGTTTTCGTCGTCTCTCAAAAGATATTTTTCGACTGCTTTAGTAATTCGTTCGCGCAAATCCGACGCTTCCAATCCGCGCGAGTTTCCGGCGCGTGAAATTAAACGCGCAATCGCTTCATCAATCGTGTTCTGATATTTTTCGGCGGAAGTCATTTTAGAAAACGACAAAATTTTAACATTAATTCATTTAGATTATTCAAAAATTTACGGTTTTATGTTTTTTAATTTTATCTCAAAATATTTTCGTTCAATTTCTTTGTGACTCGTCCAACCGGATAAATTCCGATGCGTTGATTGATAAAATACGGTGAGCGTTCATAAAAAAAACTCAAACGCGCAAACGGATTTTTTGCAAACTTTTCGTCTTTCAATTTTTCTTCAAACTCTTTCCGCAAATTCGCATCTTTCGCCAGCATCTCACTGGCTAATTTTTCCAGAACATAACCTTCACCGTATTCCTTCTGCTCGAAAATCGCGTTGAAAAATCCCCAATACGCGAACGAATCTGGCGAGTTCGGTTCGAGAAGATGAATCGCTACATTCGCCGTTTCCTGTGCAAGCGGAACGATTAGCGAGTTTGCCGGAAACTCTCGCGTTTCTTTTATTGGATTAATTTTAAAGTTCACCGGAACGCGATTTTCAAACGAGGCGTTGGCAAATTTCACATCGCCAAAACGATAGCTCTCGACTTCGATTTTTAGAGGTTTTTGCAATCTTTGAGATTGAACGCCGTGCATTTGGAGAACTTCAATCGCGTCTTTCCATTGCGGCGGAACGATGTAGTAAAGCGGCGGCGCGGCGGACGCGGAAATTCTGGCTTCATCAAATTTCGGAATCGTGATGTCGAGCGGTTTCGTGCCGTAAACAATTCGTTTTATGCCGGAAATTTCGCTGTCTTCGAGTTTATATTCTACGCCTCTAAAATCAAACTGGGTTGATTTTTTTGTAATTTCAAGGCGAAGCGGAAATTGTCTTTTATCGTCAAAAGTTTTTCCGCGCTCGACGGTTTCCGCGTCGGCTTTTTTGTTCGCTTCAAAAAGACTCGCCTTGTTTCGATTTATTTCTTCAACTGTGTAGCGCAAAACGTCGTAAGTTCCGCGCACGCGAGATTTATAAGGCTTAAGAGAATGAGTTTCAATCAACAATCCGGCGCGGTTTCTGAGCGGAACATAGCCGGTTGCAAAACGCGGCGTAGGAATAAAAGTTTCGATTCCTTTAGAAACTTCGCGTCCGTCGAACTGCAAATAATGTGTTAAAAGATTGCCTTCTCGTTCGACTTTTGGGACGATGTTTTTATCGAAATGCTCGTTCATCCAATCTTTAATAAATGGCGAAACTTCCGCGTGATGAGCGAATTCGTAAGTTACGTTATAGCGAAAATCCGCGCCGTCGGTAACGTGGCAATCTATGAGAAAATCGGGTTTCCATTCGTTCCAGAGTTTTAGAAAAGCGCGAGTCTCGGGTGCATCCGCCTTCATATAATCGCGGTTAAGATTTAAATTTGCAGAAGTCGCGCGGAAACCCATTTCTTCAGGACCGTTTTGGTTGATGCGATTAAAAGCGTTG
The DNA here is from genome assembly GCA_002050365.1 of Acidobacteria bacterium 28-1. Taxonomy (GTDB): domain Bacteria; phylum Acidobacteriota; class Blastocatellia; order Pyrinomonadales; family Pyrinomonadaceae. The sequence continues at coordinate 3,941 of MWYZ01000003.1, forward strand.
AAATTTTCGTGTCCGTCAACGTTATAAATCGGCACGAATAGAATAACCGTGTCTTTGAGTAAATCGGCGCGAGTTTTAGTTATTGCAATATCTCGAAGTAAAGCTAAACCCGCGTCTTTGCCGTCTGATTCGCCCGCGTGGATGCAGGCTTGAATTAAAATTATCGCTTTGCCCTTGCGTCGTGCTGCTTCAAGCGTGAATGTTTTACCGTTGGAAGCGATGAGAAGCGGCAAATCTCTGCCCTCGCCGCTTTTGCCAAAAGATTTGTAGACGATTAAATCCGAAGCATTATCTAGCTTTTGCGCGTAAGCGATGGTTTCCGCGTAACGCGGAGTTTTTTGATAATCGGTTTGTTCGGCGAATGTTTGCCAATTTTTCGGGACGTTTTTCGATTCGCTTTGCGCGTGTGTCTTCATAGAAAATAAAAAAATGGCGCAAATGAAAAAAACAAAAATCATTTGCGGGCTGTTAAAGTGTGAAAATTTTTCAGTTGTTTTTGAAAATAACATTTTGATACAAATCTGCGGCAATATAAATTGACTGATTTTTTGCGCTACACGCTATTTTACACTACAAAAACAAGAAAAATAAAAAAGCCGGTGGTTATAATTTTTCTTGTTTCTAAATTTTTTTATTAATTGCCAAAACCATCGGATTTGCCGATTCCGAGCGAAAAAGTCAAAAATTAAAAGCCGAAGTCTATAAATTTGTGACTTCGGCTTTATGTTATAGCCAAAATCGTTTAATTAATAAGCGATTTTGGGAAAAGTTTACAGAACCTAAAAATTAGAAAAGGAATTTTCGCCCGCTTCTATTTTTACTGATTTCTAAAACTACGGAACAAAGGCATTCGGAGTCGGTCGGTCAGTTGATTCGCCGAACTGCACGCCCGAGAAACCGTTCGTGCTTTGCTGTAGATACCACGAGCCGTTTGACGGACGAAACACCGCTACATCTGCTTTGCCATCTCCGTCGTAATCTGCCGGCACAGGCAAATCAGTCGAATTGCCAAACTGGATGGCTGTGAAGCCTTGCCCGCTTTGCTGCAAATACCACGTCGCATTTGATGCTCTAAAAACCGCCACATCCGTCTTGCCGTCGCCGTCATAATCGGCTGGCACCGGCGTATCAGATGAAGCTCCAAATTGGATAGCTGTAAAGCCTTGCTTGCTCCTCAGCACATACCAAGTACTGACCGACGGGCGGAAAACGGCATAATCGGCTCGACAGTCGCCGTCGTAATCTCCAACCACCGCTTTATCGCCCGTCTGCCCGAATTGTACGAAGCTAAATTGGTTGGTCAGTATGTTCATCACATACCAGGTGCGGTTCGACGGTCGGAAGACCGCTAGCTCGGCTCGTCCGTCGCCATCAAAATCCGACGGCTGCGGAACGTCCTCACTGATCCCGAAACTCACGCCCAAGAATCCAGCTGTGCTTCTTTGCAGATACCAAACACCTGCGCGATAAACGGCTAAATCGGTTTTCCCGTCGCCGTCATAATCGGCTGGCACGGCTCGGTCACCTGCTTGTCCGAATTGGATGGCTGAAAAACCGGAAGATGAATTAAGCAGATACCAAGTGCCGTTTGACGGGCGAAAGACGGAGATGTCGGATTTACCGTCGCCGTCGAAATCGCTGCGGCGTTGGAGGCGACAGGCATTTGGTCCACACGTGTTGCACACTCGCGCTCCCAAGATTTGCACATCATCTATTCGCACTCCCGCTCCGCCGACTCCAACGTCTGAAGCCATTACCCAACGGAATTGCACGGTTTGTCCGTTTAATGCTGCCGGCAAGGCAACCACTGTATCAATATAGCCGTCGGAATTGCCTGTCCAAGCCGTTCGTGTGCCAAGCGGACTTCCCGTGATAGTTCCATTGTAACCGCCACTGACGAACGAACCACCGCCGGTGATTATATCCGTCCAAGTCGAGCCGCTGTTCGTCGTAAATTCCAGCACCATTCCGTCAAAGCCGTCTTCGGTATTGTAATTATTCCTGAACGTAATCTGCGTATCGGTACCTTGAATGGAAATCGGCGGACTGACCAGCGCCGACGAATTTGCAGTTGTCGGATCATTTGCAAACGCCGCATTTGGCGGTGAATTCGGCATTGTTGTCGTAGTCGTCCAATTTATCGCCGTTCCGCTCAACTGAACATTTGTCCATCCGGCAGGCAGAGCCGGAGCAGACACGCCGTCAAAGTTTTGACTGAAAGTAGCCGGTCGAATACCAGTGGTAAAGGTTCTGGTTACAGTTGGATATTTAGTTGCGCCGTCGCTGATAACGAAAGTCAATGTAATAGTGCTTCCGCAAGGCAGATTCGGGTCAACAGTAAATGTAAAATCCCTTGTAACTGCCGCGCTGCCCGAATTAACTACGCCGTAATTTTGCGATGCTGGAGTCGGGTTTATAACGCCGCCCGTTGCCTGAAGTGTCGCCGTCAAATTTCCCGTGTTTGCCGCGCCCGTATTTTGTAGCGGTAAACTAACGGTAACCTGTTCGCCCGGGTCAGGCACATTATTCGGTGTTCCGCAATTTTCGGCGGTAATCGCCGGACCTGTCGATGCGACTACGGCTATTCCCGTTAAACAGAAATTGACGGTTGTCGTTTGTCCATCGGTAACAGTTACGGTTTGCGAAGCGGTAATAAATCCGCCCGGCCTGTTTGCTGTAACCGTATAGGTTCCCGGTGCCACGCTCATTGAAAAAGTGCCGTCACTGTTGGTTACGCGGGCAAATCCGCCGGTCGAATCAACTAACGCTCCCGAAATCGGCGCGCCGGTCGAGCAGGATGTAATCGTGCCGGTAATCGTCGCCTTCGGCGCGGGAGTGCATTGCGGAAACTTAAATTTTCCGATTCGGGTCGAAAAATTACTCGTACTCACCACGGCGTAGTATTCTTGCGTGTACCAAAATGTGCAATCGTCTTCGCTGTCGAGATTCAGCGAACTATAATCGCCCCAACGCCCGCTGGTGCTGGTTTGCGCTCCGGTTGCGTCGAAAAATAAAGCCTCGCCTTCGTTTAGAGTGTTGCTGTTCGCCACATTATTGGTGCGCCCGGCAATTTTAATATCCGCATTTTGATTTGGTCCTGCTTGACTGTAACCGAGTGCAATGTCGCCGCGATTATCCATAGCGATGCTGCCCATCCAATTATTCAATCTGGCTCCGGCAGTCCCGCTCGCGTCGGCTTGCGTGCCCTGGTCAAATACCGAAATGGTTGAATTAGCCGTGCGGCGCAACTCGAACCATCGAATGCCCGCGTCATAAGTTGCGGCGGTAGTTGGGTTAAGACCGCTCGTGTTAACCGTAAAACTAGCTGTGTAGGCGTTGATCGGAGCGGCTTGCGTTCCGAGATTGCGGTACGCCATTCGGTGCATAAGGCGTCCGGCAATCGAGTCTAAGTTTGCGCCGCCTTGCTGCTCAATATCTAACCGACCTGTCGGATTTCGCGGGTCAAATTCAGCTAATGGAACATCCGGAAGAACCTGGAAAATCGTATTGGCGGGATTAATAAAATCCGGTTTGAAGCGGAAAGCGCGAACCCCGTCAAACGGGTCGCCGAATTCGTTGGCGCGAAATTCCAAAAAGATATGGTCGAGGTCGGTCGGCGGTCCGCCGAATCCATCAATATCAGTCGGCAGAACGCCGCCCGAAGTTGATACTCGCCGAACAATTAAAATTGCCGAAGGATCGCCGACCAGCATTTTATCTCGATCAAATGCGAGCATTCCCGCTCCGGCAAAACCGCTGCTGCCAAATTCGTTGGCAGTCATATAATATGCGTCGCGCCACACGCCGAATTTTGGGTAATCGTTGAATACATTATTCGGGTAAAGATATTGGTAAATGTAGTATGCGCCCGTCGGGTCTGGCGTCTGCGATACGGCGACACATTGATAAGTCGGCGGAGTACTTCCCGTCGGCAGCGCAAATTGCGTTAAAACCCAGCGGTCTGCTAATTGGTCATAACCGACTGTCGGATCGCCGTTGTTGAGGCGACACGGACTTCCCGTAGGCAAACTAGCAAATAAGCTGCTCATTCTAACCGGTCCGGCGACTCTCGCTCCCGTTTTATTAAAAACGCTGAAAACGAGATTTATCGCCTGAACATAATGGTTTGGACCGACATCTCCGATTGTATCCGGCGGCAGAACCCCGCCGATGCCTTGCGAAGCGTTGTCGGCTTGGGTATTGCCGTTGAAAGTTAAATCCGGTGGCGGCATCGCTTGCGGAGCGTCGGATTGAACGGATTTGTCCATCAGCGGGTCTTTGAATTTTTCGCCCGCGCCAGCACCCGGAATAACCTTCTTGAGTTCTCTTGTGTTAAATGGGTTAATTTCTTTAAGTAATTGTTCTGGGGTGATCCCTTTGGCGATGGCTTCGTCTTCGAGTGCCGATACGCGAAGCTGATCTTTAGTTAAATAAAAAACCCGGCGCAGATGAGCGTCCGGAACGCTGTTCGGCATATCCCTGACTGCCTCGGATGCGCCGAAAGCCGACGGCTTAACGACGGAAAATTCTCCCACTTGAGTTACCGTTTTCCTTGCCGCTTCGTTATATTTCTCCGCCGAAGATTTTTGATTATTCTGCGCCTGCGACGGTAGTTTAATCCACACAACGGCGGCTAGAAATACTAAAACTCCGAGCAATACCCTGAACTTCCAATTCATTTATGTTCCTCCAAAATGACGTTTTAATTTGCTTGAACTAAATTTACAATGTGGTTTTTACAGATGATTATTGTAACAATTATTGAAATATTTAGTAGTAAATGTTTGAAACAATCTATTCCTCAAACTGCAATTCTTCGATAATTTCGCGCATAAACTTTCTGCCCAATTCCAAATCTTCGGGTTTGAGCGAAACCGCGCCGACGACTGCGTGTCCGCCGCCGCCGTAGCGTTCACAGATTTCCGCGATATTGTGGTAGCGCGGGCGCGGCGACCACGGATTAGAACCGACCGAGATTTTCGTCCTGAACGAGCTTTGCGACAAAGACACCGTATAAGTCGTTTCGGGATAAAAATAATACGGAATAAATTTATTGTAACCGTTAATGCCTTCACCAACCAAATCGAAACTGACTACGCCGCGCGAATACGTCGCTTTTCTTTTGATTAGCTTGACCGTGTTCCAATGTTGTTCGAGAATTGGCTCTAATTTCGCCTGGATCTCCGCGCCGCTCACCACTTCATCAAGACTTTTTTCGGTCAAATCGCGGATAATTTTTTCGATAAAACCGGCATCTTTCTCGCCTTCGATAATCTGCATTAATTTGAGCGCGGACGAGCGCAGTTCGACGCACTGGGCGGGCGATTCATATAACGCACCGTCAATGATGTGCGCCCAATGAATCAACCCGGCGAGACTCCGGTCTTCAAAATTAAATTTTTCCCGAACGATGCGAGCGATAAATTCAGCGCAGGATTTGCTCGTCGTATCGAGAAATTTTTTCCCTGAATCGTCGGCGCGAAAATGCGCTTCGTCGGCGGGCGTGAGAAACGCCGATTGATGATGGTCGAACCACCAATCGAGACGCTGGTCGGCGCAGTATTTGAAATCGACAATTGCGTTTTCGTCGCCGTCGAACTGCTCGCGGTCGAAGGCATTGCCCGCTTTGTGCATCGTCGGCGTATAGAAAATTTCTGCATCCTTGGCAAATTTAGCCAGATAAAATTTTGAGAAAACGGCGGCAGAAGAAACGCCGTCAAAGCAGTTTCCGTGATAAAGTATGCGAAGTTTCATATAGAACTTATTTCTTGTCCTTCGTAAGTCTAATTTAATCAGCTGTTTGCAAGACGTTTAAATACTAACACCAAACTCCTGTATCTAAAAACGTAACCTTTTGCCGTTTTAGACTGCTTTTGCATTTAATTTTTCCACTCGCTCAATAGCTTGGGTTTTGTGCTCAAAGCTTGGGCGGGCATATCTTTTCAAAGTCTTCAAGTCTCCGTGTCCGAGCAGTTCTGATAGAGTTATCGGGTCGGTTTGATTTTCGGTGTGTCTCGAAGCAATGCAATGCCGCAGTGAATACAGCATAAAATAGTCATTTATTTTGATAAAAATCCTCGCCTAAATAATAGAATTTTGGCCGCGTCCTCATTCTTAGAAGCTGTTTGAAAACGCTGACGTAGCTCCGTAGGAGCATAATATTTATAGAATTTGTCAAAATAAATGGCTTGAGTTGCAGAGCAACGACATAAAAATATGTCGTTCCTACGGAACTCAAGCAATTTTTACAAATTTCAAGCTACAAATATGCCGTTCCTAACGGAACTAAAGAGTTTTCAAACAGCTTCTTAGCTCAACTTTATCCATTTTTGATATTGATGATGCAAATAAAAGCCTTATAAAATCGTGGTTGGCTTGAGTTTTCTTAATATCCAGCCAAGCCAGGACATTTGGAAAATATAACCGCTTTATTTGCAAGACCTAATAAAATCAACAAAATCAAGAGAAACTTCTTCTCTAAAAATGGATAAAGTCGAGCTTAGAGGATTACATAATTAATATGACACCGATAAAATCCTTATCATCCTTGTTCAGAACTCTTTTGCCTGTTCGTTTGTCGCAGACAGGTTTTTTCCTGCAATTTTCGCTCGTTAAAACTTTTATTGCAAAAACAATTATTTATGTCGTCTGTAACAAAAAATTTAGACAGCGATATATTGTGTATATTATTGTTTTTTTATTTTAACGAAAGTTTTAGATTAAATCAGAGCAGACTTTGTGCTAATCAAAATTTTAATGTTATATAATTTTGATAGTAAACATCAGTCGTCGTTATTATTTCACTCTACGTAAACGAGTTTCAGCCGAATCGCTTGCCGCGTTAAACCGGCTACACTGCGCACCTTAAGTTTGTCCATCAGATTATTTCGGTGAGTCTTAACGGTTGTTTCGCGGATTTTCAGTTTAGAGGCGATTTCCACCGAAGAATGTCCTTCGCCGATAAGTTGCAGCACTTCTCGTTCACGTTGTGTGAGTGGGCATTCGGTTTGTGAAGAATTGTTTTTGCGTTTGCCTTTTTTATTTTGAATCCCTTCGGCAGTGGCGGCAATTTCTTCGCTGAAATAAACTTTTCCTCTCGAACCCGTGCGAATTGCCTCGACCAAGTCTTGAGCCGCTCCGCTTTTGACGACGTAACCGCAAACTCCGGCATTAACCATATCTCGAATGCAGGCTTCGTCGGTGTAAATGGACAAGACGATAATGCGCGTCGAAGGACTAATTTTGCGTATCTGCCGCGCCGTATCAATCCCATTTAGTTCGGGCATAAATATGTCAACAATGGCAACGTCCGGGCGAAAGTGATCAACCATCTTAACCGCCTGGCGTCCGTTCGAACACTGACCGACTATATTAAAACCTGATACTTCGCGCAACAGCGAGACAATACTTTCCCGCACCAGTTCATGATCATCGGCTATTACAATCGTAGTCATCTTAATTCCGTCGAAAACTCCTTAGCATTCACGAAGATACACCAGCGCTCAATCTTAAATTTTGCGGTAATCGTCTTCTAAAAATTGAACTTCGCCGAAATAGCGAAAAAGGTCTCAGAAGACGAATAAAAATTTCAACCGCAATCTTTTCACAATATCATTAGACGGAAGCTAAAGATAATATTTTCGTAAAATAAATCATTTCCACATATATGCGCTAACCAAACAGGAAAACTATCATTAAAAACACAAATTTTGTTAAAAACGAATGAAAAGCGGCAGCTTCAACTTAGTGCGTTTGTGAAAGTGTCTGCTCTTTTCGTCTGCTCTTTTCGAGAGAAACCTCGAGCGTAATGGTCGTCCCCTTTCCGTTTTGCGAAGCAATATCGAGCTTTGCGCCGATTATTTCGGCTCTTTCATACATACTTACGACTCCGATGCCACCGTTCTCGGTTTTCTTCGTATCGAAACCGCATCCGTCATCTGTGATAACGACTAAAGCCAAATCGCTCTTGACGGCAAGGCGGAGCGAAATTAATTTCGCCTGAGCATGTTTGAGCGCATTAATTATTGCTTCCTGCACTGTTCGATAAATACCGTTTTCAACAATCGGCTCTAAACGCGGGAAGTTTGAAGGCAGATTAAGAGAGAAATTTATAGACTGCTCTTTTAAAAGAGTATCTATATTCCTCGTAAACTTGCGAAAAGCTTCTATCAGCCCAAACTGCTCTAAAACGCCCGAGTGCAGAACGTGCGCCATCTGACGCAGGGATTGCTGGTTTCTGCGTAAAAGCTCTTGCGCCATTACCAGTTCGGAAAATACGGCATTTTCTTCGGGCAAGAGTTCAACCAGTCTTTTTTCAAGTCGCAGGAGCTTAATGGACGCGACCGCCAATTGCTGGACGATATCATCGTGCAGTTGGTGAGAGAGGCGTCGGCGCTCGTCTTCGCGTGCCGCTTCGAGTCGTTCAGCCCAAGTATGCCGGACTTCTTCCATCTGTTTACGTTCGGTGATATTTTGCGTAATGCCGATAAGTTTGACCGGATTGCCTTGTGCGTCGCGAATGGTTACGGCATGTAATTCAAGCCAGATTGTTTTCTTCGCCGAATTAACAACGCGATATTGATGTGTGAAAGTGCCGGTTTCGCTAAGAGCGCGCTCAAACTCTCGCAAAGACTGTTCTCGGTCTTCCGGATGAACGATTGCCATTAATTCTTCGAAGTTTTTCGGCAATAAATCCAAATGGAACATCGAAGCGACATTTTTTTAGTATTTGATCTTTTGAGTCGTCAAATTAATTTCCCAAGAATACATTCTCGCGGCGCCCGTCATTAAGCGTAGACGTTCTTCAGATTCGCGCAAACGCTCTTCTATCTGTTTGCGCTCGGTGATGTTAATGAAAAATTCCAAGAGCAATCTGTAACGTGATTCGCTGGCTTTTATTTTCTCTTCGGCAAGTATCTGATTGGTAATATCCTCGTACATGAGAACAACCTCTTGCACCTCACAGTCTGAGTTTTTAATAGGGTAAATAACCGCCTTAGTCCAACGTTGCGGCGGGACGTGAGAAGATACACCTGGAATGGTTTTATTGGGGTCGTAAAGAACGGGCGGAATTTCAGCAGATTGACCAGCGAAGGCTCGCTTAATATACGGCATCACGCCATTTTTAACAAGTTGTTCGTCTTCGAGGATGTTGTATTCCTTGATTTGCTCAAGCGTCACTCCCCATAACTCTTCCCATGCTTTATTTACCCGGACAGTATACCCGTCAGGCGACATTATTTGGATGCTGATCGGGGATTGTTCAAATATTGCACTGGAGTAATCGTCAATAGATGATTGCATTTCTGAATCTTTAATCGGCATAAATGTACGACTTGGAACAGTTCAGCGAAACAACCTATCGTTTCAGATTTTATAAATACCTAAATAAAAAACTAAGACACTCATCGGTAATGTTTTTGAAACCTGCTGCGGCGAAGGTTTTATCAAGTCCCAATACATCAAAACCGTAATATAAAAATTTCGGTAATTTTTTGCCCGAAGATTCGCAAGAAAAAGTTTATATTAAAAATATATGGTAACTCTTTAAGGTGTATTTTCCTAACCGATGTTTCCAGAAAACACTTGGTTCGCGGCAATTGTTCTCATCATTATAAAACTAAAAAAGATTATTAGCCGCATCCTCCTTTTGGAGGATTACAACATTAGTATAACATCGCTAGTATCTTACAAATGACATAGCAAAAATCTTTATCATAATAAAAATCTAAGTTAGTTGTGTTTTGACTAAATTTTTGATAGTGTGAGGAAGTGCCTGCCCCTAAGACATCCCACTTAAGTGGCGGCGTCACAATCAATTTACTTTTCAAGCAAATGCAGTCGAAAATAAAAAAGGGTTTTTTCGAGTGATTTGCTACCATTTTATGCCTTTTATATTTATATTGAGAGGCAAATTCTTAAATAAGGAGACCTACAAATGAAAGACTTTAAGAAGTTTATTTCGTCAAACAACCAAAACAATCTCAGGTTGTTTTTTCAACTATCCATCATTGCACTGGTCGCCATAGTGAGTTTTTTCCTGTGGCAACCATCGGTGCAGATGCAAGACAATAATTACGAGCAAGAAAGAAGAATTGAGAAGGAGATTAACAGAACGTTAGATAACTCCTTTATTAACAGCCTAAGCGGGGATTCACCTTTGATCACGCGCTTGTTTAGCGGCGTGCTTACTCTGAGTGACCCGACCTTTAATCGCCCAGTCGTCTTTACTCAAGGCGGAACCTGTGGTCTCTCTACATTCGGAACAGCCGTGCATTACGACGCCTATACGTTTAATCTGAGTTGCACAAGCAACTTAACGGCAAGTCTCTTGCCAGAAAACGGTGGTTCAGTCACGCCAGCCGGTGCAGATACGTTTCTGGTACTTTATGGTCCGGGCGGCTTTAACCCGGCGATGCCCTGTGCTAACGCGATTGCCGCTAATGACGATCTTAACGGCACAGTTTTACAATCAAGAATCATTACCACCACGCCATTAGCGGCTGGAAATTACACGGTAGTGGTAACGACGTTTGAAAATACGCCAAGTGCGCCGGATCCGCCATTGCCGTTCACATATACTTTGGCAGTGATAGACGCTTGCGGGGTGACGCCGACGCCGACGCCGACACCGGTTGCATCGCCGACGCCAGTTGCATCGCCAACGCCGGTTGCATCGCCGACACCGGTCGCATCGCCGACACCAGTTGCATCGCCGACACCGGGTGCATCGCCAACACCAGTTGCATCGCCGACGCCGAATCCGACGCCGACGCCGGGCGGTAATGTTTGTACGCCAACGACAACCGTCACGGAGG
>MWYZ01000025.1 GCA_002050365.1 Acidobacteria bacterium 28-1
TTCCGAAGGCTTCGGGCGGCGAAACCGTCGAAGAAAATTTATGGCTCGCGCAAAATCGCCGTCGCCTCTGATGTTTTGCCAATCGTCTTTTTTCAAAACGTCTGCCGGAACTTGAAGCGTCGCGGCAGCGCGATTAAGCGATTGATTTTCGTTGTTGTCGGCTAAGTGCATTACACCGTAGCCGTTATCTATACTTGGTTCGCCTTTGTGATTGTCAAAATGAGTTTCTGAGTACGCGATTGTTTTTAACAATTCGCTTGGAACGCCGAATTCGACAGCCGCCTTCTCAAAAGCTCGTTCTAAACTTTTAGATTTAACTTGATACCCTTTTGTTTGTAATCTGCCGTTTTGCGCAACAACAGCAGTTGCGGCAAAAGCCAAAAGTGTTAGTAGAAGTGCTAAAATATTTAGCCTCCCGGTTTTTTCCCGCAATATTCTCGTAGCCTCCTGTTTACTTAAGAAAGCTGGAATCTAAACGATTGGATTTGAAATTAAAGATTACTGAAAGAACTATCGTGTAAACTTATGGAATGGACTTTACACCAAAATTATTTTTATAGCAAGGTTTTTTTGGCAGCTTTCAAAAATAAAATTTGAAGAAAACACAATAGAAATTCTTACAAAAGATTTTCTTTGCCGCGTTGGGTTACAACACGGCGCAGGTTGTTTTGAAAAATGTGAAAGGCGGTTGGTGGTTAATTTCAATGTCGTGCGATGAGTTGAAATTTTCGCATTAATCTTTCGGCGGAAATTTATTCGTTTCAGCCCAAGCCGAGCGTGCGGTTGTTTGATAAAAATTGTTCATTTGCAGACTCTTAATTGTAGCGCGTCCGCAGGCGGTTTTGCCGATTATTTCCGTGTTGTCTTGGCTAAACTCAAAGTGTTCGCTCCAAATTTGCCGACGCGGATTAAAAAGTTTCACGGTTTTCTCAGTCAAATTATCAATCGCTTCGACTTTCTTCGCTTTGTGAGAGTTACATTCACGGCAGGCGAGCCATAAATTTTCTTCGACGGTTTCGCCGCCCGAAGCCTTCGGAACGAGATGTTCGATTTCGAGTTTGTAAGGCATCAATTCCTGCGGATTAAGACAGTAGCCGCAACGATTCTTCGCCGCGCGGCGAATCTTTTCTTCTAAATCCTTTTTAATCTTCGCCATTCAAACCGCGCCGCGCAATCTCGCGTAACGCAAAAGCCTTTTTTAAAGTGGTTAGCCTGTTCGATTCCATCAATTCCCACAATTCCTTTTGTTCGGCGGCCGTCAAATCCCGCTCACCTTGTTTTTGAAGTAAAAGGCTCAAACGCTCGTCTTGTTTCGGCGGCATCCGCAATTCGGCAAGCTCGAAAATCTCTTCGTCCGCGCAAAAGGAAATTTGCTTTTCCAACTCTCCGGCATCAATCGCAAAATCGCGTTCGATTTTTTCGACAATCACTTCGTCAACACGACGACGCGATTTGTCAGCCACACTTGACAGGTTAGCAAAAATTCTATCCGTCAGATTTATCATAACTTCCATAATCCGAAACCTCTCTTATCAATTTTACCACGAATCACAAAATCTCATCTATGAGCTGTATTTAGTTTGGCTTCTGTCTGTCGCGCCGGTACAACGGCGCAGGTTGTTTTGAAAAATGTGAAAGGCAGTTGGTCTTTGGCTATTTTAAAGAGAGCAGATTTACCTATTCCCTTATGACCAACTAGAATTCTAATTGGTAGGTCGGTGGCAATTCTGTCATAAATACTGCTCTTAAAGTAATACTTCTTTAAACGTTCTGGGTCTTCATCTTCGGCAGCCTCGTGACCGAATAATTTTTGAATATTGTCGTCCGTGAATTCAATCATAGATTCCTATTAAGATTATTTCATTGAAGGTTTACCAAAAGCGGCTAATTTATTATTTAATTTATCTTTTCTGATTTTCGCTAATGCAGGTTGAACAAAAGTTACATCAAAAAGCTCTTCCAAAACATCAAGCAACCATTCCGCCTCTCCTGCTTCAACGTCAACAATTTCGCCGGTAATTTGATGTTTATTAGGATGTGCGGCAAAATTTCCTATATTTCTGATTGCATCAACTGCATTTTTGATTTCTATTGGAATATCGGGCTTTTTAACAAACTCTTCTATCTCCTGAGATAAATCCTTCTTTCCGACTATTTTATATTTCTCTCGAAGCAGTCGTTGCAGCAACCTTCTACTCAAAGCGGCACTTGCCTTCGGACTTGCAGAAAGAACTGAATTTGATTCATTAAAATCATTTCGGTATTCTTGCGGGACATCATTAGCTATAACTCTTAAAATAAATTTAGGATAAATAATTTCTGTGCTGTGCGCATCAGCAAGTTCTGCCGCATCATCTTCCCATCTATATTTCCCTTGCTCAAGTAGAACGATAAATTGATTACACTCAGAGCAAAAACCTTGAATTATTTTAATTCCATTTTCACCGCCATTCCGCTGTTGAGAACGGTATGTATTTTCTCCTTCTATAATAAGTTTAATTCCAGTGTTGCAATAAGGGCATTTCATAATTTATTAAAAATAGGATTCCATTATCAACTATTTGAACCAATCGCAAAAGAATGTTTGTATCAATCAGCCAAATCATATTTGCCGCAAAATTTGTTCTTCATAAATACTTTCGCGGCTGATTTGCTCGTCCGTCAGATTCGACGTGTTCGGGTCGAGGCTATTCATCCATTCGTCAAACTCTTTCAGCCATTTTTCCTTATCCGAATCGTTTTTGGAAACGTCGCGCACGTCAATTTCGACAACGCTGTTTTCAGGCAAATCAAGCGGCGTGAGAGGACGCAAAATCCCGTTTTCGTAAATAGCTTGAATATGTTCGTTCATGATTGAGAATTTTAACAGACTCTTGAAATTTAACAAAAATAATTTCACCAAACTGTTTTCACAAAAATCGAATTGTTCATTTTCGCGCCATTTTTAATCAATTCTAAATTCAAATATTTTGCGGTTAGGAAAATGAATTTGTCGTTGAGTTCGGGTATATCGGGAATTAACCTTTTTAGATTCACCTTCGGTTATTTCAAACTCTCGTTTATCTTCTGAATAAATTCGTCAATTTTGCCGTTTTCAATCCAGCGCAAAACAATTACCAAATCGTTTTCCGGGTCAACGTAAATCAGATTTGTGCCGTTGCCGACGTGGGCAAATGCGGCGGCGGGCGCGGACGGGTAGAGTTTTTTGTCCGTGTTGAGAAACCAATTCATAAAACCGTAGGTCGGCTGCGCGGCGGTCGGGGTTTTGGCTTGTTTGACGAATGCTTCGGAAAGGATTTGCCGATTGCGCCATTTGCCGCCTCTTGCCGTCAGAAGTCCGAAACGCGCCATATCGCGGGCGTTGATGAACATTCCGCCGCCCCAATGTCCGCCGCCGCTGACCGATTGAACGGGCATTCCGTCCAAAACAATCCACGAATTTTCGTAGCCGAACCAACGCCAAGTGTTCGACGCGCCGATTTCGTCCATCACATTTTCCTTCAAAACCTGCGGCAGCGGTTTGCGCCAGACGTTGAGCGCGGCGAGCGCGAGAACATTGACGCGCACGTCGTTGTATTCGTAAACGGTGCCGGGCGCATTTCTTTTTCGGTTCAGCCAATTATTCGCGTCTTTGTCAGGTCGGTCAGCCCAATCGGGTTTGCCCCACAGTGTTCCTTCCCAATCGCTCGTTTGTCTGAGAAGTTGTTCCCAAGTGATTTGGCGATTGTGTTCGGTGTCAAAGAGATTGATGAAACGCGAATTGCCGAATCGTTCCGCCGCGTCGAATTTTTCGCCCGTGTTATAAACGGAAATCGGCGCGGAATAATCGCACACGGGTTCTTGCAGACTTTTGATTAGCTTGCGGTCAAACGCCAAACCGACAACGGTTGAAATAAAACTTTTCGTTACGCTGAAAGTCATATCAACTCTTTGCGGGTCGCCCCATTCGGAGACGATGTAACCGTTTCGCAAAATTATTCCCGCCTGGTCGCCGCGCTCTTTGAATGCGCCGACGGCTTCGCCGAACGGTTCGCGCCCGAAAGTTTGATAATGCGCGAGTTCGAGATTGCGCGGTGCTTTCGATTCGTTTTGCACGGCAAAATCAACAGCTTCTTTGAGTTTTGCAGCATCGAGTTTCGCTTGTGCGGGCGGGCGCCGTTCCCAACTGTCAGCAGTCGGATAATAAATGCCTTGGGCAAAAACAGATGCGGAAAAAAGACAGCTAAATATGACAATGCCGAAGTGAAATTGACGGAAAATTTTGGGATTCATAAATTTGAAAGATTAAATGTGAATCAATACCAAACAGTTAATACAAAAAAGTGTCTTAGTCGGGAGCGCAGGCATCTTGCCTGCCAGATTGCATTAGCAATCTAAAACGGTTGATAATCGACAATTCTGCGGCGCTTCGCGCCTGTGCAGGCAAGATGCCTGCGTTCCCGACTAAAGATTGACTTTTTATTTTTTAATGTTGATTCTCATAAGATTAAATAAAGCCTGTGTAAATTATAATCAATTTTCTCAACCTTTATTGATTCGCAATAGATGCGAGATGAAAGATAATAATTGATAGTTTCGGCTTACATTAGCAATCTATTATTTATTATCCGTCAGTTTTCATCTGTTCCGAAGTAAATTTTCAATTGAGTTTCTAATTTGCACAGGCTCTAAACTAACAGTGTAAAGAACATCTTAACGGGTCTTCCACTTTAAGATTTCATCAACCGAAGAGACGGTAATCGGATGATAGCCGGGACGCGCTTTTGTATAGATGGCGGCCGCAAGCTCTTTGCCGGCAGGCGTTTTAGCGAGTTCTTCAAAAAGCGGGCGGACGAATTTGCGCCGCCCGATGGTGGTTAAAAATTCTTTGAGGCGTGGAAAAGCCTGCACGTAATTATTTTTTATTGACATCATAAGCCATTGAAACGCAATTTCCGAATTGCCGATTTTCGATAAGTTAAAAGCGCGGTCAAGTTCCGCCATTTTTCCCGTGCCTAAATTGTTGGGCAGACTGGTTAGGAAATGAAGCCATTCTTGGGTCGTCCACGCGCTGGCTTTAATACCACTCGCCGTGATGTCGTTGCGAAGCCAACTTTGCGCCTGCGTTTCGACTTTGCCGAAAGCGTCTGACTTTGGCTGAGGCGCATTTTTCGGCAAACCTGCTTTGTAAATCCATTCGTCAACGTCGGCGCGGCTGACCGAATTCGGGTTCGCATCGAGCAGATTTTTGTTCAGGTAATTGACGAAGGTTTCTGTCGTGATGCTTTGAAAAGCGTGAGCGTCGAAATAGCCGCGCACAAATTTATCGAATTTTTCACGTCCGACGGTTTCTTCCAAATGGCGCAGAAATAACGCGCCTTTTTCATACGGTACTTGCGTAAAACCTTCGTCCGGGTCGCGTCCCTTTAAATCAACGTGCAAAATTTCATCGCGTTCTTCAAACACCGCTAATTCTTCTTCGAGCGTCCGCCGTCCCAAAGCCGCTTCCATTTCGCGGCGCGGTTGTCCATAGACGGCTTCGATAATTCGACGTTCGAGGTAAGTTGTAAAACCTTCGTTCAGCCAAAAATCCCGCCACGTCGCATTTGTTACGAGATTACCCGACCAGGAATGAGCGAGTTCGTGCGCGACAAGGGAAACAAGGCTTTTATCGCCCGCAAGGATTGTCGGCGTGGCAAATGTGAGCATCGGATTTTCCATTCCGCCGAACGGAAAACTCGGTGGCAGAACGAGCAAATCGTAGCGTCCCCAACGGTATGCGCCGTAAATTTTTTCGGTCGCTTCAACCATTTTTTCCGTGTCGGAAAGCTCGCTCGCCGACCGCTCAATCATCGAAGGTTCGGTGTATACGCCCGTGCGATTGCCCAAGCTGCGAAATTGCAGATCGCCGACGGCAACGGCAATTAAATACGGCGGAATCGGGTGCGGCATTTTGAATGTGTAATCGCCAGTTCGGGCGGAATCTTGTGAATTGCCTTCCGCGCTCATTACAGCAAGCAGATTTTTCGGCGTGCGGACGTGAGCCGTATAGGTTACGCGAACTTGCGGCGAATCTTGCAGCGGAATAAACGAGCGGGCGTGAATCGCCTGCGCTTGAGAAAACATAAACGGCGTTTTCTTGCCAGCCGTCTGTGACGGTTCAAGCCACTGCAAACCCGAAGCATTCGGGTTAGTCGAATATGCAATGCGAACGCGATTTGCATTTGCGGGAAGTTGAATCGTCAGCGGTGCGCCTAAAATTTTATCTGCCACGCCGATGTTAAATTTCGTCGTCTTATAACTTTTCCCATCATCGCTCGAAGCTTCGACTTTGGCAATTTTCAAATCGCGCGTGTCGAGAATGAGCGGCGCGTTTTTCTCTTTTGAAGTGCGCCCAAAACTTAAAATTGCCGTTCCCTGCAAAATCTTTTTGTCGAACAAAACATTCCAATCAAGGTCAACAGCAGTCACTCTGACCGCTTGCGGATTTGAATAAGAATGCGTGTCTTCGGCAAATGTCTGCATTGCCGAAGTTTTTTGCGCGTTGCCGATGCTTGCAGAATTTGCGCTAATCAACAGCGCAGTCAAAAAGAGAAATGTTAAATTTTTAAGTTTTGTTGCCATTGCCGAAGTTCTCCACTACTGCCGAAATAATTTGTTATTCGTTAAGAATATGACAAAATTAGACAAAATTAAACAGCCCGCAGACTTACTTGTTGCTGGACTTGTGAAATTGATTAGACTTCTTTCCGTAATAAATCAAGGGGAAGCAAACCTTGGGATGTTGGTTGGAACGTTTGTGAGATTGACAATTTAAGCAACCAAGTTTTCTCATATTTTTATATTTCCCGCGATAACGCACTTTGTTGACTTGGAATATTTTGCACTCTCAATTGAAATGTTTAACCAGCACTCTTACCGAAACATGCATTTTGTTATGTGGCTGTCGCTCTTTGTTAGACGAATAATACTTTGATGCTCTAACCTGAACTTTAACTCTCGGATAAAGTTAATCGGACAAAAAACTTTTTCTTTTCAGAGGAGGAAAATATCTTTCTCTCAATTTCTTAGAAAACCCGGACAAACGCTCTGACTTCCAAATATACGCTTTCCGCCGACATCAAAGAACGAAAAATAGGAAGCGGCGGACTCGGCACTGCCGTGCTGGAAAAACGCGAGGGACGCTGGCAAATCGTGCATTGGCATTCGAGCGCACCGTGCCGTATGCCTTCTCCAACGCCGAAATAATTTTCGAGCGAATTCACCAAATAAAAAATTCTCAAACTCATAGTTGCGTTAAAACACAACGGAGTTTGAGAATTTTTTATTGCCAGTTAAGCGGGAAAATTATTTTCCTTCGGACTTTAACATCTCAAATTTTTCTTCGACCATCCGCAGTCCGTCGCCGACGGTTTTGTTTTTGAAAAAGCCTTTAACCTTGTCCGTTTCGTCGTTACCGACGGCTTTCAGGTCATCTCCCACAACGTCATAGCGACCCTGGTCGTTGACCTGATAAAAATATGGTCCCTCTTCCTGCTGTTTCAAAAATAACAGATACGATTTGCCGATTTCAAAATTTCCGCCGTCAAAATCAATGATAATCGGTTGTCCTTTGGAATCGAATCCGCCTGCGCGTTCAACATAGACCAGTTCTTCGCTTTTCGCACCTTTAATCGGATTTGACACGCGAAATGCAACGAGTTCAAAAGGCAATTCGTCTTCGCTGTTTTCCGAATAAGCGACACGGCTTGGTGTAATATTGACGGCTTCCGCCAGCACAATCGCGTCAACGCCCGCAATCAATTGGTCGGGCGTGGAATAAACTTCCTTCCAAACGGCGGCACTATTAGGCTTGTTTTTCGTTTCGCAGGATTCTTCGCCGCTAAGACGGGCTTGCTCGACCGTTTCGTGGTTTTGCCAACCTATCATCGCGGAAACCGACAACCCGACAACCGCCGCCAAAATCGTTCCTAACAAAAAATGTTTGATTTTCATTCTCGCTGTTTCCTCCTTTTTAATAAATTGAATTGATTAAGTCTCGATCGTGCGTGTTCGGGTACGGCGCGGTCAAAATCTGGTCGTTCATACAAGTTGTGCTTGAGCCGCGATTATGTTCCAGACCGAAAAGATGCCCGATTTCCTGACAGGCGACGTGCTCTTTGTTGGTGCGCGAATAGCTTCCGTTGTCGAGATAGCTTTGATTAAGGCGCGCCCGTCCGTTATAAATCGTGCAGCCGCTGATGCTGCGAAGTTCGGCAAGTCCGAGCCAGCCGGTCGAGCCGTAATAGCCGTTGTAGGCGTTCGCGTGGTCGGTCGTTCCCGAAGAAGACGGTCTTAAATAAATGTCCGTGTAGGGACTCCATGCGTTTGAGTCGGTTTTTGCTTCTTCGTTGTAGATGTTGTAATAATCGCCCGTTCCTCCGTTATACCAATTTATATCGTAATCGGCGTATTTATAACAGCCCCAACGATTCGAAGCCCAGCTTCCGAGCGGCGTTCCCAAAAAGGCGGCGATGCCAAAAACCGCTATCCAAATAGATAATGCGTATCTTAGTTTCATTCTTTATTTTTCCTCCTGAATTTAGAAAGTATTTTCGAGTCGGACTCGAATCGCACGAATAGATTTCGGTTGAAAACTACTGCCAAAAACAAATTTTCGGCGTTCGCAAGAAGTTTCGGATTTTAAAGATTGTCGCCAAACCCGACGTTCGGCAGTTAGATAAAGTGTTGTTAAAATACATCACAAATTATCGAGAGTCAAGGAAGTTTCGTTAATTTTCCAAAACGCCGGAGAAAATATCGTCAAGATTTATCAAAGCGCGTTCGTTGAAGTTATACCTATGCAGTCATTACACCTTCGATGCTTTTCTCATATATGCAGGTATGAGGATGTTTTCAAGCATAATGCAGAAGCCCGCACGATAGTCGAGGGCGCCAATCCACACTCGACTATCGTGCGTGTTTCCGCATTTATACTTGAATACATAGCCTGACCTGCATAGTATAAGTTTGCACCATTTGGAATCGGGAGATTTTAATGGAAACTCTTTGTCGTCGGCGCGATAAAATGTGCCGGTTTTGTAGGTCTCGTCTTCAAACGAAAAGACGTTCGGCTGCCCTTTTTCCGAGTCGGGTGAGAAGGCTACTTTGTCGCTATCACGCTCATCGGCGAAAAACATTTCGGTTCCCGTACCTTGCTTCCAATCGAAAATTCCTTGTTATTTATTGATGTTGAAACGGCGCTATTCGCTAATCTAAAAAGGTTACTCTAATTTAAAGATTTATTAAACAAAATAGAAAGACCGTTGATAAAAAACCATTTCGTTTGCGGTGAATTTCCGGCGAATGATAAGATAAGTTTTTTAATTAGGTAATCATTTATGGAATTAGCTGTCGAAAAATATAAAGTTGAAAACGAGCCTTACTATCTGCCGATTGGAAGGGAAGTCGAACTTTTTGAAGCTGCTTATGCGGGAAAACTGCCTGTGATGCTCAAAGGTCCGACCGGTTGCGGCAAAACCAGATTTGTCGAATATATGGCTTACAAACTCGGTCGCCCTTTGATAACGGTCGCTTGTCACGAAGATTTGTCCTCAACTGATTTGGTTGGGCGATTTCTGCTCGAAGGCGACGAAACCGTTTGGCACGACGGACCGCTGACGAAAGCCGTTCGGACAGGCGCGATTTGCTATCTCGATGAAGTCGTCGAAGCCAGAAAAGATACGGTTGTAATTATTCATCCGCTGACCGACGACCGGCGGCGTTTGCCGATTGAAAAGCGCGGAACGATTGTTGACGCGCCGCCCGAATTTATGCTCGTCGTGTCGTATAATCCGGGCTATCAATCAATCTTGAAAGATTTGAAACAATCAACTCGGCAGCGATTCGTAGCGATGGAGTTCGATTATCCGAACGCCGAATCCGAAACGGAAATCGTCGCTAAAGAAGGCGGCGTTGACGAAGCAACGGCAAAGGATTTGGTAACCATCGGGCAAAAGGTGCGCAATCTGCGCGGACACGGACTCGAAGAAGGCGTTTCAA
This sequence comes from Acidobacteria bacterium 28-1, assembly GCA_002050365.1. GTDB lineage: Bacteria > Acidobacteriota > Blastocatellia > Pyrinomonadales > Pyrinomonadaceae. The sequence continues at coordinate 10,021 of MWYZ01000025.1, forward strand.
CCCGTCTGCTGATTTACGCGGCGCAGCTAATTGCCAAAGGCATCGCTCCCATTGACGCGTCGGAGGTCGCGCTCGTGTCACCGATTACCGACGACCGAGATTTGCAGAGAAGTATTAGGGAGATTGTTACGACGATTATTTAAAAGTTTTGAGTTCCGCCTTTAGGCGGCGGTTTTTAATTTTCAAGAAAAGCCGATTTTTTGCAGAACACAAAAAACTTTCCGGTAATTGTCGCTTAACTTTCATTAATTTTTAGCGGATTTAAAGTTGAAATAATTTACAAGTAAGGGAAATTTTTATGCACAATACAAAAAACGATTTAGCGAAGGGAAAAAGGGAAAAGGTTATCGAACATTTAAACGCGCGACTGGCAGATGCGATTGATTTGAAAACGCAAGCCAAACAAGCGCATTGGAACGTCAAGGGACATCATTTTATCGCCTTGCACGAACTCTTCGACCAAGTTGCAACGGCGGTCGAAGCGCACGTTGATTTGATTGCCGAACGAGTAACCGCGCTCGGCGGAACGGCGATGGGAACGGCTCGGGTCGTCGCGCAAAGGTCTTCGCTCTCCGAATATCCGCTCGAAATATTTGATGGCACGGCGCACGTTGACGCGCTCTCGACGGCAATGGCGGATTTCGGTAAAAGAATTCGTCAAAACATTGACGACGCGGACAAACTCGATGATGCGGATACGGCTGATTTATTCACGGAAGTTTCGCGCGAAATTGATAAACTTTTGTGGTTTGTCGAAGCGCACATTCAAGCGTAATTGGTGTCAGTAGCCCAAACGGCAACGCGGGCATATTTGTCAAGCGAGGAAGATTTATGAAAGAAGTCAAACAAACAAGAGCCCAAATGGAAAAACGCCGCGACGAAATCAACCGGCAATTAAATCTTGTCAACGACGATTTGCAGATGGAACTTGACCGCGATATGGAAGAGCAGGCGACGCAAGTCGAACAGGAAGAAGTTTCGAGCGCAATGGAAGCGAATCTGCGAACCGAACTAAACGACATCGAAGAAAAACTGGCGGCGATGGATGAGGAATAATTTTTAGAAATTAACCACGAAGAAACACGCGAGCGACACAAAATTTATTTTAGTGTTGCTTTGTATTTTTTGTCTGAAAATTAAAAATATCTATTCCGAATCTTTTTCGTGAATTATTCTCTCAACCGGCGTTCGACCTTGAGAATCGCAAGATTTGACGTTGCCGTCGAACTGAACCGCCGAAAGTTGCGGTTCAGATTTTCCGCCGAGCAAATTCAGCATTTGAAGTCGAGGCTCGCTTCGCAACAATCGCGGAAGAATCCAGAACCATTGAACCGAGCCTAGAACAAAAAGCAGAAAAAGATTCAGATACATTCCCTGCATCGTATTCGGATTCACGTCCAAAGCAAACTGCGCGAAAAACATAACCGGCAATCCGAAAAGACTCGACGGAAAAGACAAAATAAACATCGTCACCGTCACCGTGCCGATAACATTTGCAAGAAAGTTTTGCGGATTGGCAGACGACGGCAGAAAAACCGGCAAAAGCAGCGAAACCGCACTTATCAGCAACCAGATTTGCCAAAGACTCAACTTAAAACGCTCGTTCATTTTACGCCTCCTAATGTTTGATAGTTTTTAGACACCGTTGTCGCCTTTTTTGTTCCCAATTTCGCAAAAATATTCCTGATATAATTCTCTCAAAAACTTGTCTCAAACAAATTAAATATTCCTATATTCTGAATCCTTATTCTGCAAAACTCTATCGAGCGGCGTTCGCCCGTTGGAATCGCAAAACGAAATATCATAAATCGTAAAACTTCTATTTCGATTTTCCTGTAAGCAAATCGAGCATTTGAAGCTGAGGTTCGATCGGAGACCAAACGCGGATAACCCAAAACCATTGCATAAATCCCAAGATAAATAGAAAAAACGTATTGAGATAAATTCCTTCGGTTGAAACGGGATTTATCTCAAGGTAATAATTTGCCAAAACGACCACCGGAATGGCGAAAAGACTGCACGGTAAAGACAGTATCAGCATCAGACCGTTAAGAACGAGAATCGTGTTTTGAAGATTTTGTGAATCATAACCGAACCACAGAAAAATCATCAAGCTCATCGCAAAAACTCCAATTGCCAACCAGATATACTTCAAATTAGATTTAATATCATCTTTTTCGCCTCCTGAAATTTGATAACTGATTAGACACCGGTTCTAATAATTTGTTCCCGATTCGGTTAAATTTTCGTGATATAATTTCCCCGAAAACTTGTCTCAAACAAATTAAATTTATGACCACAACAGATTTTTTAACAGGCACGGTTAAAGGTCCGGGCGAATTGCCGCACGAGTATCTTTTTATCACCAAAGACAACAAGCGGACGCGCATCGGCGAATTCGTTTATTACACGGCGAAAGACGGCGACAACGAGCGGCAGATTATCGGCACGATTAAAGGCAGAAAGCTCGTGCGAAATTTGCCCGACGCTTTTTTGTCAGACCCGAACACGCCGCCGTCGCTAGTTTCTTCTTTGATTGGGTTGAACGGCGACGCTTGTGAGATTTATGAGATTCAGGTCGAGACCATCGGGTTTTTTGATAAATCGGTGAACGATTTTAACAACCCGCGCATTCCGCCGAATCCGGGCGACGCGATTTATCTCGCATCGTCGGAGACGCTCGCGCAGATGTTGAGCGCGAAGAAAATGGCGGAGGTCGGCTCGGCGCATATCGGTAGCCTTTTGACGAGAAAAAAAGGCGAAGTTCCCGTCGTGCTTTCCATCAAAGATGTTGTCTCGACGCATCTGGCGATTCTGGCTTCGACGGGTTCGGGCAAATCCTACACGGCGGGCGTTCTGGTCGAAGAATTGATGAACCAATACAACCGCGCCGCCGTTTTGATTGTTGACCCGCACGGCGAATATCATACGATGTCTTCGATTATGGGCGACGCGCAGTTTTTCGGCGTGGACGGCTATAAACCCGAAGTCAAAATCTTCACGCCCGACAAAATAAAGGTGCGCTTTTCAACTCTGACCGAAGCCGACGTGAAATATCTTTTGCCCGAAGGAACAAGCGACAAAATGCTGCATTTTCTCGCGCAGGCGTTTCGCAGTTTGAACGAACGCCTTAGAGCCGAGCGGCGGCAGGATTACGCCTACGCTTATCACGATTTGCGCGACGAGGTGAACAAGCAAAAATTCGGCTCTGAGAATCAGAAAGACGGCGGCGGCAATGTGTCTTCGATTGACGGTCTTCTGTGGCGAATGGATTCGCGTTTCGACAAGCTCGACACGATTTTTCACGCGACCGAACACATCGAATTAAAAGATATGTTCGCGCCCGGACGCTGCACGATTCTCCAACTCTCCGACATCGAACAGCACGAACAGCAAGTCATCGTCGGAACGCTTTTGCGCCGCGTCAACAAAGCCAGAGTTTTGACCGTTCGCCAGGAAGCGCAGCCGAACACGGAAAATCATCTGCCGTATCCGGTCTTTACCTTGCTCGAAGAAGCGCATCGTTTCGCGCCCGCCGGCGCGAGCGTCGTGTCCACCAATATCCTGAAACAAATTTTATCCGAAGGCAGAAAATTCGGAGTCGGCATCGGGCTAATCACCCAACGTCCGGGCAAACTCGACCAGGACGTTCTCTCGCAATGTATGACGCAAATCATTATGCGAATCGTCAACCCGATTGACCAGCAAACCGTCGCCCAATCGGTCGAAGGCGCCGGACGCGCGATGCTCGCCGAACTGCCCGCCTTAACCAAAGGTCAAGCCGTCATCTCAGGTGTCGGCATCAACACGCCCGTGATGTGCCGCATCCGCCAACGCCTAACCCAACACGGCGGCGAAACCTTCGACGCGCCTTCGGAATGGATGCGCTGGCATTCGTCCGATTCGCAGGACAAGCGCGAACAGGCAAACGCGCCGTATCTGAAACCGACATCAGATAAAAAGCCCGAAAAAATTGGGAATGTTAGAATATAATTCCAACTAAAATGCTCTTTAAAAGGAGTTAATTAATAAATGTCAAAGAAAGTACAAATTATACCTATACCGAACGGTAACTCTACTAAATATTTCAGCTACAGAGAGGCTTGGGGAAGAATTAATGGAGCTATTGCACGTGGCTTTTATTTAGAAGCCGTAACCCTGGAAGAAAGTATCATCTCAGATAGGCTTATCTCTTACCTTTGTAAAACCAAGGTTTTAGTGGCAGATGAAAAAACCGAAAGGAAAAACTTTAGTCAACTTATTGCAAAATGGAAAAAACAAGTTCCTAATCCAATTAGTGATAAGTATTATGATGATTTACAAACCTCACTAGACAACTGGCGAGAAAGTAGAAATAAAATAGTTCATGGAATGGTTAAATCAATTCCCGGTAAAGACCATCAAGATATACTAGACTCAGTAGTTCCAAATTTGGTTAATTTCAGTTCAGCATTTCTATTTTGCTGACCAAACCGTACAAGTTTTCGATGGCTTTTCTCAGAAAATTCACAAATCGTTTTAGCCGAAATTCTTTCCATTTCC
>MWYZ01000027.1 GCA_002050365.1 Acidobacteria bacterium 28-1
GTGTGGGGACGCACGCCACTGAAGAAATAATCAAACAGTATGTCAAAAATCAAGGCGAAGTAAATGATTCAAGTCAACCGAGTCTTTTCTTTTGATACCTCGCGGCTCTGCCGCGCGGAATTTCATTTTTTAAAGTTTAATATTTTGGTTAAGGAATGATGAATCAAAACGGACACATCTTAACGGTCAACGATTTGAAAACATATTTTCAAACCGAAGACGGCGTGGTCAAAGCGGTTGACGGAATCACGTTCACGCTCTCAAAGGGTGAAACTTTGGGGATCGTCGGCGAATCGGGAAGCGGCAAATCGGTAACGAATCTTTCGATTATGCGCCTTATTCCCGAACCGCCGGGAAAAATCGTTAATGGCGATATTATTTTCGACGGCATTGATGTTCGCAAACTTTCGATTGATGACGTGCGGAAAATTCGTGGCAAACGGATTGCGATGATTTTTCAAGACCCGATGACATCCTTGAATCCGTTTCTGAAAATATCGACGCAACTGATGGAAGTTACTGAACTTCATCTCGGACACAACAAACGACAGGCTTACGCACACGCCGTTAAAATGCTCGAAACTGTCGGCATTCCCGATGCCAAAAGTCGTATTGATAATTACCCGCACGAATTTTCCGGCGGTATGCGTCAGCGCGTGATGATTGCGATGGCTTTGTCGTGCGACCCGGAATTGCTTATTGCCGACGAGCCGACGACTGCTTTAGACGTAACGATTCAAGCGCAAATTCTCGAACTCATTAAAGACTTGAAAGCCAGAATGGGAACGAGCGTTATTTTGATTACTCACGATTTGGGCGTGGTTGCGGGTATGACCGATAAAATTATCGTGATGTATGCCGGCAAAGTTTTCGAACAAGCACCAACCGCCGAACTTTTTGCAACCCCAGCAAATCCATACACAAAAGGATTGCTGAGAAGCGTTCCCGACCCGGCGCACGAAGAGGGAACTGACCTTTATCAAATTCCGGGACTTCCGCCGGATGTCGCGCATTTGCCGCCGGGCTGTCCGTTTGTTCCGCGCTGCGAACGCGCCAAAGAAATTTGCCACGCGCAATATCCTCCGTTTGTGCAGATAAACGCAAATCATTATTCGTTGTGCCATTTTGCGAAAGAAGTTTATGCGGAATCTATACAAGAAAATTCTACCAAAATGAATTTAAAGGCGGAGATTGAATTAAATCCGCTCGGTTAGTTTTTCTCTTCTTATTTTTTCTTATTTTTATGAATCAAAACGGAAACAATTTAATCTCGATTCAAAATCTGCTGGTTCACTACGACCTCGGCGGCGGTGGCTTGCTCGACCGAATCACTGGCGGCAGCAAAGTGCGGCGCGTGGTCAAAGCCGTTGACGGTGTTTCGCTCGATATTAAAAAAGGCGAAACGCTCGGACTCGTCGGCGAAAGCGGTTGCGGCAAATCAACTTTGGGGAAAGCAATTCTGCGTCTGACCGAACCGACCGGCGGACAGGTTTTTTACAACGGCAAAGATTTGGCGCATCTCTCGCAAGGCGCGATGCGCGACGAACGCAGAAATCTGCAGATGATTTTTCAAGACCCGTATGCTTCTCTCAATCCGCGAATGACCGTCGGACAAATTATCGGCGAACCAATTCGCACATTTAATTTATCGAATGGCGGAAATATTGATGCGAAAGTGCAGGATTTAATGGAAACCGTTGGGCTTAGTCGTCGTTTTACCAAACGCTATCCGCACGAATTTTCCGGCGGTCAGCGTCAACGCATCGGTATTGCGCGCGCTCTTGCGGTTGACCCGGAATTTATCGTCGCGGACGAACCGATTTCCGCGCTTGATGTTTCGATTCAAGCTCAGATTATGAACTTGATGGAGAAACTCCAAACTGAGAAAAACTTAACTTATCTTTTCATCTCGCACGATTTGCGAGCGATTCGCCACGTTTCTGATAGAGTCGCTGTTATGTATCTCGGTAAAATCGTTGAGTTGGCGGACGCGAAGACTGTTTATCGAGAACCGTTAATGCCTTACACGAAGGCTTTGATTTCAGCCGTTCCCGTTCCAGACCCGCAGATTGAAGCAAAACGAACACGAATTATTTTAAAAGGCGACGTTCCTTCACCGATAAATCCGCCTTCGGGTTGCCATTTTAATACGCGCTGTCCGTATGCGATTTCCGAATGCAAACGAATTGAACCGTCGTTGGTTGAAATAAAACCGAAACATTATGCGGCTTGCATAAGAATTTCGCCCGAACATCCGCATATCGAAGAAAACGAGAAAGCAGGTTTGGGCAGAGTTGGAAACTGAACTTTAGAACAAAAAAAGGGAGCAATTGCTCCCAAATCCCTAAACTAAAAATGAAAAAATTTCTACCCTTTAATTTGTCGCGGCATTGGTTGCATCACGCAAATCTCTAACTCTGTCGTGGGCTGTCATAACTTCATTGGATTGTGCCTGCACAACCGTCATCACATTTGCCGGCAGATTCTCCGCTAAAGCGTCTTTGTATGCTTTCTTGGCAATATCTTCACCGCGTTCGGCTTCGTTCAAAACACCTGCTTCGTCTTTGCCGGTAACGAAAGATTTAATGTTAATCCAACCGCGATGCAATGCGCCGGCAGTGCTGGAAGTCTTTTCCGGATCGCCGCCCAATTCTCTGACGAGAGCTTGCAATTCACCCGCGAATTTTGCGCGTTGCTGCCCAAGGTCATAGAAAAGCGATTTTAAATCCGAGCGTTCCACGCCTTCCGCAGCTTGCTTGAAGCCTTCCTGTCCGTCTTTACAAGTTTCAATTAAATTATTTAATGTCGAAATTGTGTCTTCGTTTGCCATATCTAAAAAATCCTCCTTTGATATTTAAAACTTATCTGCGCGTTAAATTGCTGACGCTTTCGATTTGTTTGCAATCGCAGATACAAAATTTGTGCCAGAGCGATTTTAGCGATAAACAATCAACTTCATAGATTAGAAATTCTTTGCGTGAAACTTATCAAGACACTTATCTGTATCGAATACAGTCAGACTCGAACCCGCTTGAGCCGGCTAATGTTGCAAACATTTCCTGTATCATAATTGTCTCTAAAAAGAAACTGAAAATATACCTTCTTCTCTTGAAGACAAACGGCGATTCGGATATTTAGCCATATAATCAATCGGTGAAAATAATATTGGAAAACCTTACTAAACAGAGGCGCGGGATGACGACCGACGTTATAAACGCCGTCGTCCGGCAAAAGAAGTCATCTAAGATTTACAGAGAAACGCGGGCAAGCAATTTGCCTTCAAACTCGTGACGCGTTTTGCCGCGCAATATTTAAAGAGTTGTCTTTGCAAACAAAACAGAAAAAGTTTCGTCGTCTGTTTGGACGTGATATACGGAAGCCGAAGGGAATCGTGCTGCAACTCAAAAATGCTTTGAATAATATGAACGGAACATCTTCGCTGACTTTGGTGAGTTTGGATTACCGGCGGAGCTTGTATGTTGACAGATGTCAGTCAAAGCCGCAAACTTTGGCGACAGACAAAGGCGGCGGTGAAGTCGTGGCGGAGTTATGACCAATAAAGAGTCAGTACGTCAGATGCGCTCCCGTCGCCCGTTTTCTTGCCGCGCTCAGAGGTCGAACAGTATCTAAAGCCGCTTGCGATTCTTCAGGCAGAGCTTGCATTGACAAGCTTGACCCGCGTCGCAGGTTACTACAAAAACTGGAGTTTATCATATGAATTCATCCGTTGCAGTGCTTGGCATTGACGTTGCCAAATTGAAGTTTGACGTGTGTTTAATTAACCGAAGCGGCAAACTCAAACACAAGATTTTTTCCAATAGCGAAAGCGGCTTCGAGCAATTGGTTCGCTGGCTTGAGTCGCAAAAAGCCCGCGAGCCGCACACTGAAAACTTGTCACAACATTTACATCGGTCAAGAAAGTGATTGCCGAAATTTCCTTGAAGCCGTTTTTTGGATCACTCGCTCAGGCTCGCAATGGCGTTTATTGCCCGCCGATTACGGCAATTGCAATAGTATTTACAAACGCTTTGCTAGATGGAGTGAAGCCGGTATCTTTGAAAAACTCTTTGAGCATTTAGCAGAAGATAAAGACCTTGAATATCTGCTGATTGATTCAACCATTGTCGGCGCCCACGCCCGGCGCTTCCGGCGCACAAAAAAAACGGTCATCAAGCCTTAGGTCGAAGTCGCGGCGGACATTCAACCAAAATTCATTTGGCGACTGACGCGCTCGGCAATGCGCTGCGCTTTATTTTAACCGGCGGCAACCGCAATGATATGACGCCAGCCGAAGCGTTAATTGAAAATCTGTTTGCCGATTATGTGCTTGCCGATAAAGGATACGATTCAGATGCTTTTGTTCTGAAATTGAGCGAGTCGGGCGCAGAAGTTGTCGTTGCGTCACGAGTTAATGGCAAAGAACTTCGAGAGATTGACGAACATTTATACAAAGAACGGCACTTAATTGAATGCTGCATTGGCAAACTCAAACACTTTCGGAGGGTGTTTTCGCGTTTTGATAAATTGGCAAAGAACTATTTAAGTTTTGTCTATTTTGCCAGCACCATTGTCTGGCTCAGATGAAATGTCAACAGAACCTAGGCTAGCGATTGCATATCAATCACAAAACGGTAGCGCACATCGCCTTTGACGGTTCGCTCATACGCTTGTTCGATTTGCTGAATCGGAATGACCTCGACATCCGAAGTGATGTTATTTTCCGCGCAATAATCGAGCATTTCCTGTGTTTCCGCGATGCCGCCAATCCCTGAGCCGGCAAGCGTGCGATTGTTTCCGATAAGCGAAAAAGCGTGAACTTCGGCGGGTTTGTTAGGCACGCCGACAATCACCATTGCACCGTTTAATTTCAGTAAGTTAAGATACATATTCAAATCATGCGCGGCGGAAACCGTGTCGAGAATAAAATCGAATTTTCCGGCGAGCGGCTTTATATTTTCCGACTCTTTCGTGACGACAAAATTATGCGCTCCCAGCTTACGCGCATCTTCTTCTTTTGACGGCGATGTGCTGAAAACCGTGACTTCCGCGCCCATCGAAACGGCGAGTTTTACGCCCATATGACCCAAACCGCCCAGACCGACGATGCCGACTTTTTGACCTTTGCCGACACCAAAACGCTTGAGCGGCGAATAAGTCGTAATTCCGGCACAGAGAAGCGGCGCAACGTTTGCCGGATTTTGGTCGGCGGAAACTTTCAGCGCGTAGTTTTCGTCAACCACGATTTGATTTGAATATCCGCCGAAAGTTGGAGTTATTCTATCCATTTCAGTTGAATTGTAGGTTTGGGCAGCTTGCTTTTGGCAGAATTGCTCGAAATCGTCTTTGCAGTTTTCGCAAGTGCGGCACGAATCCACAAAACAGCCGACTCCGGCAGCGTCGCCTTCCTTAAATTTTGAAACTTCCGCGCCGACTTGCGAGATGCGTCCGACAATTTCGTGTCCCGGCACCATCGGGTAAATCGAATTTTGCCATTCGTTTCTAGCTTGGTGAATGTCGGAATGGCACACGCCGCAATACTGAATTTCGATTAGCACATCGCTTGCGCCCAACTCTCTGCGCTCAAAACTGAACGGCTCAAATTTCGATTCAGGTCCCTGAACCGCATACCCTTTTGCTTGTATCATTAGTTTCTCCTTAATTTGTGTGTTTGTTGTATAACTTGATTTTCAAGGTTGGTAAAAGATTAGTCAATCGTTGCAATAACTTTCAATTCAATCGCAATCGGTGTCGGCAGACAGTTTATTTCAACAGTTGTCCGGCACGGCAAATTGTCTTTGAAATAATCGGCGTAAATTCGGTTATACGTTTGAAAATCTTTTCTCATATTCGTCAAAAAAACCGTCACGTCAACGATTTTGCTCCAATCCGAACCTGCTTCTTCCAAAATATAAAGCACGTTTTGAAAAACCGAACGGCATTGCAATTCGATGTCGTAGGAAATTACGTTTCCGTTTCCATCTAGCTCAACGCCGGGAATTTTCTTCGAGCCTTTTTCTCGCGGTCCGACGCCCGACAGAAACAAAAGATTTCCGACGCGACGCGCGTGCGGATATAAGCCGACAGGTTCGGGAGCTTTTGTAGAATTGACGATATTTTTTTCGTTCATTATTACTTGTTTTATTGAAATTGATTGTTTGCCGTATCAACCGTATAACGAATAAAGTTCAAGGTCTCGTTCAGTTTATTGATTTGTTCGCCGTATCTCCAATTTAGAGATTGTTCGATTAATTCCGTCCAAGATTCATCTAATGCGTCTTGCGCCCAACGCGCCGAAGCCGACTTTGAAGCGATGGTTCCGTGTTCCAACGTGAAAAGTGCGCGGCACATCGTCAGAACGGTGTAGGTTTCGTATTCACTGTTTTTAATGAAAGCCGGATTTTCCAGCATCGGCGACCACCATTCGTTTAATAAATCGGCGACGGCTCGTCTCAAATCATCAGGCTGAATCGCGTCAATCGAATTCTCAAGTGGTGCGCCCGCAATCGCAACCGCTTGTTCGCGCAAAATATGACGCTGAATAATCCAATCACTGCCGTGCCGTCCGAGATAAAATTTTCCTTCATTAACGCTCGGATATTCCTTTTCGTTCGCTTCATATCGCCGCAAATCTCCGAGCGGAACATAAGAGCCTTCGAGTTTTGCCGCCAATTTCCCGCCGCTTTGCCAGAGATTTTCATGCATCGCTTTTAAAGACCGAATCGCTTCGTCGGAAATTTTATCGAAGGTTACGACGAGAAAATCAACATCGCTTTTCTGCCAATCAAAATCGCCGCTCGCCAGAGAGCCATAAAGATAAAGCCCAGAAAAATTATTCTCTAAGACGCTTTGCGCTCCCGAAAGCAGCTTTTCGAGCAAATCGTTGACATCTCGATGCGGCGTTGGTTGGAGGGACATAAAAAAATCGCCGATTAACTTTCGCCTTCGGACAATCGCTCGCCGTTATAAACCGCGTGAGCGCATTCGACAAACAAATCAAGATAATAATCGCGGGCTTCTTCCGGCGCGGGATTTTTGTTTTCCTTTTCGGCAATGAATTTCATCAATTCAAATGCCACCTCTTCGCCGGTTTCAATCCGAATCGGTTGTGTTTCATTGTTCATAATTTAATTTTCCTTTCACTGATAGTTTCGCCGGATTCGCTCAATCGTTAAAATCCGGCGATTTTCAAGACATTTTCGATAAATGCAGCTTTTCCATTAGTATATGCTTCGCGGTTTTCGGCGTGCCGCTTCGCCAACTCTTTTTTCAGATTTTCGTATTCCTCAGCAACCGCTTGATTCTCGCTCAAATAATCGCGAAACAACAAATGACTTCGCCAAAAGTCGCTGTCTATTTCTACCAAATGCAAATGATGTGTGCGCGGCTCGCCCTTGACAAAATAAAATCGCCCTGCAATTCCGTGTTCGCCCCTGTATTCGTAACCGATATTTTCAAGTGGTCGGAGGCATCTTTCGCCGTCCTCGAGTTTCTCCACGCCGACAGCAATATCAACAATCGGTTTCGCCGCAATCCCTCTAATTGATGTGCTTCCAATATGCTCGATTGACGCGCTAACTTCGCCGATCGTCTCACGAATTCGTGCTGCTTCGTCGGTAAACAACTGTAGCCACTGTTCGGAATGCGGTTCAAGTTTGACGGTTCTTTTAGGCAAGTCAAGCATAAAAATTCAAATTGAACGAATTGATGATATTTTCTTCATTCATAATCAATCTGCGTTTTTCACTCATAAAATGCGCGTAAAATCGTGCGCCAGTTCGGTTCGGCGACGATATCCGTGCTATCGCTGATTTGGTCAACGCTGCCGATAAGCCGCCGTTCGGCAAGGCGTTTGACTGCCGGGTCGGTGATACGTTCGCAGATTGCGCTCGCAAAATTTCCTTGCACGTGAATAACCAAAAAAGGACGGCTGAAGAATTTTTCAACTTTCGCCGGAAGCGGCTCGGTAATCTCCAAAGCGTTGTGCATTTCGGCGACATACTCATACGCTTGCGCGAGAAATTTTTCGCGTTCCTGCCACGTTTCCGCCGATAACACTTTTTTGAAAACGGGCGATAATTCATCCGCGCATTTTAACTGTGAAAACGCTTTTCCGAACCATTTCGGGTAAGGCGCGTATTGCTTTTCCATCAGAAAACACAACCGCATTAAATCGCGTACGAGGCGCGAGGCGATAATCGCCGAACCGATTTCATCGCCAACAATTCCGGCGCGTCCCATCAAATGCTCTTCCTGACCGATTCTATTCCAGCCGGAAGCCAGCAAATAAAGCCACACATCTCTGGGGTAATAACTGAACCCGCCGAGCGTTTTCTGCAATCCAATTCCGTCGTGGTAAATCGCGCCCGCCGTGATTGTTCGCAGTTTTTGCTCTTGAAATGTCAGCCAATCGGCTGGTTCAACGGACAGGCGAAGGTCGAAGTTGAAATAATCCAGAAAAAATCCGCGAATCGTCAGAATTTCGACACGGTGATTTACCGCGCCGCCGTCAATATCTTCGAGAAGGCGCGTGCCGTTATCATTCGGGTCGGGCAAACCGAAATTGGTCGAGTAGCCGCGAAATTTATACGGTAGTTTGCGGCGTAATGTTTGGTTGATAATCTCGCGGTATCGAGTGAAATCGTCTTCTTGGAGGAAAATCATCAAGCGCGTTCCCCAATCGTGGTCGGCAGACATTTCAGTATCGAAACCTAAAACTTCCGAGCCGCCGCCGATTAATGCCGCGCTATAGCGCAAATTTGGAAAACTCGCCTCGAATATCGGTTTCACCGCTTCGAGGTAAAACAATCGGCTCAACTCAAGACCGGGAATGAATTTCGACATAATTTTTATTTACACATCAAGCCGCATAAATAACATGTTTTGGGTAAATCTCGCGCCGAGCCGCTCGTAAAATCGGATTGCCGATTTGTTCGGTTCATAAACCGCCCAAAATAGTTGCGTTCCGCCAAACGAGTGACAAATATCGCTTGCCTGTTTCATCAATGCTTGCCCGATTCCTTGCCCGCGCCGATTTTCACTGACGTATAAATCTATAACGTGCAGAGTGCGTGTTGCGTAATCAACATCGTAGCCGAAATGATAAAGTAGATAACCGATAACTTCGCCGTCGTGTTCCGCAACAATTCCCGAAAACGCCGGATTTGAATTGAATCCGTCGCGCAAATAAACCGCTCCGTCAAATTTCTGCTCCGCGTCATCGCCGATTGACCGCAGATATTCGATAAGCTCTTTGGCGAGTTGTCTGATACTTTCCGCATCCTCAGGTTTTGCCGGACGAATAATGAATTCCATTTCAAGAATGACTCGTAAATTTATCTTGATACAAACATTTTATCTTCAAGGCTTTTCAAAGTTTTTGTAACCAATGGTGTTTTGAATCGCAAATTGCGAGCGCGTCTTCAAACCACTTTTTGCTTTCGGCATCAAGACGTTTCACAACCGATTCAAAATCTTGTTCGTCTTTCGCTCGCGGATTTTTTGATTTGTAAAGCAGGACGATTTCCGGACGCAAAAACTTGATGCCCGAATTTGTTGTCAAATATATTTCGGTTAATGATTTCGTAATTCTTTCGTTCCTGCGATAAATCCATTCGTCAGCGTTGCTTTCATTTAACAAAACTTCAAAATTTTGCGGCTCGCTTGTTTCGTGAAAACAATGAATCGCGTGAACAGGTAATTCTAAAAATTCGTTTTGATTCCAAGTTGATAGCACTGCATTTTCCGCCTTTTGCAAAAGCCAACCGTTCAGATAGTTTTGCAAAGCGATTTGGTCTCGGCGAAAAATTGCAATCTCAATATCATCGTGAGGACGAGTAATATTTCCAAGATACAAATCAATTGCCCAACCGCCTGCGATAAACCAATTCGATTGAAAGTTTCGCATTAGAGCGGCAATTTTTAGCGGCAGGCTGAACATTCTTTCAATAATCTATTTTAATACAAACATTTTTCTCTTCAGTGAAAACCTGAGAGCTCGAAACCGCCTTCGCGTCCAACGCCCAATTACTCTACTTCGCCGAACGGCGTTAGGATATTCAACGAAAAACTATGGATTTAAAGGCAAATCTTTTTCTGCCATAATTCTTAAAAACTCAACCGGCTCGACAACTTTCAGCCGTCTGAATTTTTGTCGAAACGCTTTGCTTTCCGCATCAAAATCCGTCATTAAATCAAGTAAATCATTATCACGACTGACGATGTATTGTGCTTCGGCTGCAACAGCAAGATTGATATATTTTTCGTCCTTCGGGTCGCGTGAGTATTGAAAATGTTTCGGAATTTTGTTCGTTAAATTTGCTTTACTCAAAACGCGATTGAGAAATGTCTGAACAGTTTCGTCGGTTATTTGCGGATTTTTGGTTCTGATATACGGACGGCTGAGAACATTTTTTACTTCGGCAAGCGTTTCGTTGCTGACAAAAAGCGTAAAAGCGTTTTCTTCCATCAGCTCAAACAATTTGAAAGTAATGCTCTTTTCACTCATCACGGCTTGCAGGAAAATCATACAATCGAAAACTACACGCGACTTTTCCATAGTCATTTCGAGTTCTGCTTTTCCTGCCAGACTTCTTCGCGGGCTTCCTCGAACATTTGTATAATTTCGTCCTCGCTCATTCCGCTTTCCGTAAAGCCTTTGTGAACCGGCGCGAGAATTTCCCGAAAAGTTTTTTCCGACGCTTTTTCAGATTGTTCGCGTCTGTCTGACGCTTCTTTAATCAGAATTTTGACGTAATCTTCAACTTTCACGCCGTCGTTCGACGCTTGAGCTTTAATTTTTGTTTCGACTTCTGATGGTAAATCAATGGTGATTGTCATAACTTTTTACCTCAAACGAATTATAGCAAAATCATTTATTCGATAAACTTTCGATTTTCAGCTCGAATCTCAACTGAATAAACAACCTTGAATAGATTGAGATTCATTTTCTTCTAATTTCTGATTCTTTATATATTCACGGACAATTTCCGTTGTAGCATTATCGCTAACACTACCAACGTAATAACCAATTGCCCATAAAGTTCCATCTTTCCAAATATATCGTTTTATAACATCAAGAAACTCTTGACGCATACGCCTTGAAGATATTCCCTTAAAAATTTGAGCAAGTTTTGCCGGCGCATATTTTGGAGGTGCTTCGATTAAAATATGAATGTGGTCAGGCATTACTTCCATAGCAATAATGTTTATACGGTAATCGAAAGCAATCTCTTTAAGAATTTGTTTCAATCTATCAGCAATTTCACCCACAAGAAAACTACGACGGTATTTAGGACTCCAGACGAGATGATATTGCAAACTATAGCGAGAATGTGAACCGGATTTCGCATTATCTCGATAGAAATAATGTAAAACTGCTTTCAGCGTTTTTTGCCGTTCATCTATTTCAGTTTGAGCATTGAATTTCATAATCAATAATTTATCTTAATGCAAACATTTTTCTCTTCGGTGAAAAATCGCAGAGCCTCAAAACCGCCTTCACGTCCAACGCCCGATTGCTTCATTCCGCCGAACGGCGTTCGCAAATCGCGGAGCAGCCACGAATTTACCCAGATGATTCCCGATTCCAAAATTTCGGCGACGCGGTGCGCCCGCGAGAGATTTTCCGTCCAGACGGTTGCCGACAAACCGTATTCGACGCTGTTGGCGTATTTCAAAACTTCTTCTTCCGTGTCAAAAGGCGTGATTGTAACGACCGGACCGAAGATTTCTTCTTGATTCGTGCGGCAATCGTGCGCGAGATTTTCGATTACCGTCGGTTCGATAAAATAACCGCCCTGACATCTGCCTTCGAGTTTTACCTGCTTGCCGCCACACAGAATTTTGCCGTTTTCTTTTTGCGCCAAATCAATATAGGAAAGGATTTTTTCTAAATGCGGACGCGAAACAACCGCGCCGACGATTGATTCTTTGATCAATGGGTCGGCGATTTTTAATTGTTTGACGCGCTCGACAAAATCAGCTTTAAATTTTTCGTAAAGCGGACGTTCAATGAAAACTCGTGAGCCGCACAAACAAATTTGACCTTGATTTGAGAACGATGAAAGCACGGTTGTTTTGAGCATTTCTTCGTAGTTGCAGTCGGCGAAAATAATGTTCGGATTTTTTCCGCCTAATTCTAAAGATAATTTCTTAAACATCGGCGCGGCGATGCTTGCGATTCCTGCGCCGGTTTTCGTGCCGCCCGTGAACGAAATCGCTTTCACGTCCCGGTGCGCGACAATCGCCGAACCGGCTTTTGCGCCCAAACCGTGAACGATGTTTAAAACTCCTTTGGGCAATTTGGCTTCGATGCAAAGTTTTGATAAAAGATAAGCCGTCATCGGCGTAATTTCCGAAGGTTTTGCCACAACGCAGCAACCGGCGGCGAGCGCGGGCGCGATTTTCCAAGTAAAAAGATAAAGCGGGAGATTCCAAGGCGAGATACAGCCGACCACGCCGAGCGGTTGGCGCAAAGTATAGTTTATCGCTTGACCGACGGTTTCGTGCGCTTCGGTTGCCGTGTGCATCGCGGCGGTCGCGTAGAATTTGAAATTGGAAACGGCGCGTGGAATATCAACCGCTTTCGCTAAACTTTTCGGCTTGCCATTGTCAACACTTTCAGCTTCCGCCAAAGAATCCATATCGCGTTCAATCAGCGAAACAATCCGCATTAAACAATCGTGTCTTTGTTCCGCGCTCATTTTCGACCAAGCGGGAAAAGCCTTTCGTGCCGCTTCGATTGCCGATTCAACATCTTTTTCATCCGAATCCGGAATCAGAGAATAAACTTCGCCCGTCGCCGGATTAAAATTATCCAGGTAATTTTCTGAAACAGGTTTGACCAATTCGCCGTTAATATAGTTTTCTATTTTGAGCATTGTTTTACGGCTTATCTTACAATCTTTTGGGCGTGAATAAAAACTCCGGCACTGCACTTTGATTAACAAACCGCGAGTTGATAGTTTATAATTTAGAGACTCGTATAAATAGCAATAAAAAGATGAAAAAAATTATAGTTTTAAGTTTTTCAGCGTTAGTTTCAATCGGCTGCAATAGTGCGGCGCAGCTATCGCAACCGACGGCAAACACAAATGCGGCGGTTCAAGTATCAAATCAAACATTGAACAAATCGGCGATTGTTTCGAGCCATTCTTCCGACACGGAAATGATCCGCCCGCCGCAATCGAATAAATCTTCTCAGGGCGAATCTTCGCCGATGGCAAAACCGATTGACGTATCGGAAATGACTGCCGACATCGAAAAAGCCGAAAAAGAATATAAAAATAATCCGAAAGCTAAGGATGAATTGGCAAAGGCATATTTCATGCGGGCAACTGCTTTGACGGGCGCAGCACAATATCGCGCCGCGCTTGGCGATTATCGAAAAGGTTTGAAACTCAATCCGAATGACGAAGACGCAAAAAAAATGCACGACCAAATCATCAGCATTTTTAAATCAATCGGGCGCGAGCCGCCGAAGGAAGGTGAAGAGCCGAAGCCATTAGAAAGTGAGAAAGTGGAAAAGTGAAAAGGTAAAAAAGCGAGAAAGCGAATCGTGAAAGCGGATTGACGGAAGTTTCAACGAACCGCCTTTTCATACCAGTCCTTCCAAAACCTCTTTCTTCTAGAAGTCAGCACAAAGAATAAAGGATGAGTCAGAAGAAGCGTTTTCCAAAGGCTCATTTTGTCGAACCGGCGGGCGGAAGTTATCACTCGCGGTTCTTTAACGAAAAATAAATAACCGTCTTTTTGTTTGGCGTATTTTGTCAATCGCCGATAAAACTGCACATCTTCGCTCATAAAAATTGTTTCATCATAACCGCCGATTGTTTGGAAAACCGACTTGCGACAGAACTGCGTTGCGCCTTGTTTCCAATTAAAAACGGTTTGCCAAAGCTCGCCGCCACGCAAATAATACTTCATCCATTTACGCTTGAACGGTTCATAATCAACCGCGACCGCGCCGCCGAAACATTTTTCATCTTTCATCTGGTCGGCAATTTTTCGAAAAAGCGTTTCGGGAACGAGCGTGTCCGCATCAACGAAAATCAAAACATCTCCACTCGCGTCGTTCGCTCCTGTATTTCTGACTCGCGCGATATTGCGTTCGGTTTCGGTGAAAACTTTTGCTCCGAAATCTTTGGCAATTTGCGCGGTTTTATCCGTGCTTTTATTATCAACAACGATTACCTCCGTATCACAATCAACATTCATCAAAGCCGCTCTGATTTTTTCGAGCGTCGCGGGCAAACATTTTTCTTCATTAGACATTATTGGAAATAATATATTTCTTCAAAGTTCGTTAAATCAATTGTTTGAAGTGGCTGGCGGAAGGTTACTCGCAAATTGTGTAACCCACACGCGATTTCCATCACCACATCTGAAA
>MWYZ01000101.1 GCA_002050365.1 Acidobacteria bacterium 28-1
GAAGATTTCAGATGTGGTGATGGAAATCGCGTGTGGGTTACACAATTTGCGAGTAACCTTCCGCCAGCCACTTCAAACAATTGATTTAACGAACTTTGAAGAAATATATTATTTCCAATAATGTCTAATCTTAACCGCCGATAAAACTCATCGTCCGCGCTGGTTGAACAAACTCTTTATCGTTGATGCGATGCCGTGCTTCCTTTTTTAATACTACATCTTTGATAAATTCGATGATCTCCGCGCGGGTTGCACCGCTTCGCACAAAATCGCGCAAATTGTGTTCATTGGTCGAAAAAAGACAAGTGCGAATTTGCCCGTCCGCCGTCAGGCGAATGCGCGAACACGCGCCGCAAAACATTTCCGTAACGGGCGCGACGATTCCGATTTCGCCCGCCGCGCCGTCGGCAAAACCGTATCGCCAAGCCGTTTCCGCGCCGCGTGATTTTTCTTTTAAAATAAGCGGAAAACGCGCGTTAATGCGCCTGAAAATCTCTTTCCCCGAAACAATCATTTCGCGCGTCCAAACGCGCGACGAATCAAGCGGCATAAATTCGATAAAGCGCATTTTTATATTTTTTTCACGCGCAAATTGGGCAAAGTCAATTAACTCGTCGTCGTTTCGTCCGCGAACAATGACAGCATTGATTTTTACCGGAGTCAAATTTTCTCTTTTCGCCGCTTCGATTGATTGCTGAACATTTTCAAGCGCGTCAACGCCGGTAATCTTTCGGAAATTTTCACGGTTTAAGCTGTCGAGGGAAATCGTCACGCGGTCGAGTCCGGCGCGTTTCAAATCGGCGGCGCGGCGCGGAAAAGTATGTCCGTTAGTCGTCAAAGCCAAATCCTTCAATTTTGGATTTTGGATTTTGGATTTTGGATTTGATTCTTGAATTTCTGAATCCTGAATCCTGAATCCTGAATCCTGAATTTTAAGCCGCGCAAGTTTCTCAATCAAAACCTCAATATCACGCCGAAGAAGCGGTTCGCCGCCGGTCAGACGAATTTTTTCGATACCTAAAGAGACGAAAATCTCGCAGATGCGTTCAATTTCTTCAAAAGTTAAAATCGTTTCCCTGCGAGCAAGCGGCGGTTCGCCGTTCGGCAGACAATAAAAACAGCGAAAATTACAGCGGTCGGTTAGAGACACGCGCAAATCGCGGATTATGCGGTTGTGGGCATCGCGCAGAAGCATAAATAAATTATACAGGAATAAGAAACGAGGGAATAGGAACAAGCGACGAGAAATACCAGCAGAAAATTATAGACGAAGGGAAAAGAGGCAATCAAACAGTTTATCTTTGGCTTAATTCATTTTTTGGCAACCTTAAATAAATTGCCGAGTAAAGTTTTACAGGCAAATGGAAAATTAAATTTTTCAACATTCTATAATTAAGACTAGGGCGTTGTTTGAGCCGTACAAAGCGCAACTGTCGCGCGTGTAATTCGGACGGGTTTAGTTGGCTTTTCGCCTTCGACCGGCATTTTGTTGATTGTTTCGACGACTTCCATTCCCTTTGAGACGCGCCCGAAGGCGGCGAACTTGCCGTCAAGAGTCCGGGCTTCGCTGAGCAGAATAAAGAAATGAGTCGAGGCACTGTTCGGCTCATCGCTGCGTGCCATAGAAAGAATACCGCGTTCGTGTTTAATTTGGCTCGGTTCGTCCGGCAAAGTGCGTCTGGCTCGTTTGTCGAGCGCAGGCATCATCTTTTGCTTCGTGAACAAATCGCCGCCTTGAATGACAAAATTGGGAACGACGCGATTGAAAGTTGTCGTGTCGAATGCGCCAGTCGCCGTGAGATTCAGAAAACTGCGCACCGATTCGGGCGCGCTTTCGGGAAACATCTCCATTTCGATAACGCCTCCTTCCGTTTCAAACTTGACGCATTGCGCCGCCATCGTTTTGACATCGGCTTTATCAAAAGGTTCGGATGCGGCGGCTTTCGATGCTTCGACGACCGGACGCTGATTAGCTTTCTTGATTGTCCGCGGCGCAGACTCTTTAACCATCGTCTCCGCTGATTTTTTCTGCGCGTCCGCCGCGCCGACAAATGCAAATAAACAAACGACAATTAAAATTAAAAATTTCAGCATCTTGATTTCCTTTTTCCTGATAAATGTTTTCGATGAAGAAAAACCGCATTCAGTTTTCCCTCTTCATTCGATCTTTGTTTGTAGACTTCGCCCAAGTGATTTATCTGATGATTTTTTTAACGCCCGGGCGTTTCTCTGTAATCCGTGCAGCTTTGTCCGCTTCATCGCGCTGCGGCGAAATCGTTCGGCGTATTTTTCCGGCGAGAGCGCGAGAATCTCTTCTAAATCAGCAGATACGTTTCTCGTGCGCGGCTCAAATCTAGCTTCTTCAGTCGGTTTTTCAAACCGATTCCAAGGGCAAACGTCCTGGCAAATGTCGCAGCCGTAAAGCCAGCCGTTCAAATTTTCCATAATTTCTTCGGGCAGTTCGGGCGAGCGCAATTCGATTGTAGCGTATGACAGACAGCGATTTGAGTCAACTAAATACGGCGCGACAATCGCGTTCGTCGGGCAGGCATCGAGACAAGCCGTGCAAGTTCCGCAAAAATCCGCGACCGGTTCGTTTTCATATTTTAATTCGATATTTAACAAAATCTCGCCCAAGAAAACCCACGAGCCGTATTCTTTGGTAATCACATTCGAGTGTTTGCCGAGCCAGCCTAAACCGGCGCGAACCGCCCACGCTTTATCCATTATCGGTGCGGTATCAACACAGATTTTGCCGTCTGCCGCCGTGTCAAGCGTTTTGATAAAAGCGAGCAGCTCGCGCAATTTTTCTTTCAAAACATCGTGGTAATCATCGCCCCAAGCATAGCGCGAAACTTTTCCTTTCGCGCTCGTTTCTTCGTGTTCGTGCGGCGTGTAATAATTTAAAGCGACGACGACGATTGATTTTGCTTCTGGAAAAAGCAATTTCGGATTTGCGCGTTTCTCCGGCTCGCGTTCGAGCCACGCCATCTCGCCGTGATAATCTTTTTCGAGCCATTCTTTAAGATGCTCGCTTTCTTCATAAAGCGGTTCGGCGCGGACAACGCCGATTTTATGAAAACCAATGGCGAGGGCTTTTTGCTTTATTTTGAAACTTATATCTTCCACCTTTCAAAGATAACAAAAAAGGCTGCCTTCGCCGAAGCCAGACAGCCAAAGAAAATTTGTAGGGGCAGGTCTTGTGCCTGCCCAATGAGCGCGAGCGAAAATTATTTCTTTTGTTGACTCAATTTAGAAATATAACTTCGCGCCGAACTGGAATTGGCGCGGGTCGAAAGAAGCTGTCGGACGACTAAAATAACTACCGCTCTTCGTGCGCTCGCCAAAAGCGTTGACATCGGTAAAAAACGGCGATGCCGAGGCTTCGTTAAAGCGATTGAAAAGGTTGAAGCCTTCGGCAATTAAATCGAGCCGCACACGCTCGCCGAATCGAATCGCGCGGGCAATTCGCAAATCGAACGACGCGAACGAATGCGTCATACCGAGATTGCGCCCCAAATTTCCCGTTGGGAAAACAAGATTGCCGTTCGCGTCACGGTCGAATTGATTTCCGCAAAACTGTCCGCTGGCAAGGCGCGAACCCGGAACGCAGAGCGTTCCGTCGGCAAGCACATTCGGGCGGTCGGTTTGCGTCGCTTGGTCACCGTTCGCGTCAACATTCGTGATGATGTTGAACGGACGACCCGAAGAGATTTCGATAATCGGCGCAAGCGTAAAGTCAGAGAAAATTTTCTTGACTAAACTGTCCGATGCGCGCCAATTTTCCGGTGCCGCTAAAACGCCGCTAAAGACAAAACGATGCCGCTGGTCAAACAGCGACAAAGCTCGTTCGGCGCGGAAATTTCTCGGGTCTTGCGGAATCAGCAAAGTTTGTAGATCAGAAGAATCGTCAATTGATTTCGATAAAGTGTAACTTGCCAAAAACGTAAAATTGTTGGCAAAGCGTCTTTTCAATTCCAGATTCAGCGCGTTGTAATTTGAATTGCCGTCTGAAACCTGCGCGTTCACCGCGCCGAACGGCGAAACTACGCCCGGCGTTCGTAAAGTTCCGGCAATTTGTGAATTAAGAACAGCCGGAGTAACTAAGCCGCCGGTTAAGGCTTGCGCGAGGAAATAATTCGGCGCATTCGGACGGAAGAAATTGGCGACTGCCGGAGCAATCGTGCGGCTGCCGATATTCGTCAAAGGCGCGGTGATTATTCCCGGAATAACTAATGCGAAAGTTTGTCCGGCGTTCGGATAAGCAGGCGCGCCGGTCGGTGTCGTCAGCGTAAAGCAAAGCAGCGGAACGCCGCCCGGACAAGCCGCTCCGGTCGTCGGAATCGAAAACGCGACGGCTTCCTGCGTGCTGACCGGCAAGCGTCCGGTAAAGCGTTGGAAGTTCTGAATCTGCAAATTCGTCTGCGGCGAGTTCAAATCAGTCGGATGCGGCAAATTATGCGCGCCGACGAAAATATACGAAGCCGAAAACGACATATTGCTAGTCAACTGTCGCTCAAACGTCAAATTTGCCTGCGTCGCCGAAGCATATTTAAAGTCCTTGGTTATCGGCAGCGTAAACGGCAAAACCGCGCCGAAGCCGGAAAACGTCTGGTCGTTGAAACGCTGTCTGCCGAATTGATATTGCGACGACGGAGCCACGCCCGGCGTATTGAAGCCCGGCGGACAAATCGGATTGCCGCCTGCCGCCGTGCAAACCGTTCCTTGAAAAACCTGCGCGGCGTTGAGCAGAGAAGTCGGCGCAGGGCTGCCCGCCGTCAACACGGCTTGCTGCTGCTGCGCGGCATCGGCGATGTCCGAGTTGAACGCGGCGGCAAGCAGCGGATGGTCGTAGAAAAGTCCGAGCGCGCCGCGCACAACCGTTTTGCTGTCGCCGAAAACGTCGAGGGCGAAACCGAATCGTGGCGCAATGTTGTTCTTATCGCGCGGAAAACCTTGCTGAACGCCGATGGCATCCTGCGCGGCGAGAATATCGTTTGCCGAAAGATTGATGCGCGAAAGCGGGTCGCTGAAACCGACCGGCGCAATGGTTTCCGTCAGTTCGATGTCATAGCGAACGCCGTAATTAAAAGTCAGGCGGCGCGTCGCCTTCCAAGTGTCCTGCGCGAAAAAGGAAATCGGCGTGTTTTTAATTTGGCTGACCGGGTCGCCGAAACCTTGAATATAAGTTGACGGCAAACCGAGTCCGTAAGACTGCACCGGCGTAAAATCGGGAAAGCCCGCGAAAGCCGGATTGAGATTAGTCGCCGCGAACGGTCCGAAGTTGAACAAGCCGGCGAAATTTAATTCAAAAACCGCGCTCGGAATTCTGACGAAATTGATGTCGCCGCCGAATTTCAAAGTGTGCGTTCCGAGAATATAGTTAAAATTATCAGCTATCTGATAGCGCGTTTCGGTGCGGTCAACCGGCGAGAAAAGCTCGCGCCCGATAAATGCCGCACCCGAAATGTTAAAGGAAACCGCGTCGCCGTTTTGCGAACGAAAAATTGCATCGCGCCTGCCGTATGTGAAGCGAAATTCGTTTGCCGCGCTGTCGCCCAAAGTCGAGTTAAGTCCCGCAGTGAACGAATAATCCTTTATTTCCTGTATGCCCGTACGCGAAAAATCGTTTTGCCCCAAAGATTGGTTTTGTGATTCGACTTGAATGCCAGTCAGCATTCCGGGATTGTAGCCGAAGCGAAGAGTGAGTTGATTATCCTCGCTCAGATTATGATCGGTGCGAAGCGAGAAAAAGTTCGAGCGGTCGGTAACAGGAAAAACTCGCTGCAAATCGAGCAGCGGGCGGAACGCGATAAATTGTCCCTGCGCGTTGCGCGTGCCGACTGGAACGGGCGCGCCTGACAGGAAAAATCTCTGTCCGACTGTGCCGGGTGTAATCGGTGAAATCGGCGAGCCAATCGGCGCGCTGTTACAAGCACTGCCGTCATTAGAGCTAAATAGTGGATTCGTGCCGGTCAAAGCCGTGTTGCCGCCGCTCGACGCGAAGAAAGCATAAGCTCTCGCGCCGCAAATCGCCGCGATGCCTTGAGCCAAAGTTGCCTGATTGCCTAAAAGAGCCGTTCCCTGCTGAATCAAAGCGTTGATTCTGGCGGCTTGTTCGGGAGTCAGACGGTCGAATGTTCTGGCTATCGGATTTAAGTTCAAACCGGGAACGGCAATCACCGGAATGCTCGCCGAAGCCGTTAAACCCTGCGTTACGTCGCTGGTGAAAAATCCGGTTTCGTTGCGCTGGCGGCGTTCAAACGAGGCGAAGAAAAAGTTTTTGTCTTTGCCCGAAGTCGTTACCGGTCCGCCTTCGCCGAAGTTCAAAAACGGAAGCGGTCCGCCCAAAGTTCCGCCGAACTGCGTTCTGGTGAAAGCCGATTTGAACGGCGCAAACGGATTGCGGGCTTGGATGCTTTTATCGCGGATAAACCCGAAGACGTTGCCGCTGTATTCGTTCGTGCCGCGCTTTGTAACGACGTTGATGATGCCGCCGGTCGCGCGTCCGAATTCCGGCGCGTATGAATTAGTCGCCACTTGAAATTCCTGCACGGCTTCCTGCGAAACGGTTGTCCGAGCGGCGTTAATCGAGTTGTCGGTAAAGTCCGAGCCGTCAACCTGCACGAGCGTCGAGCGTCCGCGCTGACCGCCGATGTTCAAACCGGAAGTCGGCGCGGGTCCGACCGGGCGACCGTTATCGCGTCCGACGGTTGAAATCGTCAAAGCGAAACCGGTTGCGCTGCGTTCGTTAATCGGCAGATTTTCGATTCTCTGTTGGTCAATCGTGTTCGAAACCGACGTTCTGGTGGTTTCTACTAAATCCACCGAATCGCCTGACACATTGACGACGACATCCTGCGTGCCGACTTCAAGTTTGATAGTGAGTTCGGCACTTTGCCCAACGGTTAAACGAATAGCCGTAACGACAGTCTTCTTAAAAGTCGCGGCTTCCGCCGAAACATCATATTCGCCCGGCGGCAAAGCAAAAATTTGATAAGTGCCTTCGTCGTTGGTCGTTACGGTTCGGGTAATGCCGGTCGCGGCATTTTTCGCCGTGACGGTTGCGCCCGGCACAATCGCGTCGTTTGGGTCGGTAACCAGCCCGCGCAAATCGGCAGTGCTGGCTTGCGCCTGAGCAAACGCCGCGCCGACGCTGAAAAGCATAATCATTATCGCCGGCAAAAATTTCGCGGCGACTGCAGAAATACGTCCAAAAAACGCTTTCATTAGTTTTTATCTCCTTAAGTTTTTAGAAAGATGTCATCGGTGTGTCACAAAAATCATTTGTCGAAATGGGATTTTATTCGATGTTTTTTGTGAAAACGCTCGACGCGCACTGCGCTCAGAGAAATTTTGACCGATGAGTTGTATTCAGATTTGACAGCTATGAAATTTTAAGCGCAAAAATCGTTTTATAGCAAGGCGAAAAAAGGCAAAAGGCAAAAGTAAAAAGGCAAAAGTGAGGAATTACCCAAACTTTTGCCTTTTGCCTTTTTACTTTTGCCTTTTTAGAACCCAAATCGCGCGCCGAATTGGAATTGTCGCGGCGCTCCCGCCGAAGTGAAACCGAGCGGCTGCGTCGGAGCTTTTCCACGAATCCCGCGGGCTTGATTCGTCAGCAAGAAATTAACCTGGTCGGCGGTCAAACCGCTGCTCGTTACTCCGGTAGTACCGACAACCGGACTACCGACGACATTGTTGATGCCCTGCAGATTCGTCCGGTTAAATAAGTTAAAGCCTTCAGCGATAAGTTCAAGATAGCGGCGTTCAGAGAAATTAAATCGCCGACTAAGCCGCATATCAAAAGTAATATTGTTTTCGCCTTTGCCGGTGTTTCGTCCAAGCGTGCCGGGACGATCAACTTGCGAACGTCCGTCACCGTTGCCGTCAAAACCGAGTAATAAATTAAACGGTTTGCCGGAGCCGTAAGTGAAGATCGGTGCCAAAATGAAATCCTTAAAGATACTGCTTACCAGCGATTCGCCGTATTGCGGCACTTGATAAACGCCGGTCAAGACAACGCGATGCCGTTGGTCAAATGCCGATAAAGCGCGGTCGGCACGCAGATTCAACGGGTTCTGTGCCGAGAAGTCCGAGTTGAAATCAGTTACTTCGTCAATAGTTTTCGACAACGTATAGTGCGCCAAAACGCTGAAGTTGTTTGCAAAACGTCGTCTTAAAGTGAATGTCGCCGCATTATAAAAAGAATTTGCGCTTGATTCATAGATGTTGTCTTGAAAACGAAACGGACTGCGTAAATCGCTGCTCAATCCAGCCGCTGCTTGCGCCGCCGATGGAAAACGAATAAATGTCGCGCTGCCGTTCGGGTTCAGCGGATTAGCCGGACCAGTCTGTTTTAATTGGTTGACATCGCGGTTACGCGTCAGGTAAATTCCGCGATTGTAGAGATAGCTGATTTCACCTGAAAAACCGGCTCCCAAATCACGTTCGATGGCCGCGCTTACCTGATAGCTTTCCGGTGTTTTATATTTCGCGTCGCCCAGAAACCGCACTTCGAGCGTGCCGTTTTCAGTCGGCACAAGATTAAAGAAAGGACTGGCAGGAGTGTTGCGAAAACGTAAATCGGCAACCGTCACCGGGCGCGTAAAACCGTTGGTTGCGGCTAATAATGTTTGATAAACGGTAAATGATGAAGGCGAACAGCCGATTAACATCGGATTTACCGCCGCGCTGCAACTGACCGGCATCGCCGGATTGAGCGGCAAACCGCCGGAAGTCGCCGTTGCCAAAACTATATTAATGTTGTCGTCGGGAAACGCCGGATTGCCGAGCGTTCGGATAACGCCCGAAACCAGACGGTTGACGTAAGCCGAAAATATACCCGCGCCGCCGCGAATGACGGTTTTTCCGTCGCCGCCGATGTCATAGGCGAAACCGGCACGCGGCTGAAAATCGTTTTTGTCAACATTTAAGTTGAACGGTTCTTTGTTGATTGAATAACGCAAACCATAATTAACGGTAAAATTGCGAGTTATTTTCCAAGTGTCTTGTCCGTAAACGCCGAATCTGACGTTTGTTCCGCGGATTGTATCTGCGCCGAAACCTTGCTGATAAACAATTGGTAAATTCAAATTAAATGCTTGGAGCGCGTTGATTGGCTGCGCCAAACTCGGCAATAGTGCGGCATTATTAGCTGTTAAAAAGGTTTGCAACTGACCGAGTGTGGTCGAAGGTAGCATCGGATTGAGCGCGATGATATTGGCGAGCGGAATTGCCTGACCGAAGTTAAAGCGTCCGCCGAAAAATGTTTCGTTGACATCGGTTTGAAAGATATTGAAAAGATTTGCGCCAAATTTTAGCGTGTGATTGCCGGTAACATACGTTACGTTATCGAGAATGTCGAAGTGTCTAGCAACACCGAGCGACGGCAAAAAGATGTCGCGCCCGAAATTGCCGAAACCTTCGATGTTGATTTCCGGTCCGTTCGGATCATTAGGAGTCAGACGCGCTTTATAATAATTAAAATCGGTTTTGAATTCGTTGACGAGGTTGCCGCTGAATTGCTGCGTGTAGGAAAGCAAAACGCCGGTGTTGAATTGATTAAGCGTCCGCCCGCGCGAAACGGCGGTTAATGCGCCTGCCGCCTGGTTTTCCTCTAACAAATCGTTGGCGTGAATTCGCACGAAGCCGCTTGCCCGTTCGTTAAAAGTATGGTCAACGCGAGCCGAAAAATATGTTTGATTGGCATCAAACGGAAATTGTCCGCTGGCTGACGTGAAGAGATTTATCGTGCGCGGAAAATTAGTAGTGGTTAGATTAGTTCGCAATCCCGCGCCGATAGCGGCAACCGGCACGCCGTTCGGCAAAACGTCGGTTCTTCCCTGCAAAAAGCTAAATAACTGATTTTGCGAACTCGTAACATTATAGTTAGCTGGATTGTTAAGATTTACAAACGTCGTTTGGTTTTGATTAAAACGCTCATAGGCGGTAAAGAAAAATGTTTTGTCGCGCTGAATCGGCGCGCCGAAACTTCCGCCGTATTGCTGCCGATTAAAATTCGATTTTCCGTTCGGATTAAAATCAAAAGCGTTGCGCGAATCAAATTTAGCGTCGCGGAATAAACCGAAAACGCTTCCCGAAATACGGTTCGAGCCGGTCTTTGAAACCGTGTTGACGATTCCGCCGGACGACAAACCGAACTCGGCGTTGTAGCTGTTGCGCAGAACTTGAAATTCCTGCACGGCTTCCTGCGAAACGGTATCGAACACGCCGCCCGTCGCCGTAATGACCGGACCGCCGTCAACGGTTACGAGATTACCGCGTCCGTTACTGCCGCCGAATGACAAACCCGAAGCGCGTCCCTGCGCGACGCGAGCGTCGGAAGCGTCATTTATATTATCGCTGTCGGATACGCCCGGTGTCAGCAGCGCGAGGTCGAGATAATTGCGGCGCGAAAGCGGCAGCGTTAAAATCTCGCGCGGCGTGATAACGGTTGATTGCTGCGTCCGCTCGGTTTCGACAATTTCCTCGCCCGAAGTAATCTGAACTTCCGCAGCGACGCCGCCCGCCGAAAGTTCGACCGGAAAATTTGCCTGCTGCCCGACGGTTAAAGTCAGGCGCGTTGTTTTGGAAGCAAAATTGCCGCCCGGCGCATCAACCTTTAAATCGTAAATGCTCGGCTGCAAAGCTAAAAATAAGTAATCGCCGTTTTCGTCAGTAGTTGCGGTTTTCGTCGTTCCTTTATCCACATCAGTTAAAGTAACGGTCGCGTTTGGAATAACTGCGCCCGTCGAATCGGTTATCTGCCCGCGCACTTCGGCGAGCGAACTCGATGCTTGCGGTTTAACCGGCACCGTGAAGAAAACTAACGTACAGAGCAGAAGTCCGCACAAACTAAATAGATGATTAATCAATGGTCTTCGGTGCGTCGAATTAACGAACCCGATACGATTCAGCCGAGAAGATGCTCTCATTTTTTAACTCCTTAAAACAATTTAAAATTAGAATGGCGTTCGGCACAATCAAACAAAAATTTGGCTTTTGCTTTTAGTTGATGAGCGGGTAAGAGATAAACCATAAATTATGCCGAATCTTGTTATAATTTGTAACGTAAAATTCACACCATTGCAAGAAAAAAATACGTTTTTCGGACGATAAACCTAGATTATTAAAGATTTTTCCGACTTTGATGGATTTTTGAAACGGAAACCGCCGGACGCGTCGCCCGAGCCAACATTTTTCGCGGGAAATCGCCGATGCTCAAAGCGGAAATCAAAATTTTAGAAAGCACGGGAACGAATGCGGCGCGGCGCATCAGCGAGCAGATGAAAAGCCGTCTTTGAAATCGGCGGGCGTGTTCGATTTTGTATTGTTCCGCGATTTTATCGGCTGCCGGATTTACCACAATCGCCCGCGCCAAAATCTCTGCGCTTTCCATTGCCATCAACATCCCGCTTCCGGTGAACGGGTCAATAAACGCGCCCGCATCGCCGACGGCAAACAGATTCGCGACAGGATTTAAATCTTTTTGTCCGAAGCCGTCAACCGAAACAGCCAACCAATCGTGAACGGGTTCGGCGTTTTTGAGAGTTTCGCAGGCGCGTTTGTTTTGAAAAATTAGCTGCTGGATAATTTGTTGGGCATCAGAACTAAAATTTTTGACTGCATCGGCTTTTATCAAAAAACAAAAATTTGCCAGATTATTCTCGACATAACTCAACCCGCCGTAACCGCCCCGAAAAAAATAAATCTCGCATACGCCGCGTTCGAGATTGACGTTTCTTAAATGCGCTTTAAAACCAACCAGCCGATTTTGGATTTTAGATTTTGGATTTTGGATTTTAGAACTTTGCGCCTTTGCGCCTTTGCGGGAAATTAGGTTCCCCAAAATCCGAGCGCGTCCGGTCGCATCAACAAATAAATCGGCGAAAATTTCTTTTACTTCGCCGTCTTTCGTCCGAAGTTTTAAGCCGCGAATTTCATTGTCTTCCTGAAGAAGTATAACGGCTGAATGGTCTTCTAAAACTTCAACGCCAACCCGTTTCGCTTTTTCTAATAATTGAAAATCCATTTCCGCACGGCTCAAACTCAGTGCGCCCCGCGAATCGCCGTTAAACCAACGGATTGGGACGCCGATTGATTTTCCATCGGGCGCGTAAAAAACGGTTTCCGCGATTCGCTCGCCGCCTGCCGAAAGCATTTCATCTAAAACATCTAATTCTCGAAAATGCTCTAAACATTCGGGCGAAATAAACTCACCGCAAAGTTTCGGGCGCGGAAATCGTTCGCGCTCAATTAAACAAACACGAAAGTTTTCCCTTGCCAGACGAATCGCCAAACTCGCGCCCGCCGGTCCCGCGCCGACAATTAGGATTTTGGATTTTAGATTTTGGATTTTGGATTTAACCACAAGAATTATCTTACACTTTCAACGAGAAGTTTTATATTTTGCTTTCCCTCTGATTCGTGTTATTCGTGTTAGAGCGCAGCAAAAAGTTTATGAAAATCATTCCGATTGCAATTCCAACGCCGTTTTATGTCGGCGCGGTCAACGTTTATTTAATAAAGGAAGATCCGTTGACTTTAATTGATGTCGGACCGAAAACCAAAGAAGCGGCTGGCGCTCTGCGCGAAAAATTGAAACAAAACGGTGTTCAAATTTCCGACATTCGTCGCATTGTTCTCACACACGCGCACGAAGACCATTGCGGCTTGGCAAAACAAGTGCGCGACGGGGCGAAGAGTGCGGAAATTTTTGTGCATAATTGGGAAACCGGACATCTTTTCGGACGACTGGCAAGCGAAGAACACCAAAACCTAATGACTCGCGCCGGCGTTCCGATGGAAATTTTCCGGCAAATTCAAGCGATTTATCAAGATGTTTCGCTTTTGACCGACGCTTTGGCGGAAGGTGAATTTTCGGAATTAAAAGATGAAATGGAACTTGAATTTGCCAACGGAACGCTCAAAGTTCTGCACACGCCCGGACACACGCCCGGCTCGTGTTCTTTTTTGCGCGAAGCCAATCGAACTTTAATTGTCGGCGATACGGTTTTGAAACGCATTACGCCGAATCCAATCGTTTCGCCCGACCCGATAAATTCGCAAAAGCGTTTCAAATCTTTAGCCGAATATCTTGTCAGCCTGGCGCGAATTCGTTCGGTTTCGCCGACGCTTATTTACGGTGGACACGGCGAACCAATTTACGATTTCGAGGAAATTTTTCATCGTTATATTCGCTCAATAGATGAGCGGCAAAAAAACATAATTGATTTTGTTTCAAAAGACGGCGTAACGGCGTTCGATGTCGCGCAGAAACTTTTCCCGAATGCGATTGGTCGAGACGTTCACGGTTTTTTGGCAATTTCTGAGTCAATCGCGCATCTCGATTACGCTGAAACGGAAGGCAAAATAGCGGTTGAATTGAAGGAAGGCGTGGAATTTTATCGGAGATTAGGATTTGAAAAATGAGAGTAGAATTTTTTCGATTTCTTCGCGGTCAACGTCTGCAAGTTCACTCACTGTTTTAACGATAATTGTTTTATCAATCGTCGCAAATTTCATTTTAATTATTGAAGATTTTAGGAGACCTGCCTCTTTCCATTTTTTCAATTTATAATCTCCTACACGCGAAGGCAAATTTAACTGGCTGGTAATATAAGCAATCACCAAATCTTTTCCGGCGTTATAAATGTCGGGTGAAACAATCAAAGCAGGGCGGCGTTTAACGGAGCTTAAATCCGTAAAAGGAAACGGGACGAGAACAATTTCCCATTTTTTATAGTTTATCGTAGACGGCATCTTCTTCGTTATCCCATTCGTCAAAAGAGGTTTCCGATAACTTCATTAAACCGCTGACATCTTTCGTTTCAACTTCTTTTTGAAGCAAATAATCGTCGAGAATTTCTACCACAAATTCGCTTACTTTTTTCCCTTTTTGCGCGGCGATGCTCTCTAGGGATTTCCGCTTTAATTCTTCTATTTCGATGGTTAAAGTCATTTTCCTAAACTCCTAAACCAACTATACAACGACATTGCAACAACCCAAAAATCGCTTCTGATTAAGAAGCTGTTTGAAAACGCTGACGTAGCTCCGTAGGAGCATAATATTTATAGAATTTGTCAAAATAAATGGCTTGAGTTGCAGAGCAACTACATAAAAATAGTTACTGTAAATAATTCGTGCCTTGATTGAGATGTGCCGTCACGATTGCTAAATTTCTTGAGCCATTCTTTGACCACGACATTCCTTTGCGTTTTTGTCTTTGTGCCACTAGCACATCATTTTGT
>MWYZ01000012.1 GCA_002050365.1 Acidobacteria bacterium 28-1
CATTGAAACTCTTCATCAGTCAAACCGGTGGCGGCAAGAAACTCTTTCGGCTTTTCTTTTAACTCCGCATATTTTAACATTTACATAGATTAACCGATTTTACTTATTTCCAATAATGTCTATTAAACTCGACTTTGGCACATTGCGTCCAAATTTCCTTCAAAAAACGCGCCGCTTTAACTTAACGGCGAATTGCAATGCTACGAAAAATCAGTCTTGATTGTCAAGTGAATTGAATCTTTTAAGTTCTGCATTTGGAGAGAAAAGTCCTAAGAAGCTGTTTGAAAACTCTTTAGTTCCGTTAGGAACGGCATATTTATAGCTTGAAATTTGTAAAAATTGTTTGAGTTCCGTCGGAACGGCATATTTTTATGCCGTTCCGACGGAACTCAAATCGTTTATTTTGACAATTTCTATAAATATCACGCTCCTATGGAGCTACGTTTGGAATTTCCAAACAGCTTCTAAAAGAAAAGAATTTGCCGCTGACCTGAAATCAGCTCATACTCTTTTCAATTAGACATTATGCAATAGCCGAAAGCCAAGCTCTCATTAAATATTCAAACGATGTAATCGAACTCATTACCTTTTCCGAGAAACCGGTCAGTCCTTGACTGATTAACCTGCTCATCTCTTTCATCGTTTGCGGCTCATAATCCGAAAGCCAATCCTTTAACTCTTTCCAAAACCTCTCAATCGGATTCAGTTCCGGAGCATTCGCCGGCAGGAAGATAAACACGATATTTGCTCCTACTTTTAACTTTTCAGTCGTGTCAGCAGAAGCGTTATCCACCACTATCAAATGCAGACTTTCTTCGTCTTCCCGGCTAAACTCGTCCATAAATACTTGCATCGAAGCCGTGTCTAGGCACGGCATTTCCATCATAAAATCTTTGCCCGCGGGCGGTTCTATCATCCCAAACAAATAACCATACTCGCGTTTTATTTCAGAACTTATTTTTGGTCGGATTCCTTTCCAAGTAATCCGTCGACGATTGACGCGGCATCAATCCAACTCTGGTTTCATCCTCCACCCACAATCTCACTCGTTTATATTTGCCGCCTCGCTGCTTAATAATTTCCTTAAATTTCTCTCCGATTCCAGACTTGAATTCTTCGACTTCGACTTCGTTTTTTTGGGATTTGAGGGGCGCCGACTTTTTAATTTTGCCTCCAGTTTGTATCTCACCACATTATGCACCGCCCGATAGCCAACCGCTATTTTGTGTTTGCCCGCCACTAATTGATGGATTTCTTTGTAAGTTCTAAATCCTTTTTCGGTTTTCAAAATCTCACTTATTTCCGCCATCGCCGCCGCCGTAATCTTTGCTTTAGCTCCGCACGGTCGGTAGATTTCCAACAATTTCTCCAATCCGCCCGCTTCATACAAACTAAACCATTCTGAAATAGTGTTCCGGTTGAATCCCAGCATTTTGGAGACCTGACTTCTTGATTCGGCTTGTCGGCTGACAATCAAATATAATGCTTGAAGTCTGTTTTGCCGTTTAACTTGCTGCTCACTTTTGAGCATCTCTCGAATTTCTGCTTCGGTTTCTTTGATTTTGGGTAATGCTTTATTCATTCCCTTATTATTGCATATTTTCTAATTGAAAAGCGTATCAGTTAGCTTAAACCTGAAAATAACGGCGGAAATTTCTTTACTGGGAGCGCAGGCATCCTGCCTGCAATTTTTACAACAAGGCAACAAAAATCCGCAGAAACCGACAGAGCGTAAATTTTCAACGACATTTTCGCGCTCCGCGCTTAGTGCAGGCAAGATGCCTGCGCTCCCACCGAAAGAGTCGTCCGTTACTCCTGTATTTGAAAGGTAATCGAAATCAATTTTTGTTTCTATTTTTCCCGATTCAAAATAAAATCGGCTATCTCAGACAGCAAACTTGTTTCCCGTTCAATCTTTCTCAATTCTTCGCAAGCCTCAGCGTGAATGTTTTCCGCAAGTCTCCGCGCCTTTTCCAAACCGTAAAGTGAAACGTAAGTTGCCTTTTGCGCTCGTGCGTCTTTACCCGCCGTTTTGCCCAAAACTTCCGTCGTTTGCGTCGCGTCCAACAAATCGTCGGTGATTTGAAAAAGAAGTCCGACGTTTGCTGCGTAATTTGAAATAGTCTCGATTTCCGTCTCTTTGGCTTCGGCGATAATTGCACCCGAACGCGCCGCTACGGAAATCATCGCGCCGGTTTTGCACTGATGAATTTTCTCTAAATTCGCGATGGAAATTTTCCTGCCTTCCGCTTCTAGATCAAGTTGCTGTCCCGCAACCATTCCCGTCGGCGTGCCGGCGGCTTTGGCAATTTCTGAAATGAGTTCGACGCGGATTGCCAGCGATAAATTTTCGTCTTCGGCGACGGCTTGAAACGCCAAAGTCTGCAAAACATCGCCTGCCAGAATCGCTGTCGCTTCACCAAATTTTCTATGACAAGTCTCGCGTCCGCGTCGCAAATCGTCGTTGTCCATCGCCGGCAAATCGTCGTGAATCAGCGAATAGGTATGAATCATTTCGACTACCGCCGCCGTGCGGAGAAGTTTTTCTTTCGCCGCGCCGAAGGTTTTTCCAACCGCCAAAACCAATGCGGGTCGAAAGCGTTTGCCGCCCGCAAATAAACTCCAGCGAATTGCCGCGTGCAAGTTTTTCGGCTCGATTTCCGAAGGCGGAATTAGACTTTCAAGTTGTCCATCAACATTAAGGGCGCATTCGGCGAAGAAAGATTCTAATCTGCTCATCACAAAAAAGAATATCGCGCACAGGCACAACCGCGCAAAGTCTTTCGGTGCGAATATCAGAAAAGCCTCGAAATCAACTTTGCGAATCTTCGGAATTGAAGTTTAATAGAGTTCGTCAAAAATGTAATAGATGTTCTACCAATCCAATACAAAAAGGAAAACCAAATGAGCGAAGAAAACAAAAAACTTTCAGGCGAAGAATTTGAACAAGAATTGCGAACCGATTTAGACGACGATACCCGCGACCGACCGACAGGTATGGCGCTTCACACCAAAATTTTGATTGGTTTATTAATCGGTGTGGTCGGCGGAATTGCCGCCAATATTACGATTGGCGGCGACAATGCCAATCTCGTCTGGTTTGTCAAAAATTTCACCGAGCCAATCGGACAATTATTCTTAAATCTGTTGTTAATGATTGTCGTTCCGCTCGTTTTTTCGTCGCTTGTGGTCGGCGTGGCGGGCATCGGCGACATTCGCAAATTGGGACGCATCGGTTTGAAATCCTTCGGCTATTGTTTAGTGATTTCGGCGATTTCCGTCGTCATCGGTTTGAGTTTGGCAAACACAATTCGTCCGGGCGACCGCATCAATCCCGAAACCGCCGAAAGTATGAAAGCACAATTCGGCGGCGATGCAACGAAGCGCGTCGAAGACCAGAAAAAAAGCGAAGCTACCGCCACGCAGGATTCGGCTTTGATGCAAGTTGTCAAAACCGTTGTGCCGAAAAACGTCTTTAATTCAATTGCGGGCGAAAATCCGAATATGCTTCATCTAATGTTTTTCGCTTTGATTGTTGGCATTGCGATTACGCTTCTGCCCGAAACGGTTTCGTCACCGTTCGTGCGCGGAATGGGCGCGTTATTTCAAATAACGACGAAAATTATTGACATTATAATGAAGTTTGCGCCGTATGCCGTCGCGTGTCTGATTTTCACGAATATGGCGCGGTTCGGCATCGAGCTTTTGGGCGCGTTGGGCTGGTTTGTGGCGACGGTTTTAATCGGGCTTTCGATTCATATGTTCGGCGTTTATTCGCTGTCGGTTTGGTTTTTGTCGAAAATCAATCCGCTCGAATTTTTCCGCCGCGTTCGCACGGTGATTGTTACCGCGTTTTCGACGAGTTCATCAAACGCGACGCTGCCGACGGCATTGCGTGTTGCGGAAGAAAATCTCGGCGTTCCGCCGCACATCAACAGTTTCGTTTTAACCGTCGGCGCAACAGCGAATCAAAATGGAACTGCTCTATATGAAGGAATCACTGTTTTGTTTTTGGCGCAACTGGCAGGCGTTGATTTAACGCTCGGACAACAATTGATGGTCGTTTATCTGGCTATCTTGGGCGGCATCGGAACGGCTGGAGTACCGTCGGGTTCAATTCCTTTTATTATCGGTATCTTAGCGATGATTGGCGTAAATCCCGCGTTGATTGCGATTATTCTCGGCGTGGACAGGATTCTCGATATGTGCCGAACGACTTTGAACGTCGTCGGCGATTTAACGGCGGCAACCTTCGTAGCACGGTCGGAAGGATTTGAGCTTTTACAAACTCCGAAAAATGTAGAGATTGGTTAATTTTTAAGGGAGAGTGATTTTGTTCAGAGTTACGTTCTCAAGTGTGATTTGTTAAAATTATCTCGCCTAAATGCGTAACACTGAATGATTGAGAGGTAAAATTATGATGAACGTTCAGCCACAACCCCGACGGCTTCGATTTAGCGTTGATGATTATTACAAGATGATTGAACTCGGAATGCTCAAAGACTATGAGAAAGCCGAAATCATCGAGGGAGAATTAATACAGAAAATGCCGATAGGAGATAAACACGCCGCCGTAGTAAATACTTTAAACAGATTTTTCATCAAAAATGTATCCGACGATATTTTGGTGAGCGTTCAAAATCCTGTTCGCTTAACCGATTATGACGAGCCTGAGCCGGACATAGTTTTGGCAGACTTAACGAAATACAACGGCAAACGCCATCCGCGTCCGCCGGAAATTCTTTTAATCGTAGAAGTTTCCGATTCGACGTTGAAATATGACCGCGACACCAAACTTTCGCTTTACGCCGAAGCCGAAATCCCTGAAGTCTGGATTGTAAATTTGAAAAATGACATTATCGAAGTTCATCAAAAACCGAGCAGCGGCATTTATCAATTGGCGCAGATTTTCAAACGCGGCGAAGTTTTGCAATCGGAAAGTTTATCGAATTTAAAACTGGAAGTTGATAAAATTTTAGGTTAAAACAAGGAGTTCAAAAATGTTTCCAATCGGTGACGACAATTCAGACCGCATAATTACGCCGTATGTTAATTACGCATTTATTGCGATTAACATTCTGGTTTTTGTTTTTCTGCAGGGCTTGGGCGGTAACGAGGCTTTCAGCTACGCTTTTTCGCTGGTGCCGCAGGAAATCACGACCGGCGTTGATATTACCGGCGTTCAGATAATCCGCGATTCGCTTGGAAATACAGGGCAGATTCAGCATTACGCCACGCCTCTGCCGGTTTATTTTAATTTTTTGAGTTCGATGTTTATGCACGGCAGCATAATGCACATTTTCGGCAATATGCTGTTTTTGTGGATTTTCGGCGACAATATAGAAAATCTCATCGGTCACGTTCGCTATGCGATTTTCTATATCGTTTGCGGCTTTGCCGCCGCGCTCGGACAAATCGTGATGGATACGGATTCGATTATTCCGATGTTGGGAGCTTCGGGGGCGATTTCGGGAGTTCTCGGCGGTTACTTGCTTTTGTTTCCGACGCGCCGCGTCCGTGCGCTTTTGTTTAATATTTACACCACCGTTCCGGCGTATATCGCGCTCGGAATTTGGATAGCCTATCAAATAATTTCCGGTTATTTGACACCTGCGGGAACGGGCGGCGTAGCTTACGCGGCGCACATCGGCGGATTCGTCGCCGGATTAGTTTTGATAAAAATTTTTGCTATCGGAAGGCAAAAATAAAAACGTCTTTTTTTAGCAGACGATTAACTTAACAAAGAAAGGATTTTCTCAGATGAAATGGTTTTTCGCCCTTAATGAAAAAGGCAATGAATTTAACAATTATGCCAAAATGCTCAAAGTCGCCGTTTATACGGCGCAAAAATTCACTTCGCTGAAACCTTATTTTTTATATGACGGCGAAGAGAACGATTTGACCGAATGGCTGCGAACCAGATACGTCGAAATTATTCGGCGTCGCTCTTTTCTTTACGACGAATTGCAAAAAATCGCCGATGACCGACGCGACCAAAATTTTCTGGCAATCGGCGCGGGGGCTTTTCTGCGAACCGAGATTCCGCGAATCACCGAAGAATTAAAAATCAACGACCGATACGTTCTTTACACCGATGTTGATGTGATGTTTATGTCGGAAGTCGAAGATTTGAAAAATATGCGTCCGAAGTATTTTGCAGTCGCGCCCGAATATCACATAAAAAAATATCGAGCAATGAATACGGGCGTAATGATAATGAACTTAGAAAATCTTCGTAGTAATGATGTCGAATTTCGCCGGTTTATGATGAAAAAAATAAAAAAGTTGGTAGATAAGCGTTGGGATCAAGGAGCATATCAAATTTTCTATAAAAATTTATTCAACTTTAAATGGGACAAATTACCGGTCGAATATAATTGGAAGACTTATTGGAAAGAAAATTCGCAGGCGAAAATAATTCATTTTCACGGACCGAAACCGTATCAAAAAGAGTTGTTGTTTTCGCCGAATCCGCCCGAACATCTAAAACCGCTTCTCGTTTTTATTACGCCAAATTACGCGAAACTTTCTCGGCTTTGGAATGAATTTTACGAAGCGGCAATTAGCGAGGAAAAAGTTTTTACCAATTTTCAAACAAATCTTTAACCGGACTAATAAAACCTTTTGAAAACCGATTGTAGCGACCGGTGGAAAATTCTTTAATTATCGGTGAAATTCGTTTCAATCTTTCCGACGGAAGATTTTTCCTTGCTTCGTAATGCTCAATCATTTGATTTCCTTCTTTAATAAAAGATTCGGTTAATTCATCAATCCGAATCTCCGCTCCTTTCTTTTGAAACTGCGGGTGAGATTTGATGATTTCCGCAAATTTAATTAACCTTTCCTGCTCTTTTTGCTGGAAACTGATTGATTCTGCATATCTTTCGCGCCTGGTCGTTTCCTTTATTTTTTGTTTATATTTCCAATCAATTCCAAGCTGCTGATTGGTGTGCTGCCGATAAAATATCGAACTTTCTTCGAGAAAACCGATGTCAGTGTTTGCTGCAATCACCAAAGCTATCCAAGCGTCGTGAATTGTATTGGGAATGCTGTTCGGAATCGGTGAAAACACTTCTCGAAAAGTCGTCCGAAAAGCCATCGTCGCACCGGTTACGACATTTTTTTTGAGCAAAACTTCAAACATTTTTCCCTCCTTCGCCCTTCGTCTTTCTTCAGGTGTGAAAGAAAACTCCCAAAGCCGATGTCCGAGCGGTTCGAGATTTTCGCTGACGAGTTCGGCATCGGAAAAAACCATTCCGACGTTTTTCGACTGTTCAAACAAAGCGGTAAATTTTTCCAGTTTTTTCGGAAACCAAACGT
Organism: Acidobacteria bacterium 28-1; assembly: GCA_002050365.1. Classification (GTDB taxonomy): domain Bacteria; phylum Acidobacteriota; class Blastocatellia; order Pyrinomonadales; family Pyrinomonadaceae. The sequence goes on from MWYZ01000012.1 coordinate 7,321, forward strand.
CGTCTTGATCAGAGAGAAAAACAAGATCGCCCGTGCAAAGCGAGATTGCTTTTTCAAAGTTTTTAGTCGAGCCGAGATTTTCGTCGTTCACGTGAAGAGAGACAGAAAATGGAGCGACTTCGGCAAATTTTTCGATGATTTCAACCGTCGCGTCGCTGGAACGGTCATCGCAGACGATTAATTCGTCGGGCGGACGAGTTTGCAGCAGAAAACTTCTCAGTTGTTCGGGCAAAAAATTTGCGCCGTTGTAAGTGCAAAGCGCGATGGAAACTTTATTCATCTTGACCGACTTTTTTTATTCCTTTTTTCATCAATCCGCCGATGCCGTCCGTTTTCAAGATTCGATAAAGCCGCATCGTTATCGAGTTGCGGACAATCTGCTCGTAGGATTCGAGCGCTTTGACGCGATTTTCCAAAGTCGCGATATGGCTTTCCTGAGCGTGAAATTTCCGCACCGCTTCAATCCGCGAACCGAGTTGATAAAAGAATTCCCGAATCAACCGCGTTTCGTTTCCATTAGCTTCAAATAAAAACTTCAATTCATTTGTAATTTCTCCGCCGACGGCTAAAACGCCTAAACCGTGTCCGTGCAAAAACTCGAAGTGCGGATATTTTTCCTTTACATTCGCCCAAAACTTCCACACGCCGAAACCGCGCTCGCGGACATTCGTATCGTGGAAAAGCACGATTCCTTTTTCGCTCATTTTCGGCAACCACGTTTGAAAATCGTGTTGGACGGCTTCAAAAGTGTGAAAACCGTCAATGTGAAGCAAATCAATTGATTGGTCGGCGAAATGTTCTAAGGCATCGTCAAACGTAGATTGCACAAGACGCGAAAAATCGGCGTAAAGTGGGTCGTGATGAGCGCGAAGTTCCGCCAAACCACCTGCTTCCAGTTTGCCCGCGTGGTCGTCGCCTTGCCAGGTGTCAACCGCAAACGCCCGCGTTTCGAATTTCAGAAATTTAATCGCCTGGCAAAACGCACAATAGGAAGCGCCGCGAAACGCTCCGAGTTCGACGAAAACTTTCGGACGCGTCGCGCTAACTAAAAACATCGCCAACGGAACGTGTTCAGCCCACGCCGTTTCCGCCTGCCAAAGCGGATATTCCAAACAAATCGGATGCTCCAAAGGATTTATCATCAGTTATCAGCGGGCAGTTACCAGTTCTCAGTTATCAGCAAAGTCAAGAGAAATTTATAGCTGATAACTGTTGACTGTTCACTGCCTAACGGTTTCCCTTTCAAGAATCGGGCTAAAGCTTCGTCCACGATGAGAATTTCCGGCTCCAGATGAGCGGCGACGGCAAACGCGAGGCACATATACATTCCCGACGAATAATGCTTAACGGGTGTGTCGAGAAACTTTTCGATTTCTGAAAAAGCGACGATTTCATCGAATTGCCTTTCGATTTCCGAGCGTTTCATTCCAAGAATCGCGCCGTTTAAAAAATATTTTCGCGTCCGGTTAATTCATTGTGAAAACCCGTGCCGACTTCTAATAAACTCCCAACGCGCCCGTGCAGTTCCGCTGTGCCGCCGGTCGGTTTGGTGATGCGCGAGAGGATTTTCAAAAGCGTGGATTTACCCGCGCCGTTGTTGCCGATGATGCCGAGAGTTTCGCCTTCTTCAAGCGAAAAGCTGACATCGCGCAACGCCCAAAGCTCGTCTTTCTCTCTGGAAAACGTCGGGCGGCTGACAAAGTTCATCACCGCGTCGCGCAAAGAATCAGCCTTTGCCCCGCCTAAGTAATAAAGTTTCGATAAATTTTCGGCTTTGATAACTGTCCGCATTTTTCCGGTCGTGTAATCAAAAAGTTTAGAGTTCAAACTTAGGTTTGTCTATGTTGGGAGACGAACAAGCTAAAGTTTGAACTCTAAACAAATTACGCGCGGTCGCCTAGTAAATCTTAAAGCTGTATTCAACAATTTTAATTTGCGAAATTGGTTTTTCGTTTTCTTTAGCAGGTTCAAAAACTATTTTCTGGGCGGCATTGCCGGCGTTTTCATTTAATCCGTAGCCCAAGCCTTTCAGAACAATCGTATGCGTCACGCGCCCTGAGCCGGCGAAAAGAACCAGTACGGTAATTGAGCCGCTAACTTGTGCCTCACGCGCCTTGTCAGTATAACTGGGAAGAGGTTTGGACAAAATCCTCAAAGGCGTGACGTTCGGATTCGGCAGAGTCTGAGCGGCGGGCAAAGCTAAATTAGCGTTTTTTCGCCGGCTGTAATAATCGTAGAAAGCGTTAACGGCTTCCAATCTTTCTTGCTGAATCTGCACTTGCGAGTTGTTCTTGCAATTCTTTAAACAGTTCTCCAAAACTTCTTTCGATTCAGTCAGCCATTTCGAGTTTTCCTCCGACTTTAGATTGACTCCGATGCCTCTCCCGAATTTTGAGAGCATCGCGTCAGATTTCAAAGTATAAGCCGAAGCGTAATCGGTATTAGCGGCAATCGCCCGGTCAGCATCGCTGATTGCTTCGTCGTATTTCGCTTCCAAAATAGCAGCAGAGCCGCGAACATAATAAGCGTCTGCGCTTTGCGGATTGAGCATGATAGCCTTTGTGCTTTCGTCTCGCGCTTTGCCTAATTTGTTACTTAAAAGATAGGCGTAAGCTAAATTGGTTTGGTAAATCGCGCTTTGCGGATTTAAGCTAACCGCCTTTTCGATAGCTTTGACCGCTTTTTTCAAGCTGTTGATTTTTATGTAAGCCAATCCCAAATAATTCCAAATTTCCGCGTCGGTTTTCGTCTTCTTGGTTGTCTGTTCCAGAGCGGCGACGGCTTCTTTATTTTTTCCTTGCTTGAAAAGTTCAATTCCCTTTTCGCGTTCGGCTTGAGCGAAAGCAAAACTGCCACAGAACAGAACTAAAAGAAAAAATAAAAAAGATTTGTTATATACAAGTTTCATAAGTTTTTCCAAACGATTAGACGCAACAAAATTCTAACCTCTAAACTTTTTGAAAACAAGAAACAAGCGAAGGCAATTATAATTGTCGAAAAATCGCCGACTTACAAAATTTAAAGATAGAAAATCCGCTTGAGAAATCTTTTAAATATTATCTTGATTTAATTAAAACTGTCTTGTAAATAATTTTTTATAAAACAAAAATTCCATATTCTCTTTTGCCGTCTATTCCTGTTTGATGTAAAGTGTTGAAGCAGTTCTTTTTTCGAATGTTACACAAACTAGAGAACATTGATTTGAACACGCTTTCGTGATTATGGAACAGCAAATCGTTTTTAACATCTCCCATCATCCAAGATTCAATTTTAAAGTTATTACAAAAACAGATGGTCAAAAATCACGCTGAATTTATGCTGAACGAGGTTTGTAAAAATTGCAGGGCGAGAGTCTTTTTGTTTTTGCTGTTAGTTGGTTGGTTCGGCGCAACGGCGAGCGCACGTCACTCCGCCCCCGATTTTTTTACTTACGCGGAATTGACAACACTTTACGAACAGGAAATTGTTTCCCAGCCGCTCGAAAGCAAACTCAACCGTTTGCTGACGACTCCGTTTGTGGACAATTCGCACGCGAGCGCAATACCTCTTCACTTTTCCCAATCCTCAAAACTCGGCAATTTTATGCGCGTCGTCCAATGGAATGTCGAGCGCGGATTGGAATATGAGGCAATCGAAGCGGCGTTCAAGAGTGAATCTCAGTTTGCGGCATTACTAGACGAGGAAAAATTTCCGCTGCAAAGTGAAAAGCGACGTGAAGCATTGGAGCAAGCCGCGATGCTACGCGCAGCGGATGTCATTATTCTCAACGAAGTTGATTGGGGTATGAAGCGCACGGAATATCGCCATATTGCCGCTGATTTAGCTGAACATTTAGGAATGAATTATGCTTTCGGTGTGCAGTTTGTCGAGCTTAGCCCGGTTCAGCTCAGTCAAGAACCGAACCACGCCGGTGCGGTAGAAAACGAAATCTTAAATCTCGTCAAAGTTGACCCGGCGCGTTACAAAGGTTTGCACGGCATCGCTATATTAAGTCGCTTTCCGCTTGAAAATGTCCGCCTCGTGCCATTCAAATATCAGCCTTACGATTGGTATAAAAGCGAGAAAAACGGCGTGAGTATGCTGGAAAACGGCAGAAGGAAAATCGCCGAAAAAGTTTTTCTTCAAAAAACCTTGCGCGAAGTTCGGCGCGGCGGACGCGCAACTTTGCTCGCTGATATTGCTGACGCGCGGTTGCCAAACGGGCGCGTTACAATCGTCGCCACGCACGTTGAAAACCGCACCAAATCCGCTAATCGAGTCAAACAGCTTAATGAATTACTCGGTATGGTTAAAGAGTTTAATCACCCGGTCGTCGTCGCGGGCGATATGAACACTTCGACTGAAGATTTAACGCCGACCACTTTTCGGCGCGAACTCCAGAAGCGTTACGGCGAGCCGCAATACTGGATTAGAAAAGGCATCTGCTACGCGCTTGGCATCGGATTGATTGAAGACTTTGCATTGGACGGAATGACTTTTTGGCGGAAACAAGCCGACCCGACCGTGCGCCATGTTCCGCTGCTGGCACCGAATTCGGAAAGAAAGTTTTTCACAACGCTCGAAAACTTTCGCTTTGCAGACGGCGGCGCGTTCGATTTCCGCGGCGATTCCTCGCGTTCGGTTGATGAAAAAAGTAAAACCCTTTCAAACTCAAACGAACGCGGCAGCAAAGGCTTCGTTACAACTTATCGAGTCACTCGCCCGATAAAGTTCGTCGGCAAATACAAGCTCGACTGGATTTTCGTTAAGCCCGCCGATTTAAAAAAGCCGACTGCCCGCAACGATTCTTACCGCTTCGCACCGCACTTCGGGCGAACGCTAACGCACATCAACGAAGTCGTCGAAGACCGAATTTCCGACCACCGCCCGATACTTGTTGATTTGCCCCTCAATGAACCGCCGCTCAAAACAGAAAAAGCGCAACAAAACGATAACTAACAGCGTGCTTGGCTAAATGTTATGAAAATGAAAGCTAAGTTTACTTACAAATCGGAAGTGACCTGGATACTAATATTTGGATTGTTGGGTCCGGTAATTGGCTTTTTGAGTATAATAATCATTTGGATTTTGAATCTTTTATAAATTAAATGTTGTCTTTGAGCCAAGCAATAACCAAATTTCTGAAATCAATAAAGGTCAACTCAGCTTTGTCTTTTCTAAATGTTTGGCAATAAAGAGGCAAGTCATCTTCAAACAAATGATAACGTTCGGCTATTTTTGAGCCGCTCGGTATTCTCACATCGGATACGGAATCATTTAACCAATTTCTGACCGCTTTGATAAGTCTGTCGGCTTTATTTCCGTGTGATGAAATGTCTTGTCCCGCAATATCCGAACAAAATTTTTGATAGCGATACGATTCTATATCCAATATTAGACAAAGTTTTTCTTTTTGTTTTTTATTGCCAAATCGTTTTGCGCCTAAAAAGTAACCTAACTCTAAGCTCGACTTTATCCAAATTAGGTTACAAAGCAGAGCGTTTCTGTCAAACATTTCATTAATGAGCGAGGTATTTTTATCATCTCCACCTCATTTGGCGATGTTTGAAAACTCCTCTCTTCCCA
>MWYZ01000098.1 GCA_002050365.1 Acidobacteria bacterium 28-1
TCGCAACGGAAATTCCGATAATGGCGTGAGTTGTCGACATCATATTTACAGTTATCAGTGGCTTTGTTGCATAAATCAGTAATTCTCTGAATTTCGACTTTCGGCTCAACCACCAACTTTGTAACTATCAGGCAATTGAGCAGCGCAAGATAAAGCGGGCGGCAATTCCGCCGCGCAAGGGAGCGAAGATTTGGCGGCACGGCAACACACCGGGTGAACGCCTGATTCGAGATGAGAACTTGCGCTCAATCAGGCGGGTGGGCAAGCCGAAATGGAAACGCGAGAGCGATTATCATCGGCGGAGTTTGGCGGAAACCGGAGTGTTCAGATTTAAGACGATATTTACAAACAAGTTGCAATCAAGAAAACAAGAAAATCAATTTCAGGAGATGATAATCAAGTGTGCGGCATTAAACCGGATGACACACTTGGGAATGCCCGCTAGTTACAAAGTTGGTGGTTGAGCCGAAAGTCGAAATTCAGAGAATTACTGATTTATGCAACAAAGCCACTGATAACTGTAAATATGATGTCGACAACTCACGCCATTATCGGAATTTCCGTTGCGAGTTTCGCTCTCGGAACGGTTGACCCGTTTGTTTTGGGCGTGGCGGCAGTCGGCTCTCAACTGCCGGACATTGACACTTCAAAATCAATCGTCGGTTGCCTTTTGTTTCCAATTTCGTGGGTTTTGGAGCGATATTTTCCGCACCGAACAATTACGCACTCATTTTTTATGACGGGAATTGTCGCGCTTGCTTCATTGCCGCTTCGCTTCCACAACGTCGAGATGTGGAAAGCATTGCTCATCGGTTTCTTTTTCGGCTGGTTTGCAGACGTTTTCACAAAGTCCGGCGTCGCCGCTTTTTACCCGGCGACTTCGGCGCGTCTGGATGTTCCGGCAAATCCGAATTTGCGATTGCGGACAGGCTCAAAAGCCGAATACATCATTATCTTGTTGTTTCTCGGCTTGGGCGTGGTTTCATTCAATCTGCACAGCGCGGGCGGTATTCTGCGAGTTTTCAACGCCGCCTTCGGTCAACCTTCGGGCGCGGCTGAATTGTTTCGGGAAGAAGGACACGCCAAACAAATTCTCGCGCATATTGAAGGACAAACAAACGCCGGAAGCGTCAACGGCGAATTTGAAGTTGTTGACGTTCTGCAAGGCGACACGCTTTTAGTCCGCGACTCGTCGGGCGTGATTTATTCGGCTGGCGACCGCAAAGTTTGTTCGAGTTGTGAAATTGCAATTCACAATGTTAAAGCGAGAACGGGCAAAAACATTTCGGTTGCCGTCTCAGAAATCCGTTTTCACGAGCAGGACGTTTTCGCCGCGCTTCGTAAATTGAATGTTCCGCCGAACAGCCAAGTTTTGATAAGCGGCAACCTTACTTTTGCAGATGCGGCAAATTTGAATGTGCCGCAGCGTTTGCAGAAATTTAATCCGATTCGGCTTGAAGGGAAGAAGTCAAAACGGCGAAACTTCACCACGCGAGCGTTGAAGATTTGCGAGTTTTCGCCGGATTGGAAGCGAGTGGACAACTGCTCATTCGCGTCGTTTCCACCGAGTAGGAAAGTAAAAAAGCGATGAAAAAATTAAAAAATTTGAAGCGTCGAATTGTCCGCCGCGTCCGCGAAACTTTTCGCAACGGCGAATTCGAGCGAAAGGCTGAGATTCTGCCGCCGCTTTATCGCTATCGAAAGCTGCCGCAGCCGCGCACAACTCAACACCGCCGACAGCAAGAAATTTACAAGGCTCTGTCGGATGTAAAAGCGTCCGAATGGACTTATACCGAGTTGCAAGAAATTGTCCGGCAAAAAACCGGAACAGCTTGCAGTCGAAAAGTGATTGCCCGATGGAAAAAAGAACAAAAATTAAAATCTTCGGCACAGCCTTCTTCGCCTGCGGTTTAATTTTCTGTCAAAGCGTCGAGCCGACCACGAGCAACGCTGACCGGACGAACCTTTTTATTTTGGAAACTGAAACTTCAAAAGAAAAGACTTCCGACAATCCGCGCACCCTGAAAATTCGCGTTTCAATTTCGCGCCGCGAAGATTTGCGCGTGAAAGTCGGAGATAAATTAAACGCTGGCGATGTGATTGCCGACCGAAACAAAGAAAGAAACGCTTTAGTTTTGCAGAAACAGCAAGCCGAAATTACTTTGAACCGTCTGCAAACTTTGAAAGCGGCGCGGGCGGAAGAACTGCAAAAGCCTGTAACGCCCGACGCTACTTTTGCCGAAAACCAAGCGGCGATCCGACGCGCTCAAGTTTCGGTTGATGCAGCAAAACGAAACGTCGGTATGCAGGAAACGCACATCTCGCAAATCGCAAATCTTCCGTTTCCCGGCGACCTGTCGAAAATCAAACAGCACGAAACGGCGCGGCTCGCGCTTCTCAAAGGCGAACTCCTCGAAGCGGAAAGCAATCTCGCTCTCGAACGAGCAAAACTCGAAACCGCAAAAGCAAACCGAAGTTACTCAGAACAAAAAGACACGCTCGAAATTCAAAAACAAAAAATCACTTTAAACGAGCAGCACCTAACGCTCGAAACAAACATCGCGCAGTTTGAAGCGCAAATCACAAACTTAAACGCGCAAATAATCGCGCTTTCTGCGGTTCGCGCTCCATTCGCGGGAACGATTAAAAAAATAACTTGGGAAGGACAAACCAATGATGAAATCAATGTTGTTATTCTTGTTGATGTTGACAACGGCAATTCAGATTCCGGCGCAAAATGATTTGCCGTGTTTCGATACGTCCGAAAAGTGCGCGGAAACTTTGACCGCGCAAGCTATCGCTAATTCCGCCGAAATCAAGGTTCTTGACCAAACAATTAAACTTGCGCGGCGCAAAGGCTGGACGCAATACATTGATGTTTCGGCAATTGACCCGCTCACCCTTTCCGTGCAAATTTTGCGAAACATCTTCGGCGGCGGCGAACGCCAAACCCGAAAATTACAACTCGCGCAAATAAACCTGCGTCGGACCGAAACCGTTCTGCGAATTCGCGCCGAAATAAACGATTTACTGCTGAACGCGGAAAACGCCGAAAGAAAAAAACTGCAAACGCAAACACTTTTCGACGCACAGAGTTCACTCGTTGCTGTTCTCGAAATCAGCTACCAAAGTGGCGAACTTTCGACCGAACGAATGATGCCGGTTTGGGAAAAACTTGATTTTTATAGAATCGAAATCGAACGCGCCGCAACCGAGCGCGAAACTCTGCGAAAAAACCTGATTGCTTTGGTCGAGCCGCAACCTGTTATCGAATTAACGCGGGAAAATGCCCGGGCGCAAGTTATCGAAGATGTGTTATCGGCTTGGAAGTTGTCAGGGACATCCGAAGAATTGAATTTAATAGTTCTGGACGCGGACGAAAAAAAGCAAGTTTTCAAAAGTGAATTACTGAAAATCTTTCCCGAAGGTGTGAAGCATTTGCCCGACGAACTGCAACCGCGTGGAGTTTACACGACGACAAAAAAAGGTTTGCGGAAAGTTCAATACATTGGCAAAGCCGAAAGATTTGGATTTAATTTCGTGCTTTTTCGCTCGCTCTAATTTCGTTTCTTTTTTCATCGAACATTTTTACTAATTGCCCGGATGCTGTTTGAGCCATTCGGCGCGGAGCAGAAAACTTCCGCTCGTGACGATTTTGTCGCCGACGTTTAAGCCTTCTAAAACTTGATACTGACCATTTGTTTCCGCGCCCAAACGCACGCCCCGCATTTCAAAAACATTCGGCTCTGATGTAGCGACGAAGATAACTTGCTGATTGCCCAAATTCTGCACGGCGGAAGCCGGAATCGTCGGCGCGGTTTGCTCGGCTTGACCGAGCGAGCCGAAAGCGACGCGAACATACATTCCGATTTTCAAAGCGCGATTCGGGTTTTCAAGTTCGACGCGGACTTGCGCCGTGCGGGTATTTTCATCTAAGCGCGGGTCAATGTAGGTAACTTGCCCGCGAAAGACTTGATTCGGATATGCGTCGGTAGTAACGCTCGCGCCGCTTCCCGTGCGAAGCCGCGCCAAATCTTTTTCATAAACTTGCGCGATAACCCAAACGCTCGAAAGGTCGGTTACGCGCATCAATTCTTTGTTTGCTTCGATGACTTCGCCTTGATTGACCGTGCGACTCGTTACCGTGCCGGAAACAGGTGCGGGAACAGCAATTTCAGAATTTATCTGCGATGCCGAACGCAATGAGTTAATTCTTTGCGGCGATGTTCCGTAGAGCAATAACTTCTGTCGGGTGGAGGCGAGTTCCGATTCGGCATTGCGGAGTTTATTCGCGGCTTCTTCAGACTCGGAACGAGTGGCGGGATTGATGTCGAGCAATTGTTTCGCCCGTGCAAGACGCTCGCGTGCGGCAACAGCTTCGGCTTCGGCGGTTCTCAATTTTGTTGTGTCCTGTTCGAGTTCTTCGCGGCTTGACGCTCCGATTTGGACGAGTTTTACCGTGCGCTGGTAACGCTTTTTCATTTCTTCTAACTGCGCTCCGGCAGTCTTTAACTGTGCCGTCGCCTGGTCGAATTCCGTGCGTCCAGGCTGATTGATGCGAACGAGTTTTTGCGTGCGCTCGTAATTTCTTCGGGCGTTATCAATCTCGGTGAGCAACGCAACGTAGCGCGATTGAGCCTCCGCAAATTCATTGCTAAAAACGACGGCGACTGTTTGCCCGCTTTGCACATTTTTGCCTAATTCGGGCGAGATGCGTTGCACAATGCCGCCAGCCAAAGAAATGACCGGAGTTTCGCGGTACGCATTTGCCTGCACGACTCCGGCTGCAAGTTCGCCGCCGATTTCGGATGCGATTTGTTCGCCGACAATTTCGGTTTTGATTCCGGCTCTTTCAATTTGTTCGGGCGCAATGGTCAAAATTTGTCCGCCGCTCATCGCCGTATCCGTCGCCGATTGTTCAATGTTAATCGAACGCGGCGCGGGAACGGGTTTTCCGGCTTGATTGTTTGAACGCGAAAGCAAATACCAAGCCGCTAAACCGGCGATGGCGACAAACGCCAAAGCGGAAACAGCAATCAATAATCGCCTTTGTTTTCGTTGCGGCGCGGCTTGCTCAACCGCGTCTTTTTCTTCGATTAAACGGTTTTCTTCGACAGTTTCCGAAATTTCCGGCTCAATCGGTTCTATGTTTTTCTCGTTCATTTCTTTATCAATTCAGGCGCGTTTGCGGCGCGTAAAATCTCGACGCGAGCCAGATAAGTCTCTGCTTGCGCGTTAATAAACTCATTTTCAAGTTCGATAAATCGGCGTTCCTCAACTAAATACTCAATCAGATTTTTCGCGCCGAGTTCGTAAGTTTGGCGCACGACAACCAAGTTGGCATTGGCTTGGTCGCGCACACCGACGCGGAAAATTTCCATTGCGCGAGCCGCGCTCTGATAGCGGGCAAAAGCCGAAGCGACTTCGCGGCGGACGGTCAATTCGGCGAACTCAAGCCGTTTCGCGGCGGCTTCCAAGTTGGCGACGGCGGCTTCAATCGCGCCTTGATTGCGGTTGCGAACGGGAAGCTCCAAGGTGATGCCGAATCGCAAAGAATGAAAAACGTCCTGCACGGGACGCAGTGCGCCCGTGTCGGTAATGCCGTTCACGGGAAAGCCGAAATTGTTTCGTCCGTAGCCTACCGAAACGCTCGCGTCAATACGTCCCGCGGCGCGTGCCTGTTCGATTTGCGCCTCGCTGAGCGTTTCCATTGCCCGCAAGCCTTGTAAATCCGGTCTTTCTCTCAAAGCCTGTTCGGTGGCTTCGCCGAGCGTCGGCAATGGCGCGAGCAAATCCTTAAAATCTCCGCGCAGGCGCAACGGTTCTTCCGGCTTCATTCCAATCAGATTGCGAAGTTCCAAAAATGCGATTTCGGTTTTTCCCGCGACAATTTCTCGCATCGAACGCAGGCGATTGACTTCGACCAGCGTCATATTTTCTTCGAGTGGCGGGGTTCTGCCTTCGACGACGCGAGCCTGCACGAGCCGAAAACCGTTTAAGGCGGTTTCGAGCAAATCTTCCGTCAATTTTAATTTAAATGCTTGCGCTAAAGCCTCGCCGAATTTGGCGCGGACATCCGCCGCAAGCAATCGTTCGCGGTTCGCGACTTCTTTTTCGCGTATCGTCAATTCGGCGGTAGCGACATTGATTCGCGTCCTTCGTCGCCCCCCGAGTTCGAGCGGCAAACTTCCCGCAATCATCGTGTCATTGTCTTTGCCGCCGATTTGCTCTTGACGGCTAAATTCCACACTCGGATTTGGACGAAGGCGGGCTTGTTTGACGAGAGCGCGTGCCGCTTCAATTTCTTTTCGATCCGCCGCGAGTTCCGCGTTATTTTCAAGCGCGTAGGCGACGAGTTCATCCACTGTTTTGCCTTCGAGCGTGTCAAGATATTTCGCTATCGAAGACGGCGCGTTTATCCTCGCAGATTGAATTACGTTTGCGTCCTGAGCCTTTAAGAATTGCGGCAAGACAAACAAAATTAATGTGACCAGCGACAGCATTTTCCTTAAAAATTTTGGTTGAACCGTCAACATCATTTCGCCTCCGATAATTGCTCTGCTTTGTTTAATTCGCGCTCGTGGAGCCAAAAAAAGATAACCGGCGTAACAATAAGGACGTGCAGCAGACTCGAAACCATTCCGCCCAAAACCGGAGTCGCCAGAGGTTTCATCACTTCCGCGCCCGCGCTCGAACTCCACATAATCGGCAGCAGTCCGGCGACGACGGTTGAAACCGTCATCACTTTCGGGCGCAGACGCAGTAACGCGCCTTCGGTAATAGCTTCCATCAATGTTTCCCGCGTCAGTTTCCCGAATTCCTGTCGCTTTTTCTCTACGGCTTCGTTGAGATAAATCACCATCACCACGCCCGTCTGCACCGCCGTTCCGAAAAGCGCGATAAAGCCAACCCAGACGGCGACGGAAAAGTTGTAATCAAGCAGCCAGAGCAAATACACGCCGCCCGTCAAAGCAAACGGCACGGCGAGCAGAACGTGCGCCGCTTCGATAGCCGAGTTATACGTCAGATACAGCAAGCCGAAAATGACGAGCAGCACAATCGGCAAAACAATCAGCAGACGCTGGCGGGCGCGTTTTTGATTTTCATATTGCCCGCTCCACTCGAAATAATATCCGGCGGGCATTTCGACTTGTTTGACCAAAGCCGTTTGCGCTTCGGCGACAAACGAGCCGACATCGCGCCCGCGCACATTTAATAAAACCGTTCCTCTCAAAAGTCCGTTTTCGCTCGAAATCATTGACGGACCTTCCACCGTGCGGATATTCGTCAATTCAGAAAGCGGAACAGTTGCGCCCTTCGCCGTCATAATCGGCAATTGACCGAGCGCGGCGGGACTGCCGCGAAATTCCGGCGCGTAACGGACGCGGACGGGAAAACGCCGTCTGCCCTCAATCGTCACGGAAAGATTCGTCTCCCCGATGCCTTTTTCAATTATGTCTTGAATCAGAGCGACATCAACGCCGTAACGCGCCGCCGCCTGACGGTTGATTTTTATATCAATATACGGTGCGCCGCCGATTTGTTCCGGGTAGACATCAGCCGCGCCCGGAACGCTTCTGACAACATCGGCAATGCGCCGGGAAACATCCTCGATTGTTTTCAAATCGTTGCCGTAAATCTTGATGCCGACCTGCGAACGAATGCCGGTCGAGAGCATTTCGATGCGGTTGATAATCGGCTGCGTCCAGATGTTTGTAACGCCCGGCATTCGCAATGCCTCGTCCATCTCGGCAATCAGTTTTTCCCGCGTCATTCCGTCGCGCCATTCTTCAGGAGATTTCAAATGGACGATGGTTTCGTTCATATTGGTCGGCGCGGGATCGGTCGAGGTTTCGGCGCGTCCCGCCTTTCCGACCGCTGATTCGACTTCGGGAAACCGGCTTAACATTTCGCCTTGCCGACTCATAATTCGGCGAGCTTCGTCAATCGAAATCGCCGGGTCGGTAATCGGCATATACATAACGTCGCCTTCGTTCAGAGCCGGGAAAAACTCGCCTCCGATGCCCGTCGCCAGATAAATCGCGCCCAAGAATAAAACAAGCGCGATTGAAACCGTAGCGACGCGGTGTTTGAGAGCCAGAAGCAAAGTCGGCTCATAAATTTTATGCAGAAAACGCATCACCGGATTCGCGCTCTCCGCGTGAATCTTGCCGCCGAGCAGATACGTGCAAAGCACCGGAACTAAGGTTACGGCGATAATCGCTCCGCCGACCATCGCAAAAGTTTTCGTGAAAGCGAGCGGGTGAAACAGCTTTCCTTCCTGTCCGGTGAGCGCGAAAACCGGAATAAAGGCGAGAATGATAATCGCCATCGAAAAGAAAACGGGTCGCCCGACGAGTTTGGTTGATTCGAGAACCGCCTGCCACAATTCATCCTTGTCTTTCAAATTGACGTTATGCTGTTCGATATAGCGGAAAGCGTTTTCGGTGACGACTATTCCAGCGTCAACCAGAACGCCAATCGCAATCGCAATGCCCGCGAGCGACATTATATTTGAACTGATGCCCATAAAATACATAAACAAAAACGAGGTCAGCACGGCGAGCGGGAGCGGAATCGTGACAATCAGAATCGAGCGGAAATGCGCGAGGAAAAGAATGTGCGCCAGCGTGACGAGAATCAGTTCTTCAATCAAAGCGGTTTTTAAAGTTGAAGTGGCGCGGTTGATAAGCTGTGTGCGGTCGTAAAAAGGCACAATCTTTACGCCTTCGGGCAGACCGACTTCGAGAGTTTTAATGCGCTCTTTGACGGCGTTGATAACTTCGAGCGTGTTCACGCCGTAACGCGCAATGACCACGCCGCCGACGGCTTCTTTGCCGTTTTTGTCGAGTGCGCCGGTGCGAAAGGCATTGCCGAGTTTGACCGTCGCCACATTTTTGACATAAACAGGCGTTCCGTTTTGTTGTGAATTCAAAACGATATTCTCGACATCAGCAACCGATTCAACCAGCCCGATTCCGCGCACGACCGCCCATTGCCCGGATTGTTCGACGACGTTGCCGCCGACGTTGTTATTCGCTTTCTGCACGGCTTCGACAACCGTCGAAAGCGGCAGATTGTAGGCGCGAAGTTTATCCGGGTCAACGTCAACTTGATATTGCTGAACATAACCGCCAACCGAAGCGACTTCCGCCACACCCGGCACGGAATTGAGTTGATAGCGCACAAACCAATCCTGCAATGTGCGTAAATCGCGCAGATTCATTGAATCAGATTCGAGCGTATACCAAAAAACTTGTCCCACGCCGGTTGCGTCCGGTCCAAGCGTCGGCGTAACGCCTTCGGGCAGTTGTTTTGCTACAAGATTGAGCCGTTCCAAAACCCGCGTCCGCGCCCAATATAATTCAACATTATCTTCAAAAATAATGTTAATCATCGAGAAGCTGAACGCCGAACTTGCCCGCACGACACGCACGCCGGGAAGCCCTTGCAGATTCGTGACCAGCGGATATGTAACCTGGTCTTCGACTTCCTGCGGCGAGCGCCCCGCCCAATCGGTAAAAACGATTACCTGATTGTCCGAAAGGTCTGGAATCGCATCAATCGGAGTGTGAATTAAAGCCCAATAGCCCGCTCCTGCCAACCCGATAAACAGCGCAATGACAATAATGCGATTTTTTAGCGACCACGCAATTAGTTTGTGTATCATAAAAATTTATTCAATGCCGATTCAAAATCTTTAGAATCGGCATCGAAAATTTCGGTCAGCTTTAATCAGTTACGACTATTTTGCCGCGCATCATATTCATTCCGCAGGTGAAGGCGAGTTCGCCCGACTCTTGCGGCGTGAAAGCCACCAGAACGATTTTGCCGATTGGCAATTCCTTTTTTATATTCATTTTGGGAAACACGACTTCGCCGCCGCAGTTGTCGGCACCTGCGCGAAAAAATGCGAGCTTTACGGGTTGACCTTTTTTGACCTCGATTGACTCAGGCGCGAAACCGTTGCTTGAAACCGTCACTTTAATTGTCTTTGCCAAGTTTTCGGCTTCGCTTTCTCCCTTATCAGCCGTGCTAATCGTTTTGTCGCCGGCATTTACGGCTTGGTTGTTATGCGCTACTGTGGGTTGCCCGAAGGCGCAAGCCGCCAGACATATCGCGCTCAACGCAAAAGCGGCGATGAGTAGCACATTCATTAATTTGTTCATTTTTTTAACCTCTGCTTTGTTATTCATTCGATTGCCGATTAGCAAAATAAAAATCCGGCATCGCTAACCATAAATGTTCTTTCTTTTACTGCACCGTCACGGGCAAAGTGAACTTACCTTTTCCGGCTGGACCCTCATAGGTGATTTGGGATTGCCATTCGCCCGCCATTTCAATATCCACTTTGCCGCGATAAACTCCCGGCGTGTTCGTGGTGGTAAAAGTCGCCGCGTTATTCATCACCGGCATCGAACCCATCGCCGGCATATTATTGTTTAAACCGACCGCCCCGACATCTACCGGCTTGCCGGAAGCGTCGGTGAAAGTCAAAGTAAATTCCTGCTGACCTTTTTTGAGAACACCGTCGGCGTTTGAAATTGTGGCGGTCAAATTGTTTCCCGCCGGACCACTTTTAATTGTTTTACCGGGAGCGGTATTGTTTGAATTTGAGCCGCAGGCAACGGCGATAATAGATAAAACGACAAGACTGAAAACTAAAATATATTTGGACATAATTTTTCCTCACTTTTGGTTGAAATTAGAAATTAACGCGCTTCGCAAAGCGGTTTTTAAACACATTTCGGCGCATAGCATTATTCGCCCCTTTGCTCGAAAAAGCGGCGAACAGACACACTTCGGCTGTAGTTGGTTAAATTAGAAACGCGGAATGTCGGAGATAGACGGGTGGAGAATTCGGCGGAGATAGTTCCGCTTGGTCAAAAAGACGTTTTGAAGATTTCGGCGAAATTGTTCGCTTTTGAAAGGCAAAGTTGAAAAAACTGAGAATAAGCGGGACAAATTGCGTCATTTGAACGCTCATTGTCGTGGTTGTCGTCGCGCCCGATTGCGGACAATTGACGGCGCAGCAAAGTTTAGCGGCGGAAATCCGGTCGGGGTCGCCCGATTTGAAAGCGGATTTACAGCATTTCATCATTTCTGATTTTTGGGCGTAAACGGGCGTTCCGGTCAGCGCGTTACCGCCGATTAGGAAAATAAAAATTAGAACTGCCAGCCGCTTCATCATATTCAATCAAACATTATACCACCGAAAAACGCTTGTCAATGTTTATTTACTTTCACAAACACGCTTTAGATTAAGAAAAAAGCAGATTTAGGAATATGCAAGTTAGATGCCTTTTTAATCGATAAATATTCCTCGAATTTATATGTCATCATTTTTCTTCTTTGCCTTCGGATTACTTTTCCTGCTCATAATGGACGCGGCAGGCTGATGGGATTTCATCTGTGTTCCCTCAATCAAACCGCAAATATCGCCCGCCGCCGTGCCTTGCTCGTCCCACACGAAGAGCGTGGCAGCTAGTTCTTTGCGGTAGCGGCGCATTTCCCGCAAACGCTCGTCGAGTTCCTGCAAACGCCGTCGCACAATCTCGCGCACTTCTTCGCAAGGGCATTCTCCCGTTTTACTTTCGGCAATGATGTGCCGAATTTCGTCAAGCGAAAAACCGAGTGTCTGCGCTTTTTTGATAAAAGCCAAGCGGTCAAGCACATCCGCATCGTAAAGGCGATAACCGCTTGCCGTCCGTGCCGGTTTCCCCAAAATTCCGCTTCGCTCATAAAAACGCAAAGCCTCGATGCCGATGCCCGAAGCCAGCGACACCTCACCGATTTTAAGCGACGGGTGTCGCGGCATAACCGGTTGGTTAAAATTATTTTGTTTTCGCGCTGTTTTCACTGATTCTTTCTAAAATTAAAATATTTTTGCCTTATCTTTTTAAAAGCGGAGATGAGCGTGTCATAACAATCGCCATCTCCGCCTCAGTGTTTAGCCAGACACTTTCTCCATCGTTTTGCCGCAGCAGCAACGCGGTTGTTCCTGCCCTTTGCAAGTTGGGGGCGCGCCTTTCGTGACCGTGATTTCACAGCCGCAGTTTGCATCCGTACAACGATAAACTTCACCTTCTTTTAATGCCATTTCTATTTTCTCCTTTTTTTAGCCGTAGCTCTTTTATTTTAGTCAACTATTATAAGTCAACAATAACATCATAAACCCTGTAGTCAAATACAGAGTCAAGCTGCCATTAAATTTTTCTTATCAAATTAGATTTTTCGGTAAAACGTAAGAGCCGCAAACTGTTTAAGATAACAACGCTTGAGTGGTGAGTATTCAAATCAAAAGTAAGGATAAATAAAAATGTTTGAGGATTTACAATTTTCAGCGACGGCAGTGCTACACGAACAAAAAACTGCATTTAAAGAAATTCGGCACAAAACTGTCGAGCGTGTCGCCGAAGCAAATCTGCCGACGGCATCGGGTGAATTTCGTATCATCGGCTACCGCTCGCTGATTTCCAAAGAGGAATTCGTTGTGCTGACGCGCGGCAATTTGCGAGCCGAAAGACCGACGCTCGCGCGGATTCACTCGCAGTGTCTGACGGGCGACGTTTTCAGCTCGACTAAATGCGACTGCGGACAGCAGCTTCAAGCGGCGATGAAACTTATTGATAAAGAAAACTGCGGTGCAATCGTTTATCAGCAGCAGGAAGGACGCGGTATCGGCA
>MWYZ01000015.1 GCA_002050365.1 Acidobacteria bacterium 28-1
GAAATCGTGAAAATGCTGGATAAACCGACGGTGATAGTAATAGATAATGCGCCAATTCACCGGAGTGAAGAGTTTGAGGAAAGTCTTGAAGAATGGGAGCAAAAAAGACTGGCAATCTACTATTTACCAACCTATAGCTCGGAACTAAACAAAATAGAGATGCTGTGGAAGAAAATCAAACACGAATGGTTGCCCTTGGAAGCCTATCAGTCAAATCAAAAACTAACCGAAGAACTAGATAAAGTGCTTTCAAAAATCGGTTCATTATACAAGATTACTTTTAGTTAGGTGCATATATATCGAAGGGACGTTTTTTCAATAAAGATGAAGGACTTCTTTACAGTTTTAGCGAAACCGGCACAGATATTGTGTCGCTTGAAATTACCGTGCCGGGAACAACTGAATTGTACAAAGCCGAGCGCAGACCGCAGCCGAATCTTCGACCGGATCAACTCAAGGAATATGTCGGAACGTATTACAGCGACGAGATTGATGTCTTATGGTCTATTGATTTGGTTGAAGGAAAACTTCGCGTGCGCCGCAAGCGATTCGAGGACAAGACGCTTGAGCCTTCCTCTTTGAACGGCTTTTATTTCACTCATTCGGATGACACAACCGATATTACATATCTGCTGAATTTTCAACGTGCCAAGGACGGAAAAATTAACCAATTTACCGTTAGCGCGGGTCGCCTTGAATTTCTTCCCGCCCAATGTTTTATCAAAATTGTATTCTCTAAAACTTTGCTTTGAAACATCGAAACCAAAGCAGGATTCAGAATTTTATCGAAATCAATTCCGACAAAGTAAAACATAAAAACCGAATTGTCCCCTGACAAAAACGAAAGCATTTTGTCCAAGTTGTATGCTTTTGGGTTTGAATTGAGAATCATTATTTTGGTTTTGATGTCCGTTGCAGTGTGGTAAATGTCGCCGAAATTTCTGACATAATCGCCTAATTCATTATCAGTTTTGAATGGCGGAACATCAGTTTTGTTCTGGAGTGCGGCAATCAGGTTTTGCTTCAAAACTTCATCTTTTCCCGCAATCAAATACTCAATTATACTTCCTCTGATTTTTACGTTTTCGATTAAAGAAGCGATTAGTATTTCGTTTTGAAACTTTTTGACAAAGCTATCTAGCTCGTCTTTTAATTGGTTATATTCATTTGATTCTGAAAAGTTTTTAGCTCTTATCGGCGCGTTCAAAATCGCAATTTTACTTTTTTCCGACACCTCAAACCTTTTGCCCGTTGGCGCGATTCCATTAGTTGCTTCAACAAGGCGAACAAGATTTGCTTCAAATGGAATTTGTCTGTGAATCTCGAATAAATCATCAAAGTTTTTGGGCGAATTGGAAATCTCATTGAATGCTCTAAAAATATCCGAGCCGTTGAAACTGCCTTTAATGTTATCAACTCTTAGCATTTGTGAGGAATGGCTGATTTTCTTAAGAAAAGTAGAATTTGCGAGCAGTAAGATATTTTCGTCTTTCAAGACAAGGCAAACAATAAACGGTTTATCGTCATATTTTTGCAAAGCCGATAGTCCCAAAACCGTGTTGCCGAAGTTAGCCGAATTCGCTTTGCTGAAACGTATCGCAAATTGTGAACTATAAAATACAGACCTATCTTTGGTGAGCGCAAATTTTTCCTTTACGAGTGTTGCAAGTTTGTTTTTATCATTGACGGTTTTGTGGCTTTCAATAAATTTGACAAGATTTTCGAGCATAGAATTTTAGTTGAACAAACCTTCTTGAAAAACATTTGCGGCTTTCGCCAGTGGTTCTTTTTTTTGCATTGCCAGCGTGTTTCTTTCCCAGAAAAAACCGCCCGAATAACCTTGAATGCTTGTGTCGCTCTCAGCCATTTGCAGCCTTTTCTCCGCCAGACAAGCGTATTCATTATTCAACTCTACGCCTAAAAACTGTCGCCCAAGTTTCTTGGCAACTACCGAAGTTGTTCCCGAACCTAGAAACGGGTCAAACACTACATCTTTCGGTTTTGAACTCGCTAAAATTAGTTTCGCCAGTAGTTTTTCGGGTTTTTGCGTCGGATGGTCAGTATTTTCAGGCATTGACCAGAACGGAATGCTAATGTCCGTCCACAAATTCGATGGCGAGGTTAACCTGAAATTTCCATTTTCCTCTTCACTCCAATCTTTTGGTTTGCCGTTTTCTTTGTAAGGTGCGATTACCTTTCGCTTTAATTTAACTGCTTCCGCGTCAAAAAAATAATCATCTGAAATGGTGCAAAACCAAATGTCTTCCGAGCAGTTTTTCCAATTAGCATTTGCGCCGCGACCTTTTTCGCGTTCCCAAGTAATTCGGTTTCTGACAGTAAAAAATTCACGCAAAACTTTATAAATTGAGAGTGAAGATTCCCAATCCGAACAAACATACACGGAAGCCGTTGGTTTCAGCGTGTGGATAATTTTTCCGAGCCAGCTTCTAGTGTAATTCTCATACTCATCGAAACTTGTTTTCTTAAATGTCTTACCGTTAAATGATTTATTCAAATTATATGGCGGGTCAATTACCAACAAATCAACAAATGCAGGTGGAAGTAACGAAGCAACCTCAAGCAAATCCTGATTTATAGTTTTATTGATTACATCTTGAATTCCTGCCTTTTGGGACAGCACAGCAAGTTTCTTTGAATACTTGGCTTTATCTACATCAGTTAAAACCAAAGTTCTATTTCTCGGAGCTTTTTCTTTCATTGTTTTCGTTTATTAAGAATTTCGTTGCTCAAATTATAGTCAAAAATTTCAAAAACATCTATAATATCTTTCATAAAACCAAATTGTTCTTTTACAGTAGTCCACTTAACATAAACGCGCTGTCGAACAATTCAATGGACGTGAGGGCGAAACAGCTACTTTCTTTTGGCGTTGTCCGTTAAACTCGGAGTTGCGCGGTGGCGGTTTCGCCCCACGTCATCTCAACCGTTCGACAGCTTCACTTTGCCGTGCGTGTGCTATATTTACGAGTCGTGGAGAAAATAATTTAGTATGAACACAAAACAAGAAGATGCAAATCTAATTCTTCGGCTCTATGAACAACGACGTGATGAAACTATGCGTCGGGCGCGGGCTTGGTTCTTAAAAAACTTCAACCCGCAAAGCGTTCAAGACATTTTTGCCGTGATTGGCGGCGAGCATAGTGCAGACTTCCGAATGGTCACGTCATATTGGGATATGGCAGCAGCATTTGTTAATCACGGCGCGATTGACGAGCAGATGTTCAATGACATCAATACTGAACATATTGCCATTTACGCTAAACTCCAGCCGTTTCTCGCAGAACTTTGCGCAATGCCGGGTTTGCCGCCGTATCTTTACTTGAAAAATCTTGAGCTGTTAGTAATGAGAACGCCAGACGCTGAAGAGCGAATTGCCGTAATGCGCCGGTTTATGAAAAACCGTGCTGAGTCGTCCGCAACGACATAATTTAAGCAACGGTCTATTTACTATCAACGGGCTGTCGAACAATTCAATGGACGTGAGGGCGAAACAGCGACTTTGTTATCGAGGTGTCTTTTTACCCTAAACTTGCGTGGCGGCGGTTTCGCCCCACGTCATCTCAACCGTTGGCTGTCTCGTGGTGGCAATCAACGCTCGCTTTTGAGCGCGTCTTGAAATACTTGTCCGTAGATTCGCTTTTCGGCTTCGGCTCTGGCTTGACAGGCAAGACGGAAGGCTTCTTCTTCGCCAAACTTTTCCACCGCGAACGAACGATGCTGCTGTTTGCCGTTTTCAACCCATCTCGCGCTCCAAGCCGTGCGCCCGCGTTGAACTCCGGCGATGCCGCTTTTGTTGTTTGATTGTATTCTTTTGAGCGGGTTGTTTGCTTCGGGCGAGTTTTGAATTTCGCGCAGTTTTTCTTTGCGCCAGCGTCGAGCTTTAGCCAGCGTTTTTCTTTCGCCGCCGCTCAAAGAGAAGACTTTTTGATATTCCGTATCTTTGAATTTCAGATAAACTCTGATACCTTTGTGCGACGGATAGTTGACGCAGTAGATGCCGCGTTCGATGCGCGTCGAACCTTTTTCGGGCAGTTTAGTTTCTTTGACTTTAGGTTGTTTGACGGTTGGCATAGTTACTAAAATTTGTATTCTATCACGCGGCGTATCGTTGTGGAAAACCGCCCCTTCGGATGACGGCGACAGCCAACAATTCAATGGACGTGAGGGCGAAACAGCGACTTTCTTAAAACGGTGTCTCTTTTCCCCGACGTTGCGCGGTATCGGTTTCGCCCCACATCAACTCAATCGTTCGGTGCTTTCTTGTTGTCCTAAACTTTTTGCTCTTTGAAATGCAAATTCAAACTGTTCATTGTAAACTGTAAATCAGTAGGAGATTAGTTTATGTCTGTTAATTTACAACAAGCTATTCAGGAACAAGCACAGGTTTTGTCTGAAGATGAAATGCGTCAAGTCTTAAACTTTATGAATCGCTTGCGAAAAAAAGAATCAAAGCCGCAAACGCTGGGCGAGTTGATTGACAAGTGTTTCAAAGACGTGCCGCCTGAAGTAATGGATAAATTGCCTGAAGACGCTTCTCTTAATTTAGACCATTATCTTTACGGCGCACCGAAGAAATGAACGATGATCTTTTTGTTGACACGCTTTATCTGGTAGCGCGGTTAAACCCAAAAGACCAATGGCACAAGGCGGCATTGGGCATTGACCCGCTTATCAAAGGCAGACATCTTGTTACAACCGAAACAGTTTTGATTGAGTTGCTGAATTATCTGGCGGAGTTTCCGCCGGAAATGCGCGAAGCCGTCGCTAAATTTGTGAAATTAGCGTTAGACGGTTTTCTGGTAGAAGTTATTTTCCACACGCACGACGCATTTCTGCAAGGTTTGGAACTTTACGAAAATCGTCTTGACAAAGGTTACAGTTTAACCGATTGTATTTCGATGCTGGTGATGAGCGAGTGTTTCCCTTAACTTGCGCGTGGCGGTTTCCGCCCACGTCAACTCGGTTGTTCGACAGCTTTCCGTGAAATCAACGGTTAGTAATATGGGATTGAATGCCGCAAACAGCTTCTTCGGAAACATCCGCAAGAATTCGTTAAAAGTTTCGAGTTACGTCTTTTTTCTTGACGGTGTTGCCAAAAAACGGAACTCGAAACTTTAAGAAATGTTCAGGACAAACTTGGAATTACTTTGGGCGCGAGATTTTCGTTAAAGAATGCGACAACTTTCGCCCAAGCATCTTTTGCCGCATCCTTATCGTAAACTTCCGGTCGCGTATCATTAAAAAATGCGTGGTCGGCTTCGTATTTGACCGATTCGATCGGCAGCATATTATCTTTGGCAATTTGTTCTAGTTCTTGAACCTTTTCCGTATTTATCCATTGGTCTTTCGTTCCAGAGATAAAAATCACCGGACATTTCAAGCCTTTCAAAGTAAATTCGTCGGGAATGTCGCCGTAAAACGGCGCGGACGCGCTCAAACCTTCGAGTTTGCAGGCGGCTTCAAGCGCGTAAGTTCCGCCCATACAAAATCCCGTGATGCCGAATTTCGTCACGCCGTATTTTTCCTGCGCGGCTCTCATCGCGTTGTTAATTATATCCAAGCCGTCTTCGATTTCGAGATTTTTCATCAACTTTGAGGCTTCTTCCTTGTTTTTGGTAACTTTTCCGCGGTAAAGGTCGGGCGCAATGGCAACAAAACCTTCGTTAGCGTACCGGTTGGCAATGTCTTTAATATGCTCGTTTAAGCCCCAATATTCGTGGATAATAACGACGGCTTTGGCATCTCCGCCGATTTTAGCGGGTTTTGCAACATAAGCGGTGGTATCAAATTTGGCGGTAGTAAATTCTAAAGTCTCTGTTTTCATAAAAAAGTAAAATCCTCCGAAAAATTATTATAAAATTGATTATAAACAAAATTTGACTGCGAATCGAACATCAGTATCTTGCCGCTAATAAGCTAATGTCAATCTGAAGGTATTTGATTTTTCTTTCTTCCGACACGAATCAATGGAGAATTTTTCTTTTCGCTCGTCGCAAAAATTGATTCGCCGTCAAGTGAATAGCAAACGGCTTCGCCTTGCGCCCGCTCGCCTAATTGAATAATTTCAGGCTTTTGTTTCCAGATGTCGTCAAAGTTTTTTGACTTTTCAGGCAAGACAATTTCGTAAGCTGAGAAATAATCGCAGACGACAATTCGTCTGCCGTCGGCGGAAATGTCACCGCCCGTCAAAAAACCATTCGGCACGGCGGGAACAGCGAAATCTGCGACTTTTTCGAGTCGGTTAATCCTAGTCAAATTATAATTTTTAGAAAGTTTATAAACGCCCGCCGCGCCGCTCAAGCGTTTTGTTAAAATATAAATGTCGGCAGTTTGCGGATGGATGAAAAGAGTTTCGGCGTCAGGTCTTATTTCGGGGTAACCAAATTTAATGGCTTGAGCCGTTTCAGTTTTCGACGGATTTTTTTTGTTTGAAGTTTTGTCTGATTCGGAAACTCGTGGTTCTTTCACCAGATAAATTATAAATTCTCCGCGAACGCGAACATTGTTGCCGATGTCGCCGATATACAAAAAACACTCGCCGTTTAAATCTTTAAATGCGGCGATGTCTTCCCAATCAACATTTATCGCGTCTTTAACTTTAAATGTACCGAGTTTTTCGCCCCGTTGGTTTATCGCAAAAATAAACGCGCCATCGCCTGAATCATTGTGCGTCCAAAAAACATTTTCCTGACATTTGGAAGCGACAATTCCGCTGCTTTCCGTTATTTCATCAGTTTTTATCGTGCCGACGACTTGCGGCGCGTCGTAATCTGCCGAAGAAATTTTGTTTGGTTTATTCGCGTTCCTGTCGTCGCTTGAGGCTACCGAAAAACAGCCCGCAAAAAGACAACAAAGATTTATCAAAAAAATGACAAACGCAAGATTTTTGGTTATAGTTTTGTTCGACATACTTCACTAAAAGATTATAACGCAGTTGCTTTTTTAGAGTTCAAAACTTTTTTCAATAATTAATCGTAGAGAATTTAAGCAAATGTCAGCTTTACCGAAACCAATCTATAATGCCGAAGAATATCTTGCCTTAGAAGAATCGGCGGATTACCGCAGTCAATTCTATTACGGCGAAATTTTTGCGATGGCTGGCGCAAGTCGTAATCATAATATCGTCGCTGGAAATATTTACGCGAATTTGCATCTGCAGCTTCGCAATCGTCCGTGCGAAATTTACCAAAACGATATGCGCGTCAAAGTCTTTACGGATTTTTACACTTATCCTGACATTGTAATTGTTTGCGACGAGCCGCAGATTGAAAAAAAACACGGCGAAAATCTGCTTAATCCGCTGGTTATAATCGAAGTTCTTTCGCCTTCGACCGAAAAATTTGACCGCGGCGAAAAAGCGCGGCTTTATCGGTTGATGCCGTCGCTCGAAGAATATATTTTGATTTCGCAGGACAAAACGCATATCGAGCATTTCGTTCGCCAAGCAAATGGCGGTTGGCTTTTAACGGAGCTTTCGGAAATGTCGGATGTTTTAGAATTGCCGACTGTTTCCTGTCAGGTAAATTTGAGTGATATTTACGCAAAAGTGGATTTTTCCGCAGAAATAACTTAGTCAAAATGATTGTTGGAACGGAATGGCTCGTCGAAGCCTTTGATGCAGATGAAAACGCCTTGCGCGATGTCGAAATTCTGCGCGGAGTCTTCGCTTGTGTTATTGCTGATTTAAGTTTAAAAACCGTCGGCGAAGCCAGTTGGCACAAATTCGACGGCGCGGGCGGCGTAACGGGTTTAGTAATGCTGACCGAATCGCATCTCGCCTGTCATACTTATCCCGAATATCGCACTGCAACTTTTAATCTCTACTGCTGTCGAACTCGCCCTGAATGGAATTGGGAAGCGAACTTGCGCGAAATGCTCGGCGCAAACGAAGTAAAAATTACAAAAATCAAGCGCGGAAACACCGAATCCAAAATCCAAAATCTAAAATCCAAAATCGCGGAGGCTAAAGTTTGAGCGTTCTGCAAGCAAATTGTCCGTCATGCGCCGCGCCGATTGAGTTTAAATCCGGCTCAACGATTGTTCTCGTCTGCCCATTTTGCCGTTCGGCGGTGGCGCGAACCGATAAGAATCTCGAAGATTTAGGCAAAGTCGCGGACATCGTCGAATCTGAATCTCCGCTGAAAATCGGTTTGAAAGGGACATTCAAAGGAAATCGCTTTGAACTAACGGGACGCGCTCAACTCAAACACGAACTCGGCGGATTTTGGGACGAATGGTATGCGACTTTCTCGAACGGTTGGGTCGGTTGGCTCGCCGAAGCCCAAGGGAAATTTTATTTGACGTTTTACCAGCCGCTGCCCGCCGATGTGAAAATTCCCGCTTTCGGAACGCTCCAAGTCGGACAAACCGTTTCGGAAATTCCGAACACCGTGCCGCTTGTCGTGACGGAGAAAGGCACGGGGACTTCGATTGCCGCCGATGGCGAAATCCCGTATAAATTAGTTCCCAACGAACGAAGCGATTACGCCGATCTGTCAGGCGCGGGCAATGCTTTCGGGACGATTGATTACAGTCTAAGCCCGCCTTGGGTTTTCGTTGGTCAACAAGTTTCGCTTGCCGAGATTGGTTTGGCGGACGCAAAATCTGCGACACGAAAAGCCAGACGAGTCGCCGTCGGCGCGATGGGCTGCCCGAATTGCGGCGGAAGTCTCGAACTCAATGCGCCCGACAAAACCGAACGCGTAACTTGCCCGTTTTGCAATTCGCTCCTGGACGTTAATCAGGGCAATCTGTCGTTTCTGCGCTCGCTCGAAAAAATCGAAAATCCGTTTGTTCTGCCAATCGGCGCGGAAGGAACATTTGCGGGCGACGTGAAATTTAAAATCATCGGTGCGATAGTCAGAAACGTTACTATCGAAGGCGAAACTTATTTCTGGCACGAGTATCTGCTTTACAATCCGCAAATCGGCTTTCGCTGGCTGGTTTATTCGGACAATCATTGGAATTTTGTCGAGCCGATTAATGCGGCGGAAGTCATCGTTAACGGAAATATCGTTAGTTACAACGGCAGCACTTTCAAAATTTTCCAGGACGCGCCCGCGCGGGTTGAATACGTCCAAGGCGAATTTTACTGGCGCGTCGAGCAAGGCGAAACCGTGCGGGCAGTTGATTATGTCGCGCCGCCGCTGATGCTCTCGCAAGAAATTACGAGCAACGAAATAAATTGGTCGCTGGGAACTTATTTGACAAACGCGGAAGTTGAACGAGCGTTCGGTATTTCCGATTTGCCGAAACCTTTTTCGGTTGCGCCGAATCAGCCATTCACGGGTGGATTTTATATCAAATGGGGTTTTGCGCTGCTCGGTTTGCTGTGCCTGATTGCGATTTTGATGATTCCGCTCGGCGGTTTGAGCAATAATGTTTTGTCCCAGCAAATAATTTTGCCGCCGATGACAAACGCAACCGCGCCGCAAACGATCTTTAGCCAGCCGTTCGATTTGAAGGGAAATCGTAATGTAAAAATTACCGCTTCCGCGCCGGTTAATAATTCGTTTGCGGATTTGGACATTGATTTAATCAACGAACAAAACAATGAGGTTGAATCGGTTAACGTCCCGATTGAATATTATACGGGCAGCGACAGCGACGGCAGTTGGACGGAAGGCGGACAAACGCAAGATGCAACTATCTCTTCGCTGCCGGCGGGCAAATATAGTTTGCGCGTCGAAGGAACGTGGCAAGATTTCAGGCAGCCGCTGCCTGTTTCCGTCAAGGTCGAGCAGAATGTATCGCGCGGCGTAAATTTCTGGTTGTCGTTTTTTCTTCTTGCACTGCTTCCCGTTTGGGCTTTGATTCGCAAATTTATTTTTGAATCCAGGCGTTGGAGTGAAAGTATGTTTAGCGGAAGCAGTTCAAGCGGCGGCGCGGAATAATTTTCAAAACTTGCGAAACGTTTTGAGCAATCGGTAAATTTTATGATTAAAAAAGTACTTTTTCTAACTTTCGGTGCGGGTATAATTTTATTTTATTTGATGTCGTCTTGGTTTGGCTGGGAATTCGCCAATTCGGGCAGCCGTTCAAGATTTGGAGTGCCGTTTATTTATACGGGTTTTCGTGGAGGAAAATAATGTTGAATTCAATTTTTAATTTGAATGCATTGGCGTTAGTCGTCAAATTAGACCAACTGTTGGAAGTTCTGGTCACGACGCTGATTTTTGTTTCCATCGGCTTAGTTTTCTTTGTCGTCGCGTATGCCGTTTTGAGCCGCGTATTTCCGATTCGCAAAGAAATCGAAGAAGACCAAAACACCGCGCTCGGCATTGTCATCGGTTCGATAATGATAGGCATTGCGATTATCATCGCAGCGGCGATTCAAGGATGAAAATCAATGGATAATGGATAGTGGATAATGTGTTTTATTATCAATTATTAACTATCAGTTATCATCTAAAATGAACAGAACGCCGCTTCTTTTTTTAAACGTCGTCGTCATCGCTACCTGCGGTTTAATTTACGAATTGCTGGCGGGAACTTTGGCAAGCTATGTTCTCGGCGATTCGGTTACGCAGTTTTCTCTTATCATCGGCATTTATTTATCGGCAATGGGCGTTGGTTCGTGGCTGTCGGGTTTCCTGGATAAAGATTTAGCCAAACGCTTTGTCGAAGTTGAACTTGCCGTCGCCGTTTTGGGCGGATTTTCCGCGCCGCTTCTTTTCTTTAGTTTCGCCAATGTCTCTTATTTTAATGTGATTCTTTACTCGACGGTGTTCGGTATCGGCGCACTGGTCGGGCTGGAAATTCCGCTGCTGATGCGGATTTTGAAAGACCAATTGGATTTCAAACAACTCGTCGCCCGCGTTCTCGCCCTCGATTACGTCGGCGCACTGGTCGCATCGCTTTTGTTCCCGCTTTTTCTCGTGCCGAGATTGGGGTTGACGCGGACGAGTTTGGTTTTCGGGATGTTAAATGCCTCAGTCGGAATTTGGGGAACGTGGCTGCTCGAAAATCTGATTAAAAAACGCGACGCGAACATTTTGCGCGTCAAAGGTTTCGTTATCATCATTCTGCTTTTCATCGCGTTTATCAAAGCCGACACGCTCACGTCTTTAGCCGAAGACAATCTTTTTACCGACAATATAATTTACGCGAAAAGTTCGTCGTATCAGCGCATCGTCGTGACAAAAGGCAAAACCGGCTACGCGCTTTTTCTCAATGGAAATCTGCAATTCAATTCGTTTGACGAATATCGTTATCACGAAGCCCTTGTCCATCCGGCGATGCTTGCTTCGGGTGAAACGCCGAAAAGAGTTTTAGTTTTGGGCGGCGGCGACGGCTTGGCGGTTAGGGAAATTTTAAAATATCCGTCGGTTGAATCGGTTACGCTCGTTGACCTCGACCCGGCGATGACGGAACTTTCAAAAAATCTGCCCGTTTTGGCTGAATTAAATAATCATGCTTTGGAAGATTCACGCGTTTCGGTCATCAATGCTGACGCTTACATTTGGCTTGATAACAATAACGTCGAACCTTTCGATGCGGCAATCGTAGATTTTCCCGACCCAAACAATTTCGCCCTCGGCAAACTTTACACGACGCGCTTTTACAATCTTCTCAAATCAAAACTCAAACCGAACGCGGCAATCGTCATTCAATGCACATCGCCGCTGATTGCCCGAAATTCTTATTGGTGTATCGTCAAAACTTTGGAATCGGCGGGTTTTTTCGTCAAACCGTATCAAACAACCGTACCTTCATTCGGCATTTGGGGCTACGCGCTGGCGAAACAACAGGATTTTGAAACGCCGAAAAATTTGTCGCCAAACGTCGAACTGAAGTTTTTGAACGAAAAATCCTTCGCTTCGATGTTTGATTTTTCGTCTGATATATCTCAGCCGAACGAAGAGATTGAGATAAATCGCCTTGATAATCAAGCGTTGGTGAGATATTACGAGAGCGAGTGGCGGAGATTTGAGTAAGTTTTTTATATTCGGAATAGCTGATAGCTGACAGCGAATAGCTGATAATATTTGAAAGATATATAAATTTAGTTACTGTAAATAATTCGTGCCTTGATTGAGATGTGCCGTCACGATTGCTAAATTTCTTGAGCCATTCTTTGACCACGACATTCCTTTGCGTTTTTGTCTTTGTGCCACTAGCACATCATTTT
>MWYZ01000071.1 GCA_002050365.1 Acidobacteria bacterium 28-1
CTCGCAAACGGGACAAACCGCGTATGCACCGTCAGGCACAATTGTTTTGTCGGGACGATATTCGCCACAATTAGGACAGACGTTAAACATATTCACTTTTCATTATACGCAAGCCGTCGAACTAGTTATTATACCGCTAAGTTGCGGCATAAACCCGAAATAGTTACATTTTGCCGCTTTTTATCTAACTACTGTCCTTTTATTAAATGTCTCAAATAAGGTCGTTTCCCGACCAGCATAACTGCAATTTTAGAATGAGTCAATGATTTTGTTTGTTCATTTTGTTCAAATAGTAAGAGATGAACGACTTGAACAAAATTTGAATTAGAGTTTAATATCTATCAATTTTTATTTTTCGATTCTCACTGGTTTCTAAGGTTTGGAATTACAACCTATGTATGTATAGTTTCCGAGAAGTCCAAAAAGCGTGTCTCATTCAATGTCTTATTTGAAAGTTCTCAATACGCCTAAGCGTTGGCGATACGTTTTGCGTGTTCCTAGTTCGCTGTTAATTTTTCTCTGAACTACTTGGTTTTTCTTGGTTTTGTTTTTTTAGCGCGATGTTCCACAAACTTTCAAAAACATTGATTAATCAAATCATCGTTATGAGGTATCTTCATTGTTATGAGGTGTCCTTTTTCAGCCTTTTCAATTTCTCTAATTTCGACACTTTTTCTATTGCGTATCGATTCGCCGCTCGATTAAAAGCTGTCTGCGCCGAGAGATGTTTGAAAGGAAATCAAAGCCGGTTAATGCTTCGACGGCTCTGATGCTGACGCGAAAATTACGCCACGGCGTATTGATGCCGATGTCCTGACGATTCGGCATAATCACGGCTATCGTTCGGGTTGTTTTATCTACCCGCTGCAGATCGTTATCGCCGTTCGGAATTACTACAATGACTTTCCAGGTGACTGCCGGAACGGTGACTTTGCCGCCGGCAATCGTATTCGTGATACCTCCGTTTGAGCCGCTCCCGCCCGTGCCTGCACCGCCCGCGATGATATATAGTTCGTTGCCTTGATTAACCAATGTTCGGCAATATGATTCTAATTCTTCCCACGGACCCTGATTATTCGCCGGAGCCTGCGGCATGATGTTCGTCATCAAAAATGTCGCCGAGTTATCGGCTATCGTGCGCGTGCGGTCAGCCGACGGCGTATGATGCCCGCGGTCGAATCCCGATTGTTGATAATCGAATTCCGTGACACGATACCAGCCGTCAGGCAAAGATGGATCCGGGCGAAAATCATCCTGCCTCGGAGCCGTGCCGAGCCAAGTTGAATCTAAATGCCAGGAAACCCAATTCGGAATTCCGCGGTCGCGGTGATAACTCACCACATACTGCGGCTTCGGCAGCAGGTAATTAAACGGTTGATTGACATCCGTTACCGCATTTGACGGGTTGCCTAAAACAAGATGTTCATTCGGGTCGGGCGCGGCGAAAACGGTTAATGAAATATTTGTGGTCGCCGTTCGGTTTTGCGCGTCGGCAATCGAGACCGGGATATTGCGCACGCCGGTTGAGGCATTGGCGGGAATGGTCGTTAAAAACGAAAAGATATTATCGCCCGCCGTTTGGTCGCCGTTGGTGCCGTCATCGAAAAATTGCTGGTTTGCCGTACCGCCGATGCTGGTTGTATTGCCGATGACGGTGATTCCGGTGCTGGCTGGATTAGTCGCCGGAGTGACTGTCACGGTCAACACGGTTAACGAACCGGCGTTAACCTGATTCGGATTGGCCGCGCCGTTGCCGGATAAGGCGCCCGTTCCGCCGCCGCCGATGTTGATGTTATCGATGCCGACCCATTCGTCGTTGCCGACGGCGTTGGTGGTAATAACTCGAAGCTGGACGAGCGGCTGATTATCCGCCGCCGCGGGCAGCACAACATTTACGGGAGTAATTAACGTTGCCAGGCTCGGTCCGGTGGTGGCGTCGCTAATGAACGCCGCCGGAATGTTCGTGTAGTTTCCGCTTCCGCCGATCCGATATTGCAACGCGACCGGTTGAACCGCGTTATCGGTCGAGCCGTCAATATCGCGCACGTTGTAGGCGACGGCTATATTGTTTTGTCCGGTCGTGTTGACGCTAATCACAATATGCGGCGCATCCGCCGTTCCCGAACCCTGGAGGGCGACCACCGGATTAGTGATTTCAAATTCGGTGACGCCGCCGGTGGTAAATGTGTCGGGATTGGTTTGATTGGCGTTGACGTTGATAGGGGTTCCCGATCCGTCGGCTAAAATTGTTTGCGGATCGACACCCGTCGCGGTCGTCAAATCATCGCCGCGATAACCGATAATTCCCGGAACATTCGACCAATCGTTGTTGACGGTAATTAATCCGACGTTCGACCAATCCTGGCTGAACGGGAGAGGCTGGGCGGTTGTGTCGGCGCGAGCCGCAATTGATATGTGAAAGTAGGAAGATACGAAAACAACCAGGCAGAAAAAACCCAAAAAACTTCTGAGATATTTATTTGACATCATTAAAGAATCCTTTTTGAAATTTTATTAAATCACCAGCACTGAAAAGCCCGATTGTATCAAAAAAGCAGGCCATGACGAAAGTAAAACTGTTATAACCGATTTTACGGTTTCATTAAATCTTTCTTGATTTGAAGAAAAGTGAAAGCCGAACGGGAGTAAAAAGAGAAGAGCCGCGAGCGTCAGAACTCACGGCTTTTTAAGGAGTGCTAAGTATAATGAAAGGAGTTACCTACTCGTCTTTCAATTAAATACACGCCTTTAGAAATAGAAAGTTGCAAAATGAGAAAAAGCCGCGAGTGTCAAAACTTACGGCTTTTCTTTGTTTACAATTTTTCATAAAAACATACCACGAGTTCGCGAACGTCAAACCTTGCGGCTTTGTCTTTGTCTAAAATTATTTTCATTTTATTTCACCTCGTAATTTACTAAATCTTTCAAACGATATAGGAGCAAGATTATTTATATATCTGCATAATCCGTCAATCACGGCATATAAGATTTTTTCTTGACTCGATTAACCAAGTAAGTGTATTATTCGCGGTATTATTTATCGAATTAATAGTTGGGCTTGGTTCGTATCTAGCTTCATCATCCATTGGAGGACTTGAACGTGACAAAACACAAATTTGTATTGACTGAACTATCTACCATTTTAACCCCAAAAATCATTGGATTGTTAGTAGATAGTGTGGAGACAACCTATTCCCCATGGGCTATTTTATTGGTTCGATTCAGCGATCAATCCGAACCTTTACCCTCGTTAACGAAATATGAAGAGTTATTTACCACAATTGGAAACAGCAAACTCAACATGGTTGATTTCTTCAAAGACATGTCGCACGGCAAATTGGACCTTTCCGGCAGCCGTGTCTTTGGCTGGTACACGCTTTCGGCGCTCAAAACAAATTACGTAGGCAATACTTATCCCCAACCCGCAGGAAAGTTAAACCGCAACGGTTTGTTAGATGCAGCCCGCGCAGCGGCAACAGCTTCCGGCGTAGATCTCACGAAGTTCGCCGGAGTTGTGGTTTCAGCCTTTGGGGGTGTTGATTTGTGCGGGTTCGTGGGGGGCATGGCGGCTATTTGCGATTCCTTCTCGCTTACTCCAAGCCTGCTAGGCCAGGAGATGGGGCACGGCTATGGCTTGGATCACGCCCGGCACAATGGATCAGCCGATGACTACAGGGATCCATGGGATGTGATGAGCACGGCGGCCTACCCCCACATGCAAGCCCCTAACTCCGATTGGGGAACGGTAGGTCCTGCTCTTAACGCCTGGAATATGAGAAGCCGTGGTTGGCTAGATGAATCAAGGGTTTGGAGATCGTCGTCGTCGCACTACACAGAAACTATTCAGCTTCGACCTTTACACCAGCACAACCGATTTGGATGGCTGGCCATTGAGATAGACGGATTCTTAATTGAATTCCGAGTGAAAGAAAAATGGGACGCGGCTATACCGAGGCCTTGCATACTGGTACATCGTTTCCAAGGCAACCAATCGTACCTAATGCCCTCTGCGGCAGGAAGCGACGACCTAATTGAAGGAGATATATTTGAGTTCGGCAATCCAAATATACCCTTTCTGCCTTATGTCATGATTACAGTGGGCAGCATTGATCCGAACGGCCACATCGCCACTATAACGGTAGTACGACGTGCTGCTTCAAAGCCACCTCAATATATTGATTTTGTAGAACTCTTGGGCGGCATCACGGTTGATGGCGGTGGCACGATTATACATGGCGGAAAGGTAGTCAAAGTTCCGCCCAATAACCCTATAGTTGAGGTGCTGAAACAAGCGGTACGTTACCTCAACGTCCAGCACTACGATACCGGCGTGGACAGGGCATTGGCGGAAAAGCAAGATGCTGCTTTGTCCATGATCCGTGCATCGGCCAAGCTTTTATCCGATCTTGAATTTGTAAGCGAGCACCCTCCTGGGTATCGACCACAGAATCAGATAGATAAAGGCGAAGAAACTGCTTCCTAGGGGATGATCGAGAGGCTGATCTGCTGTTTCGTAGGCGCGCCAACAAATGACGTTGTCTACACACCCACAAAAGTATGGTCGGCTGTCTCGTACAAGTCTTCTGCCATGTCTGTAGGCACAAAGTTCAACCTTGATTTCATCTCGCCTAACAAGGCGCTCCAGCCGACCGTTTTGCCTTCGCTTCGTTGCGGCAAAACGGTCGGCTGAGCTTGTGCGTTATCCGCTTTTTGAAAGAATTTTAATGCGGCTTTTGAAATTGATACCAAGCAAGACGCTTCGCGTTTTCGCCCATGTTGTGTGAAGGCGACGCGCTTGCTTATCGGATGATGGCGTGGCTAACTAGTCGTTGAATGCGAGGCGAAACAGCCATCCTTTTAAAACTTGCGTGGTTAATTCGGAGCTGCGCGTATTCGGTTTCGCCCCACGTCAACTCAATCGTTAGCCGCCTCGTGGTGAAATCTATCGGTATTAACATTCAAAGATGCAGATACCGTTTTTTATATCACCTTCGTAGTAACTACGGATGCAAAGTTCATCCCCTTTTTTAAACTACTTGACATTTCTTATTTCATCTTCAATACTCAGCTTGTTTTACAGACAGTATTTGAACTTCTCGGTTGAATAATGCCTTCTCATTTTCTTTACTCTACAAATGTGTTTTTAAAATTACTGATTCAAGAACAGTTCAGAAATGATGTTCATTATGTTTGGTGCAGCGAGTCCTTTAATCCGTCGAAATTAAATCCGTATTCGATTACTTCCATGATCCCTCCGAGTTCTAGCCCGTTCGACATATACAACGATTTAAAGGTTGCTTTAGCTAGAAACGACCGGCACAACGATAAGATAAACAATCAAAAGCTTTCATTTAAAAACTTAGCCGATATGTGGGAAGCTAGCGGCGAGATCACCAAAGACCAAAGGGATGAGATTTATTACATGGTTGAAAACGCTACCAACAACGAATGGAAGCCGTTAATATATCTAATACCACGTAGTATTATTGATTTGAGCAGATTAAAGATAGTTCCGCCTGCTAGAAGAGCGAACTTTGGAATGGAATACATAGTTGAGGATTTAAAACGCGACGAATTTGACTTGATTGAGTTGTAAAATTATGTTGCAAACTTTAGAAAATAAACCGACTCAAGAAGCTAAAAAAGTTCTGGCAGCGGTCTCTACAACTGTTCTGCCCCAACCTTTTGACGTTGATATTACTTCGCGCTATGGCACGACGGAAGAAACGGTTAATTCCGTTTTGGCGGAAATCCGCAGAAAATTAGGCATTGCTCAAAACGATCATTCAAGACAGGCACAATCTAAAATAGTTGATTTTCTTTCTAATACGCTTTCCGAAATAACCTTTGCCGACGTTGATAAAATGGCTGTCAGGGCGCGACTCGGACAACGCGGTGATTTAAGGTTAGATCTTTATGAAATACGGTTTTACCAAAATTTCAACAAGAGGCTTGCAGATTCAGGATTAAGAAAGTCAGAGGTACAAAAAACCGTTAGAGAACCAGATGCGTTTGAGCACTTAAAGCCGATTACGTATGTCAGAGAAAGAAACATGTCAATCTCTTTCTTTGTAAAAAATTTTCTGACCGGACGTAATAATTATACTGTGTTACTCGTTGCAGATAGGTCTGACTTTTTTCTTGAAATCGGTCAGGCGTGGAAAATATATCATGACGAAGTTGATGTCACACAAAAGACGCCACACCAAATCTTTAAAGCTTTCTTGGATGTTTACGGCATTGATATAACAATGGGCAAAAAGACCAAGAAATATTTTAATCATGAAATGATTAAACAAATCCCAAACGAAACGAAAAAATCAATTACCTTTCAAGCGCCTTTAGTAAAAGATGTAGAGTATTTTCATAGTGTCGAATATGGCGGAATGAAAAATTCCGATGTTGTAGAAGTCATTCAAGCCTACATAATAGACATTGACAAGTACAAAGATAGTCTTAGAAGGCATGGAACACTGGTTAAATAAAAATCAGCGCTCAGAAAAAAGCAGAAATCTATTTTTCGTTTTAATGACGGCGGCTAACAGGTCGTGATACAAGCAAAAGAATCGGCGTATGATGTATGTGGTACTTTTCGGAGGTCGCAGACAAGAAACGGGGTGAGGGTCGGCAATGATTTTGGGCAGAGAAGAAGCCCGGCTAACAGTGTGACCAATTTGAACCCTGACCCGCATTACGGTATGGGACTTTTTGATCCCGAATAGGAGCGTGGAAATACACCGAGCAGTTTCTTTTCTTTATCAAGAACCTCCAATCAAAAAAGGAGGAGAAGACTTGTGAGATATATCGGAGTTGATTTACACAAAACGAATTTTGTCGTCTGTTTTCTTTCGGAAGATGACAATTATAAATTGGAAACTTTCCCGCTCTCGAAAGCCGGAATCAGCCGTTTCACATCGGAGTTGAGCAAAGAAGATGCGGTGGCGGTCGAAGTAACGCAGAACATTTATTACTTTTACGACCAAATCAAAACTTATGTTGGTCGTATTGTTCTGGTAGACACTTATCGGTTTGCCATTATCGCCACATCAAAGAAAAAGACGGACAAGGCGGATGCCCTGGCTTTGGCTCGTTTTTTGAAACTCGACCATTTGCCGGAAGTTCCCGTCCCATCTGAGAAGGTTCGGCAACTGCGGCATCTACTGCAAGCGCGAGAAACGCTGGTCGGACTCAGAACCAAGCTGAAGAATATGGGACACGCCGCTTTAACGAGAAATGGCATCGCGCTTTCGCGTTCGGCATTTGCTTCCGGCACTGCCAGAGAGCGGCTGCAAAAACGTGATGACTTGTCATCAACCGACCAGGTTATTCTACACTCGGCACTGCGGCAGATTCTCGAACTCGATAAGGAAATCGGACAATTGGAAACGGAAATCCTTCGCCTCGGCAAAACTTTAGCGGGAGTCAAACGGCTGTTGCAACTGCACGGATTGAATCTATTGTCGGCAATCAGTTTGTTGGCGGAAATCGGCGACATTCACTTGTTTGAAACCAGCAAACAGTTAGTAGCTTATTCCGGGCTGGCGACATCCATCCGGCAATCAAACCAGACGACTAGACAAGGGCATATTACTAAGCAAGGCAGAAAGCGATTGCGGACGGTGGCAATCAGAGCGGTTCTTTCAATGGTCAATCGAACAAACACGCCGTTGATGGACTTTTACTCTCGCAAAAAAAGAGAAAAAGGTTCAGGCAAAGCGATTTGCGCGACGGCGCGGAAACTGTTGACAATAATCTTTGTAATGCTAAAGAAGGAATTGGACTACTGGTATTTGGAAGACCGCTTGTATAATCGCAAGCTGCGACAACTGAATGCCGCAGCTTAACATTTGACTTTGCATAGGAAATCAATGGACGTGAGGCAAAAACAGCGACGTTGTTTCCGTGTCAAGTTGTCTGTGTTTTTGCCCACGTCATCTCAACCGTTCGGCTGCTTCGTGTAACAGCGAAACATTTGCTAATTTGGACAAAAGTTTCATAATTTGAAGCTGACCAAATCAACGCTTTATGAAAAACTTTCTTTTTGTTGTGGTGTTT
This sequence comes from Acidobacteria bacterium 28-1, assembly GCA_002050365.1. Lineage (GTDB taxonomy): Bacteria > Acidobacteriota > Blastocatellia > Pyrinomonadales > Pyrinomonadaceae. Next base: position 8,056 of record MWYZ01000071.1, read on the forward strand.
GTTATTTTTACATCGGCGAGTTTTGCTCAAACGCCGAGATTAGTTTATGACGACCAAAACAATTTAGTTGCCGTTTATAATTTATCGCCGAAATACGATTGCGGAGTTCGTAACATCGTAGGAGTCGTTACTTCTGTTGGCAAAGATTATCCTGATGTTTATTTTGACGTAAAAACCGCGAAATCTGAAGAAACCATTGAAATACACACAGACATTTTATCAAACGCCGACAGGACAAACCTATTTTTTAGCTTGCTCAAAAAGGGCAAAAAAGTTGAAATTTCTGGTTATACTTGCGGTTCAAATGGCGTTTTAGATGTAATCAGTATTAAAGCTGTAACAAAACCTAAAGCGTCCAGAAAGCCAAAGAACAAAGCTCATAAATGAAGCGGCAGCCGAACAATTCAATGGACGCGAGGGCGCGGGCAGCGACTTTCAAACTAAAGACTCCGAATCAGTGTTTTTCTGACCGTGCGAGAAATGAATATCAACCCAGCTATAAAGCGCGGGACATTCATATTCATACCAAACCGTTTCGCCGCAATCACAGGTGCGCTCGAATTTATCGCCTTCGGTTTGTCTGATTTCGAGCCGCAGAGAGTTAAACCATTTTTGTTTTTCTGAGAATTCCATAATTGTCACCATCCGCCGGATAGATCGATCGGGTCTTCATAGTCGCCATCAAACGGCCAATAAGCTACCTCTTCGCCGCTGCGTCTCATTTCCGCGTCTAACCGCATCGCATTCATCTGTAAAGTTACCTCCCGCGAAAAGCCGATTGTTTCCTCGATTGGTCGGCTCCCTTCGTTTTGCATCGCGGTGGGCATCATCTCCTGGAGCCGCTGCCGATACCGCTCGGCAGAGGTCAGCGGTGTCGCATACGTTGAATACTCGGCAACGCACATTCGCAGACAATCGAGAACCGCTCCCGTGCGTGTCGGTTCGCCCTTGTCGTTATATCCCCAGGTCGAGGCTTCCTGACGTGCGTGATAGAAACCGTTGTTATCTTCTCCGGTCGCTTCCGATATTTGATTATCCGCCACCAGCAGATACATTCCCGCCGCTTTCTCGAATTGATTAAACGGTGAAGCGGACTCTTTCGGCATCAGATACCAATTGGTTTCGGCCAGTCCGATTGAGTCATCGCCATCAAAGACGGCAACGCTGACATTTAACTTTTCGATAATCGTCTGCTGGAAATGAGATGAGTCTTTGTGCAGCCAGACCGTGGTATTTTTCACATCGACGGATAAACAATATGCGGCGAGCGTGTCTTTGAGCCATATAAAAAGATTCTCGTAATTGCCGTCGTATTTCTTGTACTCGCTGATGCCGATAATTGTTTCGGTTAAGCCTGAATTGACTGACGCTCGCGCCGTGACTATACCGCACGTCGGGAGCGATGAATCCGCTGATATTTTAACCGCCGCGTAGATTTGGAAATTCTGCGGAATTTTAAGTTGTAATTTATCCTGCGAATAGTATGGAAACTTGTGGGCAAAGGCTGAATAGGTAATCAAGTTTCGCTGCGGTTTGAGATTTGAGATAACCAGCCCTTTGATTAATCGCTCGTAACTCTCATTGTAGCCGTCGGCTTTGGCGTCAATTATGTCGTCGTGGTCAGAGAGGGGAAAATCGCGCATCTCTTTTTTTGCCGCTTCAATCCAGCGCATATCTTCCGGTAGGCTGGAATCGTCTACAAACTCAACCATCCCCGAATTGACCGCCGCCGAATAGTTTCGCGCTCTGTTTTCCTTTGAGCCTGAAACGGAACGGGTAATCACTTGGTAGCCCTTAAGATTCTGCGTGATGTGAAATGCCGTTGATTTGCCGCCCGCGCCAACGTCCTGCGGCACGGTGATTATAACATTCGCGCCGTCACGCTCGGCGGTTTGCCTTTGCAATTCATCGCGTCCGGCAGTGTCTACCTGCTTGCGAACAACATCAAAAACAGTTACCGAGCCATCGGAACGCATACCCATCAACGCGCCGACCGAGTAATCGCCGCCGGCTTCGGTTGCCGCTAAATCCCAAGCGCGAACCAATACGGCGCATTCTCTTTTTCTTGCCTCGCCTTCTTCTCTGGTGATAGTTATGATTTTGCCGACGTTGAAAAAGTCGCCCTCTTCCGATGACGGTCTGCCCTGAAACATCGAGAGCCACACGCGATTATTCTTTTTTACCTTGTCGTAGTAGGAAGGCGGGCGGCGTTCGGGCGAGATATATTCGCCTGATTCTCTGCCAAGCGGGTCAGGAAATCTCTGTCCGGTTGCGGGGTGAATATAATCGCCGTCGAACTGCGTAGCATAGCGAATATAGTTAAAATCTCCGGTGTCGAGCAGATAACCCGCTAAATCCTCCGGGCTGTATCTGTGAAACATTCCCGTCACGTTGGTGTAAAGACCGATACGCGAGCCGACGGTGAATTCCCAAAAGCGAATGAGATTGAATCTGACGGTTTCCGAGAAAGCGTCTTTGACATCGGCGTAAGGGTCGTCAATCACCAACCAATCAAAACCCGAACCCGTCAGACCGGATTCTAAGCCCACCGGATTAAATGATACCTGTCCGTCGTTAAGCTCGCGCCGGGCGTTGGTCATCCATCCCGCCTTGCTGGCGCGGTCGCTGGCGAGATGACCGTCTCTGTTCGGGAATATAGCCTGATGAACCGGAGATTTTAGAATGTTCATCGTCACGTCGGAATGTGCCTGCGACCGCGTAACGTTGTAGGTAGCGAGCGCAAACCTGAATAACGGCTGATGTCCGATGTGCCACGCGGGAAAAGCTTGAGAGAGGATGCTCGTCTTTCCTAATTGTCCCTCGGCGTGATAAATCTCCCAAAACTTTTTGTGGTTACGCTCTACAGCGGCGGTTTGTAGGCGATTGCAGAAATCTTTCTGCCAACGGTCAGCTTTTAATCGTTTGACGCGCTCGAAATATTCGACAAGCGGGATTTGGACGACAAACGGCTGAGGCGTGATGTCGAGGTATTCTATTTCACGCGCCGAAACACTCACGATTTGCGGATTATAAGCAAGAAATCGTCTGTATTGTTCGTCACGGGTCGGTTTTACTGAGTTCATTAGTTTTATTGGACAAGTTCGCTGGCGAGTTGAGTTTTCAAATCAGGCTTAATTTTGTCGGCATATTCCCGAAGAAAAATATTGAGTTCGGTTTTATAGTCTGTGCCTTCGGATTCGGCAACCTTTTCGATTTGTTTTTTTAGTTGTGTGAGTTCGTCGGAATTCTCGCTGACTTCAATCGGCTGCATAGCTTTCCCGAAAGTTCGGTCGAGCATCGAATCAATCGCCCGATTGTCAGGCGCAATGTTGGTTACAAAATAGTAATCCTGACCGACGACTCCTGCGCCGCCTTCGTTTTTGTCGAGAACTCTTTTGATTTCGTCCGGGTCGGTTATATGAGTGTGCACCCGTTTGGTTTTACCGCCTCCGGTTTCTTCTTCGTCCACGCGGAAGACCATCACCGAACCGACGGCTTTTGTCAGTTGAGCGTTAAAGAGATTATCGGCGTGCGCCATCGTTCGCTCACGCAAAGCGCGGGCAACGGCTGATTTTTCCAGCGACCGACGTTGAATAGTTCCTTTCGGCGCACCGGCATTTGCTCTTTTTCCGCCTCTCGGCATAATCGTCTCCTTATGAAAAACAATTTCAAAAAATCAAACAATTATATCATCATTACTAATAGTTCTGCTACAGCTAAAACAGTCATACTTATAATTAGAAATATGTCAAAGTTTGGTATTTGATGAAGTGATAATTGTTAGGTGTGATTAATGTGTCAAAGGCGAAAATTATCTATGGTTTTGGGCTTTTAGCTGTGAGGCAAATTGCCCGCGCCCTCACGTCCAATGATTTGTTAGGCTTCGGTGTAAGCAAGTATAAAAGCGATGATAGCAATGACAAGACATAAAGGAGAAAATAGCCATGTATCCCAATAAGCAAATGCCGTGTCGTTCACCTGCTTGAAGAATCCAACCAGATTAAATTCACCAATTGCCCGAAGAAAGAAGATGAGTGCAATCGCCCAAGTTCCCCAACGGAAAATCCAATGTGGAATGCTGTCGCCTAAAAATCCGAGCTGACCGAGAATTACGGCTATCGCCATTAAAAACGCGAAAGCAACCAAAATCGTGGCACCAGCGGACGGCTCAAAAGTTCGCATATTAGCCCGTGTCGGCACGACGACGCTGCTTCCGAATGCTCCGCCCGTCGCCCAATATAAATGAAACAGGCTTATGATTGCGAAAATAACTGCTAACAAAATTCCCAAAATGCGAATCATAAATTTCTCTTTACTCGTCATTTCCAGTAGAAGCCGAACGCTTGAGATGACGTGGAGCGAAACCGCCACCAGGCAACATCAGGGTAAAAAGACAACGTGATAAGAAAGTCGCTGTTTCGCCCTCACGTCCAATGATTTGTTATGCTTCCCGTTGGTTTCACCAAGCAACTCTCAAAGAGATATTTTTTCTACAACCTAAAACAAAATACTCTACTCAAATTTCTTCTTCAATGAATTTATGAAATTATAGATTTTTGTGGTCGGATATTCAATTGCCTTTGCACCTGTTACAACGGTGATTATAGAGCGTTTGCCATAATACATAAGGTGTTCAATCAAATAGGAAACACCATCTATTATTTTGTAGCCACGAAGTTTTATGTAAATTCCCAAGTTTGTTTTGCCAGAAGTTACAGAAATGCCGGTATAGCCAACCATTTTTCCAAGAGCCATCCCGACTTGTGTTAATTGTTCTTCTGTGGCTTTGTTAATGGCAGATAATTGCTCTGCGGTTGCAGTTCCATACTCTGCACGAAATATACTGTAATCGTCAGAAACATAGTTAGCTTGTTCGACAGAAGCCATTTCGCTTTGAACATTTTTAATCGTGGGTTTTTGGGGAAACTCTACGGTGAATTCAGAATTAGCTTGAGGAAAAACATTAGAATTACTGTCAACTGTAATTTTCGGAACATTTTGACGACGCTGGTTATTTGATTGTGGCTTTCCTGTAAAACTTTCCGCAACCGACTTATCAGAAACGCTAAATAGAAATCTTTTAGCACCACTGGTTTGTCCATTTTTCAACGGACTCAATGTTGAAATCAGCGCAAAGTCTTTGCAGGTAACAGTAATTGTTTCTTTTTCATTTTCGCTCCAAATTGTCCATAAGTTTTTTGAAATTGTTAATTTTAGGGATGTCGTTGCTTGCTTAAAAGGTTCTTCAATAGAAGTCCACTGTTGAGAAGGGTAAACCAAAGTATATGACACTAATTTGTTTTCGGAAGAAAAGACTAAAAGTATGTGGCTTATATTTGAAAATGGGCTAACCGTAAGATAAGCCGTTGTATTTGGAATGGGAGAGCTTTCAGCCGCACGCGATTCTGGATACTCTTTCTTTAGCTCAGAAAGGTAAGAACCTAATTTCAAATTGCCGGTAATAGGTAGAGTTGCTTTCGTCAGCAAACAAGTTTGGCTCGTATCTTTTATGATTTTAACTGAATCTTGTCCAAGCGACGAACAAATAAATAAGACGAAAATTAGGAAAAGTAAGGTGAATGATTTGTTCATAAAAAATTTGTGCGTTTCAAATTGCAATTTTTAGCGTTAGACCAAAGAAAGAAGCATAACGATTGAGTTGACGTGGGGCGAAACCGAATTCACGCAACTCCGAGTTAAAAAGACAACGCCAAATGAAAGTCGCTGTTTCGCCCTCACGTCCAATGATTTGTTGGCTGTCGCCGTCATCCGAAGGGAAGTTTCTCTTCGCCATACGCAACGTGATAGAATAATAACCATTTCAATTATGTCCGCTACCAAACAAGCCAAAGTCAAATCAAACAAAGTTCCCGAAAAAGGTTCGACTAGAATCGAACGCGGAATTTACCGCGTCAATTATCCGTCGCATAAAGGTATCAGAGTCTATATGAAATTCAAAGATACTGAATATCAAAAAGTCTTTTCTCTCGGCGGCGGCGAACGAAAAGCTCTTGCCGCAGCGCGACGTTGGCGCAAAGAACGCTTGCGCGAAATCCAAAACTCGCCCGAAGCCCAAAACCCGCTTAAAAAGTTGATGAAAAACAACACCAGCGGCATCACGGGAGTTCGGCGCGGAAAAACCGCGTGGAGCGCAACGTGGGTTGAAAACGGCAAACAGATTCATCGTTCGTTCGCGGTTGAAAAGTTTGGTGAAGACGAAGCCTTCCGCCTTGCTTGTCAAGCCAGAGCCGAATTTGAAAAGCGAATGTATGGACAAGTTTTTCAAGACGCACTCAAAAGCAACGAGCGTTAATTCCACCACGAGACAGCCAACGGCGGAGTTGACGTGGGGCGAAACCGCCACCAAGCCCGTTTGAGTTTAATGGACAACTAACCAAACAAAGTCGCTGTTTCGCCCTCACGTCCAATGATTTGTTATGTGCGGCTTGATTTGAAACATTCACCCTTCGCAATATCCAGCTAATCATTGTTTCCGCATATTCGGGAACTGGTCTTGCTCCGGTTGGGCGGTTCATATTATGGTCTGCTCCCGAAAGGATTGCGACGGTAATATCTTTATTCTTTTCCTTCTTTATGCGCTCAAGCATAGCGGCTGTTTCTCGCGCTGGCACTAAAGCGTCAGCCTCTCCGAGAATCGCCAACACAGGAACATTAAGATTCTCATAAACCGGTATCGGGTCAAAATCTATGCTTGCTGTGTATGGCATAAACCATGAACCATTTAGCGGATTTCTCACTGCCGACAGTAGTGGAAACCACGCTTCATTTCGGACTGTCTGAAGTTCGGCTTCGTATTTCTCCCAGCCTTTTACCCATCCTTCTCGGCGAACCAAGTCAAATTGCAAATCCATCAACGCCGACGCTCGCTGCACGATTTCATCAGAATAACCTGCATTTCGGACATAAGTAACGCTTCGCCATTTAGCCAGATGCGTTGGCGTGAAAGTAGAACCGGCAGAAGTAATAACGAACGCTATATCCTTTGAGCGAGAAGCTGCAAGCGGAGCAACCCAACCGCCCTGACTGCCGCCGAATATGCCAATTTGGTTAGGATTGATGTCTTTCCGGCTTTTCAACAACTGCACACCGGCAAGAGCATCCTCAGCCAAATCTTCGAGATGCACGTAACGCCAATCTCCTGTGGATGCACCGACTCCACGCTTATCATAAATCAGGGTTGCGATTCCATGACGAGCGAAAAGGTCAGCGTAAAAGCGATTACTTTCCCGGCTGGCAGCACCCGAACCATGAACCAAGATTACGGCAGGATGCGGATTGCTGCCGGAAGGCAATGTCAAAGTTCCAGCCAACGTAACATCGCCGTTTTTGAAAGTTACTTCTTGGTGGTGAAAACAGCCAACCGAAACAAAAGCCAAAAAGATTAGAATTATCAGCTTTAACATTTATCAAGTTTCCGAACCACGAAAGCACATAACGATTGAATTGACGTGGGCGGAAACGCGCTACATGCAAGCTAACAGGAAAAAGACAACGTGATAACAAAGTCGCTGTTTCCGCCTCACGTCCAATGATTTGTTAGGTGCGGCTTAACCGGAAATCCGCGCCCGCTTCAAAGTCCATTCAACCATCGTTTCTAAATACTCTGCTGCCGGTAAGTTCTCAGGATTAGGCGGTCGCATCAAGTTATGGTCGGCTCTTGGAACTATTATAATCGTTACATCTTGATTTCCGGCACGCCGTAACGCTTCTCGGATTCTCTCGACGCTTACCTGCACGGGAACAACCGTATCTTGCTCGCCCCAAAATGCCAGCACCGGAACTTTCACGCGCTCCCAATCGGGTATTGAAGTGCCGTCAATATCGCGCCACTGCATCCACGTTTTGAGTTCTTCCGCCGTCGGAATTCTCCTTGACGGAAAAATGACGGAAGCCCAACGATTCTCCCAAGCACGGTCAAGAACCGCTTGCGCCGCCTCTGGATTATTTCTCGTCCGCACATATTCCTGAAGCCGCTCGATGGCGGCAACCGCATCACGAATTTCAGCTTCGGAATACCCTTGAGCGCGAAGGCGGTTAGCCTTTTGAAAAGGATTCAATTCCGCGTAAGAAACTCCGCCGCCCGATACGCTGATAAGAAAAGCGATGTCGTTTGATTGTGCGGTTGCCATCGCCGCGATTCCTGAACCTTGACTTCCGCCCCACAATCCGATTCGTTGCGCGTCAATGTCATCTCGTCCTTTGAGCAACTGCACGGCAGCCAACACATCGCCCGCTAAATCTTCGGAAGAAACTAATTCGGTGGCGGTGATTGAGCCGATGTCGCGTTTGTCATAAATGAGAACCGCTAATCCCTTTCGAGCAAACAAGTCAGCGTAATACCGGAAAGTTTCGCGTGTCGAACGTCCCGAACCGTGAACGAAAATCATCGCCGGATGTCGGGCTTTACCAGTCGGAATATATAAAGTTCCGTAAAGCGCAGTGTTACCGTTACGGAAACTAACTTCTTCCTGACGATAAGAGGTGCAGCCTATCGAGAAAAATATGATTAGAATAAGAATTAATATTTTGAGCATATCGCAAGACTATCGAAGGCGGAAGCACCTAACGACCGAGTTGACGTGGGGCGAAACCGAATCCACGCAACTTCGAGTTCAAAAGACAACACGATAAGAAAGTCGCTGTTTCGCCCTCACGTCCAATGATTTGTTCGGTGCGTTCTTGTAATCGAGAACTTTCATAATCTCAAACTTGCCTTAAATGATATTGGGTCGAGATTAAATTTATTGGCAAACTCATTTCCGCCGTAACAAAATAATTTAGGCTGATTTGAAAGAGCGCAAGTTACTACGCATATTTTGAACAGAGCGTTATTTTTAGACTGGCGAACTTCTCCTGCTGTGATAATGAATGATGGAATCTCACCTTGAACGCCTTTGACTTCAACATGCTCCTCAAGCCCATCGTTGATACAGCGTAAATCATATCCGCATTTCTCGGCTTCAACCGATTGAACACTCCAACCACGCTCCTCATACCATTTTCTTACGAAAGAGGTTGCCGCGTTTTCAACTTTACGATTAGTTTCTGGATTTCCAAAACCAGCACCCGCTTTATAGGAACGATATTTTTGCTCAATCTCTAATAATGGTTGTTCGATAACATTTGCGGTATAAACATTCCAAAAATCAGAGAGCCTTCTTTTTCGGTGTTTTATTTGGAAACTCTCATCACGATTTCTGGAGATTGGGGAATTAAAAATCTTTTCCGAAGCTAGAGCATAAGACTGCCAGATTTGATTTTCTTCAATAATCGTTGTTACGTCATCCAACTTTTGTCCATGAATCCAAACCAGAGGAGTTTTATATCTTTGTGTTGAAGCAACGGGAGAATAGTCTAAACCGTTAAGTGGTATTGGATATTCGTCTGCCAAAAGCCAAATGTCCCCTGACGAACTAATTGCTGCCAAGAAAATACCGCCGATGACAAGACTTACGTGGGAATTGTGAATACCAAACCACGCTTGTTTTGGATACCGCGTGTTCTCAAAGGCTCGCACGAAGAACTCAACAACGGCTTCTGCTAAATTAGGCGTTAAGTTGCGTCGTTTGAGAACCCACGTTCTTACTTCTTGTTTCCAACTGTTTTCAATCATTGTTTATTTACGCAAACTATGGAGAACCACGAAGCACCGAACGGCTGAGATGACGTGGGGCGAAACCGCCAACACGCAACTCCGAGTTTAACGGACAACGTGATAAGAAAGTAGCTGTTTCGCCCTCACGTCCAATGACTTGTTATGCCTTACATTTTTTAACTACATATTTGTTCCTTTGCTTTTCTCAGTATCGTTACGCACTAACTCTAAGTGTTTTATTCTTTCTTGAGATGAGTATCGCGGGCTTTAAGTAGAAAACGAACCCCTAAATGGGTTGGGGCAACGACAAAAACATAGCAAAGCCTTCTTAAAAAGAAACTTTTTCGTATTATATCTGCGAATCTCGGACTCCATTTGTAGTAACCTTGAATAAATCTGTCACCCAAAACATTATTTTTGAGTATTTCATCTCTAAAGCGAGAAATGTCATACACTGCTGGATGGTTAATGTCGCCTATTGTTGCCGTGACTATAAAACAACCAGGCTTTTTCTTGTTTTTATCAATGCGACTCTCTATATCCAAGAGTTGCTTATACTCAGTTTCGGTTGCAGCTTTAGCAAAAATTGGCGTATTACAGTAAGTGCAAACATCTAAAGCACTTTGAACTGGTCCACGACAGCCCTCTTGGTGTTCTACTTTTAAGTTTTGAGAACTTATTCCCCAGCCGCAATATGAGCATACTCCATCGTAAGTTTGCCGTTGTATGGGACGATTTTCAACACAGTGTGGACACCAAGCCATATATTATTCTCCTATTCGTTTATTTTTATCTAACCGAGGCATAACGCTGGAATTGAGATGCCGCCGCGAATAGCATTCAACATAAAAAGCATATTTGAACATGAGAGGCAATCAATCGGCGGTCATCTCCAATGACTTGTTAGATGGCGGCGTTCATTAAAGTGCGGCTTTCCTCAGACTATATACGTTCGCCTTCAATCACACTAACCGGCGATTTTGTCGGAATAATTCTTGTTAATCTAAAGCCGGATGATTCCAGTAATCTTCTGAACTCATCTTCGGTGCGTTCTTTGCCGCCGGTACAAACTAGCATTTGAATGTCCAAAATTTTAGAGGGACTCGGTTCATTGCCTTCAGGGACAACCATCTCACAGATTAAGACTTTACCGTTCTCATTCATCGCAGAACGGATATTTTGCAAGATTTTCATGCTGCGTTCATCGTCCCAGTCGTGGATAATGTGCTTCATTATGTAGTAGTAGTTACGCCCTTTCCGTCGGAACGCTCACCATCATCGCTTCGATCCACGACATCAAGTCCGTTTCCTTGTAAATCATCTCCGCTTCCGGGTTGTTTTCCGGTTTCATCGTCAGTCCGATTAAGGTCAGGTGCATCGAGAACATCGGATTGTTCAGAATCAAATTTCGAGCGTCCTTCGCTTCCGGGGCTTGATACACGAGATTTTCTGCGTCCATTTGCTCGTGAAGTTCCGCGACCGCTTCGGTCTGGTTTTCCGCTTTGTTGACCATCTCCTGTATTCTGTCCGCCAGCAGCGTCAGATACGTTTGTTTGTCCATCTGGTAATTGAACGGTGCTTTTACTACCGTCAGGCGTTGAAATGTCGGATTGTCCGGCATTATAAAGGTTTCCGTCTGCTTTGGAATCCAATAGGTCGGTTGCGTATTTTCCATTTAATACCTTTCCTAAATCTTCGTAATTTTCTATCGTTCGCGGAACGGAGGCGGCTGGTAATTCTAAATTCGACTGTCCGCGACCCCGAATGACAATCACATCAACGGGGTAAGCCGCGCCCTGCCGCGAATACATTTTCCCGTCAATGGTAAAGTGGTCAACGACATTATATTCGTTATAAAGCGAATAATAAAACTTTCTTTTCGCGCCCTTGTTGTATTTGTCGGACCGCACATCATCCGTGCCTTGAATTCCGCCAACGATTAAAACCGCCGAACCCTCGTCTTTCATCGCTTCAAGCGATTTGAACACAATCGCGTGGTCAAGTTCGTTGGTCGAATAGCGGTCGTTTATTTGAAAAGTTTTTGTAACTTCGTCGGCGTCTTTGACTGTCCCGAACGGCGGATTAGCGATAACGACGTCAACATTTTGAGCAAACGCGGCGCGGCTGGCATCTTCATTCGTTACACCGACACCGCTCATAACTGTATGTAAATTGTTTGCCCGGTCAGGATTTAATTCATTCGCCGATGTTTTTTGCGGATTTGCCTTAATCAACAACATTCCGTTTCCGGCGCTCGGCTCATACACGGTAGTGTTTTCATTGATTCCCGCCAACTCTGATGCGACAAACGCAAGCGGCGCGGGTGTGGAATATGCCTGTTCTGAAACGGAGGTTGACGTGCGGGAGGAAAGATTCGGCTGCCGCTCGTAAAGACTGACAAGGGAAGCGTAAATTTCGTTGGGGGAATTTTTGAAGGCACGTCCGAGTTCGACAATTTTCCTTGCCACCAAGACTACGCCGACTTCAATAGCTTCGTCAATTTTCTTTGTGATGACCGAGCCGGTTTCGATTTTTTCGCCCAAAAGATTAGCGGCGAATTTTCGCGCTTCGACGATACCGGCAAAAGCGTGTCCGGCGTTGAAACGCTGCGCGAACGCTTTTGCTAAATTTCCGGTGTTCGGGTTTTCGAGAGTTCCGTAATCTAAACTTTCAGATGCGGATTCGTCAGAAGTTTGGGGGGTGTTTAACTGTTGTGTTCCCTGTTCACTTTCCCGATTCCTTTGACCATCGCTGCGACTATCGCGTCGCTGTTCGCCTCGTATTTCGCCCTTTCTTCGGGTGTCATTTTGAGCAAGTGATTGTCCTTGATAAGCCGCGGGGATTCGCGTGTCGTAGTCTCTGTTGTCGGGATTGTTTTCGTATTCTTCGTTTCCATATTTGTCAGCTAATTGTTTAACTGCCTCAATTTCATTATATATCAATTCCTTGAATTTCTCAAACTCGATTTCAACGGGTTTGGTTTTACCGTCATTTTCAAGAATTCTGACTTCAACACCATTCGCCACGCAAAAATCATAAGTCGAATTAGCAAAGGCTTGCTGGAATCCGTAATGCCCTTTGGCAAGAACTTGAAGCGGCACCAGACGGCGATGCTTAATTGTGCGAATAATGTTTTGCTGGCTGGCTACTTCAATCGGCGTGAAAACTGCCACAACTTGCGGCGAGTGTCCGGCATTAATGATTTTTTGAATTATTCGCTCGTTCCCGTCCGCTGTTTTCATTACCGAATCGTAAATAAGGTCAGCTTTGAAACCCGGCTCCGGCTTCAAAACATTATCAATGGCGTAGGTTTTGCCCGACGCGCCGCCGCCCGCCGATAAAAGAACGTGCGAACCTTTCGGCAAATCACGAAGTTTTGTTTCGAGCAGCAGTTGAGCAATCATTGCCGATGCTTCGTGAACGCCTTGCACATTCGCCATCGGGTCAATGTCATACTCGTTAAAAAGCAGTTTCGCGCTGTCGGAGTTAATCTCAGTCTCGCCGTTTTCGATTTCGGTTTTGTAGCGGTCAATCCAGAACTGCGGGTCAACGATTACTTGCCGAAGCGTCGAATCCTGCATTTCCATCAGACGCGGCTTTACAGGCGCAAAATATAATTGCTTTAATAGGCAGAGATTTTCTTCAACATTGCACTTTATTTTATAACGGATTGACAGGCGCAATTACACTGTCTCTATAAATAATACTCCACCAGTTGTTAACCCGCTAATTAAATCACTAAAGTTTTGTGGATTCATTCTCTCAAACGGCTTTTGCGGTATCATTTGAAATCGCCATTCAACGCCAGTCAGTAAAGTTACATCTTCACACCATTTTTCGGCGCGTTGGTTTTTGAATTGAACATCTAAATCTTCGCGTCCTTTTGTTTCTAAAAGCCAATGAATACCATTGTTAGTTATAGCTACAAAATCCGGCTCGTAAAAACGCAAATTTGTCTCGCTGTCTAAATATTCAATACTTAATTTTGTCGGTAAGTTTCCGAGATTCGCAAATGTTTCAATATCCAGCGCATCATCTAAAAAACGTGCAAATGATTGTTCAAAATCATTTCCGCACGGCGTTAAATTGAAGAGCGTTTTCTTCGCTTCGCAAACTTTTCCAGAATAAGGAAAAGGCGGAGTTGCTGAAAGCAAACTACTTTCTTCATATAGATTCGGCGTTTTATCTTCGACAATCTTCGGACGGAGCAATTTGAGAAAAATGTTATTGGCTTGCATTAAAACGAGCGATTGATTTAATGCGCGAATAACCGCAGGTGAGTCTAACACGACTTCTTTTCCAAACATTTTTTCGCGCAAAAGCTGTTCAATCTTTGGCGCAAGCGTCGAAAAATGCGCCGGAAGTTTCAAACTAGATGAAATTACTTGAGAATAAAAAGCGATTATTTCGCCGGAAGTTTGCGCTTGCGGCATATTGTATTGACGCTCGATTATTACTTCGTTTGAAATAACATCACGTCCTTCATAAGTGAAAGAATCAACAACTTTGGAATTAGTATCGAGTGAAAGCGGAACTCTTAACATAATCTTACCGATGTCTAAGTTTTCAATTATCTGGCGAATCTCTTTTATTCTTTCGATGCGCGGCGTTAAAACAGGAATTGCAATATCAAAATCTTCAATCCTTTCTTGAACGACTTCAATCGTTTGAATTTTAAGACGTGATTTTTTGTTGCCGTAATCGAATGAATCAAGCGTTATTCCTTCTTGCTTTTCCAAATCTTCGACAATCTGCATAAAGTTTGAATTACCGATAATATCAACATTCTCTTTGTAATCGCCAAAACCGCGAAACATCTTTCGCAAGCCGCGTCCAATAGCTTGTTCAGGTAAAATATTCGCCCGTGAACTATACGCCCGCAAACCGGCAACAACAGTTACATTATTGACATCCCAACCTTCACGCAGCATCAAAACCGAAACGACGCAGTTAATCGGGCTGTTTTCGTTGTCAATTTCGCGTGCAGCGACACGCGCCACTTCCAAATCCTTTTCAGAGATTTCACCGTTTTTCTTGGTATGAATAACAAGCAATTGTTTATCGGTAAAATAAGCTGGATATTTTGTCCGAAGCCAAAGCGCGATGTCGTCGGCTTCTTTCGTATCACCGAGCATAAAAAACAAAATTGGCTTTTTCTTCAAATTCTTTAGTTGTTCGACATATTCAAGCCAGCGTTCAACCGCCGCGACCAAATACGCTTCAAAGCGGATAGACGCTTTATCGCTGTGAACTTCCGTGATGCCGTGCGGAATGCCTTTGAGCGGACGTTTGACGATGTTATCAATAATCGCTTGTTTGAGCGGATAATCGTAAATTGTCCACGAAAAAAGCGTTCCGTCGGGTTGGCGCGGCGTGGCGGAAAAATCAAGCTGTGCCGACAAACCGCATTCACCGAGTTTTTCGTGTAGATTGATAATCGTTTGATTCCAAACAACGGCATCATCGTTTGTGTGATGCGCTTCATCGTTTATCACCATACAATTTCCGCGTCGGCAAATCCTTTCTAAAAACTTTTCCATCGGTTGCAGATTCGGCGGCGGCACATTTCCGAGTAAATCTTCAACCGGATTCCTTGCCGTTGCTTCTTCTTCACGCTCGTAGAGTTGCTGAATGTTTGTGAGATACAGACTGCCTTCGCTCTGTGTTCGTTCGCCGTCGCCGCGAATATAAACGTCAAAATCCCAATTGATTCTAAAATCCGGCGGAATAATCGGATCGGTTTGGAAGACACGCCCGTTTTCAAAATCAAGTTTCAGACGTTCCAAAACGATGATATTCGGCGCGATCAGCAAAAAAGTGTTGGCATAATCCTTCCCTTCACCAAAAGCGGCATTAAAGTATTGCCACGCCATTGCTAAAGCCATCACCTTTGTTTTCCCGCTGCCGGTTGCCATTTTCACGGCAAAGCGGGCAAAGTCATCATCGGCGGGAAACTGCAAAAATTGACCTTTCGCATATTCGTAAAGTAAATCTTTGCGGTTGCGAATTTTCTTAACTTCAAAAAGATAAACAAGCGTTTCGACGGCTTCGCGCTGTGCGTCGTAATACTTGAAAACTTGACCGTCTGCCGAACGATGTTCATTCTTGAACCAAAAATCGAACAGGCGTTTTGTTGTTTTCGTGATGCCGGGAAAACCTTGCTTGCGCCATTCTTTAACTTCTCTATCTATTGCCGGAACGCAAATTCCGGTGCGTCCTTCGCGTCCGATCTCGAGAAGCGGTGTTTGTGCAGATGTGTTTGTTCTACGAGGCATAATCTTTTAATCCTTGATTTCAACTTGAAATGTCTTCGTCGTATCGTTTCCGAGAATGTCAATAACTTTTACCTGCACCGAATAAACGCCCGGCGCGTCGTAAGCGTGTTTGCACGAAACATCTATTTTGCGGTCTTTGCGCGTGCGGTAAGATTGCCATTGATTGTGAAAAGTGTCGCCTTTGAAATCGAAATCAACCGCCCAATAATCAATCCAAGATTTCCAATCTTTTATCTTTTCCCGAATGTCTTGCGGGACGTAATCGAGCGGCGCGATAAAGTTGGTTAAATCAATCTGCAATTCGCGCCTTTTGATTTTCGTTTCGGTAAATAACGCGGCAAGCTCGAAAAATTGAATGTCGCCTTGTTCGACGGCTTTCTTTTCCAAAACTTCACGCGGAATCAAAACGAACCGCACATCAACGCCCGCTTCTTTAGCTTGCTGTCTGGCTGTTTCGTTTATGTCGAGCGCAAATTCCCAACCGAGAATATCAATGCCCGTGCTTTGAGCGATTGCCAGATTCTTTTTCCATTCGAGAATAATCGCTTTGACATCGCCCAAAGTTACCGGCGAATCAACCGCGCCGACGTGAACGACGCGCCCGTTTTTAACGCCGTGTAGCCACGCGAAACCGTTTAGTTTTTCGGCATTGTAAAGTTCGAGAATAAATTTGTTGTAAGCGTCAATGCGCTGTTCCGAGTTTGCGCCGAACTCGTCTTTCTGCCACGCCTGCCGCTCGTATTTGCCGAGATTCTGCACGACAAACGGTTTGACATTCGGAATTGACAACAGCCGTTTCCGCGCCGTGTGAATCGCAAAACGCCCCAAATCGCAGGTTATCCAACGCCGTCCGAGTTTTTCGGCAACGGCGGCGGTTGTTCCCGAACCGCAGAAACAATCTAAAATCAAATCGTTTTCGTTTGACGACGCTTTGATAATCCTCTCAAGAAATTCCGTTGGCTTTTGTGTTGCATAATTAGTATTTTCAGTAGCCATTGGATTAACAAAATTGATGTCAGTCCATACATCATCAATGACAATTCCTTTAGTTTCATTTAAATAACGTTTATATCCATAGTTTGCGCCTGCCGTTTTAGGAATAACAATTCTATTTTCGGCTTGAAGTTTCTCAAAAGTTGCTTGTGAATATGTGCTTAGATTATCAATTCTGTATAATCCTCTACCATTTTTATCATCGTGTTTAAACCGTTGTAAATACTCAGTTGTATATTCTTTAAATTGTCTTTGATAGTTGTATTTTGAAGTTTTTGAATAAAAGAATAAAGTATCGTGGTTTGAAGGAAACTTATTAGAAATTGCTTTGCTACTTCCCGTGCTTGAACTGCGTCTCCAAATGATTTCTGAAAGAAAATTATCAATCCCAAAAACTTCATCCAAAACCGCTTTCGCATAATGTCCGACGTGCCAATCGAGATGAACATAAATGCTTCCGTCTTCGGCAAGCAGTTCACGAAGCAGAATTGCCGTTTCATAAAACCATTGCAGATACGAATCCAAACCTTTGCCCCAAGTGTCGCGGTAAGCCTTTTGTTCGATGATGCTCGGCTCTTTGGTAAATTGCGTGCCTTCGACTTCGACTTGAAACGAGAAATTCGCGTCCGTATTAAACGGCGGGTCAATGTAAATCAAATTCACCTTTCCGGCAAATTCCGGCAGCAGCGACGGCAAAACATATCGTTTATCGCCCCAAATCAAACGGTTGCGCCATTCGGCTTGGCTCGCAGCAGCAAACATATTTCTCTGCCGTTCCTGCACACTCTCATTAACGGTTTCCACCGTCTGAAAAGGCAAAGCGATTTTCAGCGGCGATTTGCGCCGCCCGTCCGCATCATATTTACCATCCCAAGTTAATTCAACAGGCATAGAAGTTTCCTTTTTTGAAGATGATTTTTCAGATAAAAAGCGAAGTCTGTTTTTAAGTTTTATAAAGTGATTTTGAGTAGCAACCAAGATTAACACGGCGCAAACCGTCAGACAAGAAACGGCAAAATCATCGCACACCGACAGCAACCAAAGCAAATTTGCGGAAAGTTTAGTTTCTTATTACAATCCAAGAAAAGAAAAGCCCTTAGTTCTTGAACAACTAAAGGCTTCGATATTTGAAAACTGAATATGCTGTTTTGTTTTCAGGCAAAAGCAGTCTATCAAAGTATTGATTTCCTTCGCAAGTTTCCTGTATCTAAAAACGTATCTGTTACTTGCTATTACAGAGTGTTTTCGAGTGACAATATACTTTGAGAAAGTCAACAGATAACACTCTATAACACTAGGTAAATACAAGTAAAATAAAGCGTTTATGCACTATCAAACATTAATTGATCCAAAACGCAGATGTTATGAGCTAAGATTTTGCATAAAGCCTCGCTAATCTGTGCCGTTCTCGTTTTGCTTCTCAACTTACCACAACTAGAATAAAGTCCAGCGAATAAAAGTTATTGTTTCCGTCTCGTGCCCAATGACTTGTTGGATTAGGTGTCGGCGTTAACAAGGTAGCCGACAAGTTGAAAATGTTTCAGAGCGAGGTAAAGACTATGCAACAAAACTCAGAGAAAGAGAAAGCAATCAAGAGCGTGGAAAATCTGATGGAGGACTTAAACCCGACGGAGAGGCTAGTCTTTATGCACTGTTACGCAACGCATCTGAAGTTCGGGTCGGGCAAGAGAGCCGACGAGTTAGTGAACAAGGTAGGCTTCGAGGAAGCGGCAAAACTCTCGACAGACGAGTTTCTCAAACGAGTGGAAGCGGAAACCTCGCGCACCCCAACCCAACATCAGAAACTGGAATTCAACACGGACGTTTAGGCACACTCTCCCTAGAAGAATTAAGCCGCAGCGGTTAAATTGGTTTTGATTTCCAGCTATTCCTTCGCCATCAAAAACGCTTTCAAACTGCGCGAATCGTTCGTCTTTTCAAGTTCATATTCTGCAACCCGCTCTTGCAGGCGTTCGATTTCCGACTTGAAAAATGTTTGACCGTCCGTGAGTGAGTCATCACGGCTTGCACGAAGTTCTGCGATAAGAACGACTTTCAACCCAAACGCGCAAAGATAATCTTTGTCGCGCCTCAGTCCGAGCGATTGTCTGACTTCGCCCGTCTGCGCGTCGAAGAAATAATATGTTGAAGTCGAATCGTAAGCCGTGCCGTCGGCGGTCATAATCTCTGCCGGTTCGACGTGCGCGTGTTTCGGATTGGCACGAATACCGGCGCGAGTCTTTCGGTCGAGTTCATAGTTTTGGTTAAATGTTTTCGTGTTCATAAATTTAATTTCATTGAAATTCCGCTCCAACTGCCTTTGCAAAATGTTTCAATACATTCCCGAATCTCGTATTAGCCGTTTCGAGTTCTTCCTGCAAATTCGAGTTGTGAAATTCCTGTAGCTGCGGCAAATGGTCAAAGGCAGACGTGCGGGCAAAATAAGCCTTGCGCCAAGTCGCTACTTTACGCTGTGCGGAAAGAACGGCTTTATCGGCAACCGGTTTATTCAGTTCGCCAGACTTCATTTGCCGTGCTAAAACCAATGCTGATTTGTTTAATTCGTTAATGGCGGTGACTGCCTTTTCTGTAATTGTTTCTCTCATTCTCATTTCTCCTTTAATTTATAAAAGTTGATGCCGGGTCCGACATCTCATCAAGTAAATCCGCAAACCATTTGCGCGTGGTAGATTTCACGGCTTCAAAATAAATCTCGTATCGAGTTTTGCCAGTTATTCGCAGTGGTGTATTTAGACATTCACGCTCCGTAATCTCAAAAGCAAAATCTTCAAATCTTTCCGGGGAATGATTGAATAAATGCTTCATCAAAAGCGATTGCTGCAACTGGCAGAGAATCGCCGCGCCGTTAAGTTTGAGAAATTCTCTGTCGGAGCGCTTTAAGATTCGCGCTCCGTCAATCGTTTGAAAATCGTCGGCGGAAACATCAAACGTAATGCCGTCGGCAATAAATCCATTTAAGATTTTGTGAAATGTGTCGGCTTCAAACTGTGCCAACTCATCATTGTTTTTGAAAGAATGTCTAAACTGACCACTGCGAATAACTGCGGAAACTAACTTTGTTTGTTTTTCGGCTTCGCTTGAATTTGTTAGATTTTCGGGGAAATGTCTTAATTCATCACTGCGAATAACTGCGGAAACTAAACTTTCGGGAGTTTCCGCAGTTATTCGCAGTTGTGTTTCTAGACATTCTCCCGAAAAAACATTTTCTTCGGGTTTGGTTAATACTGATTTCAAGCGGTTATTCCATTTCATCTTTTTTCTCCGTTTCCAATGAATGATGAAATGAATATTTAACGGTCGGTCTGCCGGGTTCGCCGCTTGTCGGTAGTTCCAGCAAATAGCCGTAGTCAATTAACAAAAAGATAACGTCTTTTATCGTGTCAGGCGTTTTCAGCCCGGACCACTGCTTACGTTTGATTTCGTAAGCTGTAAAACCTTGTTCAAGTTCACCTTTTTTGATTTTGCCGATTAGGATTTGAGCCAAAGAAAAGATTTGATTTTCTCCGAGCGCGAACACGCGCCGGGCGTGCGTGGTTAAAACTTCAGTGTAAGCAATCGCTCGCAAAGTGGTTTCGAGTGTGATTTCATCCGGGAAATTGCCCGCGCCGATATTCTCAAGACAATGGAATATAAGCGCGATTGCAAAACAACTTTTCGGTAGTTTGTAAAGATATGACGAAAACGGTTCGTCTTCAATTTGCAGAGTTTCGGCTTCGGCTTCAATGTCGCCGTTCCATTCGTCAACCGCCACTTGTGCGTCCCGGCTGAATTTTACAATGTGAAAAACATCGCCGTTCGCGCCGATTACTTTCCCGTTAAAATCAAAGTCGGCAAGTGTTTTGCAGATTCTGTTAGCTGCGGCATAACCGTTCAGCATTTGGTCATAATCGGCTTTGGTTGGTTTTTCGCTACGCTTGGTTGTGTCAGGATAAGCAAACAAAAAACGCTGCGGCAAGCCGTCCGAATTGTCGAAGGAGTAGGCTTCTGAAATGTACCGTTGCAGCTTCGACGGTTGAATGCCGCCGATTATTGAAAGTGTGCCGGATGTGATTTGAATTTCACCATTTCCAACTCTAGCCAGTTCGTAAGCAATCGCGCCTTTCCAAAGTTCAAGAATGAATGACCGGGCATTTAGGTCGTAATCGGCTTCAAGCGATTTAAACCAGCCGGTTAGTTCATCGCGGTTTTGTAATAAACCAATCGGATTTTCAGAAAGAAATTGTGCCATTTTTGGCGTGGTTATATCGTTAATTTCGTATCGGCGCAATATCGGTTCTTTCGGTTTTGGCGAAAGTTTAAGTTTTGTTTTGTAATCTTCGATGGATTTACTGTCTTTTAGATGTGCATTTGTTTGCTTTTCGTGGAATCTTGCTTCAATGTCGTAATCCTTTCTTTTGTCCGAATACTCTTTTCGCGCCGCCGCTTGAAGTTCAAGAATCGGTTTTCGTGTTTCGTCTAATGCCGGTGTTTTTTTTGTTGACGGTAGACCGACACATCCGCCGTAAAGATTCGGCACGACAAACCAATCGGAGTGTCGCAAAGGTTTCACACGCACACGCGAGCCGATAAGACTTCCAACCATAATGACAGCCGATAACGCGAGAAAATCAAACGGACAGCCGATTACCATTGAAGCCGGGCGCAACCAGCCGGTTAAAACTTTCGGCAAGCAGTCATCTTCAAGCGCGGCAACTGGTTTCAAAGTTAAATCGAGCGGGCGCGGTTCGCCTTCAAAAATTATTTCAGTCGGTTGCTGTGTGCTGTCGTCTTTGATTTTCCCGTTATGCCGTGAACCAAAGCCAGCCGCATAAAGAGCCTTGCTCGCGGCTGAATAATCGCCGCCGTGTTCAAGCTGTGTGTAAACTTGGACGGGATTAAAACCGCGCCCGGAATCAAATTCGGTTGACGTGCTGAA
The DNA here is from genome assembly GCA_002050365.1 of Acidobacteria bacterium 28-1. GTDB lineage: Bacteria > Acidobacteriota > Blastocatellia > Pyrinomonadales > Pyrinomonadaceae. The sequence continues at coordinate 29,876 of MWYZ01000071.1, forward strand.
GACATAGAAAATTCTAATCCCGGTGTGAAAATTAGCCGAAGTAACGCTGTCGGTCGTCCCCGGTCGTTTGTAATGGAGCGATTCGCCGCGTTGGTAAATAAGTCTCCAACCGTGCTTTTCTAATAGTGATTGAACTTCCGCCCGCCCGTTGTAGTCATCAAAAGGCGAAAGCTCATTTACAAAAGTGCGACTTTCCGTTTTATCTTCTGCCTGTATTTTGACAGGCATCTGGTCAAAAGAGCGGGCGATTGTAAAAAGTGTGTTTCGTTCTTCAGCGGTTACAGTCGGAATGTTTTCAAAAGTGCCTTGCATCCATTCGTACCCAACTGTCGGTGCAACGACAAAATAACCGGCTTCGCCTCTGGTTTCAATCAAAACCTTTACCTTATCGCCGGCGGGTATTTCTTCGGCAGTTGCCGGACGCGAAGCTAATTTTTTGTTTCCTTGAATGGATTCGGTAGGTACGCGGACAAGAATATGAAATCCTTTGTTGACGGTTTTTGCGATGACAAGTTTTTGAAACAGTTCGGGCAAGTGTTCTTTTACAATCTCGGTAAAATCTTCCATTAGTGAACCTGTCAAGTCATATTTGCAATCAATGTCCAAAACTTCGATATTGCCCGAAACTTTTCCGGCTAATAAGGCGAGTCCGGTTGTTTCAGGCTTTGAGCCGTTAAACCATCGGCAGATTTCAATTTCATCTGGTTTATTCTTTTGATAATGCGCCCACGCGCCAACGGTTGGGCGTTTGGCTTTATCAACAGGGAGCGTTGCAAACCCAGCGACACTATAATTAATCGCGGCGCGTTGCAGAATGTTTTGATTAGTCATCGCTTCACCTCCGCCGCAAATCTTTCAAGCGTTTCGCGTCGTTTACGTTTATCGTGTTCGTCAGCCGCCGCATCAAGTCGTCCGTAAATCTTCACGCAGGCGGCGCAGGCGGAAAACATCACTTGCACTTTGTCGTCGGTGTCAATCGCCGCTTTGCCGCAGCCGACGCAGAAGACCGTGCGCTGCCGCCCAATTGCCGGAAGGCGTGAAAGTTTTGTCTGTTCGAGCAGTTGGCGCGTTGGTGATGCGGCGCGGGGAATAAGTCCCGCGCCGCCGTCAAAGTTTGGAAGTTGAATTTTTTGATCGTTCATACCGTTGCACCCCGCCCTTGATTTTTAATTTCGCGTGCAATGTGAGGATGCTCGCGCATAATGAACTCGCAGCGTTGCTGACAATCCTGACAGAAGCCGCCCACAGCGAATTTCATATAATCGGAGTCGCATTTGACACATTGACCGAAAATTTTATTTTCCTTATAATTAAAAAAGCCTGAAGCCTTATTGGTTTGCCGCCAATAGTAAATTTTTGGTTTGAACTCGGAACGGTCGCCACCGCTTCCGAGTTTTTGATTTTTATTCATAATTCATTTTTTACCTCATAATTTTTTCAGGCACACGCCAGAGATTCACGGCACTTTATCGTGTCGCTACGGTTTTATTTTGTTTGGGATTTGTCCGAAGAAAAGTTCTCGGCTTCGAGCGCAAGTTCACTATGGGTTTTGCGCTTGCCGGATTTGAGCCAGTCGAGCAACTCGGATTTTGAAAAATACAAATCTTTGCCGCGTTTGGAGTGCGGAATTAATCTTTTATGAACAAGGTCATAAATAGTTGGCACAGCCTTGCCGGTAATCCGGCTGGCGAATTCTGCGCCTTTGCCGATGTCTTCGGTTTCGGGAATTTGAGGAAATCTAAATGATGCGAAAAAATCGGTGAGTTCGGCGCGAATGGCGGTTCTGATGTCTTCGGTCGTCGGAATTGAAAGTTCCATTTTGCTTATTTCTCCTTTCTACAAAACTAGGATAAGCAAAACGAGATTCAGAAAACAGACCAATTTGAAAAATATTTTTGAGCCTAAAATTGCGGATTTTAGGCTCAAAGTAGCATTAACATTTTGAGCCTAAAATTAGCTGTGTTGGGGAAATTTATCAATAGAATCATAGATTAGTTGCCGCCATTGTCCTTTGACTCGGTCGTAATCTCCCTGAGATACGAGATACTTAGCAAAAGCCTTTTGAGCTTCTTCAGGTGAAATCGCTTTTCTTTGGCTTCTACTTTTCTTCACGTATCTTTTTCGAGCAGCTTCGCTTTTGCCTTCATTCGGCGGTACCTTTAATACTCTTGCTGCTAATTGAAAAGCGAGCATAGCAGCGTCAGATTCGCCGCGTAATCCGAGTTTATCAATTAAATCTTTAGGCAACAAAGGAAAAGCGGTTTTCACAATGTCGGATACATTCTGAAACTTTTTGCTTTTTGTATAGAGTTTTTTGGCTTCTTGCCAAACTGCTTTATAGAAATCGTAAATTTCACAGAAAATAAATTGAGGAGCGGAAATTTCCCCTATCACTTCTTCTTCTAATTTTAAAATCATCTCCTCTCGCGTTTTGCTAATTTTTTTAATTATTTCTGCAATTCGTTCGCCACGGTTGGCTTTATGTCGCAAAAGTATGTCTTTAGATTTACGCTCATAGATTAGTGGGTCTAAAAAATCAAAACAGAGCATCGCGAAACTCGGCTGGTTATATATAAATCCGACGCATTCACGTCGAAAATTTTTAAGTATAATTTTTGTAATAGTAAGAATTGTTTTCTCTGACCACTCTTTTAGAATATTTGGCGAGACACTGGACAAATCCACATCTTTATACGCCCTTGCCTCAACCGCCTTACTAAAATCTCTGAACAGTGATTCTACATAAGGTTGTGGCGAATAATGAATATCTGCCTTGCCCATTTCAGAAATTATTGTAAGGTGAAAAAATATCTCCCCAGTCTCCAGTTGTTTTACGTAAAAATTCTCAGAGTCATTCCAATCTAACGCCTTAAAAGCTTCGAGAATTACATCCTTTGCCTTTTTTCTGATGTCCGCTTCAATCGATTCAGCGACGATTTCTTCTCTCTCAGGATTCCTGATGGGTCTGCGCTTAGACATATATTCACCTCAACTATTTATTTCAATTTAATTAAATCCGCCGCTGTGCGTTTTTTGGAATCAATAATCTTCGCGTAAATCTGCGTCGTTTTAATATCTCGATGTCCGAGCAGTTTTGAAACTGTATAAAGGTCGGTTCCTAAAGTTAATTGCAGCGTTGCGAATGTGTGTCTGAACGAGTGAAAAGAGATTTCCTTGTCAATATTGGCTTTTGCTGTCCAAATCGGCAGATACATACATTGCGCTTTCTTTAATTCTTTGAAAACTTTTTCATCCGGTTCGCCGCGCACGCCAAGTAATTCAAAAGCATCCCTGGAAATAGGCAAAGTTTCTAAATATTTGGTTTTTTGTTGTTTGAAGCGAATATAAAACCCTTGACTTTCGCTGTGCTGAACTTCCTGCCAAGTTAATTTTGCAATGTCGGAAAACCGCAAGCCGGTCAGGGCAGAGAACAAAGCCGCCCGGCGCAAATCTTCATACTTAAAAGGCGTGTCGGCAAGTTTTTGTAATTCTTCAAGACTAAGAAATTCTTTATGTGTTTCTTCGGGTCCGATGGTGAACTTCCTTGCCGGATTCGCGGAAAAAAGATTTTGTTGGGTTGCACTTTCCGCGACCGATCTGAATTTGAGGAAGTAAGATGCGGCTGAATTTATGGCGAATTTATCGAGCAAATAATTCTTATATTCAGCGCAAAGTTTTTCCGTTACATCGCCAAACCGACATTTTTTGTTCGTAAAGTTTTCAAATTGGTATAAAGCAGCTTTCCAAACATAATGATTAGCAACAGAAGTTCGGTTTTTTGATTCAACTACTTGGGTAAAAAAAGCTAAAAAGTCCGCCCGCCGATCCCGCGCCGAGATGAAGCCGTAAACGCCCGCTTGCAAATCCAATTGGCGTTTTGATTTAATATTTTCACCGAGCATTTTTGTTTCTTTATTATGCTCTCTTTCTGTTTCAGTTTTCGGGCGTTCATAAACGTAAAGCCTGAGATGTTCGCGCCGTGTTTCTTTGTGGGTTTCGGGGTGTTTTACTGGCGGGTAAAAATCAAGATACAGGCCGCGCTTGCCGTTCTTTAGTTTCTTTTCCCGCAAAAATACTTTTACCATTTTGTATCTCCTACTATTTAAGAATACAGCAAAGATACAAGATGATACAAACTATTTATAACTATTGATAACCAAAACTAAATGAAGGCAGAAACATAAGCGCGTAAAATGAGGACTAAGTGAGATTTTATATCAGTTTGCTTATCATTGTTTATTAACTATTTCTTTCCTTGCTCAAAAGGCATTGTTTTTGAATTACGACATAAACCATCTTTTAACTCTGGAGGAAAAGTCAATGAAAAATTTTATTCTAATTCTGATAGTTTCTCTGTTGGTCAGCGTTTCAATCAACGCGCAAACAACTCCGACAACCACTCAAGATACAAAAACAACGGCTGAAGCAAAACCTAAAAAGCAAAGTTTCCGCGCTAACAAGGAACAAGTTATGCAGGTGCAAAAAATGTTGAAGGTGGCTGAAACAGGCAAGCGCGACGGTGAAACGAAGGGCGCCATCAAAAAATATCAGACGGAAAACGGCTTAAAATCGAACGGCACTCTTAATCGCGCGACGCTCGAAAAAATGGGTATCGAATTAACCGACAAACAGAAGGAAATTCCAGTTTCACCGAACTCTTTTGCGTCCGCTAAAGAAAATAAATCAAGCGATTCGTCGAAACCGAAAAAGGTGATTTTCCGCGCCTCGAAAGACCAGATTATGCAAGCTCAAAAAATGCTGAAGGTAACGGAAACAGGCAAGTTAGACGACGCGACCCGCAACGGTTTAAAAATATATCAAGCGGCAAATGGTTTAAATGTTACCGGAACGCTCAATCAAGTTACGCTCGAAAAAATGGGCATCGCGCTGACCGACAAACAAAAAGAGAATTCGATGAAAGATTCTCAGTAAATCAGTTGCTCTCAGTAGCCTAAGCGTCAGCGCGGGCTTGAGTTAAAGTAGGCAGATGGCAACAGCAATAGGTGAAAATATTTGGTAACAAATTTTTCTGCCTATTGCTGTTGCCATCTGCCTATGTTTTGGCGTTTCGTTCGTGCAAAGCCGCTTCCGCTATGTTTGCAATCCACCAAAACGTGCCTTTTGTGCCGAGTTGCGAAAACATTTTCTTGAAAACTGATGGATGAATTTTTGCCGTTTTCATTAAAACTTTTTTGAACGAGGCAAACGAAATCCTATCTTGAAACATCTCGCGCCGAACAGTTACATCAAGCGATGATAAAGCTGCCATCACCGCGTTCATCGTTTCATTAACCGTTGAAGGTTTGCCCTTTTCGGTCGGGCGCATAAATTCTGCAAGGCTCGACATTTGTGCCACACGCGGTTCGTAGGCGTTGATTTTCGACAAAAAATTTTCGCCTAAAAGATTTGCTTGCAGAGCGTTTTCGGTTTTAGCCGTCAGTTTTCGCAAATTCCGCACATGCGAGCCGAAACCGCAAAATGTCAAAGGAGAAGACAAACCCGCTGCGTCGCCGACGAGCAGAATTCTGTTCGCAGCAGTTTTTTTAACGCTGTCCCAGCCGTGATGATGAATGCTCGGAATGTATCCGAAAACCGGCTTGACGACGCGCCACGCGCCGTTTTTCTTTTTATAACTCGGCAGTTTTTCGAAGTAATCTTCAAACAATCTAAGAAGAGATTTATCGGCTTTAGATTCAACCGAATCATAGAAAAAAAGATAAGTCGTATATTCGTCTTTTTTCTGATTTCCCGCAAAACCTTCCCAAATCAGTTGGCGATTGTCGGACGCATCTTCGGTGCTGACGAGAATTTCCCCGACCGAAAAATCAATTTCCTTGTCATCGCTTCCGCGCGTAAAACCTTTTGCAACCGTGCCGACCGTCGGGCAAACGTGCGTAATTGATTTTCCGGCATTTATTTGACGCGAAACAGGTGAATTCGTTCCCGTCGAATCAACGAAAAGTTTTGCGTCAAACAGCCGCCGCTTTCCGCTCTTTACGTCTTCACATTCAACCAGAACTTTATCTTTTTGGACAAAAACGCGAGCGAGCCGCAAATTGTTGATAATTTTTGAATCGGTTTTTTTGAGTTTTTTCGCGGCGATTTCCAAAAGTTTATCGGCTTCAATCGCTACGTCCAAAACATTATCCATAAAAAGCGGCGGCGTTTTTATACTTGAGTTTGCATCGTAGAATTTGACGAAACCTGTTTGATAACGATTGGCGACAGCAGTTTCAATTTCTTCTTTGGTGAAAAGTTCAGCTTTTACAAATTCCTGCAATTCTTCGTCGGAGATGTTCCAATCGCGGTGCGTTTTCCCGACCGTGTGCTGGTCGAAAACCAAGACTCTGCGATTAAATTTCGTCGCCATCACTGCCGCGTGAAGAAGTCCGAGCGTTCCGCCCGCGTAGACGATTTCAAACTCGGCTTCGACGGTTAAATCTTTCGGCGCAGAATCATAAAAAACGACCTCATCGGTTTTTTGCGGATTTTCCTGAAATGATTGCCAACGCTGTTCGATTTCCCAAACGCGATTGAGCCATGCTTCCCGGTTTGAAAGCGAGGCGAGATTTTCAACCGTTAAAGGATAACGGCGGCGGAAATCGGCGAGGCTGGGCACGTTTGGCGATGAGGAAACAGACATTATCTAATCATAGATTTGCTTTGTAGGTTTATCAACTTATTGTCAGGAACTAAAAGGCGCGAATACTCATAAGCCTTCGCGCCTTTTAGATTTAATGAATTTAATGTGTAAAGATTTATCTCACTGGACTAACAATTAAATCTTTATCATCTCTGGTAACAAGAACAATAATAATTGCCGCCGCTACAATTCCGCTAAAAACAAGAATCGGACCGAGCGCACTATTTCCGTCAGCGTCATCGTCGTCATCTTGTCGAGCAGCTTTTTCTGCATTAACTGTAAAATTGCTTGCCAAAGTCGATTCGTTGGTAACCAGACCGGCATTTGTTTGAATAGTTACGTTTACTCCTTCGGCATTGGAGACTTTAATTTGTCCAGCGGACAAAGTTCCCGAAATTGTGTTTTCGTTGAAACTCAAATTCAAATTCGTATTCGGAGTCAAAGTAACGTAACCTAATTTTCCGATTCTGACGGTTGAATTAATGTTTTCCGGTGTGGCAATGGTGCCGGCTGAAAAAAACGTGCGTCCCGTCATAACCGGTTCGCCGTTCAGCATAACGGAAGGAGCGTTACCATTAATTGTTTGTCCCGAAACCGTTATCTCGCCCATTAATGATTTATTCTCCGGCGTTGCTGCTAAAGCAATCATTGAAGAAGTTGTGAAAATCACCATCGCCAAGCAAGCGGCGGTGAAATTGCGAATCCATAGCGTACAAAAATTTTTTCTCATAATTTGATTTACTCCTTTGTATTTTTCAACGGTTCGGATAGCTTTTGCTAACTACAACACTTTTGCGAGTCCGGTGCAAAACCAGACTTTAACAAATAAAGTCTTATTAAAATTCAATAATTTTGGGTAAAGCCTGAGCTTAAAGACCGTCCGAAGCCTTGTCATTAAAACTTGGTAATATGTAATCTAATCTTTAAGTTATATGAAGTCAACTTTTATTTTAAGTTTTAACAGAAAATTTAGATTTTATTTTAACCTCTTAATTTTCTATTTATAAATCTTTTTCGCTTCATTCCAAAGCGCATCCATTTCTTTCATATCTGAATTTTCCAAATTTCTGCCCAGTTTTTTCAGTTCGGTTTCAATGAACTTAAAACGCAATCGAAATTTGCGATTGGTTTTCTTTAGCGCAGTTTCCGGCTCAACGTCGAGTTTTCGCGCCAAGTTTACCACTACGAAAAGCAAATCGCCGATTTCTTCTTCGATGTTTTCATCTTCCGAGATTGCCTTTTTTAATTCTTCGGTTTCTTCCCGTAACTTATCAAAAATCTGTTCCGTATTTTCCCAATCGAAACCGACTTTGGCAGCTTTTTTGGTGAGTTTATTGGCTTCAATCAGTGCGGGAAACGCAAGCGGAACGTCTTCAAGAATCGAATCTTTTACCGTTTCATCCGTTTTAGTAATGGCGCGTTCCGATTTTTTCAGCTCGTCCCAATTCTGCAAAACGTCAATCGCCGTATCAAATTTTTTATCGCCGAAAACGTGCGGATGACGCAAAATCATTTTTCTCGTAATCGTAGCGCAAACATCTTCAATCGTAAAATCACCGGTTTCTTCAGCAATCTGCGAGTGAAAAATTATCTGCAAAAGTAAATCGCCGAGTTCTTCGCGCAAATTTTCCGGCTTCCCTTCAGTCGCATCTTGAATCGCGTCGAAACTTTCAAAGGCTTCTTCCAAAAGATACGGCGCAAGGCTTTCGTATGTTTGTTCTCTGTCCCAAGGGCAACCGCCGGGCGCACGAAGCCGCGCCATTACCGTTACCAGTTCATCGAAATTTTTTGACATAATTTTTGATGGAAGAGTGATAAGGGATAAGGGACGAGCTAAAAAATTGGTTTCTCTCTCGTCCCTTATCCCTTTTCCCTTGTCCCTAATTTTGAACTTTCTTTCGGCAAAATGCTACTATCGAATTATCAAATTTTATAAAATTTATTGGAAAAACAATGATTGGAAAAGAACAATTGAATAACGAAGAACAACCTGAAGTAAAAGTTACCGACAAGCGCAAATTTAACGTTGACGGCTCTTTAAGAGAAGGCATAACGATTGAAGCGGAAAAACCGAAAGAAGAAATGCCGATTAACCCGCCGGAGGAAACCGAGCAAACACAAGCGGAAGAAACCGAAGCGCAAGAATTTGACGACAGCGATATTCCGGGCGTTGACGACCCGGCGAGCTTTGTTAATTTTTTGACGACTTTAGCCACGCAAGCCGCCGCCGCGCTCGGCGCAATGCCGCACCCGGCAACCGGACAGCGCACCTTAGATTTGGAAACCGGCAAGTATTGGATTGACGTTTTAGCGATGCTCAAGGAAAAAACGCGCAATAATCTGCATTCAAAAGAAGCGGAAATTTTCGACGGAATGCTCTCTGATTTGCAAATGCAGTATGTGCAGGTTCAGCGCATTGCCGAAGAAAAACTCAAACAAAAAGCCGCGCAGAAGTTTTCGGCAAACGATATTCTCGGTAAGAAATAGCACTTCGCCCTTTGTCGTTCGTCGTTTGTCTATTGCATTAAAATTCAAATTCGACTTGAAATTGCAAAGGACGAACAACAAAGGACAAAGGACAAAACGAATGAAACTGACTTTCCTCGGCACAGGCACATCAACCGGCGTTCCCTCAGTTGCCTGCGATTGCGAAACTTGTTTGTCCGACGACCCGCGCGACAAACGGCTGCGCGTTTCAATTCTGCTCGAACACGACGGCAAAACCATTCTCGTTGACACTTCATCGGATTTTCGCCAGCAAGCCTTACGCGCTCATATAAAAAAACTCGACGCAATTTTGATTACGCACTGCCACGTTGACCACGTTTTCGGAATGGATGACATTCGCCCGCTCAATTTCCGTTACGGCGCAATGCCGATTTACGCCGACGAATCAGCCTGGAAAGATTTGCGCCGAATTTTTCAATATATTTTCGAGCCGTCGCATTTCGGCGGCGGACTTCCGCAATTGATTCCGCACACGATTGAAAAAAACGCGCCGTTTTGTTTCAGCGAAAACCTGCTTGTTACGCCGCTCGAAGTCATTCACGGCAAAACGCCCGTCATCGCGTATCGTTTCAACGATTTCGCCTACGCGACGGATTTGAATTTTATCCCCGAAGACGCGATGCAAGGCTTGCAGGATTTGGATGTTTTGGTGCTTGATTGCGTCCGAATCAAACCGCACCCGACACATCTCAGTTTGCAGGAAGCACTCGAATACATTGAAAAGCTAAAACCGAAACGCGCTTATCTAACGCATTTGAATCACGATGTTTTGTATGAACGCGACTCGAAACTGCTTCCCGATAATGTTTGGTTTGCTGTTGATGAGTTGGCCGTTGAAGAAGTATGAAACTTAAATTTCGCCAAGCGACCCGTAAAGATTTATCGGAAATTGTCCGAATGCTCGCCGATGATTTTCTCGGTACGACGCGCGAACGATATGAAAATCCTTTGCCCGAAAGTTATGTGAAAGCGTTTGAGGAAATTAACGCGGATAAAAACAACGAGTTAATCGTCGCGGAGAAAGATGGCAAAATCGTCGGCACTCTGCAAATTACGTTCACGCCGTCAATCAGTTTTCAAGGCGGAAAACGGGCGACGGTCGAATCGGTTAGAGTTGACGACAAATATCGCGGACAAGGCTTCGGCAAAGAATTAATGAAATGGGCGATAAATCGTGCGCGGGAAGAAAATTGCGTGGCAATGCAATTAACGACGAACAGTGACCGTAAAGACGCGCATCGTTTTTACGAAGATTTGGGTTTTAAGGGAACGCATTTGGGAATGAAATTATATTTGAAATGAAAATTTTTCACGGAACCGATAATGCCAACATTCTGCGCTCGACGGTTTTGACACTCGGCGTTTTTGACGGCTTGCATCTCGGTCATCAAAAAATAATTCAAAAGGTCGTCAGTCGCGCCGAAGCCGCCGGTGCCGTTTCGACCGTGATAACTTTTGACCCGCATCCGCGCGCCGTTCTTTACCCGGAAAATGCGCCGCCGCTGCTGCAAACGCTCGACCAGCGGCTGGCTAACTTTAAAGTTCTGGGAATCAAACAGACGATTGTCATTCGTTTCAATCAGGAATTCGCCAATCAGAACGCAGAAGTTTTTCTGCGCGATATTGTTCACGAACGCCTTCAAGCGAAAGAAGTTTTTTTAGGCAAAGGTTTTGCGTTCGGCAAAAATCGCGGCGGTAATATCGAATTACTGAAAAAGATAAGCGCGGAACTCGGATTTTACGCCGACGAGGTTCCTGAAATCACCGTGCGCGGTCAACGCATTTCATCTTCAAAAATCCGCGAGTTGCTTGCCATTGGAAAAATAAATTTCGCCCGCCGAATGCTCGGCAGACCCTACGGCGTGGAAGGTCAGATTATTCACGGCGACCAGCGCGGACGCACCATCGGTTTTCCGACGGCAAATCTCAAACCGCGCAACCGCGTGATTCCGAAATACGGCGTTTACGCAACCGCCAATTTAATTGACGGCAAATGGCGGCGAAGCATCACGAATGTCGGCGTGCGACCGACATTCGAAGGCGACAAAGAACCTTCGATTGAAAGCTACATTTTCGATTTCGACGGCGACCTCTACGGTGACGTTCTGCGCGTCCGTTTTCTGCACCGCATCCGCGATGAAAGAAAGTTCAGCGGTATCGAAGAACTTAAGAATCAAATTGAAAAGGATACGCGTCGCGCTCTGAGCTATTTCAAACGGCTAGGCGTTAAGAATTCTCTAGATATTGTTTGAAAACTAAAATTTGTGAAATTTGTTGCAAACCGAATTGCTTTTTATGATTCTAAATTAACTTATGCAAAAAGATTTGGTAATGGAAGAAAATACGAGCGGATTGATTGTGCAGCAAAAGGTTATCGAACCGATTTTGGAAAACGGTAACGGTAATCACGCTTTGATCGAAACGAAGCAGTTGCCAATTGCGAAAAAAATTTCCAATCAAGAGTTGATTGCCGAAGAGAAATCTTTAATCCAGCAGGAAGAATCGGTTGAGAAGAATTATCGCGGAATCGGCGGTTATTTGCGGCTTTTTCAAGTGTCGAAGGTTATCGGAATGCTCGCGCTCTATCTTTACCTCGACCAATACGATTTGCATCACGCGCAATACGGAAAACACGCTGCCGCCAGAATGATAACTGCACAAAGATTAACTTGGCTAGCGGTTTTGGGTGAACAATTTCACAAAATCAATCTCTGGTTTTTTCATCAATTTATGCTTCTTCTTCGCCGATTTTTCCTCGGCAGCGAAGCGAACAAAGAGTTAAATCACGAAAAACAAGCCGTCTGGCTGAAAGATAATTTAATTGAGCTTGGACCGACTTTTATCAAAATTGGTCAATCTCTAGGAACACGCGCCGACCTTCTGCCTTTAGCGTTTGTCAAAGCGTTGGGCGAATTGCAGGATAATGTGCCGTCATTTCCAAACGAGATTGCCTTCGCCAGAATCGAAAAAGAACTCGGTCGCAAAATCAACGAAGTTTATGCCGAATTTGATGTCGAACCGATTGCCGCCGCATCTCTCGGACAAGTTTATCGCGCTAAACTTTTTACGGGCGAAGAAGTCGCAGTAAAAGTTCAGCGTCCGAATTTAACGGCGATAATTAAAGGCGACATCGAAATTTTGCGAAAAGTCACAAAATTTGCCGAACGCTTTCCGTCATTGAACGAAAATGCGGATTGGGCGGGAATGCTCAGGGAATTTGACGAAACGATTCACGAGGAAATGGATTATTCGGCGGAAGGCAAGAATGCCGAGCGCTTTCACGAAAGTTTCAAGGAGTGGACGAATGTTCACGTCCCGCACATATATTGGAACGCAACGACTGAAAAAGTTCTAACGATGGAGTTTATTCACGGCACGAAAGTTACGGCTTTGGACGAGCTTCGCGCTCGCCACGTTTCGCCCGAAAAGGTCAACCGTCTGTTGATTCGCACTTACTTAAAACAATTATTGGAAGACGGCTTCTTTCACGCCGACCCGCATCCGGGCAATCTCTTGGTAATGCCCGACGGACGACTTGCGTTTTTCGATTTCGGAATGGTCGGCAGAATCACGCCGCAATTGCAGTCGAAAATGATTGACGCATTTTTCCACGTCATCGCTAAAGACCCGGCTGGAATCGCTCAGGATTTGATAGATTTAGATTTTATGAAGCCCGGCTCAAATCCTGAAGTTGTTAAACCGGTCGTTGAAAAAATGTTCGAGTTTCATCTGAATTTGAAACTCAAGGAAGTAAACTTTAAAGAATTAACTTACGATTTAGCGGACGTAATGTATGATTATCCGTTTCGTCTGCCGTCGAATTTTACATATATTATGCGTGCGTTGATGACGCTTGAAGGCATTGGAATTATTACCGACCCGGAATTTAATTTCTTTGAAACGGCGAAGCCTTACGCCAAAGAATTTATGCTGAAACGCGAAGGCAAAGATTTGCGAAAACTGCTGACCGACAAACTTTTGGGGCGCGACAAAGACGGTAAAGTTGATTTGGATAGAACTTGGAAATTGGCGAAGATGGCGTTTAAGACGGTTTTCAATACGGGAAAATAGTTTTATGACAGATGAAAAGGTTTCTTATCGTAGGAAAGATATAATCATAATCTTAGCCGATTTGAATGTGATGGTTGTGTCTTTAGATAGAATTGGTTCTTACTATTCTGAATAGACATTATTTGAAATAAGAGAAATGAATTAAACTGGATAAATGTTAAATTATCTTGAGTTAAAAGAGAAGCCGAGAGAATTTTTGGTGGCGACAGGTTTAAGAAATGAAGAGTTTGAATGCCTTTTACCAACTTTTGAAAAATGTTATCAAGAAAGTTTGCCGACCAAACCGAAGCCGACAAGAAAGAAAAAACAACGTCAAGCAGGTGGCGGTAGAAAGTCAAATTTGGCAACTTTGAGCGACAAATTATTGTTTATTCTGGTGTATCAAAAAACATTTCAACTGCAAACAATGCACGGTTAGCAGTTTGGTTTGAGTCAAGGGCGGGTAAATTATTGGATACATCGGTTGTTGCCTATTTTGCAGAAGGCTTTGGCTGAAATGGGCATGAAACCTGCACGCGACCGACAGAAGGTAGCATCAACAATTGAGGCAATTGAAGGTGGCGCGAATTTGAGTCTTGATGCCTCCGAAAGAGAGCTTCAAAGACCTGTCAAGATAGACAAACAAAAGGAAAAGTATAGCGGAAAGAAGAAAACACACACCGATAAAAATGTGCTTTTGGTGAACGAAAACACGAGCAAAGTGGTGTTTTTGAGTGCGACAGCGGAAGGAAAAAAGCACGATAAAAAGTTAGCCGATGAAAGCCAAATCAGTTATCCGCAGAATGCGAGTTTGACGAAAGACACCGGATTTCAAGGTTATGAGCCGGAAGGGATATTAACGGAACAGCCAAAAAAAAGTAAGGGGAAAGGAGTTGACAGCGATTGAAAAGTTTTTGAACAGAATGATTTCAAGAGTGCGAATAATGGTGGAAAATGTCATTTGTGGAGTGAAAAGATGTCGCATAGTGAAAGACACCTTGCGACTGACAAAAGAGCAGATTTCCGATAAGGTAATGGAAATAGCGTGTGGCTTACACAATTTACGAGTAACATTTCGACAGCCACTTGAAACTATTGATATTACTGATATTAACGAAATATCTTATTTCAAATAATGTCTAATGTAAAAGTATTGAAGAGTATCATGCCTTATCATCTAATTTTCTTGATGAGTGGAAAATTCTTCCTAAACTTGCAAATGCAAGAAAAATTTTAGACTCTGCTTTTTCATACGAACTTGGCGATGATGATATGGATGAATTGGAAAGAGAATTTCAAGATTTACAATATTGGAGCATGAAAAATCCTAAGCCGCTGAAAAAGGGGAAATCCCGATAAAATTGCTTTCAAAATAATTTTGATATAAAAAAAGAAATTATGACAATCACGGTTGAAGAAATTGACAGCAAACTACAAACGCTTTCCGAAGATAAACTGACGGCGGTTTATCATTTTGTCTCGTATTTAGCCGACCAAGATTTTGATATATCGGACGTTTCAGCGAGAGATTTGATGTTTGCGTCGGAAGATTTGATTGCTAAAGATTGGGATACGCCAGAGGAAGACAAAGCATGGGCAGATTTATAAAAGGCGATGTCGTCGTTACGCCGTTTCCTTTTTCCGATTTAACCGCTAACAAAAAGCGTCCTGCTTTGGTCATCGCCGATTTAACAGGCGACGACATTATTATTTGTTTAATAACCAGCCAAAACGCTAAAGATAATTACGCAATTTCACTAGCTTCTAACGATTTAGCAAACGGGCAACTGAGACAGGACAGCAATATCCGTCCAAATAGGCTTTTCACAATTGACGCAAAAATTGTCCTCTACCGAATCGGGACTCTGAAAAGGGAAAAAACCGAAAAAGTAACCGAAAAAATCATTGAAATTTTCTCTTGAATCAAATTGATTTATACAAAACCTGGAAGTTGGCTAAGATGGCGTTTAAGACGGTTTTCAATACGGGAAGCAAATAAAAATTTACGGTGAAAAATAAAAGCACAATTTTTCAAATGCTCTTTGTAGCTTTTTCAATTTGTGTTTTTCTTCCTCAAACTTCTTTGGCATTTCAATCTCCGAAAATTGATGATGAAAAATTCGCGCAGATTTTTCAAAAAGCTCAAGCAAAATTAGACGAATTACACGCTTCGTTAAAGTTTCCCGGCGGATGCGTCGGCTTTGTTTTGCCCGACGGACGTTCAGGTTCGGTTTCGACAGGTGTTGCGGATTTAAAAACTCAAACGAAACTCAAACCTTCAGACCCGATGCTCGCGGGAAGCATCGGAAAAACTTTTGTTTCAGCCGCGACATTGCAACTCGCGCAGGAAGGGAAACTGAATCTCGACGAAAAAATCGAACGATGGTTGGGAAATGAATCTTGGTTTGCGAGATTGCCAAACGCTAAAGACATCACGTTGCGAACGCTTCTGAATCATTCAAGCGGCATTCCGAATCACGTTGACGATGGAAGTTTTCAAAAAGCGATGTTTAAAAGTTTCGGTAAAGACATCAAGTATGAAGAATTGATTGCTTATGTTCTCGACAAAAAACCGCTTTTCGAGGCGGGCAAAAATTTCAACTACGCTGATACAAATTATATTTTGGTAGGAATAATTGTCGAGCGAGCAACGGGCAAAACTTTGTATTACGAAATCGCGCAGAGAATTTTGAAACCGCTCAGACTCGATGATACTTTTCCTTCAAATAAAAATGTTCTGCCGCGAGTCGTCAATGGTTATTTTCAAAACAAGCCGATAATCGCGGGCGGAAAATTCACTGTCAATCCGCAATGGGAATGGGCCGGCGGCGGCTTTGCTTCGACGACTGAAGACCTTGCGCGTTGGGCAAAATTCTTGTATGCGGGCGACGTTTTGCAGAAAAAATATTTGGACGAAATGCTCGGAAGCACGACCGTTGGCGAAGGCAAAGGTTACGGTTTAGGCGTGGAAATCGTGCAAGGAAAATTTGGAAAATCTCACGGACACGACGGCGAATTTCCCGGCTATCTGTCAGATATGCGCTATTTTCCGCAGTATAAAATTGCCGTTGCCGCTCAGGTAAATGCGGACGAGACTCCCGAAGCGAGTAAGTTTATAGCTTCCGCCGTTGATGATTTTGCACAGATAATTATTGGCGAACTCGTCGCCGAAAAACTTTCCGAAGCGGAAAAACTGAATCTACAAAAGACGGCGGAAGATTGGTTAAAATTGGTTGACGCGGGAAAATTCGCGGAGAGTTGGGAAGGAATTTCCGCTGAACTCAAAGCCAAATACGCGAAGGAAAAATGGCAATCCACCGTACAACCGTTTTTGAAAAAGGTTGGAAATTTCAAGTCGAGAAAATTTAAAAACGTCATCGCTTTTGAAGCCGAAACGGTTACGATTGATTTTGAAAGCTCATTCGCAAAACTTTCGTCAGCGATCGAAACTCTAATTTTGAAACGGGAAAAAGACGGTAAATGGCGTGTGGCGAGTCATTCGATTAAATGAAATTTACGGTTATGAAAACTTTTATAATTTTCAATCTGGCTTTGGTTTTTCTATCGCTTTCTGTTTCAAATTTATCCGCGCAGAAGAAGTCCGAAATGACGAACAAAATCAAAATCGCGCATATCGAAAAAGATTTTCTGATTAGCGAACTCAACAACAAATCTTGGAAAAAGGCAAAGGAAATCTCAATCGAAAATTATTGGTCAGGCAAAAGAGCAGAAGTTGGACGACACGCGAAAGCAAAACTTCTTTGGTCTGACGCGGCGTTTTACATTCGCTTTGAAGCGAATCAAACCGAGCCGCTAGTCGTTTCTGACGCGCCGAATCTGAAAAGCAAAACACTAGGACTGTGGGACAGAGATGTGTGCGAGATTTTCGTCGCGCCGAACGCGGACGAGCCGCGCAAGTATTATGAATTTGAAATTGCGCCAACGGGCGAATGGATTGATTTGGCGATTCATCAGTTACCTAACCGACGTGAAACCAATTTCGATTACAATTCGGGAATCCAATCAGCCGCGAGAATCGAAACGAATAAAATTGTGATGGCGATAAAAATCGGATGGAAAGCATTCGGCAAAACACCGCAGGTGAATGAAATTTGGAAAGGAAATCTTTTTCGGTGCATCGGCGCGGGCGACGCTCGCGGTTATCTTTCTTGGCAAGCGACGAAAACCGAAACGCCAAATTTTCACGTTCCCGAAGCGTTCGGCGAATTTCAATTTATCAAATAAATAAAGTTCAAACCGTGCAGACCGGATAATCCAAAAAATTTAAAGCCCTGTTTATCCTGCCCAGCCTGCAAATTTTGCTTTGCGCTTCGTTCGCCTCATCAATTATCACACGGTTAAATTAAAAATTCTTTCGTCCTTTTCCCGATTCTCCGCGTCTAATTTAGCAGATTACACTTTGGACGATTCCGAAGCATTCATAATTTTTCGAGGTAAAAGCAATGAAACATAAATTCTCTCTAATTCACAAAATCGCGGCGTTTTTGATGCTGACGGCAATGTTCAGTCCGATTTTTACGGTCGGCACAAACGCGCAAATGATGCGAAAAACGAGCGCGAAACTATTAACCGAAGACCAGAAAATACTTCACGTGCTTAATCGTTTGGGTTTCGGCGCGCGTGAAGGCAATGTCGAACGAGTCAAAGCAATTGGCATCAATAAATATATTGAACAGCAATTAAACGCGTCTGCGATAAGCGATTTGACGGCGGAGGCGAAGGTTAAAAATTTGGACGTTTTAAAAATGTCGAACGAAGAATTGTTTGCCAAATATCCGAATCAAGCAGCGGTTTTGCTAGCGGTCGCGCAGAAAAATAATTTGGATAAAGGCGATATAGCCCAACTCAAAAATAAAAATCGAGTTAAAGGCGACGAAATGAAAAACGCGGACGGCGCGATGATCTCAAGCGATAACAAAAATGCCGACGCGAACGTCGCTCAACTGAGCGAAGCCGACCGCCAAAAATATCAACAGGAAATCGCTGCGCTTTACGCGAAATACAAACTCGGCAAACCGCAGCAAATTACGCAGCAATTGAACGCTTCGCGCATTATGCGGGCGGTTTATTCCGAAAGACAGCTTAACGAAGTGATGGTTGATTTTTGGACAAATCATTTTAACGCTTATGCCAACAAAGCTGCCACGCGATGGTTTCTGCCCGAATACGACCGTGACGTAATTCGCCCGAATGCTTTGGGAAATTTCAAAGACTTATTGACGGCGACGGCACAATCGCCGGCAATGCTTTTTTATCTCGACAATTTTCAATCGGTTTCGCCGGACGCGCAGACGGCTGGAAATAATCGCGGAAAATATCCGAATCGCCGCTTGAATCAAACGAATCAAACGAATCAAATGAACGCGCAACGCCGCGAGCAACTTAAAAAACAATACGGCTTGAATGATGCGGAACTCGACGCGCGAATTAAGCAAAATCAACAAAACCCGAAACAGCCGAAAAGAATGCAGCGCGGAATCAATGAAAATTATGCCCGCGAGATTATGGAACTGCATACTTTGGGAGTCGAAGGCGGCTACACGCAAAACGACATTAAGGAAGTCGCGCGAGCATTTACCGGCTGGACAATCGTTGACCCGCGCGGTTATCGGCGCACATTTGCGAGTGTGGCAAACGGCACGGAAGACAAGCGCGCGACTCGTTTAATGCGTCTTGCAGGTTTACCGGAAGACGCCGAAAGCGGAACTTTCTTCTTCAACGAACGCGCCCACGACAAAGGCGAGAAAACGGTTTTGGGGCAAAAAATTAATGAAGGCGGAATGAAAGACGGTTTAAAAGTGATTGATGTTTTGGTTAATCATCCGTCAACCGCGAAATTTATCGCCCGCAAATTAGCGGTCAAATTTGTTTCCGATAATCCGAGCGAAGCCCTTGTCGGTCGCGTTGCGAAAGCGTTCCAAGATTCAAAAGGCGATATAAAGACGACTTTACGCGCAATTTTTACGGATAAAGAATTTTTCGCGGCGGAAAATTACCGCGCTAAAATTAAAACGCCGTTTGAAGTCGTCATCAGCGCGATTCGCACCGTCGGCGCGGACACTAACGGCGGACAAATTCAAGCGATGCTGGCGAAAATGGGCGAGCCGCTTTACGCTTATCAAGCGCCAACCGGTTATCCCGACACGGCGGAAGATTGGGTCAACACAGGCGCGCTTTTAGAGCGTCTGAATTTTGCCGTCGCGCTCGCCTCAAATCGTATTCCGGGAACGCGCGTTAATCTGAAACAGTTTGAAGGAAAAGATAAATCGGAAATTCTAAATCGTTCGATTGCCGTAGTTTTAGACGGTGAAATCTCGCCGAATACAAAAGCCACGCTTTTGAAACAACTCGAACAACCACTTATCGAGCCGAAAATAGAAACAGTCGCGGACAATTCGGACGACGGCGACGCAATGGAAAATACGGCGATGATGCAAAATCAAGGCGGCGGGCGCAATCGTCAGAGACAAGTTCGATTATTGCCGCCGAGCGGCAACGCGGAAGTCTTTAAGGTTGTCGGTTTGATTTTGGGAACGCCCGAATTTCAAAGACAGTAATTGTAATGGATAACGGATAATGGATAATGAATAATTTTCGGATTTTCATTATCCATTATCCGTTATCCATTATTCATTTTCCTTCCCGCCTTCATAAATATCTTTCTTGCTCAAACCTTGTTTCACTACTTTTCGCAGAGCGGTTCGCAGATGACCGTCGGCGGTTGAGACGAGCCGTCGGAATTTCTGTTCGGGACGCGCTTGGAAAAATGTGATGTGTGAAGTTTCGTAGCCGTTTGGCGAATGCTGCGAGAAATAATAATTCGAGATGCAGCAGCGCAAACCATCCGCTTTCACTTCATTGACTGAATGCCAGGATTTCTCGTTGGTTTCCATCAAAACCAACCGATTGAAAAGACTTGGAATTACGATGACTTTCGTTATGTCATCGTTCCAAAGCTCTAAGTTTCCGCCGTTTTCCGCTTTCCATTCGGGCGTAACGTAATAAAGCAGATTCAGAACTCGATAATTTTTCTGCTCGTGGTCGTGCGAATTATCAATATGCGGATTGAGAAAATGTCCGTGCGCCATTGCGCTGATGCCGCCGGCGTAGAGATGCGGGTCGCCAACCGCTTCTTTCTGTTCGGTAATGAGGGAAACCGCGTCAATTACTCGCTGGTCTTGAAATGCAAACGTCGCGTCGGCGATTAGCGGACTGAATTTATCTAGCGATTTCGACGTATATTTTTTTTCGCGGAAACTGTCGAGCAGACGCATTTCGTCAGTCGGCGGAAACGCTTCGTAAAGTTTTCGGGCGATGTCTTCGGGAAAAAGATTGTCAATCGCCGCAAAGCGCGTCGGAATATTTTTAGCCAGATTAAAATCTTCACGCAGAGTGTCGGCATCTTTTTCGAGCCGTTCGACAATAATTTGAACGAGTTTTTCTTTCATAAATTTTATTCTTAAAAATAATTTACAACGAACGGCGAACAAATTTCCAATGACGAAAATAAAAAACTGACTTATTTTATTTCGGACGCGTCTAAATTTCAGTTAAACGGATTTTAATTAAAAATCCTTATCTTACTTTTCGAGGTTTTTTAAAAAATTATGGACAGAAGATATTTTTTGAAGTCGAGCGGAATTACATTGGCGAGTTTCGGTTTGATGAGCGTTGCGCCGCAATTTCTGCATCAGTTTGCCAACGCGCAGACGTTAACGAACGCTTCCGGCAAAAAGAAAATTTTAATTACGATTTTCCAGCGCGGCGCGGTTGACGGCTTGAATATGGTCGTTCCCTACGGCGACGGGGATTATTATAATCTGCGCCGCACGATTGCCGTCCAAAAGCCGAATCAAGCGGACGGCGCGATAAATCTCGACGGTTATTTCGGACTTCATCCGTCACTCAAACCGCTTGAAAAATTCTGGCAAAACAAACAACTCGCCGTTGTTCATTCGGTTGGCTCGCCCGACAACACGCGCTCGCATTTCGACGCGCAGGATTATATGGAAGCGGGGACGCCGGGCGTGAAATCAACCCGCGACGGTTGGCTCAACCGCGTTTTGCAAACCAGCAAAAAAGAAAACGAATCGCCGTTTCGCGCCGTTTCGATGACGCAGCAACTTCCGCGCTCGCTTTACGGACGCGCTCCGTCGGTGGCGATGACGAATCTGGCGGATTTTGCCATTAACGCCGGAATCTATACGCAAAGCGTGCAAGGTGGTTTTGAAGGAATTTATCAACAAAATTCCAAAGATTCCCTGAACGAAACCGGCAAGGAAACTTTTGAAGCGGTCAACTTTTTGAAACAGGCAAATCCCGCGCAGTACCGAGCGGAAAACGGCGCACGTTATCCGAACAATCCGTTCGCCCAATCGCTTCTGCAAATCGCGCAATTGATAAAAGCCAATGTCGGTTTGGAAGTTGCTTTCACCGATACGCCCGGGTTGAATTGGGACACGCACGCCAACGAAGGCGGCGCACGCGGGCAAATCGCTAATTTATTAAATGGCTTCGGACAAGCTATCGCCGCATTCGCAACCGATTTAGGCAAGCGAATGGACGATGTTGTTATTTTAACAATGTCGGAATTCGGCAGAACCGTCAGAGAAAACGGTTCGCGCGGAACAGACCACGGACACGCCAACTCGATGTTAGTTTTGGGAAATTCTGTTAAAGGCGGAAAAATATATGGCGATTGGAAAGGTTTAGCGAACGAAAATCTTTACGAAGGACGCGATTTGGCAGTTACAACTGACTTCCGCGACGTTCTCGGCGAAGTTGCTTTCAAACATTTGGGTAATAAAAGTCTCGACAAGATTTTTCCCAATTATCCGACGAGCGCAACGAAGTTTCGCGGATTTATGAGCTAATTCTAAAAGAATTTACAGGGATAAAGGGGATGGACAGGGATAAAGAAAATAAAATCCCTATTCATCCCCTTTATCCCTGTAAATTTTGTTTTTAATATTTCGTCAAATTCAAAATTTTTCAGGATTTAAATTCGAGAAAAACCCTGTTTGTAATCGTTCCCCACGAATCAATAAATCCCAAACCGTATTTCGTCTCACGACTATTAATTTCATTTGGATTTTTTCCTTCCGTAACTGTGCGATTATTAAAAACGGCTTCGAGTTTTTCCGTTTCGCCGTTAGTAAAAACTTTCGTCGCCGTTAGCAGCGCACCTTCAATTCGCGCATCTTTGAGCGTGAAGTTTTGTTTCTTTGAGCTGTCAAAATCGGAATCGTAACCGCTTCCTTCGATTTTACCGTCAGCCGAAACGCGCAATTCAATTCGATAATCCGCTTGCGTAGATTCATAAACGCCCGCGTAATCTCGGACATTATTTTTGACAACTGCTTCGTTTTTGATGTCTATGTATAATTCAAACGAAATATTCTTTTTCTCTTTTTTCTTGTATTTCGTTTTACTGAGTGCGGCGATTAAATTTTGCGTTTTTTGTTCGGCATCTTGAGCGAAAATGGTATCGCTTACTCCGATTGAAAGAACGAGAACGACAATTAAAATAAAAATCCGTGACATAAATTTTTCTCCTCTGAAGATTGGTATTTTCACAATAAAAACACCGCGCAAAGCGGAGTTGTGACATAAACCTTTACCTGATTTGTTTGTAGCCTTTTGCAAGAAGTCGAGGCGGCAAACCAACCCAATAAAGTCCCTGAAAAATTGACCAACGCATAAACGCCCAGACAAACGAATGATTTTCAAATCTTCGGGAAGATGTCGTAACGGTCAGATTGATATGCACGAATTCTCCCTTTTTTAATAATCGCTTATATAAATCAACGTCTTCAAAAAGCGGCAGCGGTTTGAAACCTTTTATTTTCTCGTAAGTTTCGCGGCGCACAAACATTGCCGAATCGCCGTAAACTAACCCGATAGAGCTAAGTTGCGGGTATAGCCAAGTTAATAATCGCGCCCAACGCCGGTTGCCGTCGAAAACAATCTTGAAATTGCCGCCGACAATCTCCGCATAACGCATATATTGTTTGATTTGTTTGCCGCAGCCTTGCACAGGGCGCGTATCGGCGTGGAGAAACCAGAAGATTTCGCCGGCGGCATGCCTGGTGCCTTCGTGAAGCTGCTTGCCGCGATTTGCTTCCCCAAATTGCACAATACTAATTTTTTTTACTTTTTTATAATTTTCGGCAATCTCAATTGTTCGGTCAGTGCTTCCGCCATCAACGATAATAATCTCATCAACATTAACCAGCCGCGAAAGCGCGTCAAGCGTTTTCTTTATCGTCAATTCTTCATTAAAAGTCGGGATGATGACGGAGAGTTTCATAGAGCAGGCGGTAGGCAGCTGCAGTTGGCAGTCTAATTAGCAGAAATCACGTTGAGTTGAAAAGTTACGTTGGCTTTACTCAGCAATTTCTGCCAACTGCAACTGCCTACCGATTAGAATCTAACGGTTTCCACCGGTACATCGCTGCCTTCTGCCGCTTTCCATTCTTCTTGCGTATCGTAAAAATTGCAATCAAATTCGGCTAAAGATTGAATTTTGACACCATCATATTCACTTGGAGAATCTTCAAACCGCACAATCGCGCCGCAGCCGATGATTTCAGCGCCGAGACTTTTAACGATATCAACCGTTTCTTCAATCGCTTTGCCGGTGCGGATAAGGTCGTCCACGATGATGCACGGGTGAATATCGCCTTCTTTCAGATATTGGCGAAATTGCCGCTTGCCGCCTTCGATTTCCGCCCAGTAAATTTGCTCTGCGCCGAGGGCTTCGCGCACGGCAAATGCAACGGGAATGCCGCCCGGACTCGGACTAATAATCGAAATTTTTGGCAGGCGGCTGGAAATCGCTTTGTCCATCCGAAACTTGCGGCTCAAACCGACTGACAAAACTCTTGAATTATCGTAAAAACGAAAGGCGAGCGGCATCTGAAAATAGCAAGAAGCGTGTTTGCCGTTTGGATAAACGAAATGTCCCTTCCGAAACGCGCCCGTATTTTCCAAAATCTGCATCACCGATTCCGATGACGGAACTAAATCAATCATTTACTTTCTCCTTTTGCTTAAAAATAATTTTCAATTTATACTACGAATCTTAGCGGTTTTGCATTTTAATCACAAACCGTTTTTTAAAAATTTTTCGATGATTGATTTTTGCGTTTGATTCATCTTTTCGGGCATTTTATCAACTTTAAACCAACGAGCGGCGTTTATCTCGTGACTTTTGACAGAGGCGACACCGTTTGCTTTGGCGCGAAAGAGGATTTCGATGTGTCGATTAACAACACGCACTCGAATCATTTCCACCATTTCTAATTCTAAGCCTGTCTCTTCAATAAGTTCACGCCTGATGGCTTCGGCAGGCTGTTCGCCATAGCCGAGAAATCCGCCTGGAATTCCCCAACCCGAATCGGGACGCAAAACGTGGTCGAGCAAGAGAATTTCGCCGTTTTCATTTTCAATGATTGCTGCTACCGAAGCCGTAAATTTCGTTTGTGTAACGCGCACGATTTTCAGTCTGGCAAGCGGCGAAAGTTTTCTCCAGATTGACCCAATAATTTTTTTCATCATTTAAACAGACTTTAGAAGATAGTACTAAAACGTTTTCGTGGACAACAGATGTTGTCAAAAATATAATTAACATGTAAGCTAGATTGTTCAATCTTAATTCCAAAGCCAAACCATAACATTTTACTTGGAGATTTTAATGTCAAAATCTATTCCACTTGATAAAACTGTATTTACCATTTTCTGCTCTTTGTTTTTTTCCGTTTTGACTTTCGGACAAAGCGGCGATTTGCGTGGGGACTTAAATCGTTCGTTCAAAGAATTTAATTTAGTCCGAATTAACCAGCGAGCGGCTTTGCAACGAGTCGAATCCAACCAATCGTTAATAATTCCGACTGCCGAGAAAATTTTTGAGTTAATCTTAACGCCGCGAGATTTGCGCGCGGGAAATTACCGGGCGGAAGATACGAACGCGAGCGGAATTCGTCAGATTGAAAAAAGCAAGGTTACGACTTTCAAAGGGAAAATCGCAGGTGAAACCGCTTCGGAAGTTCGTCTGACAATTGACGGCGCGAAAATCGAAGGTTACTTCTTTACCGCCAATGAAAAGTTTTACATCGAACCGGCGCGAAAGTTTTCACGAAAAGCCAGCGCGGAAGATTTTGTCGTTTTCGAGGAAAAAGATTTATTAGAAACAGAAAGTTTTATTTGTCTTTCCGACATCGGAGACAAAATTGAGCGGGGCAAAGGAATGATTGCGTCCAGCGATTTTGCAAGCAATCAATCTATCAAAGTAATCGAACTCGCAACGGAAGCCGATTTTGAATACGTTACTTTGTTGGGCGGAGCCAGCGCAGCCAACAATGAAATTTTGGGCATTTTGAACATGGCGGAGGGCGTTTTTCGAATCGAACTCAATTTAACGATTAACGTGACTTACCAACACACTTGGTCAACTCCGGATTTGTTTTCGGGAGTTAATACGGAAACACTTTTGTTTTCTTTTAGAAATTATTGGAATGTAAATCATCCACTTGCACAATATCCCCGTGACACCGCGCATCTTTTTACCGGCAAGGCTTATGCCTTGTCGCAGGGTTATGCATTAATCGGAACAGTTTGTCGGAATTCAGCGGAGGCTTACGGGTTAAGCGGGATAGTTAATTGGGTACCGGGAAAATTTTTGATAACTACTCACGAACTGGCGCATAATGTAGGCGCATACCACGTTGACGCTTCGCAAAATTGCGGTAATTCATTAATGAACGCTATCTTGAGCGGAAGTACGCCGCTCAGTTTCTGCACCGCTTCGCGCAGGGAGATTACGAATTTTGTAGCTTTAAACGGCAGTTGTTTGAGTTCGCAAAACACCAATGTGAGTTTTGATTTCGATGGCGATGGAAAATCTGATTTAGCAGTTTTCCGACCGTCAAACGGCTTTTGGTATATTAACAAGAGCGCAAACAATTCTCTTGATTTCAGAATGTTCGGTTTGTCAACAGACCGGCTCGTACCGGCTGATTATGACGGCGACGGCAAAACCGATATCGCGGTTTATCGCTCAGGAACTTGGTATCGGTTGAAATCTTCGACTAATACTTTTGACGGTGTCGCTTTCGGCACGGCAAGCGACGTTCCCGCGCCGGCGGATTTTGACGGCGACGGCAAAGCGGATTTGGCAGTGTTTCGTCCTTCAAACGGTACGTGGCAACGGCTAATGAGTCAAAATAATACTTATTCAGGCGTTCAGTTCGGCGGAAACGGCGATGTGCCGTTGGCGGCGGATTTTGACGGCGACGGTAAAGCGGACATCAATGTTTTTCGTCCCTCAAATGGCGGCTGGTATCGCTTGAACAGCAGCAACAACGTATCTGTCTCGGCATATTTTGGACAAAGCGGCGATAAACCTCTGGCAGCAGATTTTGACGGCGACGGTAAAGCTGATTTAGCTGTTTTCCGACCTTCGACAAGCAGTTGGCATCGAATAACAAGTTCAAACAACTCGTTCAGCACAACCGCTTTCGGTTTGCCAACCGACGTGCCGACACCCGCCGACTTTGACGGCGACGGCAAAACTGACATTTCGATTTTCCGACCGTCAAACGGAACTTGGCATCGTTTTAACAGCAGCAATGGCGCAATTGTCACTTATCTATTCGGCGCCGTGGGAGATGTTCCGGTTCCTTCTTTTTACAATCAATAATTAAAATTCACAGAAAATAAAAAAGGAAGCGATTTTTCGGTCGCTTCCTTTTTTATTTTGCAGCTAAGCTCTCTATTTATTTCAGTGAAACATCATCCACACGGAAATATGTAGTTACCGAACCGTCCGTCGTCGAGCGGAATTGAATGCGAACTGTCTGACCTTTGTAAGCCGATAAGTCAAACGATTTCTGCGAGTAAGTTCCCGCCGTCGTCTGATTCTGATTACTGTATGTCGCCAGAGTTCGAAGCAAACCGCCGCTCGTGTTGCGGACTTCGGCATACATATAATCGTATGGCGTTGACGCTGATTCGCTCGAAGAAACATTGAGCCAGAAGGTTAGTGTTCCCGCCGCGTTACTCGGAATCGAAACCGTTTGATAAGCTTGTCCCGAAACGTTGTTGTTCACGCCAAAATAGTCGTAGCCGGTTCCGCCGTGCGGATAGCTTCCGTTTGCCGTGTAGAACGCGCCCGTGCCGGAATTAACCCACGGCGATACGCTGCCTTCAAAACCGCCGTTGACAATCAACTCGCCTCCCCCGCCCGGAGTTGGCGCCGGCGTAGCGGTTGGAGTTGGTGTCGGTGTTGAAGTTGTCGGACACGCGCCGACACCGACGGCGCACCAGGTTGTGGCAATCGTGTTGTATTGTGCGCTCGTGCCGCCGTAAAGGTCGGTCGCCGCATTTAACATCGCCGTTCTCGCACCCGCGAAATTCGTTCCCGATGTCATATAAACAGTCAAGCCTCGAAACCAGATTTTCTCTGCCGCGCTCGTGCCGATACCGCTTACGGTTACACCGCTCAGATGATGCGTTCCGCCGGCGGCAACCAGATAAAAGGCTTTGTTGCCGATGCCGGAATTGGTGTGAACGCCGCCGTTGTCGGACGTTCCCGTATAGCGTTCCGAATAATGGTCGGGGTCGTCGTCGGCAGTATAACCGCCGCCCGATTTGGCGTGCGGATTATCCATATAACGAAGCGCGTCGCCGGCGGTCGAAGGCGTGTATGCCTGCTCGCCGATTTTCCAGGTGTCGGTGGTAATCGTGCCGCCGCGCGCCCGCAATTCAACCATCGCGCCGAAAACGTCGGACATTGATTCGTTAAGTGCGCCGGATTCATTCGAGTAAGTCAAATTAGCCGTTCGTTCGGTTACGCCGTGCGTCATTTCGTGTCCGCAGATGTCTAAGGTTACGAGCGGCGTAAAAGTTGTGCCGTCGCCGTCGCCGTAAGTCATCGCCGTTCCGTTCCAGTAAGCATTATTATAATTCGTGCTGTAATGAACGCGCGACGAAACCAGGCTGACTGTGCCATCGGCGGAAGTAACCGAACCGGGTCCGCTGTTGCCGTCAATGCCGTTGCGCCCGTGAACGTTTTTGTAATAATCATAAGTCGCCGCCGCGCCATAATGCGCGTCAACGCCCGCTTTCTGCGCCGTAGTGTCCCAAACGTCGTTCGTATCCGTGTAGCGGGCGGCAGTCGTCGTTCCGTTGTTAAAATTGAAAGTTCCCATCTTGCGCGTGGTATCTTCCATATAATAAGTCGAACCGACAAGGTCGGTCGTTATATTAACCGTTCCGCTGTAGAGCGACACGCCGGATGCGGTTTGCAGATTGTCATATTCAAAAACTTTTTCGCCCGTTTGCGCGTCAACGAAAATAACGGGAATCGAAGTGTGTTCCGTCCCGTCGAGATGCGGCATTTCCACGCGATACGTCAAATGATCGCGCGTCTTGCCGCGAAAAACCCACAAAGTGACCTTCGGGTTTTCGCTCAATTCCGCTGCGCCGTCATACATCTGGACGGCGAATTTCTCCGCTTCTTCCGCAGTGAAATTCGGCTGCGTGTTGACGATGATGCTGTCTTTCAAATTGTCGGTAATCGTCCGCAACGAGCCGTCGGATTTGAGATGGACAATCGCCTCGCCTTCCCAAACTGGAATTTCATTAACAGTTTGAAAAACTTTGGTGTGCGCCATATTCAACTCGTCAAATTCGACAGATTTAACTTTCAGTTCGTCTGCACTGCCGATTGCGCGGTTGGCGGTATTATCTCTCAAATAGTTGAGGCTAATTTGTTTAACTTGTTCAGTGTCCTCGAGCGAGCCGCTGCCGAAAACAGTTTTGTCGGCTTCGGCAGTTTTGGTAAGGAACGCGAAAACAGCGATGGCAATTAGCAATGTTGCAAAAATACTTAGATTTTTTTTCACTTTTGATTATCTCCTTGGGAACGTAAAATTTGGGATTTGCCGATAAATTATCAAGCCGTTATATATAAAATTTACAAACCTAAAGCCGAAATACTTTCTAAGCGTTGGTAGAAAATACCTTTCTCGCTCTGAAATGGAATAAAAGAACTGTTAAAATTTTGAGGGGTTTTCAAGTAGAGTAACGAAAGTGTAACATCTGCCGTATAAGTGTCAAGCGAAAAAGTTAAAAATTGTTTTTCAAACGAAAATTTTCCAAAAGAATCTCGCATCGGCGACATTTTCTCCTGGAGTGAAGTGAGCGATATTCATAAAACGCGGCACGGCATTTATCAGCGGAACGAACGCTTAATTTCACTGCTAACCGATTTCGGTCAAATCAACCAGTGTTATCCTGATTTTCACGGCGACAGCACAGACACAATTTTTTATACCGGTGCGGGCAGACGCGGCGACCAAAAACTTGATTCATTCAACTGCGCACTTTTTAATGCGATTGAATCAAAACACGCCGTTCCGCTTTTTAACAAATTGGCAGTCGGACGCTGGGAATTTCTCGGCTTTTGGCGGGTTATGGAAGGAACATATATTTTTGACGAAACGCAGAAAAGAATGATTTGGAGATTTACTCTGGAAAGAAAATTGGAAAATGATTAAAATACGAAAATATACGGAAGAAGATAAGGAACGAATTTGGGAAATTATAAAGTTTGTAATCTCCGACGGTGACTCCTTTACTCTTTCGCCCGATTCAACCCGCGAGGAAATGCTTGCTGATTGGTGCAGCGCGGAAAAACACACTTACGTTGCTGTCTCTGAAAATAAAGTCGTCGCTACGTTCTACATAAAAGCGAATCAGTTGGGTTTGGGTTCGCACATCGCCAACGGAAGTTATATGGTTGCGCCCGAAGCGCGAGAAAAAGGTATCGGCAGAAAAATAGGGGAGTTTTCCATCGCGGAAGCAAAACGTCTCGGCTATCGTGCGATGCAATTTAATTTCGTCGTTAAAAGTAACGAAAAAGCCGTCAGATTATGGCAAAGCCTCGGTTTTGAAATTATCGGTGAAATTCCTGAAGCGTTTAATCACATCGAGAACGGTTTGACGAACGCTTACATAATGTATCGCAAATTGTAATTTCACTTTTTCTGTCCAAGCGCGACGGCTCGTTGATATGCCGCATAAACGGCTTTCGACAAAACCGTTCGCAAACCGCCTTTTTCCATTTGATAAATTGCATCGGCGGAAGTTCCGCCCGGCGATGTTACCATATTGCGAAGTTCCGCCGGATGTTTGTGTGATTCTATCGCAAACAAAACTGAGCCGAGCATTGTTTCCTGCACCAATTCTTTCGCCATCTCGCGCGAAAATCCGAGATGCACGCCCGCGTCGGTCAAGGCTTCCATTACCATAAAAATATACGTCGGACCGGTCGCGCTCAAAGAAGTCGCCATATCAATCATATTTTCCGTTTCGACGTAAAGCTCTTTTCCCAAAGCCGTCAGCAACGCTTTTATCCGGGCGCGTTCCACTTCGCCGACGCTTTCCGTACAAGTCCAGGCGGTAATTCCCGCGCCGATTTGCGACGGCGTGTTCGGCATTGCGCGAACAATTTTTTCGTTTGATAACGCTTCGGAAAGCGTTTCAATTTTTGCGCCGGCGATGATTGATAAAACGACTTGATTCGGCGCAACAGAACCTTTCAATTCTTGTAAAACTCCGTTCAAGCGTTGCGGCTTGACGCACAGAGCGACGGTTGAATTTTCACTTTCTCGGCTCCGCTCAACCGCCTCGGCGTTCGATTCGTAAATCTGAATTTTATATTTTTCATTTAATTCCGCGCGACGGATTGCCCGCGGATGGCTCGCCGCAATCTGTTCGGGCGCAACCATTTTTTTTCTCAAAAGTCCGGCAATCATTGATTCCGCCATTACGCCGCAACCGATAAAAGACAGATTTGTGTTCGATAAATTGTTACTCATAAAAAGATAGATTTTAAATTTTCAATCCTGAAACCGCAAGTTTAACAAAAAACCGCTAATTTATTATCAAACGATAATAAATTAGCGGTTTTTAAATGGCGAGATGTAAAACGAAAATTAACTTTTACGGCACGAACGCATTCGGAATCGGCTTGTCTTCATTGTTGCCGAACTGCACGCCCGTAAAGCCCTGCGTCGTTCTCAGCAAATACCAAGTGCCGTTCGACGGTCGAAATACCGCGATGTCCGCCCGCCCGTCACCGTCGTAATCGGCTGGCACCGGCAAATCACCCGCCGCTCCGAACTGCACCGCGCCGTAATTTGTCTGCGGATTCGGCGAAGTATACCAAGTTCCATTGCTTGGTCGGAAGACGGCAATGTTCGTGCGTCCGTCGCCGTCGAAATCTGCCGGCACCGGGATGTCGGTCGAAATGCCCAGTCCTTGAAAGACATATTGGTTGTTTGAACTTTGCAGAATATACCACGTCCCGGCTGACGGACGGAAAACCGCTGCGTCCTGTTTGCCGTCGCCGTCGAAATCGCCGACCACCGGCTTGTCGCCGTTTGTTCCCCACGGAATTGCTCTAAAATCAACTCCCGGTGCTGAACTCGGACGATAAAAGAAATAACCTTGTCCGCCCGACAGCGAACCGTCGCGGTAGACTGCCAAATCCGCTTTTCCGTCTCCATCCCAATCGCCTGAAACGGGAACGTCGCCGGTCGCGCCGAATTGTTCCGGTCGGAATGAACTGTCCGAACTGTTTGTAATATAAAAATAGGCACGGCTTCCGGCTCCGAACACGACATCGCGGAACACGGCAACGTCGGTTCGTCCGTCACCATCATAATCGGCAGGCGCGATACGGTCGCCCGATTGTCCGAACTTGAACGGGACAAATGAATTGTTTTGACTGGTCAATTGATACCAGAATCCGTTCGACGGGCGAAAGACAGCGATGTCGGCTTTGCCGTCGCCGTCAAAATCATATTTAGCGGCGGGAGTATCGCCAAGATAACGCGCCATCGCAAGAACGTTTGGGACGAGGCTTGCGTCAATTAATTTAGTCGCTCCGACGGCGAGGATTTTGCCGTCCGGCTGCAGAACGGCGCGCGAAATCGAATCGAACGAATTGTTGTTGAAGTCGGTAATCACTTTGCCGTCCCCATCAAATGAATTGTCGAGCGAACCGTTGGTAAGATAACGGGCGATTGCAAAGTTAGTTATATTGAATCCCGTAATTATGACTGAACTTTCGCCGACGACGACAATCTTGCCGTTCGGCTGAACGAGAACGTCTCTCGGAATATCATTTGCAGCTTCGATAGACGTAACGACTTTGCCGTCGCCGTCAAACGAGGTGTCGAGCGCTCCGGTCGTCGTGTAACGAAGAATCCCAAAATCATACGGAACCGAAGGGTTGCCGAAAGGATTGCCGGATTGTCCAACGGCAATTATTTTGCCGTCCGATTGCAGAGTAACGGCGTTTGCGCTAAGAATGTCGGAGTTAATGACTTTGCCATCCGAATCGAATGTATTATCCAACTGACCGTCGGGAAGAAAACGGACGATTGCCGCGCCGCCCCGGTAACCGCTTGGTTGGGATGGATCGCAAAAGGCGACATAACCAGTAACGATAATTTTGCCGTCCGGCTGCAAAGCGAGCGCTTCCGAATTATGCGGCTCATTGAGAACCGGACAAGCGGTTGATATTCGATAGGAAGCCGTCGCGGTTCCGTTGTTGCCGAAAGTGGCGTCCGGCGTGCCGTCGGCGTTGTAGCGAATCGCAAAGATATTTCTTCCTATATATACTTGACTGGCTACTCTTTCTAAAGCATCGCCGGTGATAACTATTTTGCCGTCCGGCTGCACGGCAATGTCTTTCACACGGTCATTGGCGATGTTGGAGATCATTCTGCCGGTGCCGCTGCCGAACGAAGCGTCAAGCGAGCCGTTCGACAGAAAGCGGGCGACGGCGAAATCAGTCCCGTCAAGTAAAGAGCCGCCCGATTTATTGGTCGAACCGCCGGCAACAATTCGACCCTCCGGCTGAATGACTATTGCATTGGCACTGCCGCCGAAACCTGGATAAAACTCGGTGGTAACGCTGCCATTGGTGCCGAATGTCGTATCAGGCGTGCCGTTTGTATTGAATCGGAAAACGGCGAATTTTCCGCCGAGAGTTCCGGCAACCACAATTTTGCCGTCGGTTTGAAGCGCAACGGCATTTTGCCCATCGCTCGTCGTCGCGCTGCTGCCAACAACTTTGCCGCCGCTGCCGAAGCTCGCATCAAGGCTGCCGGGTTGAGCAGTGATAATTGTAACGGTCAATAAGCAAAAGACGATTGAAAATAATAATTTGGTGATATTCATTTGATTCTCCTAGGACGGTCAAAAAGCTGCCAAAGAAACTAAACCTCTTTTTCTATATTGCGGGTTTTACAACTTCAGAAATAAACCGTTATCGCTTTTCTCATCGCCTAATCTCTTTGACGGTTTCCTTTGTTTTTTTTTGGTGAGCTGCCGCAACATTGTAATACTTTTTTTTCTAATTACAAACGCCAGAAAACAAAATGAAACTCGTATGAATTTTCGCGTCTCGTAGAAAATTTTCTGAATATTCTCTACAATCCTAATCTATGACGATTGACGAACAAATTGCATTCTTGAAAAAAGGCTCGGTCGACGTAATCCGCGAAGACGATTTACGAAAAAAACTCGAAAAATCACAAAAGACCGGGAAACCTTTACTCGTAAAATACGGCGCAGACCCGACCGCGCCCGACATTCATCTCGGACACACGGTTGTCATCCGAAAGTTAAAAGCGTTTCAGGAACTCGGACACACGGCGATTTTTCTCATCGGCGATTTCACCGGAATGATCGGCGACCCGTCGGGGAAATCCGCCACGCGCCCGATGCTCACGCGCGAAGAAATTCTTGCCAACGCCGAAAGTTACAAGACGCAGATTTTCAAATTGCTCGACCCCGAAAAAACCGTAATCCGTTTTAATTCCGAATGGATGGACAAATTAGGCGCTGCTGATTTCGTTCGCCTGACATCGCGCGTGACGGTCAAGCAAATTTTGGAGCGCGACGATTTTACGAAACGCCTGACCGAAGAAAAACCGATCGCCCTGCACGAGCTTCTCTATCCGCTCGTGCAGGGTTATGATTCGGTTGCTTTAAATTCTGATGTCGAACTCGGCGGCACAGACCAGAAATTCAATCTGCTGGTCGGGCGAAATCTCCAAAGAGAATCTAATCAGGAGCCGCAAGTCGTCATTACCACGCCACTTCTTGAAGGCTTGGACGGCGTGCAAAAGATGTCGAAATCCATCGGAAATTACATCGGCATTGACGAGCCGCCTTCGGAGATGTTCGGCAAGGTGATGTCAATTTCCGACGATTTGATGTGGCGGTATTACGAACTGCTGACCGATTCGACAACCGGCGAAATCGAAGCGATGAAAACGAGCGGCGAGAATCCGCGCAATCTGAAAGTAAATTTAGCAAAACTTATTATCAAAGATTTTCATTCATTTGAAAAAGCCAACGAAGCCGAAGACGAATTTAATCGCCGCTTCGTCAAAAAAGAAATTCCCGACGAGATTGAAGAAACACAGATTGCTGCTGGTAATTATAAACTCGTTGATTTACTCGTGCAGACGAATCTTGTTGCATCGAAAGGCGAGGCTAGACGGCTCATCGAACAAAGCGGAGTGAAAATCGGTGGCGAGAAGATTTCCAATGTTCAAGCTGAAATTGAATTAAAAGACGAAGTTTTGTTGCAAGTCGGCAAACGAAAATTTCTGCGCGTGAAAGGAAGCTAAAACAAATGCCGAAAAAGAAAACTGAGATTATCAAAACCGAAGACGCTTACGATTCGATTTTATTGAGCGTCGTCGAACTGCTCGAACAATCCCGGCGATTAACGGCGCGTTCCGTCAATTCAATTATGACGGCGACGTATTGGGAAATCGGGCGGCGTATTGTCGAGGTCGAACAGAAAGGCGAAGAACGCGCCGAATATGGCGAAGAATTTTTAATTCGTTTGGCAGATGATTTATCTAAAAGATTTGGTCGTGGATTCAAGAAAAGTAATCTTTAGCAGATGCGTTCGTTTTTTACGGCGTATCAAAACATTTTCCAGACACTGTCTGGAAAATGTTCCGACGAAAAATCCGCGCTGCTGTCGCGTAAATCTCAAAAGATCGTGCAAACATCGTCTGCACAATCTTCTCTGACCGAAATCGCCAAGCGTTTCCCGCTTCCGTGGTCGCATTACGTTTTACTTCTTTCGTGCAGGGACGAAGACGAGCGCGAGTTTTACGAAACTGAAAGTCTGCGCGGCGGCTGGTCGGTTCGGCAATTAAAACGTCAAAAAGATTCGCAGTTTTACAAGCGCACTCTGCATTCCAAAAACAAAGCCGTAATGCTTCGCAAAGGCGAAAAAGCAAAACCGGAAGACCGCGTTTCGCCGGACGAGGAAATCAAAGACCCGTTCGTTTTGGAATTTCTCAATCTGAAGGACGAATATTCTGAACTCGAATTGGAGGAAGCGATTATCAAGCATCTCGAAAGTTTTCTACTCGAACTTGGCGCGGGTTTTACTTTTGTCGGGCGGCAGATGCGGCTACGCGTCGGGGACGAATGGTTTCGCGTGGATTTGGTTTTGTTCAATCGCCATCTGAAATGTTTGGTGATTATTGATTTAAAGCTTGGCAAACTGACGCACGCCGACATCGGGCAAATGATTCTTTATACGAATTACGCCAATGAACACTGGCGAATGGACGGCGAAAATCTGCCGGTTGGTTTGATTTTGTGCGATGAAAAAATGACGCGCTGGCGCACTACACGCTCTCGAATCTGCCGAACAAAGTTCTCGCATCAGAATATAAAATGATTTTGCCCGACGAAAAAATTCTGGCGGAAGAAATCAGGAAAACCCGAAAGATATTCGGCGAGAGAGTAATCGCAAATCGCAAATCTAAAATCGCAAATTAGAGAAATGACAAATCAATCAATCATCGAAACCGAAGAAATTTTAATTATCGAAACGCCCGAAAGAGTTCAGCTGGCGTTTGCGCTGGCTTCGATTGGCAATCGGTTTCTCGCCGTGGCGATTGACCATTTTATTCAGTATTTCGCCATTTTTGTTGTCGCTTGGGCGTTTATAAGTTTGTTGGGAATTAAAGATTTTGCTTCTGAAGAATCGCCTGTGCAGTTTTTTCAAGAAATGCCAAAGTGGACGGTTGCGGTTTTGATAATTGTTTTGTTTTTAATTTTTTCGGGTTATTTCGTTTTATTTGAGTGGCTCTGGAACGGACAAACGCCCGGCAAACGGCTTTTAAAGTTGCGCGTAATCCGCGAAGATGGCAGACCAATTACGCTTTGGGAAGCACTTGCGCGAAATCTTCTGCGAATTTTCGATGCTGTGCCGGGTTTTGTTCTTCCTGTTTATTCGGTCGGGCTGATTACAATTTTTATGAATAAGCGCGACCAACGCATCGGCGATATGTTTGCGGGAACAGTCGTTATCCGCGAGCGAACGGACGAAGCACCGACTTTTCAGGAAACTTTTTCCAATCCAGTCAGCGATGCGGCTTTTCGGCGCGTGCAGACGCGAACAAATTTTCAAGCAGATGTTAATTCCATAACCGAATCGGAAATTGGAGTCGTCGAAAATTTTCTGCGGCGGCGTTGGGATTTGACCGAACGGCAGCGGCTTTGGATGGCGTGGCGCGTCGCTCTGCCGTTGATGTATAAATTAAAGCCGAGTTACGATTTGCGCTCTTTTACCTACGAAGGATTTCTCGAAGAACTCGTTCACCGCTTTCACTCGCGGCAGAAATTTCTAAACTGAACATTTTGCTAAACGCTTTTCAGCCATGATATTTTTAGGTTAGAAATTTCCCGTCCTCTTTTCGATTTTTGTGAATAATCAAAAAAATATCTTAGTTACCGGCGGCGCGGGTTTTATCGGTTCGCATCTGGTCGAGCGATTGCTTGCCGAAAAGATTTGGCGCGTCTCGGTGGTTGATGATTTTAATGATTTTTACGCGCCCGAACTCAAACGCGCCAACGTCCAATCGCATTTGACAGACGAAAATTATCAATTGTTTGAAGCGAATATTTCAGACGCGAAATTTTTGCGCGAAATTTTCGAGGAAACCGAATTTGACGTAATCGTGCATCTGGCGGCGCGGGCAGGCGTTCGCCCGTCGCTTCTGCAGCCGAAACTTTACGCCGAAACAAACGTCAACGGAACGCTAAATCTTTTGGAATTAGCCAGAGATTTTAACGTCAAACAATTCATTTTCGGCTCGTCTTCATCGGTTTATGGAAACAATAAAAAAATTCCGTTTTCGGAAGACGACAAAATTTTCCAGCCAATTTCGCCATACGCAGCGACCAAAGCGGCAGGCGAACTTTTGTGTCATACCTATTCACACCTCTACGACATTCGCACCCTTTGTCTGCGATTTTTTACGGTCTACGGAGCGCGTCAGCGTCCAGATTTAGCGATTCATAAATTCTCGCAGCTAATTTCCGAAGATAAACCGATTCAAGTTTTCGGCGACGGCACAACCAGGCGCGATTACACTTTCGTTGACGATATTATTCAAGGCGTGAGAGCCGCAATTGATTACGACAATTCAATGCATGAAGTTATTAATCTCGGCGAATCACAAACCGTCGAACTGCGCCAACTGGTTGCGCTTTTGGAAGAAAATCTCGGAAAAAAAGCCGTCATTGACCACCAACCGATGCAGCCGGGCGATGTTCCTCAAACCTTCGCCGACATTACAAAAGCCAGAGAGCTTTTGAATTACAATCCGCAGACGAAAATTGATGAAGGAATTAAAAAATTTGTCGAATGGTTTCGGGGACAGCGGGCAGCAGCAGAAGGCAGTAAGCAGTAGGAGTTGACAGTAACTTTTCAAATTCAAACTTGAGCCTCGAACATCAACTGCCTCTTGCCTACTGCTACTGCCTACTCAATATAATTGCGGTTCACCTTTCGGGCGCGTGTTCCACCGCTTGTGAATCCACAGCCATTGTTTGGGAAATGCACGAACATATTTTTCCACGACGGTTGTAATATCTTGCGTTAATTTCTTTAAATCTTCCTCCGCATTTTCGCTTTTTTCATACTCGACCGGCGGTTCAAGATGCACGACGTATTTTTGTTCTTCTTCATTCCAGACGGCAAAGGCGGGCAAAACAATCGCGTTTGTATTCAGCGCAAGTTTGGCGATGCTCGTCGTCGTCGAAGCGGGAACGCCAAAAAAATCTACAAAAATACCTTCACGTTCCTGCACGTTTAAATCCGCCAGAATTCCAAGAATCTCGCCGTTTTCAAGCACGCGAAACATTCGCCTCGCCGACTGTTTTTTATCCAAAGTTTGGCATCCGAAACGCGTCCGAAACGTGTCCACAAATTTTTCGACGAGCGGATTATCAATGCGGCGCACCAAGATATTCATCGAATAGCCAAAGGCTGGCGGTAAAAGATTAAAAACTTCCCAACTTCCGAAATGTCCGGTAAAGAAAATGATTCCGCGATTTGTCGCTTTTGCTTTTTCAAAATTTTCTAACCCGATAACTCTAATTAAACTTCTGATGTCTTTGAGTTTGAATCGGCGAAAATGCGACACAAATCCGAGATGTCTGCCCAAAGATTCAAAAGTTCCATCCAGTATCTGTTCCTTTTCGTCTTCGGATAATTCCGGCAGAGCGATTTCGAGATTGCGGCGACCGATTTTTTTTAATTTCGGAACGATTGAGCCAATAAATTTGCCCGCATTTTTGCCGATGCTCATCGAAGTTTTCAACGGAAAAACGCCAATCGCACCGATTAAACCGCGCACCGCAAAATACTCAATTTTTGTTTGAAATCGACTGCGTTTTTTCGGCATTGAAAAGAAATTTAACCGCAAAGAAAACCTAATCCAAAATCCAAAATTCAGTTAAATCGAGTTGAAATTTTTGCAAAACATCTTCGCCCGAAATTGTCTGCGGACTTTGCAGAATTTCGACTTCCTGATTCGGACGATAAATATAAACTTCCTTTTCCTTCGGGTTTATCAGCCAGCCGAGTCGTGCGCCGTTTTCAATATATTCCGCCATTTTTGCCTTTAACTCCTTCAGATTATCCGACGACGAGCGCAACTCAATCACGAAATCAGGGCAAAGATGAATTAGTTTTTCTTTTTGTTCTTCGCTCAAACTATCAAATCGCTCTTTCTTTATCCAGGAAAAACTCGGCGAGAAAATACGACCTTTCGGCAAAGCGTAACCGATTAAATGATTAAAGATTTTGCCTGTTCGATAAGTTTTTCCCCAACTGCCGAGTTACAGCAAAATTTCCGTTGACCTTTGACTGAATTCAAAACCTTTCGGAAAAGTTACGGTAATTTCGTTTTCTTTCGTCAATTCGATTTGAAGTTTATCGTTTTGACTGCAAAAATTCCAAAATTCATCAACACTCAATTTGTCTGATTCATCATCGAACTCAAACCGCAAACGCACTGATTTTGTCCTGTCAGGAACAATCGGCGGAATAAAAATGTCAGACGAAATTTCCATTTAAAATATTGTTTTCTGAATCGCGCTTATTTACTTTCTCCAATCCAACGCTTTGTTTCAACGATTTTATCAATCTTTGAGCTTAATTCTCCAAGAATTTTGGTTGGATTACCCGCACTGCAACCAAGATAATGAACGATATTTTTAACTTCACTATTAATTTGAATTGAGATTATCGCTGATGGATGACACGTAACCAGCCAAGTGCAACCATCTTCTTCATCTTGATATTTATCTTTTAGTGTAAAAAACTTTGCTTTTTCAAATTCTGCTATTATTTCTTTAAGTTGTTCTTGCGTTATTGTTCCTTCGGCCTTAACTTTTGTTTTTGTATTACTATAACCTTCAAAGATAATTCTTCCTTCATTATTAATTCATAATTTGTAAGGAACACAATCTCCAAAACAAACGGTTCTTTCCAATGTGATTCTCAAATCTGGCAGAATTTCGTCGTTTTTCAAACTCGTTTGAGATTTACCTTTCTGAATAAAGAAAATCAAAAACAAAAAAACCAAGATAGAATTAAAAAGAGTTTTTTTCAACATATTTTATTTCCAAATTAAGCCGCCACTTTTTCCACACGATTATAAACCGTATCACGTTCAACCGCTTCAAAGCCCGCGTTTTCAATCATTTGAATCAATTCCTGCTTCGACATTTTCACTTCGCCGTTTTCGACCGCGTAGCTTTCCGTCAATTCGCCGCCGTCGGTTATCGTGCCGTCGAGGTCGTTCGCGCCGAAATGCAGCGCGGTTTGCGCCGTGTGTTTGCCGAGCATCACCCAATACGCTTTGATGTGGTCGAAATTATCAATCATCAGGCGCGAGACGGCGATGGTTTTCAAATTGTCAATCGCGTCCGGTCCCGGCAAACTCGATAAAGCCGTGCCGTTCGGATAAAACGCGAGCGGAATAAAACATTGAAAACCGCCGGATTTGTCCTGCTGCTCGCGCAATTTTACGAAATGGTCAACGCGGTCTTCGATTGATTCGATGTGTCCGTAAAGCATCGTCGCGTTGGTTTTCAAGCCCGCCGTGTGAACTTTTCCCGCAAGTTCCAGCCAACGATTACCGTCGCATTTATGGTCGCAAATTCTTGAGCGAGTCGGCTCGGCAAAAATCTCCGCGCCGCCGCCCGGACACGAATCCATTCCCGCCGCTTTCAAATGCTGGATAACTTCCTCGTCCGCCATTTTATAAAAACGCGCAAAGAAATCGAGTTCAACCATCGTCAACGCCTTCAAATGCAGTTTCGGGAATTCACGTTTCAAAGACGAAAACAAATCAGTGTAATACTCAAACGGCAATTTCGTATTCAAACCGCCGACAATGTGCAGTTCGGTTGCGCCTTCCGCCACGGCGTTTTTCGCAATTTCGATTCCTTCTTCAATGCTGTGCGTATATGCGCCGACCTCGCGGGCGCGTTTGTAAAAGCCGCAGAATTTACAATCGGCGACGCAGATGTTCGTGTGATTGAAATGCCGGTTGACGTTGAAATAAGTTGTGCGACCGTGTTTTTTGCGCCGCACGAAATCGGCAAGTTTGCCGAGCGCATTCAAGTCATCGGTTTTGAATAAAGCGATGCCTTCGTCAAAGGTCAAACGCTCGCCTGCTTCAATCTTTTCCGAAATTAAACTTAAATTTTT
This sequence comes from Acidobacteria bacterium 28-1, assembly GCA_002050365.1. Classification (GTDB taxonomy): domain Bacteria; phylum Acidobacteriota; class Blastocatellia; order Pyrinomonadales; family Pyrinomonadaceae. The sequence goes on from MWYZ01000071.1 coordinate 71,218, forward strand.
ATCGTGTGAAAATTGCATATCTTCTGTTATAATTTTACTAAATTTCCTAAATGTATTTATGCAAAATATTCAATATCTAAAAGACCAAGATGCCGTTCTCTTTCCAATTCACCATTGGAAAAAATTGCAAAACGAACTCGCCCGCCTCAAAAAGCGCGTGAACAAAGCTGAAATTCTGACCGAATTTAAACGCTCCCTGACCGAACTGAAAAAAGATTTGCAAAGCGACAAATATGATGCAAACGGCGAAATCTCAGCCGATCATTTTTGACTCGATTAAGAGATGAGCAATAAAGTCATCGTCCGCCAAACCTTTCAAAAACAAGCGAAACGGCTCGCCCGACAATCTCATCAAAGAAGTCGAAGAAGATTTCAAATAACTGTCAAACGCTCGTCCGCTTCGACTTTTGCGACGATGGAATTCAATTTTGTATCAAATGAAAATTGCATAAATTTATTTCTTTCGCCTTCTTCAATCACAATCATATAACGCATACCTAATCCCAAATCTCCTTTAAATTCAGCGTAAAGCCTTTGAGCAAAGTTTCGCCTGAAACCGTTTCGGGATTTTCCAAAATCTTGACTTCGGTTTGCGGGCGATAAATATAAACTCGCCTTTTCGCCCCAGCGTCAATCAACCAGCCCAAAGACGCGCCGTTTTCGATATATTCGTTCATCTTCGCTTGCAGTTTCTTGAGCGAATCGGATTCCGAACGAAGCTCGACGACAAAATCAGGACAAACGTGCGCGAATTTTGAGCGTTGCTGTATTGAGAGCGCGTTCCATTTTTTGAGTTTAATCCAAGACAAATCGGGCGAGCGGATTGCTCCGTTCGGCAAAATAAATCCAGTCGAGGAATCGAAGCCTTTGCCTGTTCCGTCTTTTCTCGCCCAAACTGCAAACTCGGCAACTAAATTAAAATTCTTTCCGCCCGTTTCGCTAAAGGTTGGTGGCATAACGATAATCTCTCCTTTTCGATTCATTTCAATTCGCAATTCGGGATTGCTTCGACAAAACTCGAAAAACTGTTCGTCGTTCATTCTTTTCAAAACTCTGCCGAAGTTAAGCTGAAATTTATCGAGAAACGGAAGTCCCATAAAATCTTCGCCGACAAGTCTTTTATCAATCGTTACCACGCTCATAATTTTTCTCCTTATCACAAATTTATCAAACAAATTTAGGAAACACCTTAAAGCCCGTTAATTCCGCCAAGTCAGGATATTTCGTCAGCACATTGCGGCAGACAACTTTCGGACTTTTGTAGTAATGAAACGCTTGGAAAAGCAGAAGCTCGAACGCCGAAGATTCTATCCAGTCAACTTTGCGCGTAAAGCCGGTGACAAGCGCGACGTTCGTTTTCTCGACAAATTCCAGAACTGCTTTCGGTTTGCGGATTGTGCCGCACGTTCCGAAATGAATTATCCAATTTGAGAATCGGCAATTCATCATTTCTGAAAGTTCCGGCAAACTCACTTTGTCGCCGTGCAGTTTGACGTAACCGGGCGAGCCGTGAAAGGCGAAATACAAAATGCCGTAATTGCGTTTGCACAAAAGATTGAGATTGTATTTCAATTCCTCGCGCGTGTTGCACGTCAGATGACTGAATTTCGCGTTCCAGCCGCGGGCGATGACTTCGAGCATCGGCACGACGTTCAAACGGTTTTCCGTCCGGTTGTCCCACATTGATTCCAGACAGGCGATGTTTCTTTTGCGTGAAGCCATATAAAAAAACTATTTTAATTCAAAACCCGGCGCGCTGTGCCATTCGTGCTTGATGTTACGCATTAGCAAAGCGTGGTCGAATTCGATTGAATCTTTCGGAAAAATGTTTTCATTTTCATAATAATTAGATTTAACCGAATCCAAATTTAATGCTTCGACTTTCCAATTTTTAATTTTGAGTGTAATGCCGTCTAGTTCCTGTCCATTTTTGGTTACCGAATAACCCAAAGAGCCTTTTTCAAAAAATGTTGATGCTTCGGCGATTGAAGAAAAGATAGAATCATCAGGTAAGTTTTTAGAAATTTCCCCCGTCAACTTTACTTCAATCGTTCCGTCTTTTGACCGCATTGCAAAATCAATTTCGCGTCCGTTTTCCGTTACCGAAAAGTCAGCCGCATAATGTTCGCCCGGAAAAAGCGTGCCGCCGGCGAAATGATTGATAAACGAATTTGTATCGCGGCGCGGAATAAAAACGCCTTCTTTGGTTTCGCCGTTCTCATCTTCCCAAAAAACGGCGATTCGATGAGCGGCGTTTTCGCTACTGATGCCGACAAATTCAGGCGCGTATTTCGGACGAATGTGTTCGAGTCGTATCAGACAAATTCCCGCAATCGCCCTTCCTTCGTGCAATTTCGGGCGGAAACGCGGCGGCAGAATTTTTCGTATCGCTTCCGGTTCGGCGCGATAGTTGACCAGAATCCTCCGTTTGATGATGCCTTGTAGAGTCGGAATTTTCATTTTGTTTCAAAATTTAGATGCGAAAACCGCGCCGCCAAACGTTACGAATAAAATCACACTGACAAAAGCGTTCGTCGTAAAAAACGCCGCGTTCATCCGCGATAAATCGTTTGGTTTAACTAAAGTATGTTGATAAATCATCAACGCGCCGACCGCTAAAACGCCAACAAGCGCAAGCCAACCTAATTCCGTTACGAGATAAAGCAATAGCAGAACGATAAACGCTTGCGCGTGAAAAAGCCGGGCAATCATCAACGAATTTTTAATACCGAATCGTGCTGGAATCGAACGCAAGCCCGCCTTTCGGTCGAACTCAAAATCCTGGCACGCATACATCACATCAAATCCGGCAGTCCACATCATCACGAGCAGAGAAAGCAAAATCGGCACTTCCGAATCAATCGCCCCGCGCACGGCAATCCACGCCGCCGTCGGCGAAATCGCTAACGCCCAACCTAAAATCAAATGAGCCCAAGCCGTAAATCTTTTCGCGTAGGAATAACCTAAAATACTGATTAAGGCGACAGGCGATAAAGCGAACGTCAGCCAATTGAGCGAATATGCGGAGAGCAAAAACGACGCGACGGAAACGACAAAAAACATCCACGCGAATTTCACCGAAAGTTTTCCACTCGGCAGTTCACGGTTTGCAGTTCTTGGATTTTCCGCGTCAAATTTTCGGTCAATAATTCGATTAAAAGACATCGCCGCCGAGCGTGCGCCGAACATAGCGACGGTTATCCAAACGATTTGCCAGCCGGTCGGCAAACCGTCTGCCGCTAAAACCGCGCCCAAAAATGCGAATGGAAGCGCGAATAAAGTATGCTCGAACTTTATCATCTCAAGCGTCGTTTTTAATTTTTGCCCAAAGCCGTCCATAAAATAAATTTCAAATCTCAGATTTCAAATTACAAATTCAAAGCTCAATTGATATTTTAGCAAGCCGAATACCAAATCTAAATTGTAACAAAATCGCCTATTTACTGCCTTTTCGCGTGGCGATTTGCCAAATCAATTCATCGCCAAAAGCATTTTGCGAAAATTTTGTTTGTAATCTCCAAAAGTTTCGGTAGAATAATTTGACGGTATTTCCTACCAAATCCAAAATCCAAAATCTAAAATCCAAAATCAAACTGATGCCTTCAGGAAAAACACACGACGCAATTACAATTTTTCTGGTCGCCCCGACTTTTGCGGCGACTTGGAAACTGACGGAAAGTTTGCCGCTTGCTTTAATCGTTACTGCCGCGTTTTTGTTCGGCGGTTTAATGTTCGGTCCCGATTTAGACACGCACTCGAAACAATACACGCGCTGGAGCATTTTTTGTTATCTTTGGTATCCGTATCAAGCGTTTTTTAAACATCGCTCGCGCTGGTCGCACGGTTTGATTTTCGGAACGCTTTTGAGAGTCGTTTATTTTATGGGCGCGTTGACGATTCTATCGTTTTTGGTTGTGTTTCCAATCACTTTTTACACAGGCGGAGAACTGCCGAATTTAATGGAATTTTTCAAAGCGTGGCAAAACGTCGGGGAATATTTTCGCGCCGATTTCGGCGAATTTATATTTTTATATGTTTTTATCGGATTGTGGCTCGGTGCGGCGAGTCATACTTTAACCGACATCGCCGGCTCGTTTGTCAAAACGGGACGAATTACGGAATTTCTTTGATTCAAGATTTGGAATTCAGGCTTCAAGATTTAAGATTCATAATTTAAGATTTAAGTTAAGATTTCAAGCTCTTCGGTTTCTCACTTGAGAATTTCGATTTAAATAACAATTTTCAAAACGAGTAAAACTATAAGCACTGTAACATAATTGTTACCCAGTGAAACATAGTCTTGACACTCGGAAATGCTTCACTTAGTCTTGAAGATTAAAGATTAAATTCTGCCGCCTTCAAAAAATAAAACTACTTTACAAAACGACTAAAAAATAAAAACGAGAATGATAAAAGACGAAATAAAAAATCTAATTGCGGAAAAACGCGCGCGTATCGGTGTCATCGGACTCGGCTACGTCGGGCTTCCGCTGATTGTCGAGTTTGCTTTGAAGGATTTTTCGACCATCGGTTTTGAAGTGGACGAGAAAAAAACCGATGATATCAATGCCGGAAAATCGCATATCGTTGACGTGTCTTCGGAAAACGTCCAAAAATGTCTGGACGGCGGAAAGTTTCACGCGACAACCGATTTTTCGGAGTTGAACAAATGCGATGTAATCATTATTTGCGTGCCGACACCGCTCCGAAAAACGAAAGACCCGGATATGTCCTACATCTTGGCGGCGGGCGAGGAAATCAAAAAATATGCCCGGCGCGGGCAATTAATAATTTTAGAATCAACCACTTATCCGGGAACGACCGACGAAGTTTTGCAGCCGATGATTGAAGAAGCCGGCTTAAAACTCGACGAAGATTTTCTGCTCGCCTTTTCCCCCGAACGAGTTGACCCGGGCAATCCGCAATTTCAAACGCACAACATCACAAAAGTTGTCGGCGGTGTCGGCAAGGATTCAACCGAAATCGCGGCGTTTCTTTACTCGCACATTGTTGATAACGTCCACGCCGTCAGTTCGGCGCGTGTCGCCGAAGCGTGCAAACTATGGGAAAACACCTTCCGCGCCATCAATATCGGAATGGCGAACGAAATGGCAAAAGTTTGTAACGCGCTCGGCATAGATGCTTGGGAAGTTGTCCGCGCCGCCGCGACTAAACCGTTTGGCTTTATGGCATTTTATCCAGGACCCGGAATCGGCGGGCATTGTTTGCTGGGAAAAGAAACGGCTGTCGTTCGTAATGAGAAAGGCGAAAGAGTTGAAAATTTAGCTGATCTTTTCGAGAAAGAATCGGCGAAAAATCGCGTTCGCAAATTTGAAGTTTACGGAAGCGATGTGATTTACAAGCCCGACTTGCAGACGCTTTCGATTGATATGAAAACGAACGAAAGAACTTGGAAACCTGTCGAGTATCTTTTCCGCCGCCAAACCGACGCTTCAACTGTTACAATTACGACGAGCGATAATCGCCGAATTACCGTAACGGATTTGCATCCGATGTTAGTTGCCGATGCAAGTGGAAATTTGCAGCAGGTTTTTGCAAAAGATGTTCAAGCCGGGATGCGTTTGCCAATTCACATTTCAAGCGATGCGGAAACGAATTTCGCTAATCCGAAAATTGATTTGCTTTCGTATCTACCAAAAGAAAAATACAAAAAAATTCGCGTCCGCATCCAAAACGACATTTGGAAAACTCACCGCGAAATTTTGAAAGAAACTCTCGGTGCGGAAAATACTTGGGAATTTATTCGCCAAAATTACCTGCCGCTCGAAAAGTTTATTGCGATTGAAAATAAATTAAATATCTCTCGTGAAAATTTACGGCTTTTCACCGGACGCGGAACGAGCGCAACTTCATTTCCCGTAGTCGTTGAAATTACGCCTAATGTCGCACGACTTATCGGTTACTATTTGGCTGAAGGCTGTGCTTCGTTAGAAAAAGAAAATTGGCGGATTCGCGTGACGTTCAATCGTGATGAAGAGGAATTTACCGATGATGTCGTTTCAATTTTGGAGAACGAATTAGCCGTAAAATGTTCGGTAAGTAACAATTCGCCCGATTATGTAACGCAAATCCGCGTTGCTTCCACTTTGTTCGGATTTTTCTTAACGGAAGTTTTGCAGTGCGGAAAAGGTTCGACCGAAATGGCAATTCCCGACGTTTTAATTGGCGCGTCAACCGCTCACCGACAGGAACTTTTGAAAGGTCTTTTGCGCGGCGACGGCGATGTTTATGTTAAAGTCGGCAAGCAAACTTACGCTAAAAACGGTAAGACATATACAAGCCATAACGCGACCGCCGAAATCGGATATTTTACGAGCAGTCCGAAATTGATGCAGCAAGTCATTTTTTTGCTTCAAGATTTAGGTTTTACACCGACCTTCAAGCGCACTAAGCCGCATTTGCAAATGAAAGGACGCGAACAGCTTTTGCGTATGAAAGATTGGCTCGGAGCGAAAGGCACGAAACTGCAAAACTACTTTGAAAACAGTCGAAAAATTGTTTTAGGCAGAACTTTTAAAAAACTTGGCGATTTAATAACCGTTCCGGTTAAATCAATCGAAATTGCTTTGACGAAAAATCCGATTGAAGTTTTTTCAATCGAAGTTGAAGACAATCATACTTTCGCTACATCATATGGAATTTTTGTTCACAACTGCATTCCGCTCGACCCGCATTATTTAAGTTGGAAAGCCAGACAACACGGCTTCGATTCGCAGTTTATATCACTCGCGGAACAAGTAAATTCGGGAATGCCGAAATACGTCGTCAAACTCGTTTCCGATGCTTTGAACGACGAACGCAAAGCCGTTAACGGCTCGCGTATTTTGATTTTGGGAGTGGCGTATAAAAAAGACATTGACGATATGCGCGAATCGCCCGCGCTGTCAGTAATTGACCTTCTGCGTTCGCGCGGCGCGGAAGTGGTTTATCACGATGCGTTCGTGCCGGAAGTGACTTTCGACCACGCTTACACCATCGGCGACGGTGAACCGCTTTATAATCAGGATTTGACTGACGATTTAATCCAATCTGCCGATTGCGTCGTCATCTGCACTGAACATTCGGATGTTGATTACAAACGCGTTTGCGAGCTTTCAAAAGTTATCGTTGACACGCGCAACGCGCTTAAAGAAGAAACACGTAACGGAAGCCGTGCCAAAATCGTGCGCTTATAATTAAACAATGTTCGAGTTTAAGCCGTTCGCGGCGGATAATTTTCCTCTGGCTGCTCAGGTGGCTTTCAGAAGAAAATGTCAAAGAATGGTGGAACGACGAAGACGATACGCTTGAGAAAGTCGCGCTGCATTACGGCCAGGATGATGACACAAAGCCTGAACAGCGACAAACATTTTCCGCCAAAAAAATCGCTCGAATATGCGTTCAAGGATGAAGACGGCAAAAACTCACGCTGTCTTACGAACAAAGCGGGCAGTGAAAAATGCTATCCCAGAGATAATGAAGGCTAAAACCAATTGTTTTTAATTTACCGGCAAAAAAGTTGAGGCAATTGATTTTCAAAATCAATTGCCTCTTTGTTTGACAAAATTATTTCGGCTTTTCCTCGCTTTTTTCCATCGGATAATTCGCCGTTGTCCAGGCGTTTGTTCCGCCAACTAATGCATACGCATTACCAATTCCTTTTTCTTTCAATTTAGCAACCAGACCGGCGCTAGTGTGTTCGCTCGGTCAGGAACAGTAAGCAATGATTTTCTTGTCGGTCGGAATTTCTTTGTAACGTGTTTCGACGGTTTCCGCCGGTATATTGATTGAACCCTTAATATGTTCATTTTTGTAGGAAGCTTCGGCGCGTGTGTCAACGAAAATCGCGCTGCCCGCGTCGAAATCCTTTTTCGCGTCTGCCAAAGAAATGCGCGGCGCATCATCCGTGTGCGCTTGTTCACCAGTCTTCGGCGCGGATTTGTTAGAATTGTTCCCCGCTTTGTTTGCCGTCAAAGCTGATTGACACGCCGTCAAAACAAACAGCGCAAAAACAGCTAAAAGTCCTAATGATAAAATCTTTTTCATAATTACCTCCAATTTAGTGAAAAGTGAAAGGTGAAAAACTAAAAATTATTCACTTTTCACTTTTCACTAACTATTATCAATCGTCGGCTGTCCGTAGGCAACTGCCGTCGGATATTTTCCGTTCCAACACGCAACGCATGACGAATCGCTTTCAAACCCAATCGCTTCGAGCATTCCTTCCATCGAAAGATAACCTAAAGAATCGGCTTCGATATAGCGGCAAACTTCGTCAACCGACATCTGCGCGGCGATTAAATCAGCTTTGCGCGGCGTGTCAACGCCATAATAACACGGGGAAATCGTCGGCGGACACGAAATCCGCATATGCACTTCCTTTGCGCCCGCTTCGCGCACCATTTGCACAATCTTTTTCGATGTCGTACCGCGCACAATCGAATCGTCAATCAAAACCACGCGTCTGCCTTGAATTAAATTTCGCACGGGATTTAATTTTAACCGCACGCCGAACGAACGAATGCTTTGTGAAGGCTCGATAAAAGTTCGTCCAATGTAATGATTGCGAATAATTGCCTGACGATAATTAATATTCGATTGGGCGGCAAAACCAATCGCCGCCGCCACGCCCGAATCCGGCACCGGCACGACCAAATCAGCTTCGCACGGGTGTTCGACGGCAAGTTGTTTGCCCATCTGATGCCTGGATTGATTGACTGATTTTCCAAAAATTACCGAATCGGGACGCGAAAAGTAGACATGTTCAAACGTACAGACCGAGCGCGGCTTTTCCGCAAACGGAAACGACGAATGAAGTCCTTGTTCGTCAATCACGAGCATTTCGCCCGTTTTTATCTCGCGCACATATTCCGCGTCAATCAAATCAAACGCGCAAGTTTCCGACGCGACACACCAGGCATCTTTCAGTTTTCCCAAATTAAGCGGTCTAAACCCGCGCGGGTCGCGCACGACGATTAAAGATTTCGGTGTTAAAAATAAAAGAGAAAACGCACCCTCGGTTTCCGTTAAAACTTTTGAAATGGCTTCGATTGCATCTGCGGCTTCGCATCGGGCGATTGAATGAAGAATCGTTTCCGTGTCCGATGTGGAAGAAAAAATCGCGCCCTGCTTTTCAAGCTCGCTTCGTTTTTGTTTGGCGAACGGTAGATTTCCGTTGTGACAGACGGCGATTTGTCCGTGCTGGCAAGCTACCGAAAACGGCTGAACTTCTTTGATTGTATTTTTTCCGGCGGTCGAATAACGCGTGTGTCCGATGGCACTTGCCCCTTTCAATGTTTTTAAAACATCTTCATTCAAAACGTCAGCGACCAGTCCCATCGAGCGAAATTGATGCAGACTTTCGCCGTCCGAAGAAACAATTCCGCACGCTTCCTGTCCGCGATGCTGCAAGGCAAACAAACCCAATTGAGTTAAGGTCGAGGCTTCGGCGTGTCCATAGATGCCGAAAACGCCGCACTCGTCGTGAAATTTGTCGAGCGTAAAATTCATTCTAAATATAGATGATTTGATTGGTCATTTCGTCCGCCGTGAAGTCGTTCAAAACTTTGAGTAATCGTTCGGCGATTTCGTGAATCGGACGACGAACGGCGATGATAATTTCGCGATGCGTTTTGTCTTTTGCGAAATAATCTCGCGCTAGTTCTTCGTAGTCAATTCGGTTATGAGTTAAAATCGCATAACCGTTTTGCGCCGCATACTCTAATTGTTCAGCATCGGTTTTTCCTTTTCTTCCGACTTCACTTGCGGTCAAAGATTTGAATTTTTGAAGACGAACAAGTTCGGCAATTAAAACATTAACGTCTTCGTCCAAATAAACTTTGCTGAAAAGTTCGCTCACATATTCCTCACAAGCGGATGAATCAATTCGTCGGGGATGCGATTGCGCTCAATGTAATCATCAATTTCCTCTTTGTTATCGTAGTAATAACTCATCGCCTCGAAAACCTGCGCCAATGTCAGATGCGGCAAACCGCGCACAATGTCTTCGGGCGTATAACCCAAACGCCAATTTTCCACGATTGCGCGAACGGGTGTTCGCGTTCCTCTGATAATTGGCTCGCCGCTCAGAATTTTTTTGTTCGTTGTGATGTAACGATATGCAACTGTTGTGTCCATAAATTTATTTTAGCAGTTTCCTGTGCCTTCAAATAACTAAAAACGGTTATTGTTCGGTATATTTATCAATCACATCGGCAATTTCCAAGTATTCCGCATGCCAATCGTTCCGCATAGCTGTTTCTTGAACATTGCTCGTAACGGCGAAAAGGACGGCAAGTTCTTGTTTGTCAAACTCTTGATTATTTTCTATTTTGTAAAGCTCGCCTTGTAGTATTTCCTTGATTTCAACAGCAGTCAAACCCGACCAATCTGAGTCTTTGGAGTTTTCAAGAAGCCTGATTGTTTTCTTTATTGCATTAATCAAATCTTGCTTTCCAAAAAATATTTGAATTTTATTTAATAAATTCATTTAACTGAAGCCTGTGCGCAATTAAATGTCTGTTTCTTCAATAACTTATATCTTTTCGACGAGTTATTGAACAGACCTTTTAGAATTTACAAAAATAGCTCATAGCTGACAGCCAATAGTTATCGGCTATCCGACTGAAAATGACTTTTTGAATTGCGCACAGGCTTCATTTAACTATCAGACGGTAAAATTGCGCCGCGACATTCGCCAAAGCCGATACGTCGGAAACCTTCGCGCTCGCAGAAACCTTTCATAATCACTTCGTCGCCGTCTTCGAGAAATCGGCGTTCCTCGCCGTTTGGCAATTGAATCGGTTCCTTGCCGCGCCAAGTCAATTCTAACAAACAACCGCGTTCGTCTTTGCCTTCGCCCGAAACCGTTCCCGTCGCTATCAAATCGCCGGTTTGCAGATTGCAGCCGTTCGAGGCGTGATGCGTCAGCATTTGCCCGACTGTCCAATACAAATCTTTCATATTTGAACGCGAAAGCAAAAACGGCTCGGCGTTTTCGTCACGCATTTTTTGCGTTTGCAGGTAGACTTCGAGGTTGATGTCGAAGCCGCCGTTTTTCTCATTTTGTTCCGATGACAAATAATCAAGCGGTTGCGGGTCGCCCGTTTCGCGTTCAAATGCAGGAACACGAAACGGCGCGAGTGCTTCCATTGTGACAACGAACGGCGAAATTGAAGTGGCGAAACTTTTTGCGAGAAACGGACCTAATGGTTGATATTCCCACGCTTGAACATCTCGGGCAGACCAATCATTGACCAAACAAAGACCGAAAATATGTTCTTCTGCGTCTTCAATTGAAACGGTTTCGCCGAGTTCGTTGCATTTGCCGACAAAAAATCCGACTTCCATTTCGTAATCGAGGTTTTTGCACGGAACGTATTCGGGCGGCTTTCCATCGTCGCTTCTGTTCTGACCTTTCGGGCGAACAATTTCCGTTCCAGAAATCACAACGCTTGAGGCGCGTCCGTGGTAACCGATGGGAACGTATTTGTAATTCGGAAGCAGCGGATTGTCGGGGCGAAACATCGAGCCGACATTAGTAGCGTGAAAAATCGAGCAGTAAAAGTCAGTGTAATCGCCGATGTGCGCGGGCATATAAAATTGCACCTCGCTCATCGGAATCAGATTTCTCTGCACGTTTTTTCTGGTTTCCTCGTCCGCCGTCTCGGATAAAATCTCAACCAAACGCCGGCGAAAGGCTCTTTGCAAATCCTTATTTTTCTTCATCACCGAATGGTCGAGACAATAATTATCCGCGCTGACGGCGATGGTAAAAGATTCGTCGTCAAACAGACAGCATTCGTAACACGAATAAATGTCCAGCACAAAATCGCCGATGGCTACGCCGACTCGGACATTTTCATAAGTGCAGGCGCGTGTGAAAACGCAGAACGGCAGATTTTGAATCGGAAAATTCGTGTCCGAAGTGTTAGCTGATTCAATCCAGCTTTTCAAATTCGGGTCGTGTGTTTCATTTACATTTATCATTTATCATTCACCGTTTATCATTTGTCATTCATTATTTATCATTTATCAATTTTCATTAATATCTACCATTTGCTAAATGATAAATGTTGAATGTTCAATGTTATAGAATTCCAATTTCCTTCAAATCGTCAATCGGCTCGACAAACGAACACGAACCGAACGAGATTGCGCCGCGCGAGCGCAAATTTTTGAGCTGCGACGTGGTGATGAAATACTCTTGCCGCCACAAAACGCCGTCATCCGTGAACAAAAAATTGTCTTCCCGTTTGTCCATTAAAAGTTCTCGAATCAATTTCGGCGTGAATCCTTGATGTAGAAAACCCGCCGCCAGAAAGACGTTTAAAAATCCGTTCATTACTCCGGTCGGCGCGTCCTTCTCATACGTTAAAGGTTTCTCGCAGCGAAGCGGATGATGCAATCCCGCCGTTGCTTTGAACGGCACATTGAAGGCGAGGCAAATTCGCATAAAGTGCGTAATCTGTTCAGCCGACGGAAACGCTTCGGGCTTAATGCCGCCCGTCCGAATCTTAGCGCGCTGTTTGGTTATCGCTAAAGTTACGATTGAATCGGTTAGATTTTCGTTCAGAGGCAATTCAAAATAAGCGGTCAGATTTTCGGGGATGTGCGCGGCGATGTTTTCGATTTCCAGAGAACTTGCAGCTTTGATTTCGAGCGCGTCGGCAACCGCGTTCGTGGCAAATTTGCCATTAAAATCTTCAATCCGCTGGACGGTTTCGTCAACATCTTCGCTCGCCAAAACGCTCAATTTCCACACGTCTCCGGTTCTTGAAAACGAATCTTTCGCGCTTTTGGCAAATTCGTCAAGGCGCGAAACCGGCACGACAAAACGTCCGAGCATCCAACTGAAACGGCTGTTTTTATACGTCGCGTAATTATTTACCGATTCAGATATCGAGAGTTGCGACGGCGGAAAAAGTCCGGCGTAATCAACAATTTTGGCGAGTAAGGCGCGAACGGATTCTTTTGGACTTACGTCATTCATTAAGTTTTTAATCTTACGTTAATCAAGCGAATCGCGCTACGTCGGAGCGACAAGGGACGAGGGACAAGGGATAAGGGACGAGGGATGAATAAGAAAGTTCAACTTTTTTGAGTTTTATTCATTTCTCCTCTCTTGTTCCTTGTCCCTCGTCCCTTAAATGTTCCGGCTTGCTTTTCACCGGCGATGTGCGTTATCTTGAGGGCGTAAATTACCAGGCAAAACAGTTTATTACTTAATTAAATGCGTGTTTTAGGCATTGACCCGGGAAGCGAAACGCTCGGTTGGGGTGTGGTCGAAGGAAGCGGGTTGAAATATAATTTGGTTGAATTCGGCACGGTTAAATCAAGTCCGCGCGATGCGTTTTCCAAGCGTCTTTTGAAAATCTATGACGACATCGAAGCCGTAATTGCCAAATTTCAGCCCGATGTTATGTCAGTCGAAGAAGCGTTTTACGCCAACAACGTCAAGGTCGCTCTAAAACTCGGACAAGTGCGCGGCGTGGTTCTTCTTTTGGGTGAGAAGACTGGTTTAGAGATTTCCGAATTCAGCCCGCGCTTAATTAAACAAACGGTCGTCGGTTACGGGAACGCCGAAAAACACCAAGTTCAAGAAATGGTGCGTCTGCTTTTGAAGATGAAAACCGTTCCGCAACCGCACGACGCGGCTGACGCTTTGGCTATCGCTATTTGCCACTTTCACCACGCCGGCGTGCAGAGCAGAATTAATTTGGCAAATTTAAAACGCTGAACTCGCTCATTTTTTCAATCGCCTTTGATTTGCTGAATTTAACTGTTATTTCAAAAGGAGAATTGTATGAAACGCTCACTATTCGCAATCGTTTTTCTCGCCTTTCTCATTTTTACTTCTAACACGCAAGCGCAAAATCGCCGCCGTTTTCCGCCAAAAGCTAAAAATTCGATTGCTGCCCAGCCGTCTAATAATGCCGTCGTCGTTGACGAAAGATTAGCCGTTCTGCGCTTTGAACCGAGCCTCTTTTCTAAAGCTGTAATAAGAATGCAAAACGGTAGAAAAATTTCAATTCTGGGTTCAAAAGAAGCTGACGGCGTGACGTTTTATCGCGTAACGGCTCCGCCGAATAACTACGGTTGGGTGCAGGCGGAAGCCATTGTCGGAAAATTTCGGCGCGGCGATGACGCTCGTCTTGCAAAACTCGTCCAATCTTCGGATGGATTCGAGCAAATCGAACGCGCCGAAATTTTTCTCGAAACTTTTCCCGATTCGTCTCTGCGTCCCGCGATTCTTTTATTAATGGGCGATTTGATGGAGGAAACTGCCTTGAGACTTTCAAATGAAGCGGCGAGAAGACTCAATCGCCGCGAGATGGCAGCATCGGGCGCACCGCTTCACAGCTTTTATTTAAACTACGTTTCGCTTGACCGCTATCGTCGGCACGGCATTAACTTTATTTTTAATCCAAATACTAAAATTCTGCATTACGACGGCGCGAGTTGGCGCGAGATTACAAAGAAGTTCCCGAAATCTGCCGAAGCAGCTGAGGCACAGAAACGGCTCGATTCGCTGGATGAAAAAATGAAAGCGGTAAAATGACAGAAGGTATGCAGGTGAATAGATGTTTTGTGGCATAATGTAGAAATGAATATGCCTAATAAATTTGTCAATAATCTGACAGATGAAAATATTATAAAACTTGAGCAATTATGGCAAACGAGTTCAAACTTTCG